>JAFQCH010000055.1 GCA_017416485.1 Clostridia bacterium | reverse complement strand
TAATATAAAATATTTATTGATATTTGCGCTGACTTTGCTATTGTTGCGCTATCGCGCAATGGAAAACCCCCGGCGAGGGTTTTCCACGCAAAACAATACTCAATTGTTTTGCTCCTTTCCTGCGCTTTTTTGCGGCAAAGGAATTTCGCCCGTTGCGACGGGCGACGAAAGGCTCCGCCTCTCGACACCGCAAACTTTTGAAAAAGTTTGATCAAAACTTTTTAACGACTGACGATCAACTATCTCCCCGATAAACCGTAATTTATCCATAAAAAAGTGCGATCATTACTGACCGCACTTTGCATTATGATTCTTATTTGATGATCCCTGTAACGCCGTCGACCACTTCATTGAATCCTTCTTTGATTTCCGTATCGAGTCTGTCAATCGGATCATAACCAAGTCCGAAATACTTGAATGCCCAAATGAACGGACTGAATTTAAAGAAAATCAGATCCACGAAGGAAACCAGTTTACGCAGGAATGTGGAAATATCACGTGTAACAGGCACATCCACGGGAGCAAAATCTGCACCTTCTTCATGCAGAACCATCGGCTGTGCATAGCAAATGCCGTTGTCGCCCGAAACATAGAAACGGACATACAGATATGCTTCGTCAAGCAGCTCGTCATTGTGCAGGTCGAGCGTTGCAACACCGTTCACAAGGTTTTCTCTTTTAATAACATTGCCGTTGGAAACCCATGTGATGATGTTTGCATTATCTGCGTAAACGGTAATGGTGTCATTTGCTTCATCCACATCAATGCGTGTAACCTGCGGGGTGTTGTCAAGCCAATAACTCTTGGTGTCATACACATTCTGTTCCACAAAACCGGGCATTTCTTCCATGCCGTTGAGTTCCACGCCGTTGGAGAAGTGGGAAACGGAGAAGAACTGACCTTTTTCCTGACATACACGGAAGGCTTCGAGTGTCAACTCAGGCATCCAGCACATGGTGTAGGCATCATTGACGGAACTTTCACTGTGAGAATCCGCAAAAGTGTTCCCCCACGGAACAACACCGTTGGGAATGGTCTTCTGCAGAATCTGGTCATACAGAATGCGGTCACAGCGGGTGTGTGCATCGGTAGCACTGTTGATCCCCATACCGAGAGAAGAACCTGCATAATCAAGGAACAATCTTGCGAATTTATTAGGATAGTAGTCGTCAATCAATTGTCCGACATGGTCTGCGGAGTCTTTATCCGTATACACATATTCACCGACATGGGACAGATAAGAAATGCCGCCGGCTTTCATAACACCCTCAGACGGTGTTTCATAGTCGCCGAATACACCTGCCAGGCCCTGGCCGTAATCGGAGAAATATCCGGTCAGATGGCAGTCTGCGATGGGGGTCGCCATGTTCAGTTCGATGCCCTTGGGCACATCGAGCATGCCGTTTTCATGGGTGCGGGTCAGGGTGTAGCCGTCCTTGGTCACATAGGTGCGGTTTTCGTTTGTGCCGTTGAGATAAGCCTGATATTCATCCTCGGGAATGGGGATGATATCCGCCATATTGGTACGTTCCTTTTTGATCAGACGCATCAGCGGAACGGTTTCGGGAACCACATTCCAGCCCTGATTGATCGTGCCGTGATCGGTCAGTGCAACAATATCGAAGTCTGCAGCATAGTGAATGCGCACAAATTCATCAATCGTCAGAAAACCGTCGGAAGCGTTGGTATGACAATGAAGCTGGGTTTTATAGTCATTCCATACGTCCCAATCGACTTCTTCGTAAGGATTGTCAATGATGTAATTGACTTCTTCCGTTTCTGCCGCAAAGGCAACAGGTTGAACAAAGCCGAATGCAAGAAGCATTGACAGCAACAGACAAAGTGTTTTTATAAATCTCTTTTTCATTGCAAATCACCTTCATAAATTTAATATATTAAAATACTAACACAATCAAAAAAGCAAGTCAACGAAAAATAACTTTTTCATCGACTTGCACAAATTTAAGCCTCTTCTTTTTTACGTCTGTCCAGTCGCCACATGGCTGTAAAAATGGAAATGAGGGCAAACACCTCGTTGCACATGCCCGCATAGGACAGACTATGGGCGTTGTAAACAAACCACGAAACAGCCACGGGAATGGTCATAAGCCGTATGTGCTTCGGATTTTGCTGCCACAGTGCAACGGTGGAAATAACCATACCGAGAAGCGGCAAAATGCTCCACAGGCTTTCCCATGTCAGAATGCCTGCTGTAAGACCTGCAATCAGAAACAGCACAAGCCAGATCTTATGCTGCGCCCATTTCTGCGTTTCCTTGAAATAATAGATCACGCAACGCAATGTCATAATGCCGTTGAGTGCACAACCCGGCATATTACCCAGCACAAAGAAATGCAACGACCACAACGCCGTGCAGACAAGCTGAAAAATCATAATGTTCGTGCGCTTTTTCTGCTGAAAACTGATAATAGCCGTTGCCATGGCGCAAAAGCCGATGATCTGTGCAATCACAAAACTGTGTTCTTTGAAAAATTCCATTCTTCCCCCTCCTGTTCTGCCCTATTGTACAGCACAATCAAGCATTTGTCAATCATCAAAAAATTATTGACAAACGATAATTTTTATGTTACAGTAAAATCAGAAATTATAATAAAACAATAATTTGAGGTGGCATATGAAAAAGAAAAGCATTCTCTTTTTTCTGTCAGCGGAATTTGTTCTGCTGTGTCTTTTCCATATTGGTGACTGTATTGACGGGGAAATTGTTTTTTCTGCTCTTTGCGTTCCGTTCTCTCTCCCTGCTTTTCTGCTCGGCAAGCTGGCAGGACTTGGTACTGTTGCAAACGGTTTTGCCGTGATGCTGACCGCCGCTGTCTGTTGCCTCCCCTTGCTATATGTATTAAAAAATATAAAGAAAAAAGAGCAACGGACTGAGCACATTGCCTTGCTTGCAACTTCTGTTTTGGCAGGTATCATTTTTCCGTTACTCGCCAATCTCGACAGACTTTCTGCAATTCTTCCCTTTTATACGCAAGACATGCAAAACGTTGTGCAATCGGGTCTTTGTCTGACACTTTGGTCAGCTTTGGTCTGTTTCTGCATTCTTCGCCTGCTACGCTTGTTCAGCAATGCAGACAAACAAAACCTCTTGCAATATGCACAGAAAATGCTGCTTGCCTTGTGCTTTCTGTTTGTTGCCTGCATTGCACTCAACAGTGTCGGCAATCTGATTACACAAGTAAAAGAAGCACAACAAACAGCAGATTTCTTAATTGCAATACTTCATTTTATCGCAAACGCATTCCCCTATGCGGCTGACATTGCGGTAGCACTCGCACTGCGGAATATTGTTCTGCATTACGAAGACAATTCCGTTTTGTTGACACAAAAGGCAAAAACCATGAGCCGCCTGTGCTGTATTGCCCTCGCCGTCACAACGGCTCTCGGTGTATTTGTCAATGCGGTGCACATTGTGCTGTTGCAGTATTGTTCTGATTTTACCGTTTCTCTCAACATTCCGATTGTCAGCCTTGCGTTTGTACTTGGTGCGTTGCTGTTTGCAAGATTGATTATCGAAAACAGACAATTGCGGGAAGACAACGAAATGATCATCTGAGGTGGGTTATGGCAATTGAAGTGCATCTTGATGAAATCCTTAAACAGCGCAACAAAACATCCAAAGAACTGTGTGCGCAGATCGGCATTACGGAAGCAAATCTTTCGATTCTGCGAAGCGGAAAAGCAAAAGGCGTGCGCTTCGGGACGATCAATAAAATTTGTTTCTATCTCGACTGCGATGTCGGGGACATCTTGAAATTTGACGGAAAGGCGGACTGTGACGATGAAGAATAAACACCTGATTTTAATCGGCATTTGCATTCTTATCATTTCTTTTGTGTTGGGAATTACAAAGACCGTCGATCTTACCCCATCACAAACAACGCAAAACAGAAGCGGTGACAAACTGATCGGTGCCATGATCACCAAAGAATCTTTACATCTGTTTGATTTTGAAAGCTATTTCAACGACAACGCAAACGATATTCTGAACGGAAACAATATTATAACCGAAACGGACGGTTACACCAACCGCATCTATGCCGAGCTTGTTGACAAAACAGCGATAAACGAAGAAACGGGCGAAACGATACACACCAAAGAATATGTATTTCCCGACACGGACGGCTGGTATCTGTATTGTGCGACCGTTTATGAAGAACCGAATAACTATGTGACGAATATTGCAGGAGAAGGGCTTTGCGATGTAAAAAGCGGCAATCACTACAAAGACAACGGGGAAGAACGCACCATGGAAGCCACGCTTTACACCATCCGCGGCAGTGATTTATATACGGTCTACGTCAATCCCATTTATCAGACTCCGACAGGCGAAGTGTATATCACCGAAGGCACGGGCATCGGCGGTGCAGGAGGACTTACCAAAACCATCACCGAAACCGTGACCGTTGAAAAAGACGACGAGGAAATTTCTTACACGGGTACATTCATCATCCACCGCGAGGAAATTGACACCCCGCAAAGTGTGACCTTAACACAAATGGACGAAAATCATACTCCGTTGCAAACGGACACCTACACGGCAGGGCAAGTCCCTGAAACAATCGTGACAAAAGCAGAAACGGCATATATCCTCGTTACAGAACAAAGCGTTGGCGAAAACGGAAACACAGTCGAAAGCCGTTCTCTTTTGCAACCGTCCGATGAACACCTTGAAACCTTTACCGTTGCCGAAAACGGCGTTTGCGATAAGGTATATACGGAAATCCGGTGGACAACGGAAAGCGAGTTTGTTGTTTAATTTCTGCAACCAAAAAGGACTTTTTTGCATCCTTTTTGCTTTACTTTTACATAATGGTATGGTAAAATAGCAAAAAAATGATCGGAGCAGTGCCATGCGGTATTTTGACAAAGATTACTTTTTAGAGAAAACAAAAGAAGCCATGGTCGCATTTCAGGATGAAGCGATGCGCCTGATTAAAGAAGGAAAAACAAAAGAAGCCGAATATCCGAAAGCCGCGCGCAATATTTTCATCTGCTACCGCACAACCTATTCCGCACACTGGTACGACCGCTATGATGAAGAAGCCTTGCAACAGTTTATCACCTACGACATGACCGTGCAGACAGGGCATATTGCCAAAACGGAAGCAGAAATGCAGGCCATTCTTGATTCCGATGTGTCCGACGGCATCAAGCAGATGGCGCTTGCCAAGCACCAAGGGTATATGCAGCTTCTAAAAATTTTCAACGACAGTTTCAAAGAGGAATAAGGTATGTCCATTGAAAAAGTAAGAGAATATTTACAGACAAAAGGCTATGCCGATAAAATGCAGGAATTCACCGTATCGAGTGCAACGGTGGAACTGGCGGCACAGGCTTTGGGCTGTGAGGGATGCCGCATTGCAAAAACACTGTCTTTTGCGGTGGGTGAAAAAACGGTGCTCATTGTCGCCGCAGGCGATGCCAAAATCGACAACTCCAAATTCAAAGCGCAGTTCGCAACCAAAGCAAGAATGTTGCCCTTTGCGGAAGTGGAAGAAAAGGTCGGCCATGCAGCAGGCGGCGTGTGCCCGTTTGCGGTGAATGACGGAGTGGAAGTATACCTTGACGAATCACTCAAAAGATTTGAAACGGTCTACCCTGCCGTGGGCAGTGCGAGCAGTGCCATTGAACTGACCTGCGAGGAGCTCGAAATGCTCAGCAATCCCGTTGCATGGATCGATGTTTGCAAGATTGCGGAATAAGGGCATGATAAATTGCGGTTTATCGGGCTAAAGCCCGATAAACCGTAAATGCAAAATGCAAGAATGCAAAATGCAAAATTAAAGGGTCGCTTCGCTCCGATTATAGAGCATACAGAAATTTGAAAAAAGACAAAAATAGTAATTATTTAAACACTTGCTAATTATTTTATAT
>JAFQCH010000054.1 GCA_017416485.1 Clostridia bacterium | reverse complement strand
CAGTACCGTAAATCCCGAAGATATCGACTTTGCCGCAATTATGGCAGGCAACGGTGCCACCGACGTTGTTTGGGGCAAACAGGACGAAGCCACAAAGCAGGCTATTATAGCAGACGCAAAGAAGGATGGCGTTGACGTGTCTTTCGGTACGGATGGCAGTATGACCGTCGTGGATACGGACGGCACTACGATGGTACAGAAGCCCGACGGCACTTGGGTAGTCAAGGATGCAGACGGCGGCGAAGGACAGATCGGCGGCGATTGGCCGGACAACGAGTTTACCAAGCTCGTTCCCAAGCCGGACTTTGAACTGTACGCCGCAAGCGGTGACGATACGTTCTTTACCGTAGCATTTACCAACGCCACCATCGAAGGCATCCGTGCCTATGCAGAAAAACTGAAGGCAGCAGGCTTTACCGTTGATCCCGAAGTGATGGATACCGAAATGATGGGTATGGCGGTGTATAACTACATTGCATCCAACGGTAAGGGCGTGAGCGTAACACTTGCTTTCAGCAATAACGCATCTGCACTAAGCTTTGAAAAGGAATAATACAGCAAAACAAAACACCCACAGGGGCGGTGACGGTCAAAGAGCCGCCAACCGCCCCTGTGCGCCTTTACAAAAAACATTCAGCGAGGTGATAACACTATGCTCCGCATAAACCAAAAACCGAAACCGCCAAACAGAATAGCAAGAAGCAGGGCGTCCAACTTGGAGTAAAAAACAAGTTGGGCGCCCTGCTTTTTGAGCGAAAAATTATCAAATTTTCGCGGTACGACAGCAAATATGACACCTCTGACGGCACGAAAACAGGAAAGAAAATTGGTGCATACAGTACACCAATTTGTGCACCATTTTTTATGATAAAGAAAATGACGTTCTTTTTCGTTATGACAAGAGGTAAATCCCCCCTGCATCCGAAATGAGGGAGCAGGACAGTCATAGTCGAATGTTCCCCCTGTCATTCCGAAAGGAAGGTCGCACTGTCATTTGAGAATGAACGGACAAATCCGTCATAAATCAAAAATAAATCTGAATGGCTTTTTCAAATGACGGTCATTATATCATTTCAAAATGACGGATATGATTATCATTTCGGGAAGGTTGGGCGACGAGCGTTTGCGAATGACGGTCATTTTTATCATTTTCGGAATGAGGTTCATTTTCTTCATTCTGCAAATGAAGGTCATACATTCCCATTAAAGAGAACAAGCCGCAAGCCGAGGCACATACCTTGAAGATATTTCCCATACGACACCGCAAGCAGAGCCGTGGCAGATCTGAGCCACCAGCGGACAACGGAGCGATTTTCGTACAGAGAATCGCCCCGCTGTTTTGCCCGTGACGAACACGACGCCACGGGCTTTCCTGTTTCGTGACGAAAATTCTGCCCCATTTTCGCACCGGCGATCAGGCGGCCTCCGGTGCGGATTCGCCTTTGTGGAATTGTTCTGTACGAAAATTTAAGATGGTCGAAGCTCGCTGCGATAAGCAGCGGATTGGGAAAACTGGTGCCCCTTGGGAATGTTCTTGACGAAAATTGATAGGCTCGCCCACGGCAGTCTACCTGCTGCCCAACAGTCGGATCCGGAGGCGTTTGCTCGGGCCGAGGGCAGTTCGTTACGAAAACATAATTTTCGTCACGAGGTCTTGGCGGCGGTTCTGCGGGGCTGTGTCAGAACGCACGTCACAGATTATTATTTTGACGAAAATCGCCCCTGTTTTCGCTCGGGCGGCCAGAGGGGGGTAGCTCGGAAATGTCTTGTGAGACTCGTCTTGCTGTCCGCTCGCTTGTGTTTTTTCACTCTCTGCCCGCTTGTAACATTGACGAATGATCGCATCTTTGGAGCGAATGACCGATCGGTTCTGCAGGGATACCGCTTCCGCTTTTGTGGGAATATGTGCGCTGTCATATCGGTATGACCGTCCTATTCACCGCACATCACAGTTCTGTATGTCTGTCTGTTTTCTATGCCGAATTTGCCTGTCCTATGGATATGACGAACTCTCATATCGAAAGCACTCCACCCACTCTCATTTCGATATGATAATCCTTACGGATTTGTAATTGATTTATAATTGATTTTTTTGGACGCTCTCTTATTGATATGACTCGGCCCACTTTCGTATTGATATGATGATAACCGAAATATTCTTATCGAGATGACTGAACTCTCGTATCGAAATGACCACGACCTCGTATTGATATGAGGGGAAGGAAAGGGGATTTTTTACCCTCTGTTACCTATCAATCCGAAAGTCATTTTTCTTGTCATTTGAATAGGAAAGTATGAAGGTCATTTATGTCATTTTGAAGGTGTTTTTCATAGGTGATATGACCGTTCATTTTGGGCACTGAAAATACTCTCAATGGGACAGTAAATCCGCGCCCAAAAACTCTCAATCTTTTATCATTTCAATCGGACAGACGATTTGTAAAGAAAACATTATTGAAGTCAATTTAGAACGGATTATCCCCCCTGAGAAGGATTCTCGTCGAACCTACT
>JAFQCH010000053.1 GCA_017416485.1 Clostridia bacterium | reverse complement strand
GCACATCAAAGCCGTGTACAACCCCGTTGAAAACGACTACTATGTATGCAACGATGCCGAAGTTACCTATGTCGTTCCTGCCATGCACTCCGTCACCAATGCAAAGGACACTGCAAATCAGCAGTACCCGATCAATGTGAAAGTGAACGGTTCCGGTGACTACTCCGGCCGCACCGGCAGCACAGTAGAAATGCGCGCAACACTGGACAGCTTTGTATGTTGGATTATCAAGGATGCCGACGGCAAAGAAGTCACCCTTGAGGGTGTTGACCTCAACGCAAAACAGAACACCTTCATCATGCCCGATTACGACCTGTTTGTAAGCTACAAAATTCAGGAAGACATCGACCGCGAAGAAGCAATCGCAAACTGTGACCACCTGTGCCACAGCGACAATGAGTTCATTCAGCTGTTCTGGAACATTCTGAATATGTTCTTCCGCCTGCTTAACGTGCAACAGTACTGCGATTGCGGTGAACTGCACTACAGCGCTCCGCTGTTTCCTATTGCATAACACTCACTTTTATCACCCGGCTTGTTTTGCTTCCCCGGTCAATTGTACCCTTCTGACGGGGAAGCAGAATCAAGTCGCCATGAACCCGCCCAACTTTCTCCTGCGCGGAACTTATCCTTCCGCGTGATTTCATCTCCTACAGCATCAACCCTGCCGGGCTCTGACCACTCGGCGGGGTTGGTGTTTTATTGTAATTGAACCCCCGGCTGTGCCGGGGAACCTGTTTTTATTTTTTATTATATGGGAAATTGCTTGCGTTGTGAGCAATTTGCATATAATTCGCCTGCGGCTCATTGAATGACGCAAGCTTATTGAACAAAAACACCTATTCGCCCCCAAGATTGGGGGACGGGGGGTTGATTCGTCGCAGACGATTTTTTATATTGAAATTTGCTGCGCGTTTTTGTATACTGTTTTCAGGAATAAAAAGGAGTGCTGTTAAATGTGTTCACAGGATCGTTGCATTGCATATCTTGACACGGAAAAAGAAAAACTGCTCGCTGATTATCCTCAAAAAGAGCAACTTACGCAAGATTCTTTTGCTTTGGTGTGCGACTTTGTTTGCTCCGATTTTTCAGGCATCAGCGAACATAAGGTTTTTCGTGCCTTTCTCGATATGTTAAAAGAGATAGTTGAAAATGCTTTTACCTGCGATGCACCCAAATCATATCTGCACGCATTTGTCAAGTGCTTGCATACGGAAACTGTCGTGGATGCGTTAGCTCTGCATATGAAAACAAGAAAAGCGGATGTGAACGATGTGTTGTGGGCGTTGAAACAGTATATTGTGCATACGCAGGCCGCTTCGGAGGCGGAATATAAAAAATCCGTTCTGATGGAAGTTATTGAAAAAATGTATTAAAAGAGAGGTACTTTAACATGAGTGAAAAGGTAATCAAAGTCGGTGTTGTAGGTCTTGGCAGAGGCACTGCCATTGCCGTGAATCTGTTCGGTCTGCCCGGTGTGGAGCTGACCGCCGTTTGCGACCACAATCCCGCAATTTTAGCATCCGGCTACAAAGAACTCAGCGAAACGGGCAACTGCACCCCCATGCAGTTTTCCGATTATGACGAAATGCTCAAAACGGACATTGATGCCGTCATTGTTGCTACCGAAGCCATTTACCATGTGCCCATCGTTGTCAAGGCACTCGAAGCCGGCAAGCACGTGCTCAGCGAGATTCCGTCCGTCAACTCTGTGGAAGAAGCACGCATCCTCAAAAAGGCGGTCAAGGCGCATCCCGACCTCATTTATATGGCGGCTGAAAACTGCTGCTTCTGGGCATTCATCGAAACCTGGAAGAAGATGCGTGAAGACGGCTTATTCGGTGATGTGGTGTATGCGGAAGCAGAATACCTGCATGCCCTTGACCCCGAAGAATTTGCACCCGACAACTACCCCGAAGGACATTGGAGAAGAACCAATCCCGCCATCAAATATCTGACTCACGAGCTCGGCCCGCTGCTTTATGTAATGGATGACCGTTGTGTCAGCGTCACTTGCTTTGAATCGGATAAAATCTATAATCCCTATACCCCCGACATCAAGGGCACGGGGGCGGCGCTTATGAAGACCGCAAAGGGTGCCATCATCCGCATTCTTGTGTCTTTCGGTGCTTATACGAGTTATGACCACAATTTCCGTCTTTGCGGCACAAAAGGACAGATTGAAACGGGAAGACTCGACATTGTGGACGATGCCTATTCGTATGCAAACCTGCAGTCCATCCCCGGCACTTTCTCCAAAAAGATTGAAATTCCCGTCAATTCCGCCTATGCCGGCGAAAGCAAAGACGGACACGGCGGTGCAGACGGCAAAATGGTTAAGGAATTCATCCGTTGTCTGAAAAATAACGAACAGCCGACACTGGATGTGGATTTCGCTATTCAGATGTCCCTGCCGGGAATTCTTGCGCATGAATCCGCAGAAAAAGGCGGTATTCCCGTGGTAATTCCCGCATTTGACGATTAAAAAAACACAAGGGGCTGCAAAAAACAGCTCCTTGATTGTTAAATTACGGTTTCTCGGGGAGGTAGTTGATCGTCAGTCGTTAAAAGTTTTGATCAAACTTTTTCAAAAGTTTGCGGTGTCGAGAGGCGGAGCCATTCGTCGCCCGTCGCAACGGGCGAAATCCCTTTGCCGCAAAAAAGCGCAGGAAAGGAGCAAAACAATTGAGTATTGTTTTGCGTGGAAAACCCTCGCCGGGGGTTTTCCATTGCGCGATAGCGCAACAATAGCAAAGTCAG
>JAFQCH010000052.1 GCA_017416485.1 Clostridia bacterium | reverse complement strand
ATTCCTTTTGATCAACTATTTGAATTCCAATCCTAATGTTGCCCGATGCTTTTGTTGCGGACAGTACTTCATTCCCAAGACACGAAAGGCAACGCTGTATTGTGATAGAGTTATCAGCAACGGGAAAACCTGCAAGGAGATCGCACCGGTAATCAAGCGTAAAATTGCCGTTGATACAGATCCTGTTTTGAAAGCATTTGAACGCACCAAACAGAAAATGTATAAGCGGTATGAGCGCGCTGCTGATTCGCTCAAAAAACTTTCCAAGGGAATATCCATTGAGGAGTATTGGCATTGGAGCGAAGCTGCATCGGCGGCACGGGATAAATATCTTAAAGGGGAATTAACGGCGGAGGAAGCATTGAAAATTATTGAAGTAAACGATTAATCCCCGTACAATCGAACAGAAATAGTTTCATTGACCCGTAGGTCGTTTCAGTTAAAACAAACGGCTACAAAGGCAAATATAAAAATTACCCACCGGATGTTGTGGCAAAGTTCCATGAAGAACCGCCGCATCCGGTGGGTATTTTTATACTTATTTTAAGTCTGTATTTTCAGAGTCCATACATACGCAGACATACCAGTAATATCCGTCATACATCACTCCGACTGCCATGTAGGTGTACTTAGAGCTGCCGACATATGACCAGTGACCTTTGCTGTTCCTGAAACCGTTGGCTATGGAGTATGCAATCTCATCTGCGGTGCCGCCCCAATTACCTTTACCGATGGCTTCGCGCACATTGGCGGTATAATAATTTTCTTCACCTTCGATACCATATAGTGACCAGTCCACATATTCGCCGTACTGCAAGGCTTCGGCGGCTGCTCTTTGGTCATCTGTGTCGTGTGCAAAATTTGTTTTAAGTTGTGTGCATCGGTATTTGCAGTATTCGGTCAGACCGGGAATGACCGTTGCGGTGACATCGCCCTGCTCAGTGCGGAACTGATTTATGTATTCTGCGACCTTCTGTGCCACTAAATCTGCACTCGGTTTTGGCGGTATGATGATTTCCTCTTTCGGCGGATCATCTGTTTCCACTATGGTGATACATCCGTTTTCCGTTGTAGTTTCCGCCGCCGATGACTCGGTCGGTTTTGTTGTTACCGTAGGCTTAGATTCTTCCTTCGGCTTTTCCGTTACCGTTGTTGGCTCTGTGACGGTCGTGGTTGGCTCGGTTTTCTGATTCTTGCTCTCTGTCGGGGTAGGCTCTTTTTCTTTCTCTGTCGGCTCTACCGCCGCCACAGGCGGTGTTGTTTCGGTAGGCGTTTCTGTTATTATTGTTTCCGATACCGTTATCGGCGGACTTTCGGTAGGCGGCGGTGCGGTGTCGCCACCGCATCCCACCATACCTATGAGCACCCCACAGCAGAGAAGAAGCAATATTATCTTTTTCATATTCATATATCTTCCACCGTTTCTAACCCTTCCATTGCTTCGACCATTATTCGCACCGCAAGGATGAAGCCGTCCCTAAATGCATCTCGCTCGGTCAGTCCTGCAAGCTCACTTTGGCAGTCTTTGAATTTTTCGAAGGCTTCCTTCTGCTGTTCGGTAAGCGTTGCTGTTAGGCTTTCCTCGTTTTTGCATATGAGCTTTACGAGTTGGTCAACTCTCGAACCACGCTTTATGTATCTTTCGTGTGGACTGATGTTGCCATAGTACAGATCTTCAAGTGTTGTCATTTTAATCTCACCTCCGCATAAGAGAAGAGCGACTTCACAACGGCGATTACCGTTATAAAGTCGCTCTTTTTAAATTTATTCAGTTTTCGTGCCATATGCGCACCTCCTTTGCAGTACAACAACATACCACAAAGGTTTTCACAAGTCCAGCGTTTTTCTCTATAAAAAGCAAAAAGCGCCGCATTTCTGCGACACCTTTCGTATTGCATTAGATTATTCGGGAATTAGTACATCTCCACCGGAGATTTTTGCTTTATATATGGCAGCCGCAGAGTCAATAACTGCGTTCGGTTCCAGATCAACAAAATCGGTATACTGCACCTGAACAGTATCGCCAACCGATAACATCTCAGAATCAAAGAGTCTACTGATCTTTGGGTTGGTTGT
>JAFQCH010000051.1 GCA_017416485.1 Clostridia bacterium | reverse complement strand
ATGTCTGTGGCTTTTTGTAATTCACGAAATGCACGATTGCCAAATCATCACCCCCTTCCAAGCTCGGCAGATAGCAGTTCGTAAATCTTTTTCAGTTCCTCTTGGGCTGCGGTAAGATTTACGGTGTTGATCCTTCCCTGACGGGAAAGTATCAGCAACTGATTTACATTGTTGCCGAGCTTTTTTACCTGTGTGGTAAGTTCGCGCAGACCGTCATAATTGATTACCTTTTTATCAATGGCGCAGAGTATGATATAGTCGGTAATGCTCATTCCGGCATCTGCGGCTTTTTTACGGATCAGAGCATCCATCGTATCGGATACTCTGAAATTAAATCTTTTGGATTTCATAAAAAATCACTCCTTGTAAAATAAAGTGGGTGCAGGGCTTCTGCCCGCCCAGTTTGCGTTTGGCGCGGCCGCCGCGTTAGCGGTGGTCGTACAGCCAAAGGCGATGCTGGTTCTCTCCTAAAGGAGAGAAATAAAATGCGGTAGTTTTTATCGTTTTTTGAGTAACTTTCAGCGATAAATCTCCGCACACTCGGCTCACATTTGCCCTGCGTTGCGTTTTAACCGAGGCGGTCGGGTGTTTACTCCAAGTCACAAACATTTCGGCAAACGGGCGGACAGTCGCTTCACAGGAACGCAAGGGACGAAAGTGACGAATGTTTTCTACACCAAGTTTGTTTCGTCACTTACGGCACTTTCGTCACTTCCCACAGCAGAAGAAGGAATGTATTTCACTTCCAACAGCCGTGTTCCATTACTGCGGTGGTCACGATAATGCACACCGAGTTCTTCGAGGTCGTACCGCCAACGGTTCATCATTTGCTTGAAGCCTTTGACCGTTACCTCGCTGTCGGTAAGCCTATTGAACAGTTCCACAAACTCACTGTTACCGCCTACGAAATTGTCTTGTTCTTTCATAAACCGAACGAGCAATTCCATCTCCGGCGGTAACAATTTTTCGGGTTGCTCACGGCTGTCGGATTTTACTTCCCAAACAAAATCCTTGTTTGAGAACTTCAGTTCCAACTGCCGATGCTCAATATCTCTGCCCGTGCAAACGAGTGTGGCGAGATTTTCACTGCGTTTGCTTTTGTCAAGCACGAACACCGAATCGACCGCGCCTACAATTCCGGTCGTGCCTGACAGCTTGTTCAGCGGATCGCTGTCGCCCTGCTTACGAAGGTGATGCACCAGCAGAAGAGAGATATTAAGCTCGTCTGCCAACTGCTTCATCTGACGGATTTCATCGTAGTCGTTACCGTAAGAGGTATCCACTCCGCCGTTACGCACAATCTGAAAAGTATCGATTGCAACCAGAACGGTGTAGGGATGTTCTTTTACAAACGCGCGGATTTCATCGCAGAGACCTTCGGCAAGTGTGTGCGCCGCCGTTGCAAAAAAAGCGTTGGAAGGAACATCATCTGTGATTAAACACAGTCGTTCCTGCACACGTCTGAGCGTATCTTCCAAGCAAAGATACAGCGTTGTACCTTTGGTGGTTTGCATCCCCCACACGCTTTCTCCTTTGGCGATGCGGATACAAATATCCAGCACCCACCACGATTTACCGATTTTAGGTGCGCCGCCGAGGATAGTTATTCCTTGCGGCAGCAGAGTGTCGATACAAAACTTGGTCGGCTCCAGTCTTGTATCCATTAAGGTTTCACCGTCTATGACAGCGAGTCTGTTCTTCTTTTCGCTCATAAATATCACATCCTTTCAATCTTTTTTGAGGAAAAGAAACTCCCGCTTATATAAAGGTGGGAGCAATATTCAATTTGCAGATTGCGATTATTCCTACGAGAGAAAGTTCATAAGCTTCCTCGCTCTCTACAGATTTTTTGTCTGTTCACCCGACGTTGTTCCTACGCTCTTTTCTTGACCGCGTTTCGCTTACGGTGGTTGTTCTTCGCTCGCCGTGTCCTCTTGCGAGGGCGCATCGTCTGCGCCTTTCTCCTACAGCACGATCCGTGGATCGCTGTTATGGCAAAGCCACCGCCGCATATCTTATCGGCAGATCATTCAGTTTTAAGGACAGGCTTTCATTTTTCGCCTGTCTGTGATATAATTGTAGAAGACAAAACACTTTTCCTAAATAAAAGAGTGATCTTTCAAAGAAACACAAAAGATTACTTTTAGACAAAAAAGGGGGGATCGTTAGATGCAAAGAACACCGGGACTTTATGTAGCACTTCAAAATGGCGGTATAATAAAAAGGACCCTTGTTACGAACAAGGGCGAGACGGAGCTTGATGAAACAACCATTGGTGCTGAACTTATATGGTTTGCAGAGTTGGATTTCAGCACATATCTGGATGCTTTAATAAAAATTGAAGACCTGGCAGAGAAGACAGAGGATGATGGCGATCCCAAAAATTACGGCACTGTCTATTTAGATATTTTTGATGAGCTTCTGACCGAAGCCAACGAATTGGTGTATGATATTGAAGATGTATATTCCGCGCTCGGCTCGTTACTGCGGTTTGACCTTTTGGATCATACGCCCAAGGACGATGGGACGGGAATGTACGTGTATAATGCAAAATATGCAATTTGCGAACAGATTGCCGAGCCGGTACGCTTTTATATTCTGCTGCGAGAAGTTTTGGAAGACCTGTCGTTTGGTGTTCCCTTGGATTTCGAAGATAAATACGCAACCCTTACCCAAGGCACAGTTACACAACGCTATACCTTTGCCGGTACTCTTGAGACGGAATACTGCTTTCGGTCTATTAAGAATTATTATAAATTCCTTTTGATCAACTATTTGAATTCCAATCCTAATATTGCCAGATGCTTTTGTTGCGGACAGTACTTCATTCCCAAGACACGAAAGGCAACGCTGTATTGTGATAGAGTTATCAGCAACGGGAAAACCTGCAAGGAGAT
>JAFQCH010000029.1 GCA_017416485.1 Clostridia bacterium | reverse complement strand
GGGAGATGTCACGAAGTGACAGAGGGGTTAACCAAGTTTGCACAAATTTGGTCAATAAAGTTTGATGTAGCCGATTGAACCCCTCTGTCTGCTAACGCAGACATCTCCCCTTTCAGGGGCGACAAGGGTGGAGGAGGGCGGCCTGTGCGTAACCGCAACTCCCCGCTAAACCGTAATTTGGCAACCAAAAAATCTATGATGGAGCGTTAACCCTTTAATTTTGCATTTTGCATTCCACCATTTTGCATTTTTTTTGCTTTGCAAAAAAAGACTGCCCTTGCGGACAGTCTTCGTTAAACTTATTTACAAAAATCAGTCGTGATTTCTGCGGGGTCTGCGGTCGTTGTTTCTGCGATCGCCGCCGCGGTTTCCACCCTGACGGGGCTTGCGGGGTTCGTCGGAAACTTCGTTTTCGGGCACAAGGCCTTCAACCTTGATCAGAGCATTTCTTCTGGAGAGGTTAAGTCTGCCCTGATCGTCGATGGGAAGCACTTCAACAATGATTTCGTCGCCGACATTGACAACGTCTTCAACCTTTTCAACGCGCTTAACGTCGAGATGGCTGACATGCACCATGCCTTCTTTACCGGGAGCGATTTCAACAAATGCGCCGAAGCTCATCAGTCGCGTGACAACACCCTTGTAGATGGCGCCGACTTCGGGATCGTTTGCAATGGTGTGGATGATATCAAGTGCCTTCTTTGCATTGTCAAGATCAGTAGAAGAAACAAATACGGAACCGTCGTCTTCGATGTCGATCTTAACATCGCATTCTGCACAGATCTTCTGAATGACCTTACCCTGCTTACCGATCACATCGCCGATCTTTTCAACGTCGATCTTGGTGGAAAGCATCTTGGGAGCATACTTGGAAAGCTCTGCTCTGGGTTCTGCGATGCAGGGGATCATGACTTCGTCAAGAATCTTGCAACGGGCAACATAGGTCTTTTCGAATGCTTCCTTAACGATTTCGGGAGTCAGACCGTGCACTTTGGTATCCATCTGAATAGCGGTAATACCCTTCTTGGTGCCGCCGACCTTGAAATCCATATCGCCGAAGAAGTCTTCAAGGCCCTGAATGTCAACCATGGTCATGAAGCGGTCGCCTTCGGTAACAAGACCGCAGGAAATACCTGCAACGGGAGCCTTGATGGGAACACCTGCTGCCATCAGAGAAAGCGTGGAGCCGCAGATGGAAGCCTGCGAAGTGGAGCCGTTGGAGGACAGAACTTCGGAAACAAGGCGGATGGTGTAGGGGAATTCTTCAACAGAGGGGATCACAGGCAGGAGAGCTCTTTCAGCAAGAGCACCGTGACCGATTTCACGTCTGCCGGGGCCTCTGGAGGGCTTGGTTTCGCCGACAGAGTATGCCGGGAAGTTATAATGATGGATATATCTCTTGGATTCTTCTTCGTCGATACCGTCAAGAAGCTGTGCATCACCGATGGTGCCGAGGGTGGTTACGGTGAGAACCTGGGTCTGACCGCGGGTGAACATACCGGAGCCGTGCACACGGGTCAGAAGGTCAATTTCTGCGTTGAGAGGACGCATATCGTTGATGCCTCTGCCGTCAACGCGCTTGCCTTCGTCAAGAAGCCAACGGCGAACGATGAATTTTTGCAGTTTGTACAGGCAGTCGTCGATCTTTGCAACTTCTTCGGGGAACAGCTCGTCAAATTTTTCGTGAACGGCTGCATAGATGGGACGAAGTCTTTCATCACGGATTCTCTTGTCATCGGTATCAAGAGCAAGTTTGACATCTTCGATTGCGAATTCCTTGACAGCTTCGTAGAGTTCGTGGGAAGGATCGTTGGACGGGAAATCAACCTTTGCTTTGCCGATTTCAGCCTGGATGCCCTTGATGAATGCAACCATTTCCTTGTTGACTTCGTGAGCAGCCATGATGCCGTTGAACATGGTTTCGTTGTCGATTTCGTTTGCGCCTGCTTCGATCATGGCGATCAGGTCTTCGGTGGAAGCGACGGTGACAGCCATTTCACTCTTTTCACGCTGTTCGGCGGTGGGGTTCATGATGTATTCGCCGTCAATAAGACCGACGGAAACACCTGCGATGGGGCCCGCCCACGGAATTTCGGAGATGGAAAGCGCGATGGAAACACCGATCATAGCGGTGATTTCGGGAAGGCAGTCGGGATCAACGGACATAACGGTTGCAACGATGCCGACATCGTTTCTCATATCCTTGGGGAACAGCGGACGGATAGGTCTGTCAATTACACGGCCGCAAAGCACAGCCTTGTCGCTTGCCTTGCCTTCACGTCTTTGGAAGGAGCCGGGGATTTTACCGACGGAATACAGTTTTTCTTCAAAGTCAATGGACATCGGGAAGAAGTCCACGCCTTCACGGGGCTTGTCTGCCATGGTAGCAGTGCAAAGGATTTCGGTTTCGCCGTAACGGACAAGACAGCTGCCGCCGGCAAGCTGTGCCATTTTACCGACCTCTACGACAAAAGGACGGCCTGCGAGAGTGGTTTCATACTTTTTGAAGCCTTCAAACATTTCTTTTACCTCACTGTTATTTTTTATATTTCCACGGCATGATTCGGATTTTAACAATAAATACAGTATTCTCACACGGAAACTACTCTATTCACTGCTAAAATCCTGCTGTCAGTGCCGGAGATTACAAGGGTTGCATTATGCAAAACAAGGCGGCAGGAAGCCTGCCGCCTTTTCGGAATCGATTATTTACGGATGCCGAGTTTTGCGATGATGGCACGATATCTTTCGATATCAACCTTCTGCAGGTAAGCAAGAAGGTTTCTTCTGTGACCAACCATCTTAAGAAGGCCGCGTCTGGAATGATGATCCTTCTTATTGACCTTCAGGTGCTCGGTAAGGTCGTTGATTCTCTTGGTGAGAACAGCGATCTGAACTTCGGGAGAACCTGTGTCGCCTTCGTGCAGAGCGTACTCTTTGATGATTGCGGTTTTTTCAGCAGCAGTCATGATTTTTTCACCTCATTTAATATTTGATCCTGAGCCCCAGTCAAAGGCAGGTTGAACACCGCTTGGCGGTTGAATCCAAAGACCGAGAACCCGGACAGTAATGCAGTATAGCATAAAGTTTTACGTTTGTAAAGAACTTTTTTCAACTTTTTCGGAATATTTTTTGTTAACCAAACAAAGCTGTCGGAGTGCCAATATGCTATGAATGCAAAATGCAGAATGCAAAATGCAAAATTATCGGGTCGCTGCGCTCCGAATTATAGAATGTAAAGAATATTCGGAAGCACAAAATAAAAATGTTTTTAATGCGCAACAGAAAAAACGAAAAAAATCCGAATATTTTATAAAATGAACCGCAAAAGTAAAGAATTAATTGTCAATCAATGGCAACGCCATTCCTTTAATTTTACATTTTTCATTTTCAATTTTGCATTTTAAACAATACCCTGTGCGATCATAGCGTCGGCAACCTTCAGGAAGCCTGCAATGTTTGCACCGGCAACAAGGTCATAACCGAAGCCGTATTTTTCGGCAGCAGCAACAGAAGAATCATGAATGTTTCTCATGATACCTCTGAGCTTTTCGTCCACTTCCTGTGCAGACCATGCAAGACGCATGGAGTTTTGGGACATTTCAAGACCCGAAACGGCAACACCGCCTGCGTTGACAGCCTTGGAGGGTGCTACGCAGCGAAGATTCTTATGCAGGTATGCGAGTGCTTCGTTGGTGGTGGGCATATTGGAAACTTCAACATAGTAAGAAACGCCGTTGTTGACCATCTGTTCTGCTTCGACCATACCGACTTCGTTCTGGGTGGCACACGGCATGCAGATGTCGCACTTGACATTCCACGGCTTCTGACCGGGGAAGAATTCAACGCCGAATTTGTCGGCATAAGCCTTGACCTTGCCTTCGCCTGCACGCATTTCGAGCATGAAAGCGATCTTTTCGGGTGTGTTGACACCATCGGGATCATAAATGTAGCCGTCGGGACCGGACAGGGTAACGACCTTGGCACCGAGCTGGGTCAGCTTGGAAGCAACACCCCATGCAACATTACCGAAACCGGAGATGGCAACAGTTTTATCCTTAATATTGTCTTCAAAGTGTTCAAGCATGCACTGCACATAATAAACAGCACCGTAACCGGTGGCTTCGGGACGGATGCGGGAGCCGCCGTAGGAAAAGCCCTTACCGGTGAGAACACCGTTTTCATAAGCATTTTTGATTCTCTTATACTGACCGAACAGGTAGCCGATTTCTCTGCCGCCGACACCGATGTCGCCTGCGGGAACGTCCACATCGGGACCGATGTGACGGTACAGTTCCGTCATGAAGGACTGACAGAAACGCATGACTTCCCCGTCGGACTTGCCGATGGGATCGAAGTCGGAGCCGCCCTTACCGCCACCCATGGGCAGGCCGGTGAGACTGTTTTTGAAGGTCTGTTCAAAAGCGAGGAACTTCATGATGCCGATATAAACGGACGGATGGAAACGAAGACCGCCCTTGTAGGGGCCGATAGCGCTGTTGAACTGCACACGGAAACCGCGGTTTACCTGCACGTTGCCGTTGTCGTCCACCCACGGAACACGGAACATGATCTGACGTTCGGGCTCTACGATTCTGCCGAGAATATTGAGCTTTTCATAAATCGGTTCGGCTTCAATCACGGGGGCAATAGAATTGAAAACTTCTTCTACGGTCTGAATGAATTCGGGTTCATTCGCGTTTACTTTTTTAACTTGTTCGAGAATCTTGGTCATATAGGCATTCATCTCTGATTCACTCCTTTGCATCAGCAAAATTATGGTACCTATAATAAAACATGAAAAACCCCATTGCAAGAAAAAATTTGTTATTTTTCGGAATTTTTCCCTTTTGCACAAATTTCATCACTTTAGCACGGCAAATTGCTATACAATGTGACAGGCATAAGAATGAAAATTGTCTTCATTTTAACAATGTATACAAATATTATGAGAAAAAGAAGTATAAATTTGCAAAAATTTTGTCTATTTTCTTGTTTACTTTTTGTACATTTAGAGTTATAATATGCGTTGGTGTAAAAATTTATAACACGCTAATAATTTATGGAGGAATAAAAATGGCAAGAAAGTTCAAATCCATGGACGGCAACAATGCAGCAGCATATGTCTCTTATGCTTTTACTGAAGTTGCCGGCATCTACCCCATCACCCCGTCCAGCCCGATGGCTGACTATGTTGACCAGTGGTCCGCACAGGGTGTGAAGAACATCTTCGGCACCACCGTCAAGGTTGCTGAAATGCAGTCCGAAGCAGGTGCAGCAGGTACCGTTCACGGTTCTCTTGCAGCAGGTGCTCTTACCACCACCTACACCGCTTCGCAGGGTCTTCTTCTTATGATCCCCAACATGTACAAGATCGCAGGTGAACTGCTTCCTTCCGTTTTCCACGTATCGGCAAGAACAGTTGCTTCCCACGCTCTGAACATCTTCGGTGACCATTCCGACGTTTATGCCTGCCGTCAGACCGGTTTTGCAATGCTTGCAGAAACCAACACGCAGGAAGTTATGGACCTCGGTGCTGTTGCTCACCTTGCATCCATCAAGAGCCGTGTTCCCTTCATCAACTTCTTCGACGGTTTCCGTACTTCTCACGAAATCCAGAAGGTTGCTTGCTGGGATTACGAAGATCTCAAAGAAATGTGCGATATGGATGCAGTTGCTGCTTTCCGCAAGAACGCACTCAACCCGGAACGCCCCGTCATGCGTGGTTCCCACGAAAACGGCGACATCTTCTTCCAGCACAGAGAAGCCTGCAACAAGTATTATGATGCAGTTCCCGGTATTGTTGAAGAATATATGGATAAAGTCAATGTCAAGCTCGGCACCGACTACAAACTGTTCAACTACTACGGTGCTCCCGATGCTGAAAAGGTTATCGTAGCTATGGGTTCTCTTTGCGACGTCGCAGAAGAAGTCATCGACTACCTGACCGCAAAGGGCGAAAAGGTTGGTCTTATCAAAGTACGTCTTTACAGACCCTTCGCAACCGACAAGTTCGTTGCAGCTATCCCCGCAACCTGCAAAAGAATTGCTGTTCTTGACAGAACCAAGGAACCCGGCTCCATCGGCGAACCTCTGTTCCTTGACGTTATCGCTGCTCTCAACGCTGAAGGCAGAACCGGTATCGAAGTGCTCGGCGGCCGTTACGGTCTGGGTTCCAAGGATACACCTCCTTCAAGCGTATTTGCAGTATATGAAGAAATGGATAAAGATGCTCCTAAGAAGCACTTCACCCTCGGCATCAACGACGATGTTACCTACCTTTCTCTTGAAGAAAAGCCCTCTCCCAACACTGCAGCAGCAGGCACCATCGAGTGCAAGTTCTGGGGTCTGGGCGGCGACGGCACTGTCGGCGCAAACAAGAACTCCATCAAGATCATCGGTGACCATACCGATAAATATGTGCAGGCATATTTCCAGTATGACTCCAAGAAGACCGGCGGTATCACCATTTCCCACCTTCGTTTCGGTGACAGCCCGATCAAGAGCCCCTATTACATCAACAAGGCTGACTTCGTCGCTTGCCACAACCCGTCCTATGTTACCAAGGGTTACAAGATGGTCAACGACGTCAAGCCCGGCGGTATCTTCCTGATCAACTGCCAGTGGACTCCCGAAGAGCTCAATGCACAGATGCCCGCTGAAGCAAAGCGTTACATCGCAAACAACAACATCAAGCTCTACACCATCAACGCAATCGACCTTGCTGTTGAAATCGGTATGGGCAAGAGAACCAACACCATCCTGCAGTCCGCATTCTTCTCCCTTGCAGCAGTTCTGCCGCAGGCTGAGGCAATCCGGTACATGAAGGATGCCGCAACGAAGTCCTACCTCAAGAAGGGCCAGGATATCGTTGATATGAACCACAAGGCCATTGATGCAGGTGCAACCGCTTATGTGCAGGTTGAAATTCCTGCTGACTGGGCAACCGCTTCCGACGATGCAGCCGCTGCTGCTTCCGAAGGTCCCGCAAAGCTCGTCAAGATGGTTGACAATATCATGAAGCCCGTTGCTCTCATGGATGGTGACAGCCTGCCTGTTTCCGTATTCATGGATCATGCTGACGGTACATTTGAACACGGTGCAGCCGCTTACGAAAAGAGAGGCGTTGCTGTTATGGTTCCCGAATGGGATGCTACCACCTGTGCAAAATGTAACAAGTGCGCATTCGTTTGCCCGCACGCTACCATCCGTCCCTTCGCAATGACCGATGCAGAAGTTGCCGCTGCTCCCGCTGCAACCAAGATCGCTCCCAAGCCCATTGTCAAGACCGACTACAAGTACACCCTTGCAGTATCTCCCCTTGATTGTATGGGTTGCGGCGTATGTATCGGCGTTTGCCCGACCAACTCCCTGAAGATGGTCGCAAAAGACAGCCAGGAAGCACAGCAGGAAGTTTTCAACTACTGTGTTGCCAATGTCGAAGAAAAGAAAGAAGTTGCTACTGCTGCTACTGTTATCTCCAGCCAGTACAAGCAGCCGCTTCTTGAGTTCTCCGGCTCCTGCGCAGGTTGTGCAGAAACCTCTTACGCTCGTCTGATCACCCAGCTGTTCGGTGACAGAATGTACATCTCCAATGCTACCGGTTGTTCCTCCATCTGGGGTGGCCCGGCTGCTACATCTCCCTACACCGTCAACAAGAAGGGACAGGGTCCTGCATGGGCTAACTCCCTGTTTGAAGACAACGCAGAACACGGCTTCGGCATGTTCCTCGGCCAGGGCGCTCTGCGCAACGCTCTGATTGCCAAGGTTGAGGCTCTCGCTGCAGGCGAAGGCACCAAGGCAGAAGTCAAGGCTGCGGCTGACGCATATCTTGCATCTCTCAACGACGGTGAAAAGAACAACGCTGCTGCTGCAGAACTTGTTGCTGCTCTTGAAGCATGTGACTGTGACTGCCAGCTCAAGAAAGACATCCTTGCTGACAAGGATTACCTCGGCAAGAAGTCCGTATGGATCTTCGGCGGCGACGGTTGGGCATACGACATCGGTTTCGGTGGCGTTGACCACGTTCTTGCTTCCGGCGAAGATGTAAACATCATGGTATTCGATACCGAAGTTTACTCCAACACCGGCGGCCAGGCTTCCAAGGCTTCCAACATCGGTCAGGTTGCTCAGTTCGCAGCTGCCGGTAAGGCAATTGCCAAGAAGAGCCTTGCTGAAATCGCTATGAGCTACGGCTATGTCTATGTTGCACAGATCGCTATGGGTGCTGACCAGAACCAGACCCTCAAGGCAATCAAGGAAGCAGAAGCTTACAACGGTCCTTCCCTTATCATTGCATACGCACCTTGCGAAATGCACTCCATCAAGGGCGGCATGGTGAACTGCCAGGCTGAAATGAAGAAGGCTGTTGATTGCGGTTACTGGAACATGTTCCGTTACAATCCCGCACTCAAGGCAGAAGGCAAGAATCCCTTCACCATCGATTCCAAGCCTGCTACCGCAAGCTATCGTGACTTCATCATGAACGAAGCACGTTATTCCTCCCTTACCCGTTCCTTCCCCGAAAGAGCAGAAGAACTGTTTGCACTGGCTGAAAAGACCTCTGTTGACAGATATGCTCACCTGCTCAAGCTCAAGGCTATGTACGAGCCCGACGCTGAATAAGGAATCAGAACCCATAAAAATGACCGGCTGTCCGCAAGGGCAGTCGGTTTTGTTTTTGGGGGGGGGGCAAGCAGATAAATTACGGTTTGTCGGGGAGTTTGATTTGCAGGAATTTTGGTTGATTGTCAATTATTAAAAGTTTTGGTCAAGTTTTTTCAAAAACTTGCGGGGTCAAGGGGCAGCGCCCATTGTCG
>JAFQCH010000050.1 GCA_017416485.1 Clostridia bacterium | reverse complement strand
TTTCTTAACTGATTCTTTTCGACTGCTGTCATCTCTTCGGTCAACATAAACCATACCGTGTGCCCAGGCAGCATAAAATTGAGGGTTATACTCAACCTGATGAGTTGCACCTGTAAGCAACCAAGCATTGCGGTCAATCGTAGCTAAGTTTGCAATAATATCTTCATCAAAATGATGAGTGGATGCAAAAATATAGGGTTTTCCTTTTTCAAGCTTGGGGTAACTTTCAACAACGATTTTTCTTTTTGTTGCAAGCTTTAATATAGGGCGCAATGCAACATCTATAATGCATCTTGTTTTAATTCCAAAATCAGTTGTAAAATCATCTGCAGTACGATGCATACATTTGGTGATTCCAATATTTTTCACAAAAAATCCCCCATAAAACAAAAAGTGCGCCCACCGAAGCAGACGCACAAAAAACGCAAACTCCGATAGTCGCCAAACCAATTCAATATAAAGGGCAATAAGCACAATTGTATTGATGGAATTTGCATTTTTATCAAATTCACTAATACAATTATGCTCAATAATAGTTGATAAAATCCCTGTAAAAAAAGAGAAATTGCCCCTATTTTTATATTCAATTGGTTTGGCACTATTAAGTTTACCATATATTTTGCAATAATTCAATATTAACTTTTATACACAAAAATCCCCTCGGATTACTGCACTGCCCCAAATTGTGCGGACAGCACAAAAATCCCCATCGGTTACCCGATGGGGACGTTTTATTGGATTGATTGACTGACCGTTTAAGGCTTAGCCCTTGATAGCGGCCTGCGCAGCAGCAAGGCGGGCAACAGGTACGCGGAAGGGAGAGCAGGAAACGTAGTCGAGGCCGATCTTGTGGCAGAATTCAACGGAAACGGGGTCGCCGCCGTGTTCGCCGCAGATGCCGTAGTGGAGGTTGCCGGTAGCCTTTGCCTTAGCAACTGCCATTTCCATAAGAGCGCCTACACCGGTCTGGTCGAGCTTTGCGAACGGATCGTTTTCGTAGATCTTGGTGTCATAGTAAGCGGACAGGAACTTGCCTGCGTCGTCACGGCTGAAACCGAAGGTCATCTGGGTCAGGTCGTTGGTGCCGAAGCAGAAGAAATCAGCTTCCTTAGCGATCTGATCAGCAGTGATGCAAGCTCTGGGAATTTCGATCATGGTACCGACTTCGTACTTGAGATCGATGCCTGCGGCAGCGATTTCAGCGTCAGCGGTAGCAACAACGATATTCTTAACGAACTTGAGTTCCTTGACTTCGCCGGTCAGGGGGATCATGATTTCGGGAACAAGGTTCCAGTCAGCATGAGCCTTCTTGACGTTGATAGCTGCACGGATGACAGCCTTGGTCTGCATTGCAGCGATTTCGGGATAGGTAACTGCAAGACGGCAGCCACGGTGACCCATCATGGGGTTGAATTCATGCAGAGAAGCGATGAGAGCCTTGATGTCTTCAACGGTCTTGCCCTGTGCTTCTGCAAGAGCAGCGATGTCAGCTTCTTCAGTGGGAACGAACTCATGGAGAGGCGGATCCAGGAAGCGGATGCAAACGGGGTTGCCTTCAAGAGCTTCGTAGAGCTTTTCGAAGTCGCCCTGCTGATAGGGAAGGATCTTTTCGAGAGCAGCTTCACGCTGTTCAACGGTATCAGCACAGATCATTTCGCGGAAAGCAGCAATTCTTTCTGCTTCAAAGAACATGTGCTCGGTACGGCAAAGGCCGATACCTTCTGCGCCGAGTTCGCGAGCTTTCTTAGCATCAGCGGGAGTGTCAGCGTTGGTGCGGACTTTCAGGGTTCTGAATTCGTCAGCCCAGTTCATGATGGTTTCGAATTCGCCTACGATCTGTGCATCAACTGTGGGGATGATGCCGTCGTAGATGTTACCGGTGGAACCGTCGATGGAGATGTAATCGCCTTCGCCGTAAACCTTACCTGCAAGTTCGAACTTCTTGTTTTCTTCGTCCATTTTGATTTCGCCGCAACCGGATACACAGCAGGTACCCATACCGCGAGCGACAACAGCTGCGTGAGAAGTCATACCGCCGCGGACAGTCAGGATACCCTGAGAAGCCTTCATACCGGTGATGTCTTCGGGAGAGGTTTCAAGACGGACAAGGATAACCTTTTCGCCCTTTTCGTTCCAGACAACAGCATCTTCAGCGGTGAAAACAACTTTACCGCAAGCTGCACCGGGGGAAGCGCCGAGGCCCTTACCTGCGGGAGTAGCAGCCTTGAGTGCCTTTGCATCGAACTGAGGATGAAGGAGGGTGTCAAGGTTTCTGGGGTCGATCATAGCAACAGCCTGCTTCTTGTCGATCATGCCTTCAGCGACGAGGTCGCAAGCGATCTTGAGAGCAGCCTTAGCGGTTCTCTTACCGTTACGGGTCTGGAGCATATAGAGTTTGCCGTCTTCAACGGTGAATTCCATATCCTGCATATCTCTGTAGTGATCTTCAAGGATTGCGCAGACTTTGTTGAATTCTTCAAAAGCTGCGGGGAACTTTTCAGCCATTTCAGCGATCGGCATGGGAGTACGGACGCCGGCAACAACGTCTTCACCCTGTGCATTGGTGAGGAATTCGCCCATAAGGCCCTTTTCGCCGGTAGCGGGGTCACGGGTGAAAGCAACACCGGTGCCGCAGTTGTCGCCCATGTTACCGAATGCCATCATCTGAACGTTAACAGCGGTACCCCAGGAATAGGGAATATCGTTGTCACGACGATAGACGTTTGCACGGGGGTTGTCCCAGGAACGGAAAACGGCTTCAACAGCGCCCATAAGCTGTTCTTTGGGATCGTTGGGGAAGTCGGAACCGATCTTGGATTTGTATTCAGCCTTGAACTGCATTGCGAGTTCTTTGAGGTCTTCAGCGGTGAGTTCAACGTCCTGAGAAACGCCTTTTTCTTCTTTCATCTTGTCGATGAGTTCTTCGAAGTACTTCTTACCGACTTCCATAACAACGTCGGAGTACATCTGGATGAATCTTCTGTAGCAGTCCCAAGCCCAACGTGCGTTGCCGGACTTTGCAGCCATAACGTTGACAACGTCTTCGTTCAGACCAAGGTTGAGGATGGTATCCATCATGCCGGGCATGGAAGCTCTTGCGCCGGAACGAACGGAAACAAGCAGCGGATTTTCGAGATCGCCGAACTTTTTGCCGGTGATTTCTTCCATCTTAACGATGTATTCCATAATTTCAGCCTGGATTTCATCGTTGATCTTGCGGCCGTCTTCATAGTACTGGGTGCAAGCTTCGGTGGAGATGGTGAAACCCTGGGGAACGGGAAGACCGATCTTGGTCATTTCAGCGAGGTTAGCACCCTTACCGCCGAGGAGTTCACGCATGGAAGCGTCGCCTTCTTTGAACAGGTAAACGAATTTCTTGCTCATTGGTATCATGTCCTTTCTTTTTCAAATACATAGAGATTATTTGACCGACAATCATTATACCAAATATCTGCAAAAATTTCTATACTTATTTCCGTGAAAATCATAAATTTTTTGCACAATCTTTTGTAATATATGAACAAATTTTGCATGGATTGCAAAAAAAAGAGAACTGCGAAACACACAGTCCTCTTTTTATTAAACAATTTTAAATTATCAATATTCGTCGCCAAGCCCGGAGTCGATGCCGAAGAATTTCATCAACAGATCAACGAGGAACGCAATGAGCTCCTTAACAAAATCAAAAATGGAAGACATGGATTCCGATTGGGTATTGTAAACCGTAATTGTGATTGCCTCGTCAATGCCGGCAATGGTGTAAACGCCGTTTGCGTCGGGCGTGAGCAGGATTGCTTCATCTTCAGCAAGGGAGGGATTGCCGGTATAAAAACCCTCATAACGAACCGTGTTCATATAGCGAACAGTTGTCATAAAATTATCGGAATAACCGTCTTCATATTCAACAACAAAACGGATTACACCGCCGTCGGGAACATAGAACGTGCCGTTTTGAATGTGATCATCTTCGTCGGTATAAGTAGAATTGTATTCGCCGTCATCATTCAGCGGAATCAGAATATAGCCCTGTGCATCGGCATCCACACTGACATAATGCACGGGGATGATGGATTCTGCGGCGACTGCCGCAACGGAAAGAACACCAAATGCCATAACAGCGCTCAACAAAACACAAATAAACTTTTTCATATTACACACCTCGGTCATTATTTATATTCATTATACACAGAAGCACTGCAAATTGCAAGCCCTCTTTTTGTCAAGTCTGCAGAGTTTTTATAAAATAAATTGAAAGTCTTGACAAATGAATCTGTTTTAGAGTATTATGGTTCTGTATAATGCACCAAATGGTGCTGTGTGGAGGATAAAAATGATGAAAAAGATTCTTCGTATTGCGCTCGTCGTTACAATGCTTGCCGCTATGCTGCTTTGTGCAACAAGCTGCGCAAAAGTCAAACTGTATGTTCAGGTTGATTCCATCAACTCCGGCTATGAAATCGTCAACATTGACTCCAACGGCAATGCTGTGGGGCTTCCTGCCGGCAACAACGCTGTTACTGATACCACCGCGGCTCCCGTAGCAGATACCACCGCAGCTCCCGTGGCTGACACCACAACTCCTGCTGCAGAGGACACAACAGCTGCCCCCGTAGCAGATACCACTGCAGCTGCTGCCCCTGCCGGTACCCCTTCTACCAATGAAGAAATCGTTGCTCTTTATGTTTCTGCATACAATAAGATTGCAGCGGAAGCTACCAAGGCAACCAAAACCTATGACTACACCAGTAACTACAACAACATTCTTAAAATCGGCAACAACTCCACCCTTTCCGGTATTGCTGAAAGCCTGATGGGCAAGTTCATGGTCGAAAATACGGATGCTGTTGATTTTGCAGTTGCCGATGTTCCTCCTGTAGGTCTTACCACTTCTCCCCTGACAGCTGCTGATGTTGCAAGTGCAACCTGTGTTGACAACGGTGCAACCTACACCGTGACCATTACATCCACAGGCACGGACGCCAACCCCGAAGTCAACCCGACGGTAGGCGGCGGCTCCGCAGGTAAGATCGGCCCGCTGATCGAAACTTCTTCCATCACCGATGCTGTCGGCGGCATCATCAAGTTTGAAGGTCTTGCACTCAAATACAGCGATTGCTCCGCTACCGCAACCATCGACAAGGCTACCGGCAGAATCACCGAGTTGTATCTGAGAATGCCCGGCATTCTGCACTTCGACAAGGTTACAGCCGCTGTTGTTGTTTCCGTAAACGATTGCGACATCGGTCTTCTCGGCGAACAGCGCTGGACCATCACCTACTAAAAAAACACACGAGGAGCTGCAACCGCGGCTCCTCTTTTTTTGTCTGAAAAATATTAAAATAATTTCAAAAAAGTGCTTGACAAATGAATTCCGCTGTGCTATACTAATCGAGCATTGAGGGAGTAACACCTCTCACGAACAGTCGGTGTCTATAACATTGAGGTTCCACCCGTTCCCATCCCGAACACGGTAGTTAAGCTCAACTGTGCCGAAAATACTTGGCGGGAAGCTGCCCGGGAAAATAGGTCGTCGCCGACACAAACGAAACCACCCAACAGGGTGGTTTTTTGTTTTATTTGCTTCACTAAAAAACCCTCAGCCTCGGTTCGGAAGCAGAGGGATTTTATTCTTATATGACAGTATAAGCGATGCCTGACTGTGCATTGAACACGGTGCAACCGTTTTTACTTTCCGTTGCAACGGGTGCTCCGTCAGCGGTGACGGCGTAATCCCCGTACAGCACAATTTTTCTGTTGTGCTTCGGTGTCAGTACGGCTTTGACAAGTTTTCCGTTTTTCCATTCGATATCCGTATTCACATTGCCACGGGCGAGCAGTCCCGTGGTTTTGCCGTTTGCAAACACATCAGGCAATGCCGGCAGAAGATGAATGATAAAATCGCCGTCTTCGGTGAGCATATGACTTTGCAACAGCATTTCCGTGATGCCTGCCGTTGCACCGAAGTTGCCGTCGATCTGGAACGGCGGATGCGCATCAAACAGGTTGGGATAGACTCCCCCGCCGCCCGAATAGCCGATTTTTTTGACGGTCGGCTGCGGTCTCAACAAGCGGGCAAGCAGACGGTAGGCCGCATTGCCGTTATGCAGTCTTGCGTGGAAATTCATCTTCCATGCAAGCGACCAGCCTGTTGCATCGTCCCCTCTCATTTCGAGTGTTTTTGCGCAGGCGGAAGCAAACTCGGGAGTGGTCAGGGGGCTGATCTGAAAACCGGGATGCAGGGCATAGAGGTGGCTTACATGGCGGTGGTGCGGTTCGGGCGCATTGCAGTCCCAATCGCCTTCCCACTCGCAAAGCTGTCCCGCCTTGCCGATCTGCAGGGGTCTTAATTTTGCTCTTTTTTCAAGCAGTTCGGCGCGAAGATCGCTGTCCACTTCGAGAATGCGGCAGATCTCAGCCATATATGTAAAGTTATCCCACAACATTTCGAGATCCATCGCCGCACCCTTGCAGACCCATCCGATGTTGCCCTCATCGTCGCGGAAATCATTTTCGGGCGAGGTCGAGGGATTGGTGATGATGCTGCCGTTTTCATCGGTTGTATACATCGACAGATTAAACAGCAGATTTTCCTTCATGACGGGATAGAATTTTTTAAGTTGCTCCTTATCGCCTGTGTAGGCATAGTATTCCCACAGGTGACGACACATCCACGCACCGCCGAGAGGATACTGCGACCAGCCGCCGCCCCAACCGGGCGAGGTCCACAGCCACGGATTGGTGATGGTATACAATGTCCAACCGGACGCATTGTAATATGCCTTGGCGGTCTTGGCACCGTTCTCGGGCAGGGCTTCCACCAACTTCCACAGCGATTCGGTGCAATCAACAAGATTGGCAGGGCCTGCAGGCCAGTAGTTCATCTGCACATTGATGTTGGCATGATAGTCGCAGTGCCAGGGTGCCTGATAATCCTTGCACCACACGCCCTGCAGGTTGGCAGGCAGTGCATTGTCGGGACGGGAAGAACCGATGAGCAGATATCTGCCGAAGTTGTAAAGCAATTCGGAAAGGCCGACATCCTTACCGCCTTTCTGCAAATTTTTCAGTCTTTCGGGGATAGTGAGATCGTCACGGTGCTCACCGTCGATATGCAAAGTATTACGGTCATAAAAAGACTTATACTCTTCCAGATGATCGGCATACACGGCATCGAAGCCTTTTTCTGCGGCGGCATTTGCATCCGCAGATGCCTGTTCAAGCGGCACGTTACCGCTTTTGAAATTACGGCTCTGATCGAGCACATAATCGGTGCGGATACCGACAAAAACTTCCGCACTGTCAGCATTACGGATTTCAAGACGATCCTTGACGGATTTCACCGTACCGCCGTCTGTTTTCACGACTGCACATACGGCAAAACGCATGTGATCGATGTCGCCGTTGCAATAACCGCCTGCGCAAAGGCTGTTTTCTTCAGCCACACAGAAAGAGAGCTCATTACGCACATAGCGGAGATTAAAAGAAATACTTCCCTTTTTGTCGGCACAAAGTTTCATGCAGATGCAGTTGTCGGGACGGCTTGCGATGGTTTTTCTTTCAAAACGGATACCGCCTTTTGTGTAAACCACAGCATCGGTTGCCGTTTGCAGGTCGAGGGTGTGTTCATAGCCCGACACCGTACCGAGGGTCGGTTGCAGAGCCAGAAGCAGCTCCCCTGCGGTCTGATAAGAGCCCGAATAAGCCGCTTCAAAACCGCCACCCTGATTGGTAAATTCGGCATTGAGAAGGTCTGCTGCCTGTTTAAACTGTTTTTCTTCGATCAGTTTGCGCAGTTCGGGCAGGTGCTTGTATGCTTCGGGTCGGTCGGCTTGCGGGAAGGGTTCGCCCGACCAGAGGGATATTTCATTGAGTTGCACTTTTTCTGTTTTTGTACCGCCGAACACCATGGTTCCGAGTCTGCCCGAGCCCAATGGCAATGCGGCTTCCCACACCTTGGCGGGATGTGTATAGCGAAGAATATGACTCATAATTTACTCCTTCATTGTATTCAGATGGGTCGTATCGTTCATGAATGCAAGTTTTGTGCGTTCTTTTCCGTTGTCAACAAGAAAACGCACAAGACTGAGCCCTGTGTTGTCCTGCGAGAAATTGAAGTTGTCCCGTATTGCAAACCCGAGTGCGGCATGAATGAGAAAGTTGTTAAATGTACCGTGTGCAACCAGCAATACGGTATCGTCTTCTTTGCAAACAGAACGCACATACGAAATGACTTGCTTTGCACGTTCAAAAACCTGCGCATCGGTTTCATACGGGGGCAAGCCTTTTTCGCAGAATGCAAATGTGTTTTCCTTGAGTTGCGGGCAAATGTCCTGCAAAACGAAAAAAGGCAAACCGACATAGTTTGCCCTTGTTCCTTTTTCGAGTAAAGCATACATCAGTTGCACGGCCGTTTCCGTTTTTGCGCACAAGGGAGCAACCGTCTGCACACAGCGTTGCAGAGGGCTTGCGAAAATGTGATCAAAGTGCACATTCTGCAAACGGTGCGCAAGAGATTCTGCCTGACAGACACCGAGGTCAGTCAGACGCGGATCGATCGGATATTGCACATCCCCTTGCAAGGGGGTGTTGCCGTGACGGACGATGTACAGTTCCATCAGTTCATAAGACCTTCGCTGACCGCCCAGTCATGGAAAGCACGAAGTGCCTGCAATCTTTGACCGGAAAGTTCACGACCATAACGGTTGATCCAGTTCATTTCAACACCCTGCAGGGACACAAGATATTTTGCGGTCATATTGAAGCCGTCGCCGATGGCATCGTCAAGGCGCATGATATCCCAATAACGGCGTTCTGCAAGTGCCATATCGCCCGATACAAAAGCATCATAGAAGCGAGCAAAGAAGGAAGCACCGCAAGCGGTGGGAGTAGACATAATGCCTCTTGCACCGATCTTGAAGGATTCAAACAGATAAGGCATATTTGCCTGAATAATGCAGCTTTCACCTTTTTCTTTGATCTTTGCGCCAATGCCTTCCAGCGTGCAGGTAGTGTCCTTGATGCCGTAAACGCCGCATTCGCGAACAAGTCTTCCGTAGGCTTCACCTGTGATCTTGTGCGGCTGCAGACCGGGGAATTCATACATAAATACGGGCAGGTCGGTATACTGCTTGAGTTCGCCGACGTAGTTTACAAGACGTTCGGGGTCTTCGCCGAAGCCCTTGGTGGTGAACACAAGACCGTCCACACCTGTCTGGCTCATGCGTTTGACTTCTTCCACCTGTGCAAACCAGGAGGGTTCCATGTTGGCGGTTGCAACGATGGTGAGGTCATTTTTGTGCTTTGCGGTGAGTTCAGCAAGCTTGAGTCTTTCTTCAAGGGTCAGCACTGCCATTTCGGATGTGCCGCAGACGCAGAACAGGTGTTCAACACCCGAGGAGGCCTGATAGTCACAGTATTTTTCATACGCATTGTAGTCAATGGTAAGGTCATCGTGGTAGGGGGTGAGCATCAGCGCATAAACGCCGTCGTAGTATTCGGTCAGTTTTTTCATACCAAAAAACTCCTTATATAAAAAATTACGCATTCATTGTACACCTACAAGAATGCGTAATCAAGTATAAATTTACAAAAGTTGCAAAATAAGCCCCGTTAAATAAGAAAAAGCATTGGCACACAGAGCAAAAACAAAGGGTCGGCGAATATACAAGGCGCATTTTTTATACAATTGCCATTCGATGAGCACGGCAGAGATTTCTAAACTTGCCGTCAGAAGAACATCCGCAACCCCCGTAAAAGACGTGCAAACGGAAAGGAGCACCACTACGGGATTGGTCACAAGGTTGACAAGAATCAAAACAAAATAATCGCGCCATGTTTTCTTTTTCACAAACAGATACGCAATGCTTTCGAGCAACCATGTAAACATCAGCGAAATGCCCAGCGACACAAAAACAGGGTTCATTGCGCATCACACTCCGCTTTCATCAGATGCAGTCCCGGCAACAGCAGGCTCAAGGATACAACACACGCACCGACACCGAAAAGGGCTGCATAATCGGGCATGGAGAAGCCGAAATAAGACGGCAGAAGCCCCAAAAACAGTGCAAATGTGAGCAGACCGAAAGAAAATCCGGGCAAGCCTTTGACGATTTTATATGCCGAAAACAGGGTCACGGGCATGGTGCAGTTAAAACACAGCACGGCGAGGATGCCGCACACGGCACTGTTGCCCGAGAAGATGAACAGCACAGCACCGACAAGAAGTGAAACAAGGCTTGTTCTGCTCATGCCAAAACGGTCAGACAGCACACCGCCGAGTTCCTTGCCCGTCATCACCGCAATGGCAAACAAAAGCGCGGTCGAGCCTGTTTTCCACGAAAAGGTGAGCTGAAAACCTGCCGCCGAGCGCAACACCACAACCAAAAACAGCAACACAAGTGCAACGGCTTCTTTTTTCGGTATGGGTTGCAGAGAAATCGGTGCCGGTTTTTCGTTTTCTCCGCTTTTTGTAAACAGCAGCACTGCAGCAAGCACAAGCAAAATAAAAATTACAAGGGGATTGATGTAAGGAAATTCCGAAGTGAAATAACCACCTAAAAACAGACCGACCGCCCCCGGTGCAACAAATTCACCCAAGGGCGTGCATTTGTTTTGGCAACCTTTCAGCACATACACACCGCCGCCGACATGAAACAGCGCATTGCCAACCCCTGCCGTTATGACACCGATAAGAGGATCGTTCAAAAAGAACATGGAAACAGCCGTTAAAAGCACACCTGCACCTGCGACCTTGATTTGCCTGCCGAAACGGTCAACAAGAAGCCCCAATGGCATCTGCAAGGCAAATGCACAAAAGTTGTAGACAAGCAGATAAAACTGAATGTTGTCTTCCGCATACCCGAGGCACAGAAATGCACACCCAAAGTCCACGAAGAAGTGTGCAATACGCAAGATCCACAGTTTTTCCATTTCCGACTCCCCTTTCCGTTTATATGATATTACTATACCACATTTTGTTGCACAAAGCAACAAAAAACCGATACCCCCACGGTATCGGTTTCTTGTTAGGAACAGTTGGAAATTCTATGAAAAAGGACGGAAAATTCTTAAATGGGCGAGTATGAAACCCGCATATATGTAAACCCCGCAAAGATGGGGGATTGGCATCAAAAGAGTCAGTTCCGTCCGGCGCTTTCAGCACCCCGGATTGCCGTCCTCTTTCTTATTTTTCGTTCTTCAGGCTCATAAGACCGTCAAGCTTCATGATGATAGCAAGCTTCTTAAGACCCTTTGCACCTTCAAGTTCTGCGAACAGCTTATTTTCAAGTGCGAACAGTTCTCTTTCGTTAAGCATTCTTCGTTTCACTCCTTTCGTTTTCGTTATGATTACATTATACGCATATTTTTCGATTTGTCAAGTCATTTTGCACAAACAACAACTTTTATATTTGTGCAAAATGCACAAATATAAAATGTTAACAACTCTTTTTCACCATTAACAAAACGCATAAAAGCAATGGTTGATTTTTATACATATTGCACAATTGGTTGATTGTTAAAACAATCACAAAGGCTTAACAGGCTAAAAACAGTCGAACGAATCCAAAAAAGTTTGTTCAACTTTTTTTAACATTTTTCCGTTTTCAAGCAAAATTTCTTGATTCATTTGTCTGCTTGTGCTACTATGGATGTAAAACAACACAAGGAGATGAGCATTTTGAAAAACAAGGTCAAGGAACTGCTGTGCCTGTCCTTCCCGAATGCTACCAAAGACATCGGCGATTATTCCAACCGTGAACGCAATGTATATCTTGTCGGTATGCTCGGGCAGAACCTGATTTATGCGATCATCGGTTCGATTTTGCAGGTATTTTACACGGACATTCTGATTATTCCCACCATCGCAGTCAGCGTCATCATGGGTGTTTCCAGAATCTGGGACGGCATCAATGACATTGTCATGGGCACGGTTGTGGACAGAACCCACACCCGTTGGGGCAAGTGCAGACCGTATCTGAAATTCGTTCCGATTCCCATTGCCGTAACCACCATTCTGCTGTTCTTACCCATTACAAATCTGCCGAACAGCTTTAAAATCGTATTTGTTATTTTCAGTTTCCTTCTGTGGGAAACTCTTTATACCCTCGGTGATATTCCGCTGTGGGGTGTGACATCCCTGATGACCCCCGATGAACAGAAAAGAGCCAAGCTCATTTCTGCAGCAAGAACCATTTCGAGCGTGGGCAGCATTGCGATTGTTGCGTTCTACCCCATCAAGGATGCATTCGGTGCAATCGATATCGGTTTGTTTGAAAACACGGGCAAAGCAAACTCCGACCTTGCTTTCTTCTCCGAACCGCAGGGCTATCTGCTTGCGGTTGCCGCCATTGCCCTTGTCGGCGGCATCATGTTCCGTCTGCCGTTTGCATTCATCCGTGAACGCATCACCCAGGCTCCCAAGGAAAAGGACACAGGACTCAAAGAAAACCTGAAACTGATGTGGGAAAACAAACTGTTTCTGCGTTCACTTGCATCCAACATTCTCGGCTGCACCAAAACCCTCATGCTTTCCGCCGGTATGTATTACTGCAAGTGGGTACTCGGCAACGGCGGTGACGAAACGCTGTGGCTTGTTAAGCTCGGCGGTCCGTTCCTTGTGGGTATGATCATTGCCATGAATATCAGCACCCAGGTTGCCAAAAAGTTCGGCAAAAAGAAAGTGTATCTGTTCACTTCTTACCTGAATGCAGTGCCTTATGTTCTGATTTTCCTGTTTGCGGAGCATCTGATCGTGATGGGCATTCTCATGTTCTTCTGCGGCTTCCTGACAGGCTTCTCCACCGTTTACAACACCACCATGATTGCAGACAGCGTGGACTACATGGAACACAAAACAGGCAGACGAAACGACGGTGTGTTCTTCTCGGGCCTTAACTTCACCTCCAAGCTCACAGCCGCCATTACGGCGATCATCACGAACCTGATTTTCTCGTTTGTCAACTACACCGAAACCATCAACTCTCTTACAGAGCAGATCAGCACAGCAGCCGCGGCAGGACAGCAGTTCACACTCAACTTTGCCCAATCCTATCCCGAAATCACCACCGCCATGCTGGTGCTCATCACCTTTGTGCCCGCCATCGGCTGTGTCTTGCAGGCAATTCCCATCCACGGCTACTTCCTGACGGAAAAAGAGCATGACAAGATCCTTGAAGACCTCAAGGTCATGCGTGAAGAAAGAGTGGAACAGTAAAAATACAAATAAAAGACGGAATCTGCATTGCGTTGCAGGTTCCGTTTTTTTTGTGGGTAAATTACGGTTTGGTGGGGAGTAGCGGTTACGCACAGACCGCCCTCCTCCACCCTTGTCGCCCCTGAAAGGGGAGATGTCTGCGTTAGCAGACAGAGGGGTTCAATCGGCTACATCAAACTTTATTGACCAAATTTGTGCAAACTTGGTTAACCCCTCTGTCACTTCGTGACATCTCCC
>JAFQCH010000049.1 GCA_017416485.1 Clostridia bacterium | reverse complement strand
TTCATCAGGAACAAAAATCATGATTGGCCTGTATGCTGACGCCCAAGATGTCGGACGAAATTCTGGTTCAGCAAATTCAAAATGACCAGCTACAACAGCTCCGTCATATTGTACTTCACCACCTGTGAGTGCAACACCTTCATTTATTTTTTGACCAAAATAAATGCTTCCCTCTGCCGTAGGATATGCGGTTATATTATCAACACTCAAGGTAATCTGTTCTTGTGCAAAAGCAACAGATGCAAAACCGGCAAATAACATCGCAACTGCCAGTACGAGAATAAACAATTTCTTTGTTTTCATAAAATTTCCATTTCCTTTCTTTTTTCATTTTTTGCCGCAGACAGCAGCACGCTGGGGGTGTGTTAAAAAATAAATTTCAATAAACCATGCAGCATCAACCTCACTTTCCAAAAAACGGACATGTTTACAGTCATTTGTCTGTGTCCGAGTAAATTATATGACAATTTGTCATATTTGTCAAGATAAATTATGACATAATGTCATGGGAGTGATGTTATGCAAAACAGATTAAAAGAATTGCGCAAAGCAAAAGGAATGACACAAGTATCGTTGCAGATGCAAACAGGAATTGAGCAAGCACTTCTTTCCAAATTTGAAAGCGGAGACCGTGTACCGCCGACGGAAACGCTTCTGCGATTGGCTGATTTTTATAACGTAAGCATTGATTATATCCTGTGCCGCACCGACAAACCCGAGGTGAATAAGTAAAAGCACACCGCTTTCCTGCGATGTGCTTTTTTTAGTGTGCTTAATGAGTATATGCTCAATGATCCGCTGATCCCGAATGAACTGAACTGCAGTCTACTTGAAAAAAACAATAACATATGCTACAATGCACGTATTGAACAAAATGCCGGAGGTAACACGGTATGTATAATTTTTTTGTTGACAAGTTTGCCCGCGTGGACGACAGATTCACAATCAGCGGCAAGGATCACAACCACATCTGCAACGTATTACGAATGCAGATCGGTGACACATTTCTTGTAAGCTGCGAAGGAACAAGCCATCTGTGCAGACTCGCGCAGATCGACAAAGATGAACTGATTGCTGAAATCATAGAGGAAGATTACCGCAACACGGAGTTGCCCGTCCGTTTTTATCTGTTTCAGGGCTTGCCCAAGGCAGACAAGCTGGAGCTGATTATTCAGAAAACCGTGGAGCTGGGTGTGGCGGGTATTATTCCCGTTGAAATGAGCCGCAGCATCGTAAAACTGGACGACAAAAAGAAGAAACAACGCAAAGAACGTTGGCAGTCCATTGCCGAAAGTGCTGCCAAGCAGAGCAAGCGCAATGTGATTCCCGAAGTGTTTGACGTGCTTTCTTACAAACTTGCCATGCAGAAAGCGGCAGAAATGGGCTTATTTCTTGTGCCTTATGAAAACGAGCGCGGTATGGCGGCAACCAAAGAGGCACTTGCAAAAATCAAGCCCGGTATGTCCGTCGGTATTCTTGTAGGCCCCGAGGGCGGATTTGATGATAAGGAAATCAATCTTGCCCGTGAAGCAGGGGCGGTTGTAATTTCTTTAGGCAGCCGCATTCTGCGTGCGGAAACCGCCGCCATTACAGCGGTTGCCATGGGCATGCTGCATATTGAAATGAATGCGGACGGTGAAACCCAATGAAAGAATTGCCCTCTGCCTTTACCGAAAGAATGAAAAAGCTCCTCGGCGATGAGGAGTTTGACCGCTATATAGCTTCGTTCAACGAAAATGCCGTCAAAGCATTCCGCGTGAACACGGAAAAGATTTCCGTGGATGATTTTGCCGCCATCGCACCGTTTGCAAAAGAGCGCATTCCATATGCCGAAACGGGGTTTTATCTTGATTTTGACAAAATCGGCAACCATCCGTTCCACCACGCAGGCATGATCTATGTGCAGGATCCCGGGGCTATGGCACCTGCCGAATGCCTTGAAATTCAACCTGATTGGGTGATTTTAGACATGTGTGCCGCACCGGGCGGCAAGAGCAGTCAACTGCGCAACAAGCTCGGCGAAGACGGGGTGCTTATTTCCAATGAAATCGTGCGTTCGCGTTGCAAAATCTTAACGGGCAACATGGAACGCCTTGGCTTCCGCAACACCGCAACCACCTGCCTTGACCCTGCCCGCATTGCACTTCATTTTCCCGCAACATTCGACATGGTCATGGTGGATGCCCCCTGCTCGGGCGAAGGGATGTTCCGCAAGGATGATATCGCCATTGACGAATGGAGCGAAGAAAATGTTCTGCACTGCGCACAACGTCAGCAAGGCATTTTAGAGCATGCCGCAGAAGCCTTAAAGCCGGGCGGATATATTGTGTATTCCACCTGCACATTCTCATTGGAAGAAAATGAGATGGTTGTGGATGCTTTTTTGCAGGCGCACACGGATTTTGAGTTGATTCCCGTGCGTGAAACAGTCAGACAACACACCGCCGACGGTATTCTTTTTGACGGTTGCAAGTGCAAAAACATAAGTGATACACGCAGGTTTTATCCCCACAAAAGCCGCGGTGAAGGGCAGTTTATGGCGGTGTTGCACAACACGCTCCCCTGTCTGCCGCAAGCAATACCGACCAAAAACAAACCTGCGAAAATCGATTCCGTTGTCATGGATTTTCTGAACGACACGCTTGCAGATTATGAACCAGAGCAGGTATCTATGTATAACGGCAACCCCGTTTATGCCGCACCGGCAATGGTGCCCGAAAAGGTTGCGTTTTCCTGCGGTGTCACCGTCGGTGAAGTCAGAAAAAACTACATCCAGCCGCATCATCAATTCTTCATGGCTTTGGGCAAACAGTTCAAACGCCAAATCGACCTCTCCCCCGACAGCGAAGACCTTGAAAAGTATCTGCACGGCGAGGAAATTGCGGTCGATTGCGAAAACGGCTGGGCAGTCATCACCACCTGCGGCTGCACCGTCGGCGGTGTGAAAGTCACCAACGGCAGAGCCAAGAACCACTATCCGAAAGGGTTAAGGAAATTGAAATAAGAATGGATTCAACGTAAAAGCACACCGCCGCAAGGGCGATGTGCTTTTTTGGTGCGCCTGACAGGACTTGACTCTCGCACTGCGGTGCTCGGTCAGGCGCGGCTCTTCAGGCTGACGCCCCCGTCCCCCTTTGTCACTTCGTGACATTTCCCCCACACTGTGGGGGAATCTTCCACCGGACTGTTTCTCTGTACCGCTCGTCCTTCAAGTCCTGCCCTCTTGAAAAACAAAAATACACCGCCTTGCCGACGGTGTATTTTTGTTGGTGCGCCTGACAGGACTTGAACCTGCACTCTTGCGGAATTGGAACCTAAATCCAACGTGTCTGCCAATTTCACCACAGGCGCAAATATTTATAAATGTCAAAGAAAATATAGCATACACAGAAACGATTTGCAAGTGTAATTTTGTTTCTGTGCAAAAAAACAACAGGCCACCGTTTAAAAACAATGGTCTGTTGCTTTGCCTTTTACGCGGGGATGAAGCCAAGGGATTCCACATAAGCGCTGACGGCTTCCTGCAAATCGCAGGGGGCAACATTGTTTGCCACCACAAAGCGCCCGAACTCCTCTGCCTGATGGCGGTAAACAGAAACATCGGGACACAGAAAACATTCGCCCGTGTCATCTGCCACCGCAACTCCCCAAGTGTCGATAATCTCCTCGCCGATGTCCTGTTTGTGCGCATACACGTATGCGTTGGTAATCATTGGTTCACCTCTCCTTCTGCCGATTTTTGGCACTGAAGACAATTTATCACACTTTTATGTAAATGTCAATCACTTTTTGTGAATAGTTTTCACATTTGACAAAAATAGTCGGATTACGACTGGATTCGACAAAACAAAAAATCGGAGTCCGCATGATACGGACCCCGGTGGGTTTGCCGATAAGGCATTTATTCTTTTTATTTCACGCGGCGCATTTTGCGTTCATTCTTTCTGCGCTCGGCATCGGCATGGCGTTCCTGTGCAAGTTTTTGCGCAAGGGCTTCATCCTTTGCAAGGCGTTCTTCCCTGCGCTGTACGACCATGTCGTAATCTTCGGTAAGTCCTGTAAGATCACGGTAGCCTTCGGCAAGGTCAACGGTGCGTTTGGCGACAAGATAGGGTGCGGCAACGTTGGCATAAATATTTCTCTGACGGCTGGCTTCCCGCATGGCTTTACGGCGAATTTTTGCCTGTTCGCTTGTTTCGTCGGGCAGGTTGTAGGCATCTTCATAAATCTGCTGATCGAATGCGACTACGCCTTCGGGGAAGTGCTTTGCAGCAAGTGCGGCACTGCGGCGAATGCTTCTTGCATTGCGGACATCCTGCCTGCGCCAAACTTTTTCTTCCTTGACCTTGCTCATGGGAAGTTTTGCGGCAAGGGCAATGAATTCGTCTGCATGACGGTAGAATCCGTCGGGACCTGCGGCAACAATTTTCTGTGCAAGTTCCAATTGTGCTTTGCCGAATTCGGTGCCGAAACGATTCAGTTCAAACATAACGAATTTTGCAATTTCGACTTCTTCGTTGTGCATTTCGGCATCGGCAATGGCTTTCTTTGCAGCTTTGATCGCTTCATCACGCTCTGCCATTTCGGAAGGTGTGTTGGCGGGCAATTTTTTTGCCTCGCGCACGGTAGCGGAAGACGGAACTTCCACTTTGTCTTCATTTGCATATTGTTCGGCAAGACGCAGTGCATCACAGCCTTCAATATACTCACTGTCTTCCACCATTTTTGCCTTGCGGTCTTCCACAATGGTGCGGATGCGGATGACACGGATCATGGATTTTTGTCCCGTTTCGCTGATGTCATAGGCAAACCACGGCAGGACGTCGATTGCCGCGCCGACAACGGAAATGGAAATCAGGGTTTTGAGCATCGGGAACAGCACGCAGTTCGGGTTCTTGGTCTGCTGATCCAGCGGTTTATTTTCGTCATAATCAAGATAGACATCGAGCACGGAATAGTCGTTGCCGTCGAAACCTTTTTTCTTATAGACCCACGGAATGAACAAGCCCGTGAATGCGCCGATGACACTGCCTGCATACGACTGAATAAAGCCGAATGCGCCGTCGATGCGTTCTCCGATGAGATATTGCTGATTGTCGCGCATATCCGACTCAATAGCTTTGTCGATGACCTCACGGCAATCCACAAAGCGGTTGATGAAGTTGATAATAAACAGCATGATCGGCAATATGCTCGATTCAAGGAAAATGCCGATGCCTGCAATCAGAATAACCTGCATAGCATTGCAGAAAATTTTGAGTTTGCGTTTGCCGAAGCGTTTGATAAGTGCAGGTGAAAACAACATTGCCCAGAACTGTGCATTGTGCGCAAGGGTGTTGAGAATGGCATAGGTGCCGGGCTTCATGATGTGTGCACGGTAAACCATCCAGTCCCACACATTGCCCTTTGCACCTTCGAGGAAGTCGTTCCAGCCGTCGGCACACTTGATCCAGAAAATCTTGTTGCCTGCAACCGCACGCATGGAACCTGCAAAGGTCATTTTTGTGATACGGCTCTTGGGCAGAACAAGGCGTTCTTTTGTATAGTAGAATGCGAGCAAACAAACGGGCGCAAGCAGGGCAACGGGGGTGTAAGCACCGCGGTAATAGGTCATGGTGTATTTGTAGTTATTTTCACACAGCAATTCAACCATGACGGGGTAATAAAGATTGTTGATGGTGAAGCCCATGCTGTAAATGATGGACGTGATGGACATGATTTTGGTGCGTTCCTGCGTATTCGGGGTGATGACGTGCACCATATTGATAAGCCCCGTCTGGAACCAGCCTTTTATATACCCCTGCACTTGACCGACCACAAACAGCAGGGCAATCATAAGATACTGCGAATAGGGTTGATTATAGTCACGTATACGCTCATAAGGCAACCACAGCGACAGAATCGTGAGCACCATGGTCGGAATGGCAAGACGGATATACACACGGTATTTACCTTCCTTGCTTCGCAGGTTATCGACGATCCACGCATTCAAAGGTGTAGTGATATAGCCGATTGCAGTGCAGACATAGCCCATCACCAACAACTGATTGTTGTTCATTTTCAGGGTCATGCCCGTGAACTCATTGCCGACACCGAAGCCGATGCCCCACTGCACGCACATATTCATTGCCGCCCATGCAACACTGAGCATGACAATCTCCTTATAGGTAACATATTCACCCGGCTTGGGACGATTCCAGTACAATCGAAATTCTTCAAGAATAGCTTGTACTGTATTATATAATTTTGCAATGGCTGTCATAAACTCTCTCCTGACTCATATTTCTGTAAACAGATTCCACGGTTCTTTTTCGTGCGGCAGGGATGTGAATGTCATTTTTTCACCGCTTTGCGGATGGGTAAAAGAAAGTTCGGTTGCCCACAGGGCAAAACCTTTATATTCATCGCGTGCGCCGTAGCGACGGTCACCGACGAGGGGCATTTTGCGACTGCCGAGCTGTACGCGGATCTGATGTGTTCTGCCTGTCAGCAGTTGAATTTCCCACAAAGAAAGACCGTCTTTGGTGGCTTTGATACGGTAAGACAAGACCGCCTCTTTGACACCCTTGCGTTCACTTTTGACGATGAATGTTTTATTGGCACGGCGGTCGTGAAACAGCAGGTCACGATACGTTCCCTCCGGCTCGGACGGACAGCCGTGCGTAACGGCAAGATAGGTTTTGGTCAGTTCCCCTGCCTGCAATTGAGCAGACAATTTTGCGGCGGCGGTTTTGGTCAATGCAAACACCATCGCACCGCCCGTGCCGGCATCCAGCCGATGCACACAGGCAACATAATCGGTATGCAGTTGTTCGCGCAACAAAGACGGAACGCCGCCGGGGGCATCCTCGCAAAGCATACCGGGGTCTTTTTGGATGACACAGATGTCGGTGTCGTGATAAAGTATTTTAATTTCCATGTTCATTTTAAGACAAATTGGGGTTTATCTGTCTGTCTTCGGACAGACAGAAATGCAAAATGCAGGAATGCAAAATGCAAAATTATCGGGTCGCTATCGCTCCGATTATAGAGCATACAGAAATTTGCAATAAAAATGAAAATTGTAATTATTTGAACAATCATCTTTCGTCTTGTTTAAAATCAGATATT
>JAFQCH010000048.1 GCA_017416485.1 Clostridia bacterium | reverse complement strand
AGGGTCGCTTCGCTCCGATTATAGAGCATGAATGAATTTGATTTTAATACAAAGCCACATTTTTAATTTATTTGCATAAGAATTATTGCAAAATTGTCGTTATTCGCACAAAATAAAAAATTATATCTTCTATAATGGCAATGCCATTCCGATAATTTTGCATTTTGCATTTTTCATTTTGCATTCAGGGCAACAGCCCGATAAACCGCAATTTACAACACAATAATAACCGGGACTGTTTGTGCGGTCCCGGTTGTCAGGTTTATTTGTTGTTTTCAATGATTGTGTCGCAGATGTCTTGCGTAATAAAATCCGCCATGAACCACCCGTACACTTTTTTGTTGTCCTTTAAATACGGCAACAGTCGGCGGTTGATGTATCTTGAAGACATAAAGGGGAGCAGTCCCCCTGCGGTGCTTGTGGCATGCAGGTAAGCTGTGTTTGCATCGGGCTTTGCATTTTCCAAGGCAGGGATAATGCAGTGAAGCCATTTTTCCTTTTGGTAATGCGCATAACGGTCCTGAATGATGATTTGTGTCTGTCCGTTGTGCATGTCGCAGATTTTCGGTTCACTGCTCTCTCTGTTGCCCTGGTCGGGCCAGTGTGAAAAATCAAGTCCTTGTTCTTGTTCGGTCTGCATGTTTCCCAAGCTGCAACGGCGAAGTAAAACGAGTTTTCCTCTGCATTCTCCTAATGTCGGAAAACGGTTTTCAAGAAACCAACGGTCTTTGTGTCCGTCTATGAACTGCTCATAAAACTTCTCATAAAACACATTGCCGTTGTGTCCGTCATCCTCTTTGACGCTGACGAGAATTGTTTCAGACGGATTTTTATCGAGGAAAGCAAAGCAATCGTCCAGCACGTCCGTGAATGTGATTTTTTTGGAAAACGGGAATCTCTTTTTGCGGCAGTCGATGATGGCATGCACCACCACAAAGGTGTTATTTTTCAGTTCCATGCGGATGTCAAGCAGTCGCACGCCCATGTTGAGTTGGCGGGAAATGTCTGTGTGCTGGCATTTGGTGATCCACGAAGCCGACACAAAACGGCTTGCAGAGTTGTGTGTGCCGGGAATGTTGATTTTTGAAATCGGTGTTGTGTCGGGCAATGCCGACATCCATCTTTTAACGTCCGTCATGGCTTATTCTTTCACAAGCAGACGGGTGATTTCACCAACATACACGCGGTGGAAATCGTTGTTGGGGTAGCAATCGGGAATCACGCTTTTGTCAATGAATGTTTCGGGATCAAAATCAAAAGCCGCCACCTTTTTCAGTTCAAAAACACTCTGTGCTTCTTCGCAATAAGCGGAATGTTCCGTAAAAGCGGGGGTGAGGCCTGTTTCGGCATATTTGTCGCAATCTCTGCCGCTTTTTCTGCCGAACACACCGAGTTGTTTCTGATAACCGTCGGGCATGATGCTCAAAGTCATATAGTCGTTGTTTTCGCAGAATTCATAGGTGTATCTCTGCGGACGGACAAAAACAAACACAACGTGCTTGCCCCAGAGTTCACCCACAGCACCCCAACTGACGGTCATGGAATTGAATTTATCTTCCTTGCCTGCCGACAGCAGTGCCCAGTTTTTGGCAAGGTCAGAGAAGGGTTTTGCAGTAAAATCCAACGGATTTATTTCTTTGAATGCCATGGTGCATCCTCCTTAATGGATAATTCTTTTACTATATATTATATTACAGCAAGATGCACAAAAATGCAAGTCTGTACTTGTCTAAAAAAGTTATATTTAAGGCAAAAAATATATTGACAAAATGCCGCTGTTATGATAGAATTCTTCATGCCGCATATCAAGGGCGTATTCTGCAAAGAATGCACAAGTGGTTTTTGCCCGCCCGCCGTAGCGAGTCTTGTAAAGGAGAAAAAAAGCATGTACGCAATTATTGAAACCGGCGGTAAGCAGTACAAAGTCGAAGCAGGCGACGTCGTCTACATCGAAAAGCTTAACGTTGAGGCTGAGGAAGCAATCACTTTTGAAAAGGTTATTGCTGTTGGTTCCGAAGACGGCATCAAGGTCGGTGCTCCCTATGTTGAAGGCGCAACCGTAGCTGCAAAGGCTCTCAAGAACGGCAAACAGAAGAAAGTTACCGTTATGACCTACAAGCCCAAGAAGAACGAAAAAAGAAAGCTTGGCCACAGACAGCCCTACACCAAGATTGAAATCACTGCGATCAACGCATAATGATCCGCACTGTTTTCCGACTTCATGAAAACCGATTAACCGGTTTTACCGTAAAGGGTCATTCCGGCACGGCAGCAAGAGGATCGGACATTGTCTGCGCGGCGGTTTCCTCAGCGGCATACATGACGGTCAACACCTTGACCGAAATCGTGAACGCACAAACGGAAATCGAAGTCAAAGACGGTTTTCTGCACTGCACTGTAATGAACGGTGACGACAGTGCAAGGGTTATTCTCGAAGGCTTCCGTCTTCACATGGAACAGCTTTGCGAAGAATATCCCACAGCTATCAAAATAACTACGGAGGTATAACAATGCTTAAGGTTAACATTCAGCTTTTTGCTCATAAAAAGGGAATGGGCTCCACCCGTAACGGTCGTGATTCCGAATCCAAGAGACTCGGCGCGAAGAGAAGCGACGGTCAGGCAGTTCTTGCCGGCACCATCCTCGTCCGTCAGCGCGGTACGCATATCCATCCCGGCAATAATGTCGGCATCGGCTCCGATGACACTCTGTATGCTCTGATCGACGGTAAAGTCAAGTTCGAGCGTTACGGCAAAGACCGCAAAAAGGTCAGCGTCTACGAAGCATAAGGCAATTTTGTCACTTTAACCCACTGAATTTTCAGTGGGTTTTTTTGCGGCAAATTTTAATACTGTATGTGTTTGTTTCCAAATCGACAAATATGCTTGACAGTATATTTAATAACAAGTATAATTAAAATAATGTGCAAACAGAAAAAGAAAAAGGAGTCGGAACTATGAAAAAAGAAAAACCGGTTTCCGCAAACGGTGTAAGACCTTTCGGTATGCTCGATAAACTCGGCTATGCCATGGGTGATATGGGATGCGGATTCTCTTTCCAGCTTGTGTCCACATTCATGCAGTTGTTCTATCTGCAATACATCGGCATTTCCACGGGTGACTATGCCGCCATTATCCTCATTTCCAAATTGTGGGATGCTGTTAATGACGTGCTCATCGGCAATATGGTCGATACCAAGCGCATCGGCAAAAAGAGTAAGTATATGCCGTGGATCATCCTCGGCGGTGTCACACTTGTTATTTTCAATGTGATGATTTTTGCTCCCGTGCAGAACTTCCCGTATGCCGCAAAATACGCATGGTGCCTGATTTCTTATTGCCTGTGGTCGGTGGCTTACACCATGGTTAACGTGCCTTACGGCTCTCTGCATTCTGTGATTACCGACAAACCGCAGGAAAGAACCGCCCTTTCCACCTTCCGTTCCATCGGTGCAGCACTGCCTGCAGTGGTTATCATGATCGTTCTGCCGAATATTGTGTATTCCAAGGACATCAATGCCGCAGGCGAAGAAGTGCAGAACCTCAAGGGTGAAACCCTGCTTCCCGTTGCAATCGTACTTTCCATTGTTGCATTCTTTGTGCTTTGGGGCACCACCAAGCTCGTCAAAGAACGTGTTGTCCGTCCCGAAACGGGTGAGAATGCAACGGGCGCAAAGGCATTCTTCTCTGCTTTTAAATCTTTCTTTACCAATCGTGCTATGGTCGGTGCCACCATTGCCACCGTCGCACAGGTAGCCCTTTTTAACTCCACCATGTCCATGAACAACATGGTCTTCCAGTATTTCTTCAAAGACCCGTCCAAGATTTCCCTTGCCATGGTCGGCAGTTATGTTCCCATGGTCATTATTATGGCATTCATCGGAAAATTGACCAAGAAATTCGGTAAGAAGACCGTTTGCACGGTTGCAACCCTTGTGAGTGCCGTTGCAGGTCTTGTGTTCATGTTTGTTCCTATGACTCCCGATATGACGGGTATGATCCTGTATATCGTGGCGCTCATGGCGATCAATGCCGGCAACTGCACCTTCCAGGTTACGGTCTGGGCAATCGTTGCCGACTGCATCGAAATCAGCTACAGAAAATCCGGCAAGAGCGAAGAAGGTTCCTTGTATGCTCTCTATTCCTTCTTCCGCAAACTTTCGCAGGGCATCGGGCAGGCTGTTGTGTCGCTCGGTCTTGGTGCCATCGGCTTTGTGGAAGGCGAAAATGCCGTGCAGCCCGAGGGCTTCGGCGAAGGGGTCAAAACCCTTTACATTGCGTTCCTTGCAATCGGCTCGCTGATTGCTTTCCTTGCACTGAAATTCATCTACAACGTTACCAAAAAAGACGAAGAAGAATTCTCCGCAATCCAGAAAGCAGAATAAATAAGTTCAGTTTGGGGTGCTTCGGCACCCCCTTTTTTGTTTGACAATGCTGGGAAACTGTGGTATTATACTTCCATGCCCGTTTTACGGCAGAAAAAGAAGAAAAAGGAAGAGTATTATGAAAAAGAAAGGTATTATTGCAATTGTTATTCTTCTTGTAATCGCGCTTGGCATCGGCGGTGTGCTCGCTTGGTTTACCGCAGGCGATGAAATCCACAAGCCCATCGGTTCAGATGAAATTCCCACCTTCTACGGCGAAACCGCCATTCCGAAAACATTGAAAGAGCAGGTTATTCCGCAACATCCGCATCTTGCCGAAGAAGGCAGAAACGGCATGCACGGCAACTCCTATAACACAGGTACCTACAACTATGCAGGTCCCATCGGCTACAATCCCGTTGTCACATCGCGTTCCATGAATCTCTTTGGCGGTCTTTGTGCAACGCTGATGTTCGACGCCCAGGGCAGAATCATCACCGTCAGCGGTAATATGACAGGCTTTAAGCTGTCGCTTCTTGATGCGGATACCCTCGAAGTGCTTGCCCAGACCACTCTCCCGCAAAGAGCCTCCACCAAGGAATTCTTCAAGACCTTTGATTTCAGCCTGATTTCGTCCGACACATCGGGCGGTGCCTATTGCCATCTGCTTGCAGGGGATCGTCCCATCATCGGCAATTCCGACAATGTGGTGCAGATTTATTACATTGATGATTCCGATGACACACCCGAATGGGGCATTGAATGGGAATTTGACCTCATGCCCTACCTTGAAGAAGGGGCATACATCACCGATGCCATCCCCGATTATGACGGCAATATCTGGTTCATCACCCGTCCCGGTGATGTCGGCTTCATTGCAAAAGACACCGAAGAAGTGCACATGATGCGCCTTGAAAACGAAGAAATTCAGAACTCGCTTGCCGTTGCCGAAGACGGTGTTTACATTGTTTCCGACCACGCCATGTATCGTTTTGACATTGACGAAAACGGTGACCCGATTTACACTTGGAGAACCGAATATGACCGCGGTACCGAACCCAAGCCGGGTGCTATCAATCAGGGCAGCGGCACAACCCCGACTCTCCTGGATGTTCCTTGCTCTGACGGCACTGTCCGCAAACTTTGCGGCATTACCGACAATGCAGACAGCCGTGTAAACCTTGTGGTTTATGACCGCATCACGGGTGAAACAATAGTTAATGTTCCGCTGTTTGAAGAAGGCTACTCTGTCAGTGAAAACAGCCTGATTGCCTACGGCAGAAGTTTTATTGTTGAAAACAACTATTCCGAAACGGGTGCAGGCTTCCTTGTCAGCGACCCGCAGAGTCACGCAGGTGTGACCCGTATCGACATGAATGCCGATTGCACCGATGCTTTTGTGGCATGGCACAGTGACGAAGCCGCCGCAACGGTCGTTCCGAAGCTGTCTGTCGGCAGCGGCCTTGTGTATCTTTACACCCGCATTCAGAACGAAGACATTGACGAAAACGACGTTGCATGGTACTTCACCGCCGTTGACTTTGAAACGGGCGAAACCGTTTACCGTGTATTTACAGGTTTGGGCAGAAACTGGAACAACAGCTACGGTCCCATCACCATCGGCCCGAATGGTAATGCCTATATCGGTGTGTTCAACGGCCTTGTGTCTGTGAGCGACTATGTTGAATAAGAGAAACAGCAATAAAACCAAAAATCCCGCTGATTCGGTTCAGCGGGATTTTTATCGTTATTTGTGATACGTTTTGCCTGCGTTGATGGTGAATCCGCGGTAAATTTGCTCTAAAAGCATGATTCTTGCCAGGCGGTGCGGGAATGTCATTCGCGACATGGAAAGGCGCACATTTGCCCGTTTTTTGACCATATCCGAAAGTCCGTAAGACCCTCCGATGATGAAGAAAACGGGCTTGCCCGTCTGCTGATTGGTTTTTAACAGTTCTGCCATGTCTTCGGACGAATACTGCTTGCCTTCAATGCACAATGCCGCAACGAATGCACTGTCGGGAATACGCTTTAACAGCAGTTCGGCTTCCTTATCGAGGGCGGATTGAATCTGCGACTGCGCAGGATTGTCGGGCAGGGTCGCGGCGGGAATTTCCACTATTTCCGTTTTTGCAAACTGCTTTAAATATTTCATGTATTCCGCGCTTGCATCTTCAAAAAAACGGTCCTTGAGTCTGCCGACCGTCAGAATGGTTACAGGCAACATAAATATTTACCTCAGAAGATTATGTATTTTTCACAGCATTTTTCGGGGGCAACGCAAAGAGTGTAGTCCTGATTTTCAATGGCTCCCAGCTTGTCAAATGCTGTTTTTGTGCAGGTGTAAGCCTTGTCTGCGGTGTTGTTTTCCTGGCTTAAATGCCCCAAAATAAACCGCCGTGTGCGCAGGTTGTTCAGCAGTTCTGTTGCGGTTTCGGCGCAGGTACCGTTGGAAAGATGCCCCCATTTTGACTTGATACGATTTCTTAACGGCAGGGGATAAGGCCCGAATTCGAGCATATCGGGGTCGTGGTTGGATTCGAGCAGCACAAGGTCGCAATCCTGCAAATGCCGCAGAATTTCATTGGTCATGATCCCTGTATCGGTGCAGATTCCGACTCTGCGTTCGCCGAGATCAACGGTGTAGCCCGTGCTTTCTTTCGCATCGTGCGAAGTACGGAATGCTGTCACTCCGATATCCCCGATGCACACATCCTTTGTCATTTCGTAAGCGGGGAATTTGCCGTTGAGAATCTGCATTCCCAGCAGTGCTTTGTAGGTGCCGGGGGAAGCATACACGGGAATTTCATAGCGGCTTGCAAACACACGGATGCCGCTTACATGGTCGGTGTGCTCATGGGTCACAAAAATGGCATCTATTTTGGTGGGGTCGAGTTGCAGTTGCGCAAGGCTCAGTTCAAGTTGCTTTGCATTCGAGCCGGCATCCACTAAAATGCCGTGCTCTGCAGTGCCGATGTAGGTGGAATTGCCTTTGCTTGAGGAGCAAAGGGTTGCAAATCTTGCCATAGTAAGTCCTTTTTAATATGTAATGAGTTCGTTGAAACATTTGATGGCATATGTGTCTGTCATGCCCGAAATGTAATCGATGATGGCTTGTGTGTAAGTTTTTTCATCGTCCAGTGTGCCGTAAATTTTTTCGTTTGCGCATTTGACGGCTGTTTCTGAAGAGGAGTCAAACAGTGTTTGCGGCATATCGCAGTATTTTGTAAGCCAACTTGCGAAAGCACCGCAGGTTTCCGGGTATTCGTGCGCCTTTTTCTGCAGGGCGGAAATGGTGTTTTCGCCGTCAAAAATGCCCAGCAGAAGATTGAAAATTTCTTCAATAACAAGGTCGGAGTATTTGATGAACGGATCGAGCTTCGGGTTGCGGTAAATGGCACGGATGTTGAATGCCTTGACCGTGTTCATAAGATGCGCACCGTCGTCACTCAATGAGATGCCCGCATCGGGGGAGGAGTTGCGGCAGATGTCATAAATCATGCCGTGAATGAGGGCGGTGGTGTTGATGGCTTTGCTTGCATTGACCCTGCAAAGCTCGCTGAGCTCTGCAAGGTCGTTTTCTTCTAAAAAATGAAGCCGCAAGGCATCTTCAATGTCCCTGCCCAAATAAGCGATTTTATCCGAAATTTTTACCACACAGCCTTCCCATGTTGCGGGCTGAAATTGCCCGACTTCGGTAAAATCGTTCAGGTCAATGAGGTTTTCGCGCGGTCTGATGCCGTTTTCGTCCACTTCGCCGCAGTGTGAAATGATACCGTCACGCACGGCGTAGGTCAGATTCATGTTTCGCCAGAAGCGGTAGTCATCTTCTAAAAGCTCTATGTGGTCTGCAAATCGCAGGCCGTTTTTTTCATGGAAAAACGAAGTGCCGAGGTATTGCATGCTTAATTTGTGCAGCTTGCGTTCCCCCTGATGACCGAACGGTGCGTGGCCTAAGTCATGTCCCATGGCAATGGCACGGGTCAGTTCCGTGTTTAAGCCTAAAGATTTTGAAATGGTGGTCGCAACGCTTTCCACATGCGAAACATGCTCCATGCGCGTGCAGATGTGGTCATTGCTGATGTTGAAAAACACCTGCGTCTTGTGCTTTAAGCGGCGGTAGGCAAGCGAATGCAGAATACGGGTGTAGTCGCGTTCAAACGCACTTCTTGTGTCGTTTTCCTTGTTGTAAAGTGGTGTTTTGCGGGCACTGAAAATGTCCCAGTTCGGGTTTTCGGGTTGCACAGCCAATTTTTTGAATGTTGCGTTTTCCATGGCAAAACCTCCGTTTTGTGGGGGTGAATTGTTTTTATCTGCCTTTTCTGAGCACGGCAAAGACGGTCTTTTTGACCTTTTTTGCAGTGGGCATCAGTTTGGTGTAAGCAAGATAGGCGGCTTTGCTGCCGACTAAAACATATTCGCCGATGTATTCGTATTCATCCGCACCGAAGCTCTTTTTGAAAGCGAGAATGCCCTCAAAATCTTCACGCGGCTCGCATTTTGCAAGCAGTCCGTCGGCTGTCGGTTCGGTCTTTTTGGGCAACACATAGCCGAGGTCATGGAATTCGTTTCCGAGTTCCATGCTCTTGCAAAGACGAATGTAGTTAAGATAATGGCTGGATCGGAAATTGTTGCGCAGCAGGTTTTTGGCGCCGCCGAACAAACAGCTCGAAAGCCCGTTGTAATGCACGGTCAAACCGCCTGCAACGGCAATTTTGTCGCTTTGAATATCTGCGGTTTCTTTTCTTCTTTCTTCGTAATGCGCGGTCTGCTTGTCGATGGATTCAATTTCCTCTTTGATTCCGCGGAGCTTCTTTTCGGGGGCTGTTTCAAGGTCCTTGAGCAGTTTTTCTTTCTTTGCAAGGCGCTCGTTCTGCAACTGCTCGTCTTTGTTTTTATCGTAGTAAACAAGGGTCAGTTCCATTTCTTCCTTGCCGAAAACCTGCATCAGGCGCAGAACATAGTCTTCGTTGCGTTCAAGGAAGTCGTTTCTTTCACCCGTGTCACGCATAATATCGGCAAAGTCTTCCAGAATCTGCGGGTTGGCTTTGGCTTCTTCGGCACCGAAAGACTGCCAACAAAGACCGCGCTGTTCGCCGATTCTAACGGAATAACGCACACCTTTGTCGAGTTTCTTTAACATCTGTGCTTCTGTGTATGGTGTGCCGTTTTCGTCACGCAATGCCGTCATCAACTGCCACGGTGCTTTGTAAATACAAGCCGCGGCATCGGGCTGCAAAACAAAACCTGCTTGCAGTAAATTGTTATGAATGCAGATGCCGTGCTCGTCCGTTTCGCCGTTTTTGCGGAGTGTCACACACGGGTCAAAGAACAGTGCCGCAACGCCGGCCTTTTTCATTTCGGCAGACATAAACGCGGTGAACTCTTTGAGCAAGGTTGTGTTGTTGTAGTCACAGACCGCACCCGCAGGGCAGTACCACAGCTTTGCGGCGGCAACACTGCGTTCAAGAATGAGTGCCGTTAAAACGCATTCTTCACCGTTGAAGCCTGCGTAAAAATGGGGCTTCCAGTCGAGCTTGACCTGCGGCCATTTTGCGGATTGCAGATACTGACCGCCGTTGTTTTTGACGAATGCTTCAAACGCATCCAAGTTTGTTGCAGTTCGGAATGTATACATAATGACCTCTTATTTTCTGTTGAAATATTCTTCAATAACGGCTCTCTCCGAGAAGAAAACGGACTCGCCGTTGACTTTCATGTATTCTTCGTGGCCTTTGCCCAGAAGCAGAATGATGTCGCCGCTTTGTGCATTGCCAAGGCAATAGCGGATGGCTTCGGCACGGTCAACGATGATAATATATTCACCGCCCGCCTCCTGCACATAGGTTGCCACTTCTTTTGCAATTTCGGCGGGGTCTTCGTATTGCGGGTCGTCCGTGGATATGACGGAAAGATCGCACAATGCACCCGAAATCATCCCCATTTCTTTTCTTCTGACCTGCGCTCTGCCGCCGACACAGCCGTACAAAGCGATCATGCGGGTCGGGTTATAGGCTTTGACGGTTTCAATCACACTCTTGAAGCTCAATCCGTTGTGGGCATAGTCAATGAGAATGTCAAAATCGCCGTTCACGGCAACGGGTTCCATTCTGCCCTTTACAAACGCATTTTCGAGGGCGGTGAACACCGTTTGCTTATCAACCCCTAAGCCATGTGCCACCGCAATGGCGGTCAGCGCATTGTAAACGGAGAAAATACCGGGCATCCCCACCGTGCAGGAATCGGAAATGCCGTCATGAGTCAGCGTAAAGCCCATGCTCAGTTTGTTGGTTCTGATGAATGTTATATCATCTGCCGCAAAATCTGCGTTGTTGTGTTCCATGGAGAAGGTGACAACAGGACAGGTGAGTTCGTTTTTGAATTCGGCGCAGAACGCGTCATCTGCGTTGAGAACAGCACGACGGCACTGTTTGAAGAGTTGCTTTTTCCAGTAAGCATATTCTTCAAAACTTTCGTGTTCGGTGCCGCCGATATGATCGGGGGAGAGGTTTGTAAAAACGGCAGTGTCAAACAGGATGCCGTCCGAACGGTGCTGTTTGAGCCCCAAAGAGGAAATTTCAATAAAGACCGCCTTGCAACCGTCGTCTGCCATCTTGCGCAAAAGCCTTTGAATCTCATACGATTCGGGGGTGGTGTTGACTGTTTTTTCTTGGTTTGCGCCCCAAAAAGCACCGATGGTGCCGATGACACCGCTTAAAATTCCGCAACCGTCGAAAACACTGCGAAGCATATTCGTGACGGTGGTTTTGCCCTTGGTGCCCGTGATGCCGACCACGGCAAGGTCGTTTGCGGGGTGGTTAAAGAAGTTGCACGAAAGCAGTGCGAGGGCAGCTCTGGTGTCCTCGAAAATGAGCTGCTGTGCATCGTCGGGCAGTGCCACTTCATGTTCAAGTGCAAACACACGGCAACCGCTGTCGTAGGCTTTCTGTGCATAATCATGGCCGTCTGCATATGCACCGCAAAGTGCACAGAACAAGGTGTTTGCGGCGGCTTTGCGTGAATCGTACACAAGGTCCGCAATTTCGCAATCACTTGCATTGCCTTTGTATTGAATGCCTTTTAAAATTGTGAGAAGATTCATATATCCTCCTCTTGCAGGCTGTCAAGCAAATCCGAAAGGATGCTGTTGGAAAGCAAAAATCCTTCGGGGGTAAAAGACAGCCCGTTCTCATCTATCGTCAATAACTTGTGTTTTTCATATTGTTCAGCCCGTTTTAACAGGGCAGACGGAATATGGAAACCGAATTTTTCTTTGCAATCGGCATGGGTAAGCCCTTTGGCGAGTCGCATTTTGAGCATCACAAATTCCTCAAAATCACCACCCGTGCCCATATCTTCGGGTGCGATTGCGTTCAGAAAATTCTGAATACTGCGGTCAAAACCGAACCGTTTGCCGTTTACAAATGAATGCGCCGCACTGCCGAGTCCGAGGTATTCTTTTTGCTCCCAGTAACGGCTGTTGTGGCGGCTTTCAAACCCCGACTTTGCAAAGTTGGACACTTCGTATTGTGAAAGTCCGTTTTTGTTCAGAAAATCGACTGTCTGCAAATAAAAAGACGCCGCCGTGTCTTCATCGGGCAAATTGAGCTTATGGCGATTTTTGTCGAAAAATGTGCCGTCTTCAATGCTCAAAAGATAAACACTTGCATGCGGCACACCCGTGGAAATAAGAAAATCAAGACTTTCTTGCAAGCTCTCCGCCGTTTGGTCGGGAATACCGATGATTAAATCCAGGCTGATGTTGTCGATGCCCGCTTTTCTTGCACATTGAATTGTATGCAGAATCTTTGCACGGTCGGCGCTTCTGCCCAACTTCTTGCGTTCGTTATCTACCGCCGACTGCATACCGAGCGAAATGCGGTTGACTCCGTTTTCGGCACAGCGAAGCAGGAAATCTTCAAGGTCGGGGGAGGACGGGTTGCACTCCACCGTGATTTCTGCCTTGTCGGAAAGGGTGAAATTCTCTTTCACCGCCTGCAAAACAGCGTTGATGTTATGAGCGCCCCACAAAGAGGGGGTTCCGCCGCCGAAATAAACCGTATCAACAATGCGTTTTTTGATATTCGTCCCGACGAAATCCCTGCAACGGCGCAGGCTTTTGATTTCTTCGCAAAGGGCATCTTTGTAAGGTGCAAACAAGGTTTTGTCCGTCACGGAATAAAAATCACAGTACGGGCATTTCGACTTGCAGAACGGAATGTGAAAATAAAGGCCGAGCGTTTCCATTACTGATCGTCGAGCTTGAGGATTGCCATGAATGCTTCCTGCGGCACTTCGACCGTACCGAACGAACGCATTCTCTTTTTACCCTCTTTCTGCTTTTCAAGCAGCTTTTTCTTTCTCGTGATGTCGCCGCCGTAGCACTTTGCAAGCACGTCCTTGCGCATGGCCTTGATGGTTTCGCGGGCAATGACCTTGCCGCCGATGGCGATCTGCACGGGAATTTCAAACATTTGTCTCGGAATATGCTCTTTTAGCTTTTCGGCAATTTTGCGAGCACGGGAATAAGCCGAATCCGAGAAAATAATATAAGACAGTGCGTCCACCATGTCGCCGTTGAGAAGCACGTCGAGCTTGACAAGATTGCTCTTTTCGTAGCCGATGACGGTGTAGTCAAGCGAAGCGTAGCCCTTTGTGCGGGATTTTAAGGAATCAAAGAAGTCGTAGATGATTTCATTCAGCGGCAAAATGTAGTGGATATCCACGCGGTCGGATGTGATATAATCCATGTTCTTGAAAATACCGCGTCTGCTCTGGCACAGCTCCATGATGGTGCCTACATAATCGGGCGGTGAGAAAATGTGCACCTCTGCAATGGGTTCTTCCGACCATGCGATCATGGCGGGGTCGGGGTACTTGGTCGGGTTGTCGATTTCAAGCACCGTGTCGTCTGTCAGGTGGAATTTATAAATAACGCTCGGAACGGTGGAAACAAGGTCAAGGTCGTATTCGCGCTCAAGTCGTTCCTGAATAATTTCAAGATGTAAAAGACCCAAAAATCCGCAACGGAATCCGAAGCCCAGTGCGCCGCTGGTTTCGGGTTCGTAAGTGAGTGCCGCATCGTTGAGTTGCAGCTTTTCAAGCGCATCACGCAGTGCTTCGTAGTCAGCACCATCGGCGGGATAAATACCGCAGAACACCATGGGGTTGACCTTGCGATAGCCTGCCAGCGGTTCTTTGGCAGGATTGGCTGCGGTGGTGATGGTGTCACCCACACGGGCATCACGGACGGTTTTGATGGATGCGGTTATGTAACCGACCTCACCTGCACGCAGTGCATCGCAGGGTTCAAGACCCATCGCACGCATAGCGCCGACTTCCACGACCGTGAATTGTGCACCCGTTGCCATCATGCGCATGGTGTCGCCTGCACGAAGGGTGCCGTCCATAACGCGCACATAAACAATAACACCCTTGTAGTTGTCATAAACCGAATCAAATACCAATGCCTTGAACGGCGCATCGTCATCGCCTTCGGGGCAGGGAATGCACTGCACGATCTGCTCAAGCACTGCTTCCACATTCTGGCCTGTTTTTGCCGAAATGCGGGGTGCTTCCGAGCAGTCAAGCCCGATAATGTCTTCCACTTCCGCGGCAACACGGTCGGGGTCTGCGGCAGGCAGGTCGATCTTGTTGATAACAGGAACAAGCTCAAGATCGTTGTCAAGCGCAAGGTAGGTGTTGGCAAGGGTCTGCGCTTCCACCCCCTGCGTGGCATCGACGATGAGAAGACCGCCTTCGCAAGCGGCAAGTGAACGCGAAACCTCATAGTTGAAGTCCACATGACCGGGCGTGTCGATGAGGTTGAGGGTATAGGTTTCACCGTCTTTTGCCGTGTAGTCAAGGCGCACGGCGGTGGCCTTGATGGTGATGCCTCTTTCTTTTTCGAGGTCCATATTGTCCAGCACCTGCTGGGTCATTTCTCGTTTGGAAACAGAGCCCGTGATTTCAAGCAATCTGTCGGCAAGGGTGGACTTGCCGTGGTCAATGTGGGCAACGATTGAAAAATTTCGGATGTGTGTTTTCTTTTCTTTCATGTGTTCACCTTTATATTATAAAGTTTCGTTATGGTCTTTAAAGCCGAGACCGAGCACTTCGCTCGATTCGGTGATGATAATAAAGGGATGCTCGTCATACCGTTTGACGATTTTGCGCACTTTTGCAACCTCATGTGCACGCACGACGCACAAAAGCATTTTCTTTTCTTCCCCCGTGAATCCGCCCTGCACGGGCAAAACGGAAACCCCTCTGCCTGTTTCGTTGGTGATGTCCTTTGTGATGTCTTCCGGGTGCACCGAAACGATCATCAGCATCCGTCCGTGCCCCATGCCTGCAATCACGGAATCCATTGCCTTGCCCGACATGAACACAACAATCACGGAATACAAAATACTGTCGACACTTTTAAAACAAAGCCCTGCAAACAGAATCACGCAGAAGTCAAGCACCAGTGTCATTGTACCCGTTGAAATGTGCGGGAATTTTAGTCTTACCAGTCTTGTTGCAATGTCCATGCCGCCCGTGGTGGCGCCGTGACGGAACACAAGACCCAAGCCTATGCCGCACAATATGCCGCCGAACAGTGCGCAGATGAGCTTTTCGCCCTCATACGCGGGAATAAACTGCGGGATCACATCTAAAAAGATTGAGTTCATGGCGGTGGCAATGATGGTGCGCAGAATGAAGTTTTTGCCGAACACGATCCACGAAATAATGAACAGCGGAATGTTGCACGCAAAAATCAGTACACCTGTGGGAATAACGGGAAACAGGTAGTTGATGGTGGTTGCAATACCCGTCACACCGCCTGCGGCAAGTGCATTGGGTGCTATAAAAACCTGCACGGACAGGGAATACAGGAATGTTCCTGCAACCCAGAACAGAACGTCCGTGACGGTGTCAAAAACGGTTTTTTTATTCGCTTTCACTTTTATCTCCGCTTTCGGTTTGAATTATAATCGTAAAAAGTTCCTGTAAACGGTCCACATCACCTTTCAGATACAGATATCCGAACAGCGACTCAAAACCCGTTGCCTTGTGGTACTGCGCCTGCGTTTTGTTTTTCGGGGTGTGGGCACTTTTTGCATTTCTGCCGCGTTTGTAAAATGTGATTTCTTCTTCAGTCAGAATCGGCATCAGCCTGTCCATGGCATCCGCCTGGTATGCCGCATTCACAAGCCGCACACATTCCTTATGCAGGTCGTTCACATTGCGTTCCACACCGCTTGTCAGCATGGTGCGCACCATCAGTTCATAAATGCCGTCACCCACAAAAGCAAGGGCAAGTCCGTTCATGGTGCGCCAGTTGCCGTCCGTTTCATTACGGCACAAATTCAAATTCAAAGTCATAAATCGAAACCGTGTCGCCGTCCTGAATGCCGCGTCTGCGCAGTGCATCAAACACACCGCTGTTTTCAAGCACTCTCTGCAGGTATTGCAGCGACTCGTAGTCCTCCATATCGGTTTTGTTCAGAATTTTCAGAATCCATTCCGCTTCCACATAGTAAACACCGTCGAGTTCGGTGATCTTGAAACCGTTGTTCTGCTTCTTCGCAAGTGTTTCAATCGGAACGGTTTCGGGCTCGTAGCGTTTGACGGGGGGGAGGGTCTGCAGCTTTGCCGCAACGGCATTGATAAGCTCCTTTGTGCCCTCCTGAATGGGAGCAATAATGTCAAAATAAGGAATTCCTTTTTCGTCAAAGAACTTGTGCAGTCTTTCGAGCTGTTCGTCTTCGGCAAGGTCAATTTTGTTGAGTGCCATAATCTGCGGGCAATCCACAAGGTCGGGATTGAACACGGCAAGCTCGCGGTTGATGATTTCGTAATCTTCCAGCGGATCTCTGCCTTCGCTGCCTGCGGCATCCAGCACATGCACAAGCATTCTGCAACGCTCCACATGCTTTAAAAATTCATGTCCGAGGCCGACACCTTCGCCTGCGCCTTCAATAAGTCCCGGAATATCTGCCATCACGAAACTGCTTTCGGGACCCATGCGTACCACACCCAACACGGGAATGATGGTGGTGAAATGGTAGTCCGCAATGATGGGCTTGGCTTCGCTGACCACGGAAATGAGGGTGGATTTACCCACATTCGGGAACCCGAGAAGTCCTACGTCCGCAATCAGTTTCAGTTCCAGCCTTACTTCCCAACTTTCACCCGGATAGCCGTCACGGGCAAAACGGGGAGCCTGCCTCGTTGCGGTTGCAAAATGGGTGTTGCCCCAACCGCCCTTGCCGCCCTTGGCACAAACAAAGGGCTTGTCGTCAGACATATCGGCAAGCACCGCGCCGCTTTCGGCTTCGCGGATGACCGTGCCGTAGGGCACTTTGATGATGAGGTCTTGTCCGTTTTTGCCGTTTCTGCGGTTGCCCTGTCCGTCCTGTCCGTTTTCGGCGGCATATTTACGCTTGTAACGGAAGTCGGATAAGGTGGACAGGTGGCTGTCGGCTACAAAAATAATGTCGCCGCCCTTACCGCCGTCGCCGCCGTCGGGACCGCCCGAGGCCACGAATTTTTCGCGGTGAAATGCAACGGCACCGTTGCCGCCGTCACCGGCTTTGATCTTGATTTTTTCAATATCTGCAAATATCATTGTTCGTTTTCCTTTTTGCTTTTTCGCAGTTTTAATTTTATCACTCATTATAATATAACATATATTATAATAAATATAAAGGGCTTTTATGCAAATTCTTATATTTTTTTACCATCATAAAACAATGTTCGGTTTTGTTCGGTTTTTGCCGAACAAAATGTTCTTTTGTCGAACACGTTGACAAGCAAATTTAACTGAATTATAATGAAATTGGAAAATAATGGCACATAAAACTCCAATTAGTCCAAAGAAAAGGACAGTGAATTGAAAAAATTATGAACATTTGTCTTGACAATGCAAAAAAAATAATGTACAATGCAATTGCAAACGAAAAACAAATGTTCGATTGGAGGACTTTATTATGTCAGCTTTAAGCATTTTCTTTGTTGTATTTGAAATATTGGTGGCCGTTGGTGTTGTGTGGGCAATGCTGAACGAAGAAATTTTTATTCAGATGGAAAACCGTCTGCTTGACCGCATTGTTGCTTTTTTCAGCTCTCGCCGCCACCCCGAACCGAAGCAGCCGACTCCACAAAAACTGCATGTGGTTGCTTCGTCCGACGATGACGAATTCGAAAGATTTGCTCCGTTCGTAGCATAAATCAGCTTTCTCCCTTTTTTTATCATCCATATTTTCCCGACCGCACCGATTTTCTGTTCGTTTTTTTTGCAGAAAATCGGTGTGTGTCATAAAAAAATAAAGAAAAACACCGACAAATATCTTGTTTTTTTTAAGATTTGCCAATATAATAGAATCGGTTAAATTTTTGAATCGGAGTTTATTATAATGGCAAAACATTTGACATATACAAATTACAGCGCAGGCAGCCGCCGTGGTACAGCAAGTACGGTGGGCATCATTGTTGCGGCATTGCTTATCGGCATCATTTCCGTTGTTATTTTGCTTGCAACCAATGATTTTGACATCAAAAGAGCCTTGGGCATGCGCACCGAGGAAGACACCACCGTTGCCGCCGCCGACACAACCCTGCCCGCAATGGCGGTCATCACCGCCCCCAAGGATGTGTATTCGTTTTTGCTCATCTGCGGCGATGACGGCGAAGAACTGTCCTTTATGGCAGAAATCACGGTCACTTTGAGCACGGCAGAAATTGCAGTGAATGCCGTTTCGCCGCAACAGCTTCTTACCTACAACGGTCGAATGCTGACCGTGGAAGAAATGTTCCGTGCGCATTCTTATGACCTTGTCAGTTGCTATCGTGAAAACAGCAACCTTGCATTCGATAAATATCTTCGCCTGACCACTTCGCGTTTCAAAAGACTGATGGCAGAGCTTGGCCCGATTACGGTAGATATCGAATACGACATTCCGTATGTGATTGACGAATTCACCTACACATTCCGCAAAGGCGAAAATTCGATGACCAGCGACCTGCTTTTAAAATATATGACGCTTTCCGCAACGGGGGAGGCGCTTCTTGTCAATCAGGAAAAAGCCCTGTGCACCCTGCTCGAAACGCATTTTACCGATGCGCTTGTGGAAGGCGGGGAGGATTATTTTTCGTCATTCATTACCTATTTCAATACTGATATCAGCATCTATGACTATCTGGATGCGGCGGATATCATCAACACATTGCTGCGGTCTGACCCGACCATAGCAAGCTTTTAAAGGAGAGGTTTTATTTGCGCTTTCAAAACGTCCTTGCAGTGTTTCTTGTTTGTTGCCTGTTGTTGCTTGCCGGTTGTTCGCAATCGGAGAATATAGCAGCGATTGCAGGACGTTTGGAGGAAATTTTTGAAGACGTAGGCGAAACCTTTTCTGTTCGTTCGCTCGAAAAAAGCAATCAGAATCTTCTTGAACCCGATTACATAACCTGGCAGACCGCAAGGCATTATTATGATACTCTTTCCGAAAAGGAAAAACTTGCATACCGCTGTATTTATAATGACATTTTCGGTCAGCCCGAGCGCATTTCCGTGCCCATGCTGAAAACAGAAGAACTCAATGCAGTGTTCACGGCTTTGCGGTATGACAATCCGCAACTTTTGTTTTTAGAGGACGATGCTACGCTGCTGACAGCGGGCATGTATTGTTATTTTGTGCCTGTTTACACCATGCCTTATTGGGATGCGCGTGCAACCGTTGAAGCTGTTGCAGGCAAAACAAAAGAAGTCATTGCCCTTGTTACGCAAAATGCGGATGATTATAAAATTTTGCTGACCTTGCATGATTATTTATGCGAATTCTGCACCTATGCCAATGGAAAAGGCGCCTCGCAGTGCCACGGTGCACTGCTGGATGGTTATGCCACTTGCGCGGGCTATGCCAAGGCGCTTAAACTGATGCTTGACATTGCGGGGATTGACAGTTGTGTTGTTACGGGCAGTGTGGACGATAACGGCACGGATATCAACCACATGTGGCTGGCCGTCAGCCTGAACAACGTATGGAGCTTTTGCGACCCGACATGGGATGACCCCGTTTCGGAAGACGGCACACAAACCGTGGAACACGGCTATTTTTCCGTGTCCGAACAGCGTTTGTCTTTAACGCATTCCGACATACAGATGCCCTCGCACATTGTCTGCGACAGCGAAGAATATGATTATTACCGCAACGAAAATCTGTTGTGTTCGCAGAAGAATTATCTGTCGGTCATTGCCGACGGCATTGCGGTTGCTTTGCAAAACGAAAAAACATTTGCGGAATTCCGTTTTGATTCTTTGGCGGCATTGCAGGAGGCGTCGGAACTTTTGTTCAGCGAGGGCGAAGTGTATGCCTTGCTGAAAGAGGTTGCATGTCTGAATAAAAATTTGCATACCAACCGTATCGGCTATGCCGTGGACGAAGAACGATTACAATTGAAACTGATTTTTTCATTTGAAGAATAGAGGGAGATATATGGATTTAGAAAGAATTGAAAAAGCCGTACGCGAAATTCTGATTGCCATCGGCGAAGACCCCGACCGCGAAGGTCTTGTTGAAACCCCCAAGCGGGTTGCCAATATGTATGCGGAAGTATTTTCGGGACTCGGTGACGATGCCACACAGCACCTGAAAATTTTTAACGAACAGCAGAATGACGAAATGGTCATCGTGCGCGATATTCCGCTGTATTCCATGTGCGAACACCATCTTCTGCCCTTTGTCGGCAAGGCACACATTGCATACATTCCCGCAGACGGCAAGGTCATCGGGCTTTCAAAACTGGCAAGAATCGTCGGTGTGTTTGCCCGCAGACCGCAGTTGCAGGAACGCCTGACCGCGCAGATCGCAGATTTTCTGGAAGAACATCTGCAACCCAAGGGTGTTGCCGTGGTGGTGGAAGCCGAGCACCTTTGCATGACCATGCGCGGAGTGCGTGCCGCAGGTGCCAAAACCAAAACCAGTGCCTTGCGCGGTTCAATGAAAAAAGATGCCCGCACCCGTGCCGAAGCCTTATCACTGCTTGATTAAAAGACAAAACCACACCGTTTGCGCGGTGTGGTCATTTTTTTATGGCAACAGATTTTTGTATGCTCCCGACTTGAACAGACCGATCATTTCGCGTGTCAGCGAAACTTTGTCATCTTCAAAATCGATTTCGTCGGGACTAAACCATTTTGCTTCCTTGAGTTCATTGTTGTCAACGGTAAGAAGCGCATCGCCCTCTGCTTCGCAGAAAAAACCGAACAGAAGGGAAGAAGACCGTCCCCACGGCTGGCTTTTGTAATACCGCAGATTTTTGACACGGATTCCGACTTCTTCCATGACTTCACGGTGTACGGTCTGTTCAACCGTTTCGCCGATTTCGCAGTAGCCTGCCACCAGTGCCCAATGGGCGTAGCCGCGGTTGTATTTGGTCAGGCAGATTCTGCCGTCATGGATGATGGCAACGATCACAGCGGGGCAGATTTTGGGGTACACAACATTGCCGCAAGCGCACACCATGGCACGCTCCGTTTGGCTGTGGTGCATTTTGTTGCCGCATCTGCCGCAGAATCGGTTGTCGTTGTACCAGTTCAGCAGATGTGCACCCGTCACGGCGGCAAATGCTTTTTCGCGCTCTGCATGGTTTGCGGCGGTGCGTGCGTTCAAGTAGGTGTAATCGGCAAATTCGTCCGATTCACCTGCAAAGTATTTTGTACTGCCGACCGAAAACAGGTAAGCACCGACTGTTTTTAATTGGCTGACCGTCGGAAAGCACAGTTTCCTGTCACGCTCGGCACACAGCACGGCATCGTTTTTGCAGCACAGCACAAAGTCCGTTTCTTCGGGCTTTGTCTGCTTGTGTTGATTGTAAAAATGTGAATTTATATCTTGAATCATATCAGTTTTGTAAACATATCAAGAATGCGTTTAACGCACAGTTCAAGTTCTGCGCGGGTCAGTTCACCTGCTTCGTAAGCAGCTTTGAGTTCATCGGGGTAGCCGCAGTGCATCTTCATGTCGTTGCCGGCTTTTATTTCCACAACGGGACGGTTTTTAACACCCCAGTCGGTCACGACCATGCCCTTGAAGCCCCATTCATCACGCAGAATGCCCGTCAGCAGTTCATAACTTTCGCTTGTGTGCAGGCCGTTGATGAGGTTGTAAGAGGACATCAGTGTCCAAGGGTCGGCTTCTTTGACACAGATTTCAAATGCACGCAGGTAAATTTCACGCAGTGCTCTTTCGGAAAGACGGGAGTCACTTGCAAAGCGGTTTGCTTCCTTGTTGTTGCAGGCAAAATGCTTGATGGAAACGGCAGCCTTCTGCGACTGAATACCGCGCACCGATGCCGCGGCACACTTGCCTGCCAGCAGCGGATCTTCGGAATAATATTCAAAGTTTCTGCCGCACAGCGGATCGCGGTGGATGTTGAGTGCAGGGGCGAGCCACACACCGATGTTGTTTTCTCGCAGTTCCGATCCACCGCCTGCACCCACCTGTTCGATGAGTTCTGTGTTCCATGTGCAGGCAAGCAAGGTTGCGCACGGCCATGCGGTGGTGGGAATGCCTGTTTTGATTTCAAGGCGAAGACCTGCGGGGCCGTCCGCGGTGGGCACGGCAGGAATCTGGAGGCGTTCAAGACCGCCGAAGCAGCCTGTGTTTGCAACCCCTGTGGGTGCCTGACCGCCGACTAAGTAACACAGTTCATCAATCGTCAACTGCGCAACGAATTCGTCCATGGTCACCGTTTCGCCGACCTTGTCAAAAATCTGTGTTTCGGCGGGGGCAACAGCACCGTTCGGTTTGATTTCACCGTAACGGTAGGTTCCTTCTCCCATGGGAAGGGCTTCAAAACTGCCGTCAGCAAGCATTCTCTTGGCAAGTTTAAAGGGTCTGCACCAGTCGGTGCACTGCTTTGTGACGGTGTTTTCGTTGACCGTATATACATAATCCGATTGCGTTGTGTTGCGCACGGAAGTGCCGACATGGAAAGTATAGTCGCCTTTCTCGAGCACATAAGCGGATTTCTTCAATCTGCCGAGGTCATCGAAGGAAGCCATGTCTGCAATGTCAAAGCGCATCATCAGCGTTTCGCTTTCACCGGGGGCAAGGAGCTTGGTTTTGCCGAATGCCGCCAACTGCTTTGCAGGCTTGCCCAAAAGCCCCTGCGGAGCGCTGTAATAGACCTGCACCACTTCTTTACCGGCAACTTTGCCTGTATTTTTCACATTGACAACGGTGTTGATTTTGCCGTTGTGTGCAAACACAAGCAGGTCGGAAAGGGCAAACGAGGTATAAGAAAGACCGTAGCCGAACGGATAACGCACCTGTTCTTTTGCCCCCGGAATGGTCTCAAAATAACGGTAGCCGACATAAATATCGTCCGAATAATCCACATGGTCAAAGCATTCCCGGAAGTCTTCTTTTGTGGGGTACACATCATAGGATTTTGCGATGGTATCGGCTAACTTACCCGATGGGTTCACATCGCCGCACAGAACATCGGCAAGCGCGCTACCGCCTTCCATGCCGCCCTGCCATGCAAACAACACGGCACCGATTTTGCTGTTTTCGGCAAAATATTCACAGTCGATGACCGCACCGGAATTGATAACAATAATGACCTTTTTGAACAGTTCGCAACAGCGGTCAATGAGGTTCTTTTCAAGGTCGGAAAGATAATAGTCGCCGCCTTGCGGTCTTCTGTCTACCCCTTCTGCCGAAAAACGGCTCAGTGTAATGATGGCGGTGTCTGCGCTTTCGGCGGCAGACACAATCAGTTCGTCGGGCACTTCTGCTTCCACCACGTGCATGGCGGCAAAGGTGTCGTAGGTCATGTCGTCACGCTTCTGACAGAATTCCATGTTGTTCACAATGTCCCAACGGGCATCAATCTGTTCCTGTGTAAGCACATTTACGCTTTCTTTGCGGACATAATCTTTATAAAATTCAACAAGCGGTTTGTAAATGAAAACCTTGTCTTCCTCTTCTTTGGCGGCAAATCCGTCAAAGATATTGCGGATATACGGGCAGTGCACATCGCCGCTTCCGCCGCCGCCCTTGATGTATTCAATGGTGGCTTTCCCGAACAGGGCAATTTTTTCACCCTTGCCAAGCGGCAGAGTGTTGTCGTCATTTTTAAGAAGCACAATGCCTTCGGTTGCGGCTTGTTTGGAAAGTGCAATATGCTCTTTGGATGCCGTGACCCGTCTGCCGTCTTTGCCCAGAGGTAGGCAGGGCTGATATCTGAATCGGTTGTATTTGTCGATCATGGTAAAATACCGTCCTTTGAAGTCTTTTCATTATTTTAATTCTTTAAGCACTGTTCGTCAAGTAAAAAAGTATTTTATATAATCATTATTATGTTTGTGTAATATTGCAAAACAATAAAATAACTATGCCGATTAACTTGACACTTGTGTATAAAAATGCGATAATGAAAAAAAGGAGGATGAAAAAATGAAGAAATCTAAAAAAATTATCCTTGCCGTTGTTTGTGTTCTGCTTGTGGTTGTTGGGGGATTACTCATTGCTTTTCAGGGCGTACTGCGCACCCTGCTGAATGTGGAACCCGACCCCGTGAACGGCATTTACACCATTGATTATGCCGCCGATTACAAACTCCAGCAGTTGCTCGAAGAAGGCGGAGCAGAAAACGAAGAAGAACTCGTGCAGTATATTCTTCGCATCATGCTCAAAGGCTTGCCCATTCCCGTGCAGTATGAAATTCCCGAGCTTGCATGCAGCACATTCTTTGCCGAAACCCCCGAAGGCGGTTACATTATGGGCAGAAATCTTGACAATCAGAAAACCGATCTTGCCGTGGTCAGAACCAATCCCAAGGACGGCTACAGCTCGGTGTCCGTGGTAAATTTAAGTTTCCTGAGTTACAGCGAAACCCTGACCCCCGAAAAGCTTTTAAATCGACTGAACACCGTTGCCACGCCGTTCTTCCCGCTGGACGGTGTGAATGAAAAAGGTCTTGCCGTCGGTGTGTTGCAGTTGCAGGCACCGCCCACGCATCAGGACAACGGCAAAGCAGACATCGGCACTACCCTTGCCATCCGCATTCTGCTTGACAAGGCCGCAACCGTGGAAGAAGCAATCGAACTGCTCGGTGCATACGATATGCACGCATCCGCAAACGGTTGTTACCACTTGCAGATTTCCGATGCCGCAGGCAACAGCGTGGTCGTGTCTTATGTCGGCAACGAAATGATCGTCACCGAAAAAGAAAACGGAATCATCGCCGCCACCAATTTCTATCTGCACGATGTTCCGTTTGAATACGAAAAACAGGGTGAAGACCGCTATGCCGTTCTCAGGCAAACCCTGACCGAAAAGAATGCTATTCTCAACCGTGAAGAAGGAATGGATCTTCTGCAGTCTGTTTCTTTCGAGGGTACACCGCCCGATGAAGAAGGAAGAGTTTACTGCACGCAGTGGTCGTCCGTTTATGACCTGACCAATCCGACCCTTTACATGTGTGTTGATCAGAAATACGACACGGTTTATACCTATCCCGTCATTGAATGATAAACAAAAAAGCTGCCCGACAGATTTCGGTCTGTCGGGCGATTTTTATGCGATTGTGAATTTGTAATACGAGGCAAGATTCTTTGCATCTTCATTACTGAATGTGCCGTCAAACACGAGGAAATCGTCCATGTTAAAAATGGTGTTGTGCTCGTTGTTGAATTTATGCAGTGCATCATTGCCGACGGTAAAGGGAAGTGCATCAATTTCGGTCAGCAACTCTTTATTGAATCTGCCGACATGCTCGAGCTTGAAGTTGTAATAGCACTTGATTTCGCCGTTTTTGCGGTCAACGGAGATAGCGGTGTGAATCCAGCCGTCCTTGATGTCTTCGGGGAAGGCGGTGATGAAATCGTCGTCATCGTCACCGACACCGATGTTGATAAACGTGTCATTGTTGCGCATGACCACAACAAAGCCCTTGTCCTTGCGGTTATTTCCGTAACCGCCTTTGGTTGCGCAGATGTCGGTTTCGTAAATCAAAGAACGGTCAATGCGAAGCCATGCGGCAATGGTGAAGTCCTTGTCGCCGAATTTCAGATCTTCATAAACCGCACAGCCCGTGGTGCCGAATTCACCGCGTGAACCGTAAACACCGCCCGAATAATATTTGCAAAGCCCGATTTCCTTTTCATCATATTCAGCCGTTGCGTCGGTCAGGTCATTGTCTAAAAACAGGGCAAGGCGAAGTCTGTCTTTGTCGATGTAAGCACCCAAGCCCTCTCTTGCTTCAATCAGCGGTGTGGGGAATGGGGTGTATTCAATGCTTCGCACTTCAGGGCGGAAATAAGGTTTTGTGTATTCGGGGAACAGCCCTTCGGGAATCTGCCCCGAAAATCCGTTTGCGTCATAGTCGGGTACATCCAGTCCCAGTGCATACAGCACGATGGCGGCATAGTCCTTGGTGGTGGCATAGCCGACCTGACTTTTTTGAATGCCTTTGCCCGTGGCGGCAAAATAAACATACTTTTCACCGTCCGTGTAGCCGCCGTGTCCGCGCACCCAACCGCCGTGGTCAGCGGTGACGATGAACAGCGTTTCGTCCAGAATGCCTGCATTCTTATAGGCTTCGTACACCTGTCCGACGAGTGCATCAATTTCGGTAATTTTTTTCAGGTGTCCTTCGTTGCCGTAGCCATGGCCGTGGCCTGCACCGTCCACATCATCAAACTGCACAAACAGATATTTCGGTTTCTTTGTAACGCAGTCAAGGATAATCGGGGTCAGTTCCGTGTCGTTGGCTGCGGTGTGCTTGTCTACACCGATGCCGTCTTCAATGATGCCGATGTTGATGGGATTCCAGTTGTTGCAGGCGGCAAGGTAGGCATCGGGATATTTTTCACGGATGCGTTTGAACACAGACGGCAAGGCTTCATTCGTGTAAGGATGTGTGCCCACAATGCTGTTGGTAAGTCCGTGTACGGCGGGCATGGCGCCCAGCAGCATTGCACCCCAGTTTTGTGCGCTGATGGTTGGGTCGAGTGAGAGTGCATCGTAGGTGACTGCACCGTTTTCAAAAATGGCATCCATGCAGGGCGTTTCGGTATGTTGGTTGAAATTACCCATTCCGTCAATGCCGATGAGGGCAACATACTTATATGTGTTGTTCATAGGAACACCTCGTTGTTGTTTTCATTTTTCTGAGAAACACAAGCAGGAGTGATTTAAAAATGCAAAATGCAAAATTCAAAATGCAAAATTAAAGGGTCGCTTCGCTCCGATTATAGAGCATGAAAAAATCACATAAAGAAAAACAAAGTGCAATAACTTAAACATTTGATATCACAAATGCACAATATTGATTATAAAGATTCATTTTAAACTGAAATTCAAAACCGCAAACTGCAAATTACATCTTCTATAATGGCAACGCCATTCCGATAATTTTGCATTTTGCATTTTGCATTTTACATTCACGGCATATCGGGCAAAAGCCCGATAGCCATAATTATTCTCATTTATTCAGCTTCTCTTTCAGAGCCTCATACACCTCGGGACCGATTTCGGGATTGCCCTTGGAGTAACTCGGCTGGAGCATATCACCTGCCACCTTGGGGTCAGTGCAAGCGGTGTCATTACGCCATTTTTCGCGTTCGTTGGCATTGCGCAGGTTGGGAATATCCATCGGAATACCGCCGTTCAGAACCGAACGGTAAGCAAACATGCCGGGCAGGAACATATCCATGGCTTCATAGACGTCGATGACATCCGCAAACGGACTCTTGCGCAGTTTTTCGCAGAAGTTGAACATGGTGTAATAGTCACTGCCGCCGTGGCCTGCATTGTTGGCACGCGAAGCGTTGCGGTCTGCGGTCGGGGTGTTCACGGGTGCGGAATCATTGTCGCCCTCTTCTTTGTCGCAGTTGACATAAAGGGTCTGTGTACCGCCGTTTTCGGCATCTTCGCGGGCACTTTCCATTCTGCCCTTGCTGCCGTAAACAGAGTACCAGATGCTGTTTTTGGACGGGCCTACACCGTGGATGCTCTTGACAACCGCGCCGTTTTCGAGGGTGACCATTTCAACACCCATGGATCCTGCCTTGGCACCCATGCGTTCCATTCTTGCATTGAACGGAAGCTCAAAGCCTGTAACCTTGACAGGACGCAGACCCGAAATGTGAATCAGCGGACCCAAAGAATGGGTGCAGTAATAGAATGCACTCATGGTGTTGCGCCAGTGGTTCGGGTCACAGTTGGAGTAACCGTGCCAGCCGGGTTCGCAGTTGTGCACATATTCACCTTCGCCGTATTCAAACTCGCCGAGCACACCGTCCTTGAACAACTGGCGCATTTTGCGCGGTGCAGGCATGTAGCAGTAGTTTTCGGCATAGGCATAAAGCTTGCCTGTTTTTTCAACTGCTTCAATGAGTTCCACGGCTTCTTTCATGGTCTGCACGGGCAGTACTTCGCTGATGACATGCAAGCCTTTTTCCATGCAGCGAATGGCAAAGGGCGCATGCTCGTTTGCAAAGTTTGCAAGCACAACCGCATCCATATCGTGGTTGAGGAAGGTTTCAAAATCATCGTAATAGGTAATCGAATCGTCGTTGAGGTCAGCCTTGACTTCTTCAAGCACAGGCTTGTAGTTATCGCAAACAGCCACAAGAATGGCATTGTCGGCATCCTTGCAGTAGTTGATCATGCTCTTGCCTCTGCGTGCACCGAGCACACCGATCTTCACTTTTTTGACAGGGTGCAGCATACGGTTGAAGGTGCCGTCCTCGTTGTACATTTCAAGCTCGTCAATGTTCAGCACATCGAGCATGATTTCCCAGCGTTCAGGCATGTTTTCATCATAGAAAACGGGACGGAAACCTGCCGAAATATAACTCTTGACAGCGGCAACACGCCATTCATCCGTTGTCAGTACCGACCATTTTGCACCTGCATCGTCCATCTTTTTGGCAGCATAGGCGTTCAGGTATTTGCCCAAGCCCTTGCCTCTGTAATCGGCACGGATGCCGACCATGTGGAAGTCACCCGTTTGTGTTTCGGGGTGGTAAGTTGCGGTCAGTGTGCCGACCCGTTCACCGTTGTGATTGAGAAACAGACAGTCACGTTCAAGCACGGTGTCGTCATGGTCCTTGATGCAACCGTCAAAAACGGATTCGTCGGCATCGTCAGCCACAAGACCTTTTTTGCAGCATTCAACCCATGCCATTTTGTCGGCTTCGGTTTCATAAGCGCTGATGGTGTATTCTTCGGGAAGCGGTGCTTCTTTGTAGGGGGTGTTTGCAAATCTGTACATTTTAAGTTGTGCCATTGTTTTGTTCCTCTCTTAATATGTTCCTTTTGTATCCAAAACGGCATTGCTTGCATTTTCGCGAAGAGAACTTGTTGCAATGCGCTTTTGCAGTTCATTATAATACAGTTCGTCGTCGATGGGAAGTGTAATTTCCTGCTTTAACCATTCGCTCAACAGGCAGGCATCCATGAATTGAACGCCGTTCAATCCTTCACTGCCGTGCACAAAGAGTTTTTCTTTGCCCAGAACGGCATTGGCGAAATTGTTGAGAATGGTCACATGCTGACCCGAAACAGGATTGATGTAGGGCATTTGCTTTTTGCTTCCCGGTGTGCCGAAGCCGTTTTTGTAGGTAAGATTAAACTCTCTTTCATCCTGCTTGGAAAGGGTGATTTCGAGCTTCATGCCATCGGTGCACACGAGTTTGCCCTTTGTGCCGAGAATTTCAAGTCGGTTGGTGCCGGGGAAGTCTGCGGTGGCGGTGATGAACACACCCGTAGCCCCGTTCGGGAATTCCATGTAAACGGTCACGTCATCCTCTGTTTCGATGTCATGCCATTTTCCGAAGGAGCAATGCGCATGAATTTTTGCGGGCATCATGCCGACGATCCATTGCAACAAATCGATCTGATGCGGTGCCTGATTGAACAGCACACCGCCGCCTTCCCCCTTCCATGTGGCTCTCCATTTGGAGGAATCATAGTAGGACTGCGAACGGTACCAGTCGGTGATTAACCAGTTGACACGTTTGATATCGCCGATTTTGCCGTCGGCAATCATGTCGCGCATTTTGTTGTAGACCTTGTTGGTGCGTTGGTTGAGCATCAGACCGAACAGCAGGGCGGGGTGTTGTTCTGCAACGGCGATCATTTCTTTGACCTGCTTGGTGTAAACCCCTGCGGGCTTGTCGCTCATGGCATGAATGCCGGCATTCAGTGCATCAATCACAATGGGCGGATGAAAATAGTGCGGTGTTGTGACCACAACAGCATCCACCGTGCCGCTTTTCAATAGTTCATTGTGGTCAGTGAACTTCGGCACCGAAATGTTGAATTTTTTACACTGGGCGTTCAGTTTCTCTTCATCAATATCGCACACGGCACCGAGCACGGCATTTTTGATAAGCCCTGCTTTGAGCAGACGCACATACGCACTGCCCTGACCGCCGAAGCCGATGATGCCGATGCGTGCTTTTTTGTCAGCCATTTTATTCTCCTCCCTTGGTGAAACTGTCGTTGTTCGCTGTGTAACCGCAATCCGTCAGCACTTTTTTGGCGGCGGCTACGGCACAGTCGAATCTGCCTCTTGCAGATTTCAAGTCAAACTGATCGGCAAAAACGGAATTGTATTGCTTGCTGCCTCTGAAAAATGTCAGATGCGGTTCAATTGTGAACACGGCATCGCGGTCAATGCTGTTTATGATATCTGCAATATGCCCTTCACCGAAGCCTGCCGGCACCACTTTTTTGCCGACGGCATCTTTCAGGTGAAAATAATCCGCTTTCGGCAAAAACTGTTTTGTCTGTTCAAAGGTCTGGTTGCTTACCCGGAAGTTGGCAGGGTCGTAAATATAACCGAGTTCGGGGAGCTGCTCTAAAAGCCACGCACAGCGGTCTGCCGTTGCATTGAAAAGTCCCGTATCGTTTTCGCAACAAAAGCGGATGCCGTGCGATTCTGCAATGGAGTTGAAATAACGCAGATCTTCGACGATTTGTTTTTTGTCGAATTTAAAAAATTTCGGATAAAAGCTGAATACGCGCATATTTTTTGCACCGAGGGCATTGGCAACAAGGCAAGCGTGCTCCACTTTTTTTGCGTATTCCGTGCGGTCAAAGCCTTGCCGTATTTTGCAGATGGGAGAGCCCAAAGACCACACAGAAATGCCGTGCTCTGAAAGTCTTTCTTTGTATTCTTTTGCTTGTTCAAGGCTCATGAATGCGGCATTGTTGCCGTCGATTTTGCGCATTTCAAGCAGCGAAATGTTATTTTCTTTTAATGCCCTGACCTGGCCGTCAAAATCTTTGGCGGCTTCGTCGGCAAATGCACAAAGACGAATCATAATTTCATCAATCCTTTATATTCAAGTAATTTTATGAACAGACCGCCCTGCACGGAGCGATGTTGGAAACCGCGCATGTTTGCGGTGACGGTGAAGTACCAGTCGGTCAGCGGCACGCGGGTAAGGCTGCGGTTGTAAGCCTCCCATAAGGGTGCAATGAATGCTTCAAAATCTGATCTTTCCTTTGCAAGGGTTGCCGTCCACACAAGCCAGTCGCTCTTGGTGTAGGTTTCGCGGTTGTCAAGCGGCATGCCGTAGGGATTGATATGTTTGGCATAGGATGCAAATTCCGAAGCGATCACACCTTTGTCCATAATGTTTGTGCCCCAAAGTTTGTCCCATACAATGTTGTATTTCATGCTCCATGTGTCGGGACGGTCAAAGGCAAGTCGATAGCTGCCGTCGCCGTTGGAAGCGCGCTTTGCCCAATCGGCGGCAAGTTCTTTTGCAAGATTCATTTTTTCAGCTTTCTTCGCCTCGTCACCCAACAGACCGTAGAGAATGCCGAGTCCCGTAATGCCCATGATGGCTTTTAATGAAAGGTTGCAGTTGTGGGCAAGGTGCCCTGCAAAGTCGTCGGTGCAAAGCTGATTGGCAGGGTCCCTGCCGTTGTCTTCAAGATAACGCACCCATGCTTCCAAAAGGTCAAGGTTTTTACGGATGAAATCAAGATTGCCGTCGGCAAGGGTCACAGCCGTTGCCATCACAAGCATATTGCCGCATTCTTCCACGGGCATCTGTTTGTCGATTGCATTGTGGCCGTAAACTTGCCCCGTCACATGCGGATAACAGCCCACATCGTGCGGTGCAAAATCGAAAATCCAGCCTTCGCTTCGTGCATAGCGGAACACGGGACGCATCATGCCGCGAACCAGCTCGGGATTATACAGCAGGAACATCGGAATGGACGGATAGCTGACATCCACCGTTGCCGCACAACCGTTGGAGAAGCATTCCTTGGAAATAAACAGAATTTCACCGTTTGTGTCAACGCAGATTTTGTGGGCGGCGATTGCCTGACGGTAGGCGATTTCAAGCAGTTCTGCGTATTTTTCACCGCCGGCACGCACGGCATCAAGGAACAATTTGTCGGAAAATGCTTCGCAACGGGCGAAAATATCTTCATAATCTGCAAATGCCTGTGTGATCGCCGTTTGAATGCTCGTGCCGTCTGCATTCCACAGGGAAGTAAGTCTGTCTTCAAAATAAAGAATGGATTTGATGTCATCATAAGCGAAAGCAAATAATGCTTCTGCCTTGCTGTCCGAGCAATACACGGCTTCTGCACAAACGAAGGTCATTTCTGTGCTGTCACCGTGGGGCATTTTTTCGTCAAACGGAACATTTCTTTTTTCGGTGTATACATTGCCTGCATCCGTGCAAAGGTAAAAATAACCCCAGTCAATGCGCAGGTCATCCCCGCAGACGGACAGAATATCCTGTGTGGTGCTGCCGATTTTTGCGGCACAAATGCCGTCAAAGGTCATCGTTTCCGTTTCCACATCTTCGCTGCCTCTGTAATTCAGGCACAGCTCCTCGCTTGCGGCAATTTTTACCTTGACGCAGTGTGCCTGGCCGTCCAGCGGCTCGGTGGTGATTCTTAAGTAGCTCACGGGGCGGCTTGCAATTTTCAGATCATCCAGCAACAGACTGCTTGTGAACACAGCGGTCAGGCGGATGTTGGCTTCTTCAAAAACATAGGTGGTTGAAAGGGCATTGCAGTCCTTTTTTATCTGTTTCATGGCAGGGGAGTTGTCTTCGTTACTTTCCTTGCCGAGAAAACGGTAAACGGTACCGTCGATGTCTGCCGTACCCACAATGGTGTTGGGCTTGCCTGTCCAGTGCACGGTGACGGCATCGGTCAGTTGGTCGGCAGGACTCCAGATGGAAAAATAAGGGTCTACGGTAATCAGCGGATAACTCGGTGCTCTTAAAATCATGTTTTCTTCCTCCCGTTATTTTGCATATATCATACCGACAATGCGGTTGACAAGGCTTGTCGGTAACACTTTTGAAAGACCTGCAAACAGATGATACTGTGTGCCTTTGGTGGACAGCGGCTTCGGATTCTTCGCGGTGGCGGCCTTGAATACTGCATCGGCAATGGCTTCAGGCGGCATGCCGTTTTGCTCGTCATGTTCCATCACGGACAAACTGCGGGCAAGCACATCCTTATAAGCAGATTCGGTGTCGGTTTTTTCTCTTGCGGCGGTGAATCCTGTTTTTACATCGCCCGGCATCACGGCACAAACGGTAATGCCGAAGGGCTTTACTTCATTGGAAAGCGACAGCGTGAACGAGTTGATTGCCGCCTTGCTTGCCGAGTAAAACGCCTGAAACGGAATGGCAAGAGGTGCCGCCATACTGCTGATATTGACGATTCTGCCGAATCCTTGTTTTCGCATATAAGGAAGAACTTTCTGTGCGCACAGCACGGCGCCGAAAAAGTTGACATCAAACTGTTTTTTTGCATCGTTGAGAGCTGTGTCTTCAATGCTTCCTGCAATGCCGAATCCTGCATTGTTAACAAGAATGTCGATTCTGTTTTCGTTTTCAAACACGGTGCGCACGGCATGTTCAACACTCTGTTCATCCGTCACATCTGCCTGAATATGAATGATACTTTTATTGTCACTGCCGTTTTTGCGGCTGAATTCATACACTTTATAGCCGTTTTTCAAAAATTTTTCACAGCAGGCAAGACCGATGCCGCTGCTGCCGCCCGTAATAATTGCTACTTTCAAGCTGCTCACTCCTCCTTACAAAAAACAACGTATTTGTTTGTTGAAAATGCACAAATATGAAATATACAGTTGTTTTGTTTCTGTTTTTTTAGTATATTAAATTATAAAACAGCGGTCTGCATTTGTCAACCGCCGGCAGTGAAAAAGGAGCAGAACTTATGAGTGAACTTTTTGAAAAACAATTGACGAGTGAATTGGTTTATAAAGGAAAAATACTGGATTTGTATGTGGATAAAGTCGAACTTCCGAACGGACACACATCTACCCGTGAATATATCAAACACGTCGGCGCGGCCTGTGTTGTTCCTGTGGATGAAAACGGCAATGTGATTATTGAAAAACAGTTCCGCTATCCGTTCGAGGCGGTGCTCACGGAAATCCCCGCAGGCAAGCTCGATTCAAAGCAAGAACCGCACCTGAAAGCGGCATTGCGCGAACTGAAAGAAGAAACGGGTTATGAAGCAGAAGAAATGATTTACCTTGGTGAATATTATCCGACCTGTGCGTATTCCGACGAAACCATTCACATGTATCTTGCAAAGGGACTCAAACGCGGCGAACAGCACCTGGATGACGATGAATTTGTCGATGTGCAGACCGTACCGCTTGCAACGCTTATCGGGCAGATCATGGCGGGTGAAATCAAGGACGGAAAAACGCAGACGGCTTTGCTGAAAGCATATCTGTATTTGCAGGGATAAAAAAGAGGATTGTACTTCATTTTCAGAGGTACAATCCTTTTAAGTTTTCCTTTTTCAGTTCATATTCACCGCTGACCTTGTGCTTCATTTTATAATCACAGTAAACGGCTTCATTGGTGCTGTACAGAATATTGACACAGCGGTTGGTGCCTTTTTCGGGCGGATCGAACAACAGCAAGGCTTTTTTCACCTTTTTTAAACTCGCATCGGCGATTTTTAAGGAATCAGGCATTCGTCCCGAATTGTTGGTCGCCATGCGGTCGCAGACAAGGCAATCGCGAAGTTTTATTCTGTCAACCCCGTCAAGACCTGCAAAATAAGAGAACGCAGTATTCGTATATTCGTCAAGCGAACAGCCGTTTTGCAAGTTGCTGTTTTGAATATGCAAACCGAAATTGAAAAACAGGTCAAACGGTGTTTTTCCGCTTGCAGACAGCACATAGTTAAGTGTTCTTCTGAATCTGCCGGAGTTATAAAGCCGTTCCAGTTCGTTTTCGGCAATGTGCAGGTTTTGCAATTCTTCTTGCGAAATAAACGGGGTGTCGATGACCTCATACGGCGGTTCACTACAGTGATTACAGGGGTATAATTCGTCATTCTCTGCCATGTCCGAGCCGTGCAGAACTTTCAGAAACCCTAACTGCAACATATTCGGGTGCATTGCATACGCACGGTTGAAGCCGTCAACAAAACTGCTGTAATCTTCTTCGGGAAGTCCTGCAATCAGGTCTGTGTGCACATGACAGTTACCGAAAGATAACAGTTTTTTAACATTGCTTTCCACCTTTACAAGGTCGGTTTTGCGGTGAATCGCAGACAGTGTATTTTCATTAAAAGACTGAATCCCGACTTCAAACTGCACGCATCCGACGGGCAGTTTTTTGATGATTTCAAACAGATTATCATCCAACAGATCTGCCGCAATTTCAAAGTGAAAACACACGTCTTCGGGAATGTTTTTAGCGTGGTTTTCGAGGATGAATGTGAGTATTTCGGCGGCTCTTTGCTTGTTGCAATTGAATGTGCGGTCCACAAATTTTACTGTTTTCGTGCCGCTGTTTGCAAGAAGCAGCATTTCACTTTTTACCCTGTCAAGGTTTATGTATCGTACCTTGCCCAATCTGCCCGACAAACAGAATGCACAACGGAACGGACAGCCGCGGCTGCTTTCCATGTAAGCAATTCTGCCGTTTAATTGCCGCATATATTCTTCACAAAAAGGAGAAATACTTTCATCCGTTTCGGGGGATCTTTCATCAATCACAAAACCGTTTTCCGTGCGGTAAGAAACCCCTGCCATGTCGGGTGTATTGTCGTTTTTGATGCAGTTGAGCAATTGCGGAATACTGACTTCCCCCTCACCCGAAGACACAAAATCAACATAAGCATTGTCCTTTGAAATCTGTTTTACATTGTAAGACACTTCGGGCCCGCCGAGCACGATTTTTAAATTTTTAAACTCATTTTTCAAGTTTTTGCAAAGTGCAAGTGTTGCAGTGATATTCCAGATATAGCACGAAAACAGCACAACATCGGGCTGTTTGTCGGCAATGCGTTTTTGTATGTTTTCAAGCGGCTCGTTGATGGTGCCTTCCACCACACCAAGATCAATTTCCTTGTCGCATTTTTGTTTGCAGGCGGAAAAAAGGCACCAGGGTGCAAGGGAAGAATGGATATATTTTGAATTCAAAACGCAAAAAACAGCATTCATTTTTCTTTCCTCCCTTTTTTACGGTGATTATATCACAGAAAACTCCCAAATGCAAACGGCCGTTGTTTTATTCTTGAAAAAAAATTTTATTTGTGATATGCTATAAACATCTATGAAAGGGGATGAATGTATGTCCGTTCTCGGAAAAATCATCAATAAAGCGGCAAAGTTTGTCGATGCGGTGGGCGGCGGTCTTTCGCAGACTTCCACACAGGCAGATGTTGACCGCACTCCGTTTGAAAATATGCCTGTTCTCACAAGGCAGCTTGCCGCAGAGGGCGCCGTGCTTCTGCGTAACGACAATGTGTTGCCCTTTGTGAACAACGAAAAAATCTCCGTGTTCGGCAGATGCCAGAAAGACTGGTTCTTTGTCGGCTACGGCTCGGGCGGCGACGTTAACCCGCCTTATACAGTCGATCTTTTGCAGGGAATCGAAAACTGCGAAACCCTGTCTTATAACGAAGAACTTGCCAATGTGTATGCCAACTGGATTGCAAAGCATCCCCCCGAAGAAGGATTCTGGGGGCATTGGCCGCGTTTTCACCCCGAAATGCCCTTGACCCGTGACCTTGTTGAAAATGCCGCAAAAAACAGCGATGCGGCTGTGGTGGTTATCGGCAGGTCGTCAGGTGAAGACCGTGAAAACACCGCCGAAGAAGGCTCGTGGTATATTACCGATGCCGAAAAAACCATGTTGCAGTATGTCACCGATGCTTTCAAAAAAACGGTGGTGCTTCTCAACATCGGCAGTATGATCGACCTGCGCTGGACAACTCGAGGGTATGGCAACAATCTTGCCGTGCTGTGCGTCTGGCAGGGCGGTATGGAAAGCGGCAACGCGGTTGCAGATATTCTTTGCGGCAAGGTGACACCAAGCGGCAAACTGCCCGATACTGCCGCAAAACTGGAAGATTACCCCAGCACCAAAAACTTCGGCAAAAAGGAATTCAACCACTATACGGAAGACATTTTTGCGGGCTACCGTTGGTTCGAAACCTTTGCTCCCGAAAAGGCTGTCTATCCCTTCGGCTTCGGCTTGAGTTATACTTCCTTCGAAATGTCCGACTTTGCCGTGAAGAAAAAGAAAACCGAGCTCGATTTCACCTGCACGGTCAAAAACACGGGTTCGCAGTTCGCGGGCAAAGAAGTGGTGCAGATTTATGTGCAGGCACCGCAGGGCACTTTGGGCAAAGCAAAACGCAGTCTTTGCGGCTTTGCAAAGACCGAATTGCTCAACCCCGATTCCGATTGCAAACTCAGAATCAATGTTCCGTTTTATGCACTTGCAAGCTTTGATGATTCGGGCGCAACGGGCAATAAGAATGCCTGGGTGCTTGAAGATGGGGAATATGTCTTCTTTGCAGGCAGTGATGTAAAATCTGCTTCGTCCATTTACACCCTGACCATAGACGAAACGCTTGTCCTTGAACAGTGCGAAGAAGCCGCCGCACCGCAGTATTCTTTCCTGCGCACGGTTGCCGTGGAAGAAGACGGTGTGATTAACCCTAAAAATCAGCCTGTGCCCTATGCACGAAATGATTTGAAACAGCGCATTCTTGATAATATTCCCCATGCGGTTTCGCTGACAGGGGACAAGGGAATAAAACTTGCCGATGTCAAAAACGGCGAAGCGGAACTTTCCGATTTTATTGCACAGTTGACATTGGATGAACTCGAAGCCATCAGCCGCGGTGACTATATTATGAACAGTCCTTTGGGTGCCAACGGCAACGCGGGTGTCCTCGGCGGTGTTCTGCCGAGCTTGCGAGACAAGGGAATTGCACCGCTTACCTGTACCGACGGCCCGTCGGGTATTCGTCTGAATACGGTCAGCACCTTGCTTCCCATCGGCACTCTGCTTGCATCTACATGGAACACGGCACTTTGCACCGCTGTCTTTGAGGTCGAGGGCAGAGAAATGCAGGCAAAAGGGTCGGACATTTTCCTCGGCCCCGGTATGAACATCCACCGCAATCCGCTTTGCGGCAGAAACTTTGAATATTATTCTGAAGACCCACTGCTGACAGGTAAAATCGGTGCGGCGGTCGTCAAGGGCTTGCAGACCCACGGTTTTGCGGCTTGCCCGAAGCATTTTGCATGCAATAACCAGGAAACCAACCGCAATTATAACGATTCCCGCCTGTCACAGAGAGCCCTGCGTGAGATTTATCTCAAGGGCTTTGAAATCTGCATTAAAGAGGCAAAACCGAAAACCATTATGACCTCTTACAATAAGATCAACGGTGTATGGGGACATTATCACTATGATCTGTGCAACACCATTCTGCGCAAAGAATGGGGCTTTGGCGGCATGGTCATGACCGACTGGTGGATGCGCTCGTCAAAGAGTCCCGAATTCCCCGACCTGCGCGACAATGCCTACCGCGTGCGTGCGGGGGTCGATGTGCTCATGCCCGGCGGTAACCGAGTCGGCAAGCGCAAGCCCGACGGAACACTTCTTAAAACCTACGGCAAAGAAAACGGCATTACCCTCGGTGAACTGCAGAAAACAGCAGAGCATGTTATCAAGCTCTGCATGGAAAAGATATAAAAGCAAAACCGTCTGATGTCAGGTCAGACGGTTTTTTGTAAAACAAATTGGAGTTTATCGGGCTGTTGCCCTGAATGCAAAATGAAAAATGCAAAATGCAAAATTATCGGAATGGCATTGCCATTATAGAAGATGTAATTCATAATTTTTCAGTTTCAAATTTTAGTTTACACCGATTCTTTACAATCAATATTATATAAAATAATTAGCAAGTGTTTAAATAATTACTATTTTTGTCTTTTTTCAAATTTCTGTATGCTCTATAATCGGAGCGAAGCGACCCTTTAATTTTGCATTTTGCATTCTTGCATTTTGCATTTACGGTTTATCGGGCT
>JAFQCH010000004.1 GCA_017416485.1 Clostridia bacterium | reverse complement strand
CGCTAATGCACAATGGGACGATGAAAATCGTTTTGATGCGATTCTTGATGATTATATTGCCCATGTTACGGATGAAAAACCGATTACAGCCAGACAGTGCATTAAGGCTCTCGCGCAAGTAGGTATGGCAAAACCACAATACATTCCAAGAATATTATCCTGTTTTCATGATGCTGATTTATCAAAGTACAAAGACAGTATGCGTCCGCTGATTGAAAAGGACATGGAAGAAACTGAAAGATTACTAACTGAGTAAATTCCAATATATCGAACTGTTGTGATGTATAGGAAAAGAAAAAATTGCCGCTGAAGAATCAAACGATTCCTCGTCGGCTTTTCGCTGTTATTCAAAAGAAACAGGCTTTGTATCATCCGTCGCAAATGCATTGGGGCCGGGGTCAGACATGGAGAAATACATTTTCGCAGCTTTGGTCGTACCGAAATCACGGTTGGAGCCGGAGTTCTGCACCTTGTTAAAGGCATCGCGGAACATCTGATTATGCGCTTCCTCACGATTCAGGAGGAAATCAATGGTCTCGCGCACCTTCTTGTCATCGATTTGGCGGTAAAGGTATTCGTAAACCACCTTCGCACGCTGTTCGGATGCGATGTTGCTGAGCAGGTCGGCGCACAAGTCCCCCGTAACCGTAACGTAATCACCCGTCCAGGAATAACCCGAAGCGTTGATAAGCCCCGGGTTCAGTCCGAGGATCACATGGGATTGGATCTCTCCGCAAGGGACTGTTGTTGCGTCCACGTCGTGACCGTTCAGGAGATTGATGGTCTGCGCCACCATCTCCATATGACCAAGCTCCTCTGCTGCAATGTCAAGGAACAGATCCTTGATCTCGGGATCTTTGATTCGAAAGCTCTGGGACATATACTGCATAGCAGCCTTCAGCTCGCCGTTGCCGCCGCCGAGCTGTTCCTGCAAAAGCGCCGCATACTGCGGATTGGGTTTCTCCACTTCTACGGGATGAAAAAGCATCTTTTCGTGTTTGAACATTTCATTTGCCTCCGTTTGTTTGATATAAGTTATTTTTGCCGATCCGGAGACGGATATGCAGACACCCTGTAAAATAAGCACCTGTATCAGTTTTTTTGCGTTGCTGTAAACAAGCAAAAATCACACAAAACAATGCTTTTCGTACCGCTTCAAGTCCCTCACATCAGAAAAGAAAGAAGTCCACCAACCGCAAGGGTTGCTGAACTTCTTTTGTGTTTACAGCTCAAAATGGCAACATGTGCTTTCAGCGATATTCTGCCTGCGGCAGAGTGAAATTTTCACTACAGTGAAAGTGATATTGAAACCTTCGGCTTCTGTTACATTTTCACAATGAAACAAACTGATATGCTTATACTCTCTCTTATTTTAACAATAGAACTTATATATTGAATAAGTTCTTGAAAAATTGAGCCAATTTAATGAAAAAGCATTTTATTTCATCGAAAAAATCAGTATGTACGGCATTGCAATGTTCACACATTTCGGTATCTGACTGAAGCTCACCATAAAGACCATAGGGTATTTCAGCCGTCATATGGTCAGGTATTTCAACACCTAAAGCATGCAGAGCAATAGCCGCTACATCGCGGTTTTTTACGTCTTCACTAAAAGTTATATTACTCACTGAATACCCCTGCACAGCAAGAACGGCTGAGCTTTCCTCGACGGTATTACCGCCATGTCCGTTATGAGTTTCACCGTGATCTGCAACAACTATAAAAAGACCTTTTTCCATCAATCCGTTTGACTCAATAGCCTCATATATTCTTCCGATATATGTATCTGCTTCACGGATTGATTCATAGTATTTTTCACTGAAACCGCCGTAAGCATGAGCAGCGTGATCAACCTCATCGAGCTGGACAAACATAAGCGCAGGACTGTTACCCTCATTGAAATAACTTACAATACTATCCGTTACAAGAGCATCATTACTCTTATTGATTTTTTTGACATTTATGTCATTTTCGATTATCCCTTTATTGATAGGCGACCAATTATTAAAAGAAACCAACTCCGCTTCGGGATATTTTTCTCTTACAAAATAAAATATTGAATTAAATTCTTCTTTTGATGTGCGTTCTGTTGTTTCACATATTTCATTGGTAAGACCGTGCGTCTCACAGGATACACCTGTAAGTATAGAGCCCCAGTTCTGTGCACTGATGGTGATTCTTTCAGTGTGAGCATTGTGGCATACGGCACCGTCAGCGAAGATTATGTCAAAGCAAGGTGTCTCAACATTACCAAAAGAAGCACCTGCACCGTCTATACCGATAATATAAACATGCTCATAATCACCGAATCCGGGTATATCTTCAGCATGTGCAGAAACAAATACAGAACAGCTGAATAACATTACAACAATAAGTAAAACAGAAATGATTTTTTTAATCATTATAATACCACCTTTCTGATTTCTATTTTAGCATTTACTCGCTAATTTTTCAATAGATAAGAAGCAAAAACGCCTCAATTTTATTTCTTAAAATATATAAAGATGCAGGCTGTTATTACAATCGGGTGCGGGTGTCCCGCCCACACCTATTCATTATTCACTATTACTTCTTACTTCCAAAAATCGACCCAAAGATTAGTGAAAAGTGAAGAGTGAAGAAGTAATAAGTAAAAATCGACAACCTTCTGCCGAAGATTGTCGATTTTTGGTCGGAGTGGAGGGACTCGAACCCCCGGCATCCTCGCTTCGCGCCGACTAAGGCGCCCTCAAAAGCGTATATTTTAGAAAGACATGTAGAATTTTTGTGGAAACTATGATATAATAAACAAAATATATGCCATGTGGAAAACAGGGGGTAAACATAATGAAAAGCATTAAAGAAGGCAAAGTTATAGACTTCCTTAAGAAACATAAACTATTAATTATTGTTGCTCTTATCTTCGTGATTGTTGTAATCCGAATTGTTTTTGGCCCTAAAACTGTGGAATATGGTAACGGTTACTCTCATCAAGTTGGTTCATTTGGTGAATGCGATATGAATTTCGATGATTGTATGATTGATGCAACTCATCGTCAGCATCACTTCTTTGGAAATGAAGACTATTGTGATGCCTGTTGGGATTGCTATGGTCAAGATATGTTTGAGAGATTGTCAGGTAAAAAAACTGATTCTAATAGTATTACTTACGACGAATATAAGTGTCGGCATACGGGGTGCAAAAATAGAGCAAAATACAGTGAATGGGATCGTAGATACTGTGTTGAACATTTACAAGGAACAAAGTATTGCCGTTATCCTAATTGCGGCGAACAGATTCCGATTAACGGCCTTAGTGATTATTGCTTGAAACATCGTTAATATAATTTGTACAAAATAATAAAATTGTAAAAAGAGGGCGACTCGCAAGAGCTGCCCTCGAATTTTGGTTTGCAGTAAACAAAGAAAATAAGTATTTTGGTGAAACTAGATTACCTCTTCTATAATTATTGTCTTAATTTTAGATTGAGGATATTTTTTCATGAAGTTTCTGTAACGGGAATCATTGACGGCATGTGTATTGCTCCCATAAACAATTCTAGGGTAAAAGTTATAACTGTTTTCTTTGAACTTGCGTGAAAACAATTGAATTGTTGCTTCTATTTGTTCTAAAGCGTGCGGAAGATCTGTGCCTTTGAGTTCTATAAGATATACAGCTTTTTTATCCTCGTTTTCAACTAGGTAATCACATCTTTTTTGAGGATCCGTTTTTGGTACTACATCGCCGTCAATTTTATATTGATATACTGTGTTTTTGTCTGTATTAAGAGCTCGATGCGTTTTGCCATTTTCTCTAGATACAATTATCGCACATTTTAGATCGCAATGAGAAGAGACGTCCTTAAAAAGCATCAGAATCCTCCTCTAGTGAAAGAGAAAACAGAGCATCAAAATCATCGTTTATGGCTTGTGATGCCCCATCAATGACTTCGTTTTGTATTAGTGAGTCATCCTCACTGATACATTTTTTCGTTGAACCATTTTCCACAAAATATGCCAAACATTCATTAATTTGCTTGTTCTCGTCAATTATACGTGCTACTTTTTCTTTTTTTCCATTTGCTGAAATATCTTTTGCGTAAATCAGATTGTTAATTGTACCTAAAATGTATGGGCTATGGGTGGTAATCAACAAGGCATTTCCATTTGACAAGAACAAAGAAAGCAGTTCGGTGATCTTTTTTTGGGCATCAGGATAAAGGTGAGCCTCTGGTTCTTCAAGGATAATAAAAGTATTTGTATCGTTGATTAACTGATATAACAAAATGTTAAATATCCAAACAGTTTCTTGCTGACCGGAAGAAGTATAATTGATTTTAATATATCTGTCATTTTTTAAGGTGAGACGCTCTTCGCCGTTTGTGAAAATGTAGCGCCCTTTCAAAATATCATTTACCAATTTGATGGATTTTCGAGACAAAGAAACGTTCATTTTTGAGTCAGGCAAATGCTTAGACTCAAGAAAACCAGAAATACCGTTGTTAAAAAGTGGACGGATCTTTAAAATACGTTCAACATATTTTTGTGTACAAAAATCAAGACTGCGCTTTTGATCATCATCCATACTCGTGAAGATATAATTCAGTTGATTTGTAAGCAAAGTGATCAGGCTTCTGCCGGCAGGTACGAATATCGTCTCATATTCATCACGGAAAAGCATATTTAACTTTTTGATTATTTCACTTTTTAAGTCTACATGTTCAATTGGTTCGATGTGATTATATTGGCTCAAAAAAGCTCTAATATTTTGGCTAAAATCAAAGTAAACATAATTGGGTGAAATATAATCCGTACCTTCATTCAAGGTTAGTGTTATTTTGACATACGTATCCTCATCGTAATGATAAAGCATTAGCAAATCATTACTCATTGCACGTGAAGTTCCAAATAATTGAAGAAATTTATTTCTCAATTGTTTCAAAACCGTTTTGTGTAGCGTTGAGGAAGAAGACAAAGTGGAACGTTTTATGATACAATCACAAATATCGTCTTTGATTGTTCTAAAAAAGAAAACAGCTTTTGCTATGGTGCTTTTGCCTGATGCTTGAGCACCCGTAAAGACATTGAATTGTGTGATGTCAATTTGACAGTCCTGTATTGGACCAACATTTTTTAATATTAAACGATGCATAAAATCACCTCATAACATATTATGCCATAAAAATCACAAGAAATCAACAAAGCCGCAAAGAATTTTCTTTGCGGCTTTGTTTTGCGGCAAAAAACCGCCGTTATGGTCCGAGTGACAGGGATTGAACCTGCGGCCTGATGGTCCCAAACCACCCGCGCTCCCAGCTGCGCCACACCCGGATATCTATTCAATTTTTCTTGTTTTTGCGTGGAAGTGGGACAAACTGTGGTCAAACTCAAAATTCATGCTTTTTTGAGTTTTCTTAAAGCACCGAAAAACGCATAAGTAAAGCCTTTTTTGGGTTGCGGTGCAACAACGGCATTTCGCACCGGGCGCACTCTCAAAAGTAGGCGCGCGACACCCCGGTGAATTATTTGCAACTCAATTATTATATACAATCCCGGTTGCAATGTCAATCAAAAAAGCAGATATTTGAAAAAGGTTTTTTCAGATATCTGCTTTTTTGTCGTTTTTAAGTGGCAACTCCTGCCGGTTGCGGTTCGGTTTGTGTGTCTGTCGGTTCTGTTGTTGTTTCTTCTTCTTCTTCTTCTGTTGCTTCTGTCGGTTCGGGCAGGGCTTTCTTTTGATTGCAGATGCCGTTGATGACGGCGATGAATGCGAACAGAATCGGGGTGGTGAACGGCTGTGCGAGGTTCACAAAAGCCTGCAGCCAGAATGCAACAAGCCCCGAAAACAGCCCAATGCAAAGCATATTGTCCTTGCATTTGCGCACGGTGGTGTAAATGACCGTGCCAAGCAGTGCCACGTAAGACACCATGCCGCAGATACCGCTTGTCAGCAGGTAGTGCAGGTATTCGTTGTGTGCCTGGTCGAGTTTTTTACCTTGGAAAACCTCTCCGCTGACCGTGACATTTTGCAAGGCTTCGGGGCCGATGCCGAACAGTTTTTCTTTCCATGAAAATTCTTTGAACAACTGCACGCATTGCCGCCAGATTTCACCGCGGTAGGAGCCCCATTTGGCGGTCAGTTCAAAGTACGAATTGTATCTGCCGATGCCGACCGTATTGGCAAGAACAAAGCAGACGAGCAAGCCGCCGATGCCGATGCAAAGCGCTGCAATATGCAGTTTTTGCAGGTATTTTGCTGACTTCGGCACAAAGTGCACAAGCACAAACAGCACCGCGCACATGGCAAGCACTGCGCCCGAAATCATCGGTCTTACAAGAACAGAAAGCAACGTTGAAATTGCCACATTGGTCACGGGGGCGGCATTGTAAATGAACATAAAGATCTGCGCGGAAAGCACGATGATGCAGACCCCGAGCAGGTATTTTTTGAGTTTGCTGACATCGTTATACAAAAACAGCGGAATGATGACAAGGGCGGACAAGAAGCCCACCACAAAGCTTTCGCTGCTTGTGACCATCATGCCGAAAGAGCCGACCGCAAGTGCGCCTGCATAGGCAAGGCGACTTACTTTTTTTTCGGTCATGCAGAAGCCGCACAGCACGGGCGGAAACAACAGGCACATGTAGCTGCTGTAAAAATTGATATTGCCGATGGTGGAAATATATGCCGACTGATTGGCCTTGGACAAACGGCTGTAAAAGCCGAAAAAGTCAACATCAAAGCAGTTGAGCACACCCAAGGCACACACGATGCAGAATGCCGCGGCACCGGCATACAAAAACAGGCGCACTCCCTTGAGGTTGCGGGAAACAATAAGGTAAAATAAAAAGTAAAGCAGATAGGTGAACGCGCCTTGGTAGCGGGCGTTACTGCCGTACCACACATCTGTGCGGTATTCCGAAAGCAGGGAGGCAAGCAGAATAAAGGCAAGGAAAACGGCGAAGGCAACATCCGTCGGGTGCAATGTGTGCAGTTTTTCTTTCAGCGGTGTTTTTTCTTTTGCATCTTCACCGAAGAAAACCGACCGCAGGGTGAACACAAACACCATCAGCAGGCTGACCGCATAAAAGAACACACTTTTGGTTTGTGTGATATTGTAAAACCCGTTGGTTACAATCAGCGGCAAGCCGAACAGCAGCAAAGCCGCAAACGGCTGTGCAGACAGCTTCTGTGTGAAAAATACTTTGGCTCGTTCTTTCAGCAAACCGCGATCCCTCCTTTTTGGTTTTCAGCGTATCAATTTTAACAAAATGCTGCCGCAATGTCAATCATTAAAAAAAGGATTCTGCAAGCCGGCGAACAGTTGCCTGCTTGCAGAATCCTTTATATTACTGTTTAAAGTTTGCTGAGGATCTTTTCATCAAATTTGTCGATGAGAAGTTTGAAAGTGTTGATGATTTTGTTGAAGAAATCGACGATGCTCTGGAAGAAGGATTCAAGCAGATTGTTTGCATCCTGCGTTACTTCAATGGTGGTCGAAGCAATCACTTCGCCGTCAACCACATAGTCAACAGTCACAAAGCCTTCTTCGGAACCTGCCGTGAAGGTTGTGCCGTTAAAGGTGCCGAGGGTGGTTTCCTGCATAACCAGCTTGCCGCCTGCGGGCAGGTCGGTGGCATAGCCGTTGGTGTCAATCCCCTTTACGGAAATATTGATGGTAGATACAGGGGCAACCTGATAGTTCAAAGAAGAGAACTGCACATGGTCAAATTCGCCTGTGGGCTGCAAAGAGGTGCAAACAAGAAGCGAGTTGCTGACCTTTCTTTCGTAGCCGTAGCTGGGGTTGTTGCGGCAATCAAGGTTGTTGCTGCCTTCGTGCTGTGCAAGCAGGGTGGAAGATCCGCCGCCGTCCAGTTCAATTGCATCCACACAACCGAGTGCAAACATCATTTCTGCAACTTCGGGGTAGTCCATGCCGCAGGAGTTGGGATCCTGTCTGCCGTCAACAACAAACATGACAACGGTTTTGTCTTCCTTGATGCCGATAGCGGTTCTGGGGTTGAGTTTGTTTTTTGGGGCAACAATCTTGCCATTTTCAATGAGGATATTACCGCCGGAAACAGCTTCTTTTACATCGTCAATGGCTGCGCCGCCTCTGCGGATAACGGGAGTGCCGTCATTGAGGATTGCGAAGAAGGGTCTGCCGTTCTGTGCATGGCCGACAACACCGTTCATAACAAGAATGCCGGAGGGTTCGCCGGTTTCCTGATTGTGGAAGTCAGCGTTGATAGCGCCGATAACATTGGTGCCGAGCACTCTTTCAGCAGCTTCCGCATGGGTGCGCACGGGAACCTTGCCCCAACCGTCAGCATCGCCGTCGTTGTAGCCGGCAATAATGGAAACGTTGGGATCAAAAGGATCAACTTCAAGAACGAAAACCTCGTTACGGTGGCTGCCTGTGCGGGCTTTAAGAACAAGATCTCTTTCGATCACACCGCCGATGAGGGTGTATTCTTCTTGCGAAACAATGCGATTCAGACTCATCTGCGAGTCATCAATTGCGGCAAAAACGGAGGGCACAAGTGCTGCAACCAGCAGAAGGACACTCAACAGGATTGCCAATGTTTTTCTGATTGTTTTCATAAAATAAAACATCCTTTCAAAATTATGGATAATATCATTTTATATGGAACACAGGAGAATGTCAAGACAAATAACAGAAAAAAATTGTATAAATACACTTAAAACTTTATAAAAAGGTTCTTGTTTTTTATTCCATTTATGGTATAATTAAAATGAATATCAATTTTATTCAAAGGAGTGGCATTATGAAATCGTTCAAAAAGGTACTGACTCTTCTTGCTGTTCTTGTTCTCATTGCATGCTGTGCGCTGTTTGCTTCGGCCGCAAGCGACATTGCTCTGTTCGGCGTTGTGGCAGACGTAAACGGAACGGCAGTGCAGATTAACCATTGGGAAAATGAAGGAAAATTCTATCTTTTCCTGCCTTCGGATGCTGATACCTCTGCTTTGCAGCTCGAACTCGAATCTGCAGGCGAAGTCAAACTGGACGGCAACGCTGTGGCAGACGGTGATATTCTTTCACTGGCTACGGGCTCGCACACACTGGCTGTTGCAGGCAAAACCTACACACTGTATGTTCTGCAATCCGCCAATGTTGCTTCCGTACATATCACAACCGAATCCGGCTCCATGGATGCCGTGCATGCCGACAAGGCCTATAAGGAAGCGGCTGATATCATCATTGTTGATGACGGCGAAGTGATCGTGGATCAGGAACTTGAATATATCAAAGGCCGCGGCAATTCCACATGGACATATGCCAAAAAGCCCTACAACATCAAGTTCGACAAAAAAGTTGACCTCTTTGGTATGGGCAAGGCAAAAAAATGGTCGCTTCTTGCCAACTACAACGATGAATCCGTGCTGCGCAATTACATCGCGCTCAATCTTGCACAGGATGCAAACATTGCATTCACATCCGAACAGGTTTATATTGACCTGTATGTAAACAATGAATATTACGGCAACTACACCCTGACCGAAAGCGTGGAAATCGGCGAAACCCGCGTGGATATCCGTGACCTTGAAGGCGAAACCGAAGATGTGAACACGGCTGATCTTGATTCTTATTCCCTCGGCGGTGCACAGGTCAGTGATGCTGCAAATCTGAAGGGCGGCACGCAGAAATGGGTCAATATCCCCAATAACCCCGATGACATTACGGGCGGTTATCTGCTTGAATGCGATCTTCCTTCCCGCTATGTAAAAGAAATCAGCGGTTTCGTCAGCAAGCGCAATCAGCCCATCGTTGTCAAATCCCCCGAATATGCAAGTGAAGCGCAGGTAAAATACATCAGCGCCCTGTATCAGGAATTTGAAGATGCGCTGTTTTCTGAAACAGGCTACAACAGCCTCGGCAAGCATTATACGGAATATATGGATGTGGAATCCTTCGTAAAGATGTTTGTTTTTCAGGATTATGTGAAGAATCTTGATGTCGGTCAGACCTCGTTCTACATGTATAAAGATGCCAACAGCGATGTTTTTGTTGCTGCTCCCGTGTGGGACTTCGACTATGCGCTCGGCAATGATTTCAAACTGTATTTTACAAGATTGGAATATCCCGAAGGATGGTGGGCCGGCATCCGTTATTACATGACCGACAATGACTCCAGATATCAGCCCGTTATTCTTACTGCACTGTTCAAGCACGATGATTTCTTCACAAAAACGATTGCTGAATGGCAGAATGTTTTTGCTCCCATTCTGACCGATGCTTACATTGCAGATATCAAGGCATTTTCGCAGGAAATTACTGCTTCTGCCGTCAGCAATGCCATCCGCTGGAACATTTTTGAAACCTCTGACTATGCGGCAACCGAAAAGAAATATACCTCTTATGTCAATTCGGATGTCATTAAATTTATGAAGAACAGAAGAACCGAACTCAACAAGGGTTATACTGACACATCCGTGCGCATTTTCTTTGAGCCCAACGGCGGCACGGGAGTCACATTCTCCACAAAAATTGTGCAGGTCGGCGAATCTATGAAACTGCCTGCAAACGAATTCTCCAACGGCTTCCTCGTCTTTGACGGCTGGAACACGGAAAAAGACGGCAGCGGCACTTCCTATGCAAACGGTGCCACCATCACTCTTGACAGCACACGTATCACGCTGTATGCGCAGTGGAGAGAAGCTTCTGTTACGAATTTCTTCGCCAGAATTCTGGAGTTCTTCAATAATATTTTTGAACAGATCCGCAACTTCTTTGAGAGCATTTTCGGTTAATGCCGGGGAGGTTTTGCTATGATTCCCGAACCGCTTCGTACTGTTCTCACCCCCGGCTTCAAGGCTTTGTCCTTTATCACCAAACCCGTTTTCGGTGATTTTGCCGCACCCTTGCGTGCGGAAGACCCCGAACATATCCGTTTTAATTTTGCAGCACTCGCTGATGTGCATGTAGATTGGAGAAGTTACCGTTGGCGTAGGCTCAGTACAGCCTTGCGGGATATGGAGCATTCCTACACCCCCATTGATGCGCTCGTCACCCTCGGTGACACCACCGACCACGGCGAACCCGACCATTGGGAAATGGCAGAATGGATTTTCATGCACCACAAGCCTGCCAAGGAGCTCATTTTTGCCATCGGCAACCACGACACATGGACGCACGAAGAAGAAGCGGGCAGAAAGTTTCAGGATCTGTTCATCGAATACTCCGAAAAGATCTGTAACCGTAAACTCGACAAGGTCTATTTTTACACCGAGGTCAAGGGATATCCGTTTGTGTCCTTGGGCAGTGAAAGCGACTGCCTGAATGCCGATATTTCCGACGAACAGCTGAAATGGTTTGAAGAAACCATGGAAAAAGCCGCCGCCACGGGCAAACCCATTTTCGTGCTGTGCCATCAGGCACTCAATCAGACCCACGGTCTGCCCAAAACCTTTGACCGCAAGGAAGATTACAAGACCATGGACGAAGGCGGTATCGGCGACGCATCGGACAAGGTCAGGGCAATCATGAAGAAATACAAGAATGTGTTCTACATGAGTGGCCATTCCCACATGGGGCTCAACGGCAAATACACGCAGAAAAAGAAAGGCTACTGCACCATTGAGCACGACGGCAGCCTGCATCTGTTCAATCTGCCCTGCTTTATGTTCTGGAACCACCACGGCATCAAGTGGTGCGGATTGGGGTTCCAGTTTGAAGTGTATGACGACAAGGTTGTTGTGCGCCCGCGCAGCTATGCAAGCCGCCTGTGGTACTCCATGTACCGCCAGGAAATTGCGCTTGAAAAATAAGAAATAGCATAAAGGCAGGACAAGAGTTGCACTTTTGCCCTGCTTTTTTTGCAGTTATTGTTATCTTTTTGCTCTGTTTTTGCACATTCTGTTATTTTTTTTATTACACAAAATGTGCTATACTGACAGCATAGAAAATATTTTCAAGCAGGGGGGGGAGATACATGGATATCATACAAAAGGCAGCATTGGGAGCATTGCTTTTATTTTTTCTTTTTACCTTTAGTATGTGTTTTAACGCAATCTTTATGGCAAAACTGTATCGGCTCAACGGCTCAAGCAGGAAGTTTTTTCACAGCAAGCATTACCCTGAAGATTACATTCTGCCGCACAGAAAAATCAGAAAGCTTTTTAAAATGAAGCACGAAATGATTCCGAAATGGATGTATTTTCGTTTGTTGCTGGTGTTTCCTTATGTCGGCATTTTTCTGCTTGCATGTGTAATTGTTGTAATCGTTCTGTTGTTAGGAGATGTGGAGGTATTTATACAAACATTCAAAGTTTTGTGGTATTTTTACATATCTTTGTTTTGCTGTTCAGGTGCTCATTATTTGTTCAGTATTTTTAAAAACACCGATTACAAGCAAATGAAAAAAGACATGCAAGAAGCATTTTCTACAAAAAACAAACGCTCAATAAAAGATACAATAAGAATTCGTAAGCAAGCAAAGCAATTTCTAAAAGCACAGGAAAACAAAAAGAAACACTGACACTATTTGTTTTGTGAAATGAGGGGAATGAATGGATGCATTTGTTGTATCTGCAATAAAGCTTTATGCCGGTATTGCAGTTGTCGGTATGTTGTTTATTGCAATCGGGGCAAGAAGAGTAAACAGGCAATTGCCGGGATTTCATCCGAAATATTATCCGGACGGATATACAAGGCCCCACCGCAGGGTCAGAAAAATACTGCAACTGAAAAATGAAATGATGCCGAAATGGATGTATGTATATATGCTGTCCTTTTTTGTGCACATCCCGCTTTTTATCGCGAGCACAGTGTTGACTCTCGCCGTGCAAAATGAACTGTTTGTTTCCGTTGTTGCGGTTTGCAATCTGGCTGTGATTCTCGGTTTCAGGGTTTATTTCATTGTCTGGAATATGATATATATGAATCCGACTCCCAAAGAACGAATGCAGACGTTTTGCAAAAAGATAAGAGAAAAGAAGTTTTCACAAAAAAGCTAACACGGATGAATTTTATCCCGTCGGAAAAGAAGGAAACCATGAAAAGAAAAATAAAGGACTATCTGTTTGCAGCTTTTATATTTCTGTTTGCCGTATGGTTATTGGCGACTGCATTTTACACCCACGGCAACATGACCGAAGAGAATACGCAAAGCTGTTCTGTGGAAATTATGAGTGCCGAAAATGACTATACGCACAGAAAAACATGGCTCATATTGCAGACTGCCGATTCCGAAACATTTTATTGCAGAACCGACCTGTTACCGAAAGAGGCGCGTACAGCTGTTGACCAAATGCTTGAAAACACGACATTTCCTGCCTCAGCAACCGTTTCTTATACCATGCGGAAAGATTTGTTACCGACGAATTTTATAGAATTCACGGATTACAAACGGATGGTTTCTCTTTCGGTCAACGGCAATTGTGTAATCGGATTGGAGCAATACAATCGGGAAAATACGGGTGTGCGGATCGGATTTATCGTTATTTCGGTTATATGCATATTGATCGGCTTTGCTTTTTTATGGTTGGACATTATCCGTTGGAAACAACGTAGAGACAACAAGAAAAAACGGAGGGATAGAAAATGACACTGGAAGAAGAAAAAATCTTTGCAGGGGAGTTGTTTTGTCCGGGGGATCCGGAACTCAAAGCCATCAAACTGCGCACACACAATCTCAACCTCGACTACAACCGTCTGTATGAGCATGAAACCGAAGAACGCAACCGAATTTTGCATGAAATTCTCGGCGGAATCGGAGAAGGGACATTTCTGCAAGGCCCTATTACATTCCACTACGGCAAGCACACCACCATCGGCAAGCGCACATTCATCAATTTCAATTTCACCGTGCAGGATGATGCACTTGTTTCCATCGGTGACGACTGCAATTTCGGTCCGAATTGCACCATCGTAACCCCCATGCACCCCATGCTGCCCGATGAACGCAAAGCCATGCTCGACAAGGATGGCAATGTAAAGCGGTTTTGCTATGCCAAGCCCGTGCATATCGGCAATGACTGCTGGTTCGGGGCAAATGTGACGGTCTGTCCGGGTGTCACGGTCGGCAACAATTGTGTGATCGGGGCCGGCAGTGTGGTCACCAAGGATATTCCCGACAACTGCTTTGCCGCAGGCGTGCCGTGCAGAGTCATCCGCGAACTTTCCGAAGCGGACAGCATGATTCACAAGCCCGATATCCTCGGAGAGAATCAGGTGATACGATAAATGCAAAATGGAAAATGCAAAATGCAAAATTATCGGGTCGCTGACGCTCCGATTATAGAATATGAAGAAATTTGCAAATAGAAATGCAAATTGCAATTCATTAAACATGTGTTAATTATTTTATATGACTTTGATTGTAAAGAATCAGTGTAAACTAAAATTTGAAACTGAAAAATTATGAATTACATCTTCTAAAATGGCAACGCCGTTCCTTTAATTTTGCATTTTGCATTCTTGCATTTTGCATTCACGGTTTATCGGGCTTTAGCCCGACAAACCTTAATTTGTGCAACAAAAAAGAGGCTTGTGCAGCCTCTTTTCTTTATACTTTCACTTCATCGGGCAATTCCTGATACCGTTTTGCCTGTGTGCTGAACAGCTCGTAATATTTGCCCTTTTGTGCCATCAGCTCGGCATGGTTGCCTTCTTCAATGAGCACACCGTTGTCAATCACAAGAATTTTATCCGCAACTGTTGCACTCGACAATCTGTGCGACACAAAAATGGTGGTTTTATCCTTGCGAAGTGTATCAAACTGATTGTAAATTTCCTGCTCGGCAATGGCATCCAAAGACGCGGTCGGTTCGTCTAAAATCAGAATGTCCGAATCGCTGTAAAATGCCCTTGCAATGCTCAGTTTCTGCCACTGCCCGATGGAAAGTTCAATGCCGTTGTCTTCAAAATACCGCATCAGCGGTGTGTTATAGGCATGCGGCAGGTTGGCAATGAACGCATCGGCACTGCTCTGCTCGGCGGCGGTCTTTATGTCTTCGTCCTGCATAGGCTTTTCAACCTGCCCGAAGCCGATATTCTCTTTGACCGTTACGGCATACTTGCCGAAGTCCTGAAAAATAATGCCGAACAACTGATACAGTTTTTCCACATCGTATTCGCGGATGTCTTTCCCGTCGAGCAGAATTCTGCCCTCGGTGGGGTCATACAGGCGAGTGAGCAGTTTGATCAGCGTGGTCTTGCCCGCGCCGTTCAAACCTACAAGCACCACGGTGGAGCCGGGTTCAAGCACACAACTCATGTTTTTGATCACATCACGGTCTGTTCCGGGATAACGGAAACTGACATTCTGCAGCTCGATTTTGTGCCCCGTGTGCCGTTTTGGTGTAATGGGATTGTCTGTCAGCGGCTTAATCAGCCGCTTTTCTTTCATAAAAGCAATCAGGTTGTCAATGAACAATGTGCCTTCATACACCGTTGCCGTGGTGGAAATAAAGCCCGCAATGCCCGTGGCAACGCTGTTGAGTGCACCTGTGTACAGTGAATAATTACCGATTTCAATTTCTCCTGCAAAGACCTGCTTTGCAATGATAAGAAACAGCACGCAGTTTGCCGCGCCCGACACGAAAGCAAGTGAAATATTCCATGCACCCTCTTTGAGGAACAGCGCTTTGATGCCTGCAAAATAGCGTTTAAAGACTTCTCGGTAGCGCTGTGTGAAGGTGTCGGCAAGGCCGAACATGCGGATCTCTTTCACCACATCCTTGTTGGTGACGATGTCTGAAAAGTAGGACATCTGCCTGCGGTCCTTGGACCGAAAACGCATATAGCGGAAATTTTTTCTGCGATACACAAAGTTCACCACCGCACCCGGTACGGACAGGGCAATCACAAGCAGCGAAGCCCATCGCGGTTGCACATTGGCAAGAATAATAAAGTAAGAAACGAGGGTGATCACGGTGCTGACAATCGAAAAAATGGAACTGATGATCTGCAGGGGACGGTGGTTGGCTTCCCGCACGGCATTTTCAAGTTTTGCGTAAAAATCGGGCTTGTCGAAGCTGGAAAGATCCAGTTCCTTTGCCTTTTTCATGATTTTTTCGCGCACATGGCTCGACACCAGTTCGCCTGCAATGTGGGTGATGGTATTGTTGATGTTGTTGGTCAGCGTGATGGCAAAAATGCACACAAACTGCAACACAAGAAGCCCCACAACAGCACTCCATGTGCCGTCGGGAACGGTTGCACCGCTGACGGATATTGTGTAAGCCGATGCCAGTTCGTTGAGCAGCACCGAGCCTGCATAAGCCTGTGCAACGGGGAGAAGACCGCTGAACAGGGCAAGGATGATTTTTGCAATCAGAATCAACGGACGGGTTTCCCACACAAGGCGGAAAATATAGAACAACCGCGTAAAAAATTTGGAAAACAGACGCTTGAGATACCCCGGCACTTCCTTTATATTTTTCGGTTTGGGTTCTTTGAGCTTGTCAAGCTCTGCCCACGGATTCATTCCGAACGGAGGGGGCATGAAAATCCCTTCTTTCCCTTTAGATCTTGATCAGATACAGAACGGAACGCAGAATATATTTAAAAACATTGGCAATTTTTGCAAAGAAAGCGCCGATGGATTTGTCATACGTTTCGTAAGCACCGTCATCTTCCTGCAGGGTGAACACACCGTTTTCGTAGGTGTAAAGCTCGGTCGTGAAAGTGCCTGTTGCTTCTTGCAGTGTCAGGGTGCGAATGCCGTAAGGACCGAACTTTGCAAACTGGCAACCGTAGGTCATGCCCATGGTGATGCCGTCCACGTCGCCCGTGTAGCCGCAGGTGTGTTCATGGCCGAAGAAAGCGCCGATTACATTCTGTTCCTGCCAGACGGCAAATTCTTCGGTTTTCACATCGGGTTCATGTGCAAACTCCGCATGACCGGTTGCAATGCTCTTGTTGAGTCTGTAGGCGGTTGTGCCGTCTGCAAAAGCACCGTCATCCCAGGGCTTGCATTCTTCAAACAGGTTGCCGATGTCATCGGTGGGCACGTGTTCAAACACAATGCCGGGAACACCGTTGGTGTTGTATTCCTGCATCCATTGCATCTGACCTTCGGTGAAGTCCTTGCCGTTGTCAAGCATCCACAGACCGAATGCAGGGGCATCGGAGTCGGAAGAAAGAATGGGAAGATATTGGTCAATTTTGCCTTCTGCATCCGTGCTTTCGTCGATTGTCAGGCAGTTAGAGAACTGTGCATAGATGGCAAGCCAGTCTTCGTTGGTTACGCCGCTGTTATAATCGTTGTTGCCCTGCGTGACGGCATAGGGAATGCCGCTTTCTTCGATGGGAGCAAAGATCTGTTCCACGGTTGCCTTGGTGTCGGCAAGTGCCGTGGCATAATCCTTGTTTTTGACCCCTTCCAGAAGGGGCTTGTCGTCACCGTTTACATCTATCACGGGGCGGCTGTCTTCCACGATGTCGCCTGTAATGACGATCAGATCGGGCTGTGTTTCTTCAATTGCCTTTTCAATAAAAGCAATGAGTTCTTTTGAAATATTTTTGTCATCCTGCGGGTCACTCAATTGCAGAATGGTGAATGTTCCGTCTTCTTTGAATCGAAGCTGTGTTTTTTCTTCTGCACCGACACTGAAAACAAGCAGCCCACACAGCAGAACAAAGACCAATAAAAGGGAAGTGAATTTTTTCATATTTCTTGTTCCTTTCTTTTTTATCTAATGGAAATATTACCACCTTTTTTGCAGAAAATCAAGAAAAAGCCGCAATTTCCTGTTCCTATCCGTTGTAAAGTATGGTATAATACAAATAATATCACATTTGCGCAACAGAAAGGGGTCGGTTTTTTGCTTTGCCGACATTGTTCAAAAAAAGAAGCGACCACACACATCCGCAGTATCATCGGCGGTGAAACGGTCGAAACGCATCTTTGTGCGGAATGTGCCGCGGTGCTGGGCTATACGGATGTATTCCCTATGTTTGCGGCGGGGCTTTCGGACTTTATGTTCGGGGCTTTGCGCAACGATGCCGCCGTCAGCAGTTTAAGCAGCAAAATCGTGCGCTGTGAAAACTGCGGTGCTTCCTTTGAAGAAATTGCAAACAGCGGTGCACCCTCGTGCCCCGCTTGCTACCGCGTTTTTTATGATAAATTTTTGCCCACCGTGCAACGTATTCACGGCAACACCTCGCACATCGGTAAGGTTGCGGGCGGTGCGGATGAAGATGTCAAACGTGCCCATCGCATAAGCCTCTTGAAAGAACAACTCAACACTGCCATTGACGAGCGCAATTTTGAACTTGCCTCGCGGCTTCGCGATGAAATCAGGGAACTGGAGGGGCGCCGCCATGGATGAAATGAAAAAATGGTATACCGATACCGATTCCCACGGTGAAATTATTCTTGCCACGCGTGTGCGCACTTTCCGCAATTTTGCGGATATTCCGTTCCCCGCAAGGCTTTCGGGCGAAGCTTTGCGCAAAATCAATCTTGCTGTTTGCAAGGCGGCAGAAAATTTTTCTGAGTTCTCGTTGTATCCCGTCAACATGGAAAACTTGTTGCCTTATGAAGCGGTCGCATTGGCGGAACGGCATCTCATCAGCGCCGATTTTGCCGCCTCGCGTGACAACCGTGTTTTGCTTTTAAGCAAGGACGAAAGCATCAGCATCATGGTCAACGAGCAGGATCATCTGCGTATGCAGGTGCTGTTCGGCGGCCTTTGCACGGAAAGAGCTTTTAACTGTGCAAACCATCTGGATGATGCCTTTGACGGTGCTTTTTCCTACGCATTTGACGAAAAATTAGGCTTTCTGACCCATAATCCCGCCGATCTCGGCACCGCCATGCGTGCGTCCGTCATTCTGCATCTGCCTGCCTTGTCTGCACAGGGCTTCATGTTGCAGTTTGCGTCTTCTGCACCAAAACTGGGGCTTTCCGTGCGCAGTCTGTATGGTGAGGGCGGATCGGCAAAGGGTGATTTGTATCAGCTTACAAACACCGTCACCATGGGGCTTTCCGAGCAAGGCGCTTTGCAGAATTTAGAAGCCTTTGCCCTGCAACTGGAAACCCGCGAGCGTGCGGCGGCAGAGCAATATGTGAATGATATTGCCGTGCAGGACCGCATCCGCCGTGCACAAGGGGTGCTGACCAATGCCATGCTGCTGCCTACGGACGAAATGCTCGAATCCCTGTCGTTGCTTCGTCTTGGCGCGGTGTACGGGCAGGTGGATATTCCGTTGCAGACCATCAATGAGCTGTTTGTTTCCATGCAGCCTGCAAACATCAATTGCATGGCAGGTGCGGCTCTCGGCAAATCCGACCGCGATGTTCTGCGCGCACAACTGGTCAGAGCAAGGTTGACATAAACATTGAACAATTGCCATCCGCAGATTTTTTTCTGCGGGCGGCTTTTTTTTGTCAAAAACCAAGCGGGCGGTCAATACTCATTTAGTAGTATTGTTTTCAGGGAGTGATACCGTGTATAAATTTACGGGTTTTTCGGAAAAGGCAAATACGGCGCTTAACAATGCCGTCAATGCCGCGGAAGATATGGGCCACACATACATCGGCAGTGAGCACATTCTGTTGGGGCTCATCAGGGACACGGGCAGTGTTGCCGCCGTGGTTTTGCACAACCGCCGCATCACCGCCCCGCGGGTGAAAGAGCAGATCCGCACCGCCATCGGCATCGGTATGCCGACCAAACTGACAGGGGATGATTTCACCCCCAAAGCCAAGCGCATTGTGGAAAGCGCCTTGCAGATGGCTCGAAGTAGCGGGCAGACCCTGACGGGCACCGAGCATCTTTTGTCTGCCATGCTCAGGGAACCGCAGTGTTTTGCCTGCCTTGTCATCAACCGTTTGGGTGTGCAGTGCGCCGATTTGCTGAACGAACTCAACGGCACACACGAGAGTGATCGAAATACCGTGCAAAAGGGTGTTCGCAACCGCAATCAGCCGACTCTTGAAAAATACGGGCGCGATCTCACCGCGCTGGCACGGCAGGGAAGAATCGACCCCGTTATCGGCAGAGAAAATGAGATTGAGCGCATGACGGGCATTCTCTGCCGCCGCACCAAAAATAACCCCTGCCTGATCGGGGAACCCGGGGTCGGCAAGACTGCTGTTGCCGAGGGCCTTGCCTGCAAAATTGCCGACCGCGAGGTGCCCGAACTGCTGTGCGACAAAAGGCTGATTTCCCTTGATCTGACGGGCATGGTGGCAGGGGCAAAATACCGCGGCGACTTTGAAGACCGCATCCGCAATGCCGTGGACGAGGTGATGCAGTCGGGGAATATCATTCTGTTCATTGATGAACTGCACAATATTGTCGGGGCAGGTGCAGCAGAGGGGGCGGTGGATGCCGCAAACATCTTAAAGCCCATGCTTGCAAGGGGAGAACTGCAAATCATCGGCGCGACTACGTTGGAAGAATACCGAAAATACATTGAAAAGGATGCAGCCCTTGAACGGCGGTTTCAGCCCATCACGGTGGAAGAACCCACGCCGCAACAGGCAATTTCCATTCTGCGCGGTCTGCGTGACCGTTATGAGGCGCACCACCGCGTGCGCATTCCCGATGAAACCGTGTCGGCGGCGGTGGAACTGTCTGTGCGCTATATTGCTGACCGATTCCTGCCCGACAAGGCGGTGGATTTAATGGACGAAGCGGCATCACGCGTACGACTTCATGCAAGTGACCTGCCCGAAAACTTGCGCATTCTTGAACAGCAATTGCACCACATCTGTGCCGAAAAAGCCGCCGCCGTCAATGCACAGGACTATGAACGGGCAGCAAGCCTGCGGGATGACGAAAAGGACCTGCAACGGCAGTTGGCAGCCGAAAAGGGGCGCTGGCACGAAAACGAAGCCCTCACCCCCGACACGGTCACCCCCGAGGATGTGGCACAGATCGTGTCATTGTGGACGGGCATTCCCGTGCATCGGTTGAGTGTGGAAGAGCAGGAAAAACTCATGCAGTTGGAAACGCATTTGCACAGCCGTGTGTTTGGACAGCAAAAAGCGGTCAGTACGGTGTCTGCCGCCATCCGCAGAAGCAGAACGGGCTTGTGCGACCCTGCCCGACCCGTTGGGTCCTTTTTGTTCTGCGGGCCGTCGGGGGTAGGCAAAACACAGCTTTGTAAGGCCCTTGCCGAGGTGCTGTTCGGCGATGAAAAGGCCATGATTCGTCTGGATATGTCCGAATACACCGAAAAGCATGCCGTGTCGCGCATGGTGGGGTCTCCGCCCGGTTATGTCGGTTTTGAGGACGGTGGTCAGTTGACCGAACGGGTGCGCCGCCGACCGTTCTGTGTGGTGCTGTTTGATGAAATCGAAAAGGGACATCCCGAAATCTACAATCTTCTGTTGCAGATCATGGAAGACGGCATTCTGACCGACACACACGGACGCACGGTTTCGTTCCGCAATGCGGTGGTGATTATGACCAGCAACATCGGTGCCGAGCAGTTTGCAAACGGCGGCGGCATCGGGTTTGCCGAACAAGACGGCAAGGCAGGTACCGAAAAACGCGAACAGCACCTGCGTTCGCAACTCAAAAACAGTTTTCGTCCCGAATTTCTTAACCGTATTGACGAAGTGATTCTTTTTGAACCTCTCACGCGGGAAGACTGCATCGGCATTGTAAAGAATTTATTGAACGAAGTACGTGACCGCTTGCATGCCAAGCAGATCGATGTGCATTTTGACAAATCGGTCAGCGAAACGGTATGCAATGAGGGGTTTGATGCGCGCATCGGAGCAAGAAATCTGCGCCGTACGGTGGCAAAACGTATTGAAGAACCCTTAAGCGAACGGCTTTTGCAAGGGGGCTTGCAAGAAAACAAGCAATATCTTTGCAGAATGAAAGAGGATTCATTGCAAATTACGGAAAAACAGGCAAACAAAGCAAGAAAACCGTAATTTACACCCAAAAAACCGCCCCGAAAGGCGGACTCACATAGGGATTTTTAAATCCCTATGTGAGTCCGCCTAAAGGAACGGCTTTTCATTATGTATATTTATTCTTCGTTTGCGGCGGCGCCTGTGTCCATAACCTTTGCGGCACGGGCGACGGCGAGTTCTTCCATCATTTTTTCCTTGGTTTTGCCGTTGACGTTGAAGAACAGCAATGTAACACCCTTCATGAATCTGCCGATTGCGGGGCAAAGAGCAAGAACGATCCATATGTTGCGAAGCAATATCGGGTCATCACTGGGAACGAAATTGCCGTTGATGTAGGTGGTTTTGATACCGAGCTTCGTAATCAGCGCACCGCTGAGAAGGGTTGAAAGCTGATTGGTGAGAAGCGAAACATATCCCATAGCGGCATTGATCATACCTTCGTTGCGGATTCCCGTTTTCCATTCCACATAGTCATACAGGTCGCCTGTCATGGCGGTGGAGGAATAACGCTGAATACTGTTGAGCGAACCGCAGATTGTCAGTGCAAAGGTGATCCAGATGATGTTAAACACCTTTCTTGCCTTGCCGAAGGGTTCAAAACCGACGAGATACATAATAAGGTAACTCAGACCGCAGAACATATAGCTGCCGCTGCACAGGTTGCGCACACCGAATTTGCGAGACAGTTTGGGTGCAAAGGGCAAAACAAAATAACTCGGCAGCCCTGTGAAAATGCCTGCAATGGTGGAATAAGACAGCTTGCCGTAGCAGTTGATCCAGAAATCGGATTCGATCTGCGAGCTTGTGCCCTTGCCGACACCGAAGAAACCTTTGATGAGAAGCACCCACATCGGACGGCATCCGGCAACAGATTTGAACGACTTCCAGACGCTTACCTCATTCATCTGCTCGCGGGATGCCAGCGGCACACGCTCACGCAGTGCAAAGAAGCCGTAAATGCGGAAGATGATGACCATGATAACCCCTGCATACGCACCGCCCATGTAAATGGTGCGGCGGGCGAGGGTCTTGGGCAGGATATCGACCAATAATTTGAATATTTCAGGCAACACGCTGCCGCCGATGAGGTCAGCATACGTGTCGGTAGCAATCAGGCGGTTGCGCTCATCAATGTTGGGTGTCAGGTTATAAAGCAGGGCACCGTAGGCAGGGGCATAGAATGAGTTTGCAATGGAGCCGAGATAATACAGCACCGAGAAAATGATCATATACATGCTCTGGCTTAAGTTGGTGGGCAGGCTCCAGTTGACACCCTGTGCAATACACCACAGCGGCAGTGTCAGCACAAGGAACGGACGCACACGTCCCCAACGGGTGCGGGTACGGTCGATGATTGGCCCCGAAATGGCATTATCGAGTGTATCTGCAATGCTCGAAACCACACTCGCCTTGCTGAGTGTCCATGCCGAAACACCTAAAATGTTACGGTTGAAGAACGAAGCATTGCGGGAGTTAAAGGTGTCCCAGTTTTTGTCGCCGAAGCCCGAAAGGTTGTAGGCGATGTAGTCACTCGGGGACAAATAGTTCTTGCTCTGATGCTCGCGTTGCTTTTGGATCGCAATTTCTTCCGCGGTCAAAGCGGTTTTTTCGTCAACCATATTTTTTTATTCCTCTTCCTTCTTTTGTTGGCGGATATCATTTCCGACAAAATGCAACAGTTCGTATTCGCCCACAATGCGCGAGGCGATGCGCTTGGTGTATTTGTTTTCAATGCCTTTCAGATCGAGGTTGGTACTGATGATCGTCGGGCGGTTGCTCAGCAGACGGGAATTGAGAATATTATAGAATTCAGCAAGGGTGAACTGGGTGGAAAACTCCGTGCCGAGGTCATCCATGATCAAAAGGTCGCATTCCAGAAGCAGTTTTTCGTAATCGTCACCCGTTCCTTTGCCGAAATGTTCGCGTTCAAGCTGATTCATAATGCTCTGGGTGGAGTCGTACATCACATACCAACCCTTGGAAATCAGCTCGCCTGCAATGGAAAGCGAAAGGTGGGTCTTGCCCAAGCCCGTTTCACCGTAAAACAGCAGGGAATAGGAGTCGCGGTCAAAGGTGTCGGCATAGCCCTTGCAGTAGTCAAAAATACCCTGCATGTGCTCGCGCTGTTCATCGGTGTAATAGTGCAGACTGAAATCCGCAAAACGGCTGCACTGCAATGGAGTGCGCTTGGCGGCTTCGTCAAAGGTCAGTTTTTTAAGCAGATTTGTGAAGCATTCGCAATAGCGGGTTTCCACAAAGCCGTAATCCTGACAGATGGGGCAAGTGGGATGCACTTCCAGATAATCTTCGGGGTAGCCGTGCTCTGCCAGCAGGTCTGCAATGCTGCGGGTGAGGGTGCGATGCTTAACACGCGATTGTTCAATGATTTCTTTTGCCTTTTCACCCTGCCCGATGGTGCGCATCAAATCGCGCGTGCTGCGGATGATTTCATTCTGCAGATCGGGGTAGCGGGGTTCTTCCAGTCCGAAAGCCTTGCGGCGGTGCTGTGCATCGCGCTCGGCACGGCTTCTGCGTGCGGTGATGATTTCCTGCGCGGTTTCAAATATTTCTTTTGAATAAGCCATGCTTTTCACCTGTACAACTATAAATTTGCGGTATACAAAAATCCAATTCTACTATACCATAAAACCACACACGGGTGCAAGAAAAAAATTGCCGATTCAAAAAAGAACGGCAATTTTTAAACTTATTTTTTCAATGCTCTGTGGAAAATCGGTTTGCGTTCTCCTGTTTTTATCATTTCGCGGGCAAGCAGGGTGCGCATTTCTTTCAGCACGGTTTCATACTCCTTGTTGCCCGCAAGATTTGTTTTTTCATGCGGGTCGTTTGCAAGGTCATACAAAAAGTCATCGAAATAATGCGTGGCGCTGTGTCCCAATTGTCCCGAACCGAGGGCACGCGCGGAATATTTCCACCTCTTTGTGCGCACTGCGCGTCCGATTTGCGATTCGCTGATTTGCACAAACACGCAATCGCGTTCATCTGCGTTGTAACCGTTGACGGGCAGGATGTTACCCGCATAGTCAGCCGGAACGGGTATGCCCGCCAGATGCAGAAGTGTCGGCGGCAGGTCGATAAGACTGACAAGATTTTCGTTGTGCGCCGTTTGTTGAACGGCACCGCCGCCGAACACAAGCGGTGTGTGAATGCACGAATCGTGGCAGCTTCGCTTGTATTCCATGTTGCGGGTTTTAAAATGACAGCCGTGGTCGCTTGTGTAAACAATGACCGTGTTGTCATAAATTCCCTTTTTTTTCAAAGTCGCAACCAGTCTTCCCACATTGTTGTCCAACGATCGGATGGCGGCAACATAGTCGGGGTATTCCTCTTTGTAGTCGCCGTTTAAGAATGTCAGGTCATCGGGCAGGGGATAGTCGCGGAATTGTTCCACCAGTTCTTTGGGGCCTTCAAAATGTTTATGGTCGTTCTGATGGTGCGGCTCAAGCTGCGAAAGAAAGATGAAAAACGGCTTGTCGGCAGTGTGGTTTTCAATATATTCAACGGCAAAATCGTTGATGCAGTCTGCGCGGTAGCCTTCAAATTCAATCTTGTTGCCGTCTTCGTCAAACACATAGCCGTCATACCCATGCGAGGTAAATTCCAGCACATCGGCGGCACGCCAGTATTTGTAACCGCCCTGTTTTTTTTTCGGCACGGCGGTTTTTTCGCAGTGGAAACCGATTCCCTCGTAGCGGTCGGAGGCAAGGTGCCATTTGCCGATGTATGCCGTGTCGTAGCCGTATTCATTGAAATGGTCGGCAAGTGTTTTTGTGCCCTGTTGCAACGGAATGCCGTTCCAATAGCACTTGTTCTGCGTGGCATACTGTCCTGTCTGCAAACAGGCACGGGCAGGCCCGCACACGGGCTGGCAGGTGTAAGAATCGGTGAACATCGTTCCCGATTCTCCCAAAGCCCACACATTCGGCATGAGTTTTTCATTCAAGGTGTCCCAACGCTGTTGGTCGGAAAAATAAAATATAATATTCGGTCGCATATATTATAGATCTTTTCTTAATTCTTCTGCAAGATATTCGTCACTCATGCAATGCAGATCAGAGATACCGTCACGCATCAGCAGGTATATTTCGGAATTGTAGAATGTGTCGAGAGCTTTTTCCAAAGAAATCTGCGATTGTTCGGCATACAATGCCACGATGCGGGCGTATTTTTTTTGCAATAAAATCGGATGCGCGGTCATACTTCTTCGCTCCTTTCATAGTGCAAAAACTGCAAAGCTTGTTCGGTGCGCAGGCAGATCTGCATATTCGGTTGTTCAAACCGCAAACGTTTAAGGGCTTCGCTTTTTTCAATCAGTCCGTCAAAATACAATTCGACGGTATTGAACACCTTGTCATTGGCAACGCCGCCCGATACAATGTCATAATCACTTTCGTCATTGCCTCGTCGGCAGGTGAGAATAAAATCGAGCCATTCTTCCGAGTAGGTGTCAAAGGACAAGACTTTCAGTTCGGAAAAGGCCTTGTCGTCAAGGGTGTATGTGCAAACAATTCCTTTTTTACCGAGTCGTTTGTGTTTTGAGCACCATTTCTGCGCCTGTTCGTAAAGGTTTGTTGTGTAAAATCCCTTTCCGAAATCCACGTTCTGTCGGGAATGTTGCAAGTCCGGTTTTTCAATCGGCATAAAGGAGCCGTGATAAAGAGTCATACCGCAACCCCCCATTCCTGCATTGCACGCAAAAGAATATCAATGATATAGTTTTTGTCCTGACTGTGCAGGGTTTCATATTCGGGAATGATAAAGTCATACAAAAAACGGCTTTTTGCGGTCCATGCACGGTAAACATCAACGGCATCCTTTTGCAAAACAGCCGCCGTATTTTCAACGCAGAAAATGGCAAATTCAAGTTCGCTTTTTGTCATTGCGCATTTCACTCCCTTTCCGTAATTGTTTATAGTATATCACATTTTATGTATCAGCGCAAGTCAAATCCCCGCCATTGTGTTCCAATCGATTTTAATGCCGTTAAACATAGGCACAAGACGGGTCAGCATCATGCGGTGGCGCATATAGGGGTGATACTGCAAGCCGAGCACCGCAAGGTTATCCGCAACGCCGATTTCTTTTGCCGTTGTTGCGCAGCCTGCCTGTTTCATAAGAGCCGTCAGTTCTTCCACGGATGGCAATTCTTCGTTGATGATGCGGCGGATTTCCTGCCAATTCTGCGTTAATATTTCGGGACTTGTTTCGTCCGTGACGGTCGGGGTGTTGTATTTTTCCACTTCGCTGCGGAAGTTTTCACCGTATATTTCGTAAACCTTATCCCAGTCGGTCGAATCTTTAACAAAAACGGGATTTTCAATTTTGGCGAGTTCTTTGTAAAGCCGGATGCACATCAACGTGGCGACACCGCATTTTTTGCCGTGGAAATCCGAAAGAAGCCCTTGTTCCAATTTTTTGCATTCCCAGAAATGCGAAACCACATGCTCCGCACCCGAAGCGGCACGGGTGGTGTCGCCGAGTTTCATGGCAAGACCTGTCAGAATTAAGCCTTCAAAAATTGCGCCTGCGGCTTCTTCGTCTTCGCTTGTCACCTTGTCGGCAAGCGAGATCGCACGCATAAGTCCGTCCCTTGTGACCGATGCCACATTTTCGCACATGGCTTCGCCGACCGTCAGTTTTGCAAGTTTCCAGTCGGTGAGTGCTGTGTATTTTGCGATCATATCCCCGAAGCCTGCGCTTTTGAGTTCGACGGGGGCTTTTGCAAGAATTGCCGTGTCACCGATGATGACGGACGGCTGCTTTGCAGGGTAAGATATTTTGAAATTGTTTGCCATCAGCGGACTTGTGACCGAAGCAAAACCGTCCATGGACGGGGCGGTTGCAAAAATGGCAAAGTCTTTATCCGCAACGAATGCGGCACGGCGGCAGATGTCATTGAGCGAGCCTGTGCCGACGGAGAGAATACCGTCCACATCGGCAGAAAGTTTTGCAATGTTTTCGGCTTCTTCGTATTCTGCAACACGCAGGTCATCAAAGAATTTTGTTTTGATATGGAATCCGCCTGTCTTTAAAATGTCAAGAATCCCGTCCGCGGCTTTTAAGGTGTTGTTGTCAGCGACCACAAGAATATCGGTCGGGAAGTTGTTTTTTTTCAGAATTTCGGCTGTCTGCTTCAAAAGACCGCTGCCGACGGCAACATCCTTCAGGTCGCATTCATGTTTTTTTCCGCAGGGACAGTTCTGCATTTTTTGTAATAAGCTTGTTAAGTCCATAATTGATCACCTGATTGTGTGGTTTGATTTGGTAAATTACGGTTTGTCGGGCTGTTTTCAACAGAACGAAATGCAAAATGCAAAATGGAAAATGCAAAATTATCGGGTCGCTTCGCTCCGATTTTAGAGCATGAAGAAATCACATAAAGGAAAACAAATTACAACAACTTAAACACTTAATAGCAAAAAATATGCAATATTGATTGTAAAGATTTGGTTCAAACTGAAATTTGAAACAGCAAAACCAAAAATTATATCTTCTATAATGGCAACGCCATTCCTTTAATTTTGCATTTTCCATTTTGTATTTTGCATTTCTGCGAAGCAGACAAACCGTAATTTAAAAACAAGGGACTGTGTTTACAGCCCCTTTCATTTTTTTTACAGCCAGTTCATTGTTTTGAGCCACATTTCGAGCAAATGTACCCACTGATGAATGTTTTCTCTGTCCTTGGCAACACCAAGACCGTGCGGTCCGCAGGGGAAGACGTGCATTTCAAACGGAATGTTTTGATTGCGCAGTGCTTCGCCGTAGCGGAAACTGTTGCAGACATTCACGGCAGCATCGTCGGAGGTATGCCACAAAAATGCAGGCGGCGTGGTGTCACAGACCAGTTTTGCGGGGTTCACTGCTGCATTCAGTTCATCAAAGCGTTCGCCCAACAGATTCTTGTATGAACCCTCGTGGGTGATTGCACTGTCATCCACTTCCCATATAACGGGATAGCAAAGCACCGTGGCATCGGGGAGGAATTTGAAACAGTCAATTTCATCTTCGCCTTCAAAATCGATCATTTCACGATAGGTCGAAGTCAAGGCGGCAAGATGACCGCCTGCGGAAGAACCCATGATGGCGATTTTGTCAGGGTCGATGCCGAATTCTTCTGCCTGGCTTCTTACAAAACGCAGTGCACGTCTTGCATCCAGAAGCGGCAAGGGGAAGCGGTGGGGGCTGACACGGTACTGGCAAACGAAAGCATCCAGTCCCATTTCATTGAGCATTTCTGCATAGCCTTTGCCTTCGTGTTCGGCGCGCATGCCATAGCCGCCGCCCGGAAGAATCACAAAGCAGGCATCCGTCTTCTTGTTTTTTGCGGGGTAGTATTCGAGCACCGGCTTTTCTTTGCAAAGCCCCGGTGTTTTTTTCCAGAGTTTGTATGTAGTCATTGTTTTTACCTTAATATTTCTCCATGGAATCGACGCTGAGCACAAACACGGTTGCACCGCCGACAGTGACAGGGGCATCCATGGCACCTTCCGCAAAGCCTCTGCCGTAGGAAGCGGTCGAGGACGGATTGTGGGTGCGGGTCTGCGAGAATTTGCCGATGATGTCTTTCACGCGGGCAACGTCATTATCTTCCGCACCGATGAGGAAGGTGGTGTTGCCAACCATCAGGAAACCGCCTGTTGTGGAAAGTTTGGTCACGGTAAAATGCTCGCGGGTGAGGGCGGCGCTCACAACAGCGCTGTCTTCGTTGTTAACAATAGCAATAATCAGTTTCATGTGTTTTTCTCCTTAAATTAAATCTTGGGTGCGAGCATTTTATAGCTCTTTTTGTCGAGTTGCTTGATATCGGGGATTTCGTAACGGTTATCGTTGGCATCCTTGATGAGAATGCGACCGTCATACAAGGGTTTGACGGCGGTGATGTGGTTGCGGATTTCAAAGGTGATAATGCCTCTGTCGGTTTCGCAGGTCCACATCCAGATTTTGAATTTTTCGCTCATTTCAATAAAGCGTTTGATGCGCGGCATCATGTAATATTCGCGCAGGCAGTCTTCCATGGCCTGTTTGGATTCGGGAAGCAACTGATCCATATCGCGCACAACGGCAATTTGCTCGCCTTCGCTGTCGAGCAGAACAATGTATTTGTTTCTGCCGCTGATGGGGAACAGACAATGCGGTTCAAGCATATCAAAATGTTCGCCCGTGGCAAAATCAACGTCAAGGAAAATGCCGTCGTTGACGGTCAGTTTCACTTCGGGACCTTCAATAAAAAGTATCATGCTGCTCCCTCCTTATTCAAAATTTTCTTCGGCTTTTGCAGCCAGCAGTTTTTCACCCATAGACTGAATCTGCACAAGTTTGTAATATTTGCCCTTCATGGCAAGCAGTTCTTCGGGCGGTCCGCATTCGATGATCTCGCCCTTGTCCACAACCACGATCTTGTTTGCCTTGCGAAGTGTCGAAAGACGGTGTGCGATCATGATGGTGGTTCTGCCGCGGATGAGTCTTTCAATCGCGGTCTGAATCAGGTTTTCGGTTTCGCTGTCCACAGCCGCCGTGGCTTCATCAAAGAAGAGAATACCGGGGTTCTTGAGAATGGCACGGGCGATGGAAACACGCTGCCGTTCACCGCCGGAAAGGCCGACACCGCGTTCGCCGAGCATGGTGTCATACCCGTCGGGCAGTTTGCAGATAAATCCGTGGGCATTGGCAATGTCTGCCGCGTGCAACACCTGTTCCACCCGAACATTCGGTGAGCCGTAGGCGATGTTGTTGAAAACGGTATCACGGAACATCATGGGATCCTGCTGCACAAAACCGATCTGCGAACGGTAGTACGCCATGTCGATGTCTTTGATGTTTTTGCCGTCAATGAGGATTTCGCCGTCGTATTCGTCATAATAGCGCATCAAAAGGTTAATAAGGGTGGATTTACCCGAACCTGTTGTGCCGACAATACCGACGATGTCACCCGGTTCAATGGTGAGGTTGATATTGGAAAGAACCTTTTTGGAACGGTCAAACGAGAAGTTGACATTTTTGAATTCGATTTTGCCTTCAATGCGGTCGGGATATTCGCCCTTTGCAAAGTCGTGTTCGGGCTCGGCATCCAGAATGTCCATAATTTTTTCGACCGATGCCAATGTGTTCTGATAGGAGTCAGACAGATTTGCAAAGAAGTTTACGGGATTGTAGAACATGCTTGCATAGGAAATGAAGGAAACGAGGATACCGATGGAGAATCCTTCTTCACCGCTGATGATGCTCTGACCGCCCAAAAACCAGATAATCAGTGAACCGCAGGTGACAAGGAAGGTCATGAAAGCGGGGAAGAAGCCCGAAACCTTGGCAACCACCTTGTCTTCGCTGAGCCAGTCGTCGCAGTATGCTTCAAACTTGTGCACGGCGGCTTTTTCGTTTGTGAATGCCTTGACCACGCGGATGCCGGGAATGGTGTCGGCAAGAATGGTGGAAATGGCAGACGATCTTCTCCAGATGCGCATGTACTTCGGCCCCAACTTTTTGCCGAAGAATCTGCCCGTCAGCGCAACCAACGGAACGGGAATCAGTGAAATCAGAGTCAGTTTCCAGTTCATGGCAAGCATGATGGCAAGAATGCCGAACAGCATAAAGAACTGCACAACGGCTTCCTGCGTGATCTTAAGAATAAATTGCTGTAAGGTGGAAGTATCGGAGTTGATGCGGTTGATGACCGAACCCGTGGAGGTCTTGTCATAGAACGACATCGGCAGATACTGCGCTTTTTCGTAAATGTCCTTTTTCAGGCTGATGACGATGCGCGAGCCTGTCACACGAAGCAGATAGGAACGGAAGCCTGTCACTGCATATTGCAGAACATAGCAGATCACAAGAATCAGAATTACATTGATAAGGCCTTGCGCATCTTTGTTCGGCAATACATCGTCCACCATGATGCTGGTGATATACGGGGGAACAAGTGCCATTGCAGTTGTGAAAATGGAAAGAAGCAGACAGACAATCAGCCCTTTCTTTTCGCCCGCAATGTATTTGGAAAGTTTGGAAAGAATGTGCCCTTTGCTTGAGCAGTTGATGCAGTCGGCATCGGGGGAGGGAAGTTTTCTGCCGCATTTCGGGCAAAAGGAACGCTGTTTGTGATAAACTGATTTCACAACCTCAACAAGGTCTTCGCTCCAGCCTTCTGCGTTTACGGAATTAACGTATTCCGCCGCCGCATCCGCCACATTCGCCGCGGCATACGAAAAGCGCTGCAAAGACATGCGTTTGCCGTCTTTGCATTTGACACGGAACATGGCATTGCCGTACATTCTTTTGACTTTTGCTTCCTCAATGTCGGCAATGGCAACACAAACAGGAGATTTTTCGTGCGTTTGATCAAAAGCAATGATATGCGTTTTGGTAAACGCCAACAGGCTGTCGCCGTATTTTGCTTGCAGATTCAGATCGCCGACAACACAAAACAGCGGTTCTTGTTCAGAAAATTCTGCGTTGAATGCTTTTTTCAGACTGTCGGGCACGGGTCGGTTGAATAATGTGTTCATAACGATCACCCCTTCTGTTTGCGGAACACCCGCAAAAATCAGCACAACCGAGTATATGTTTTTTATACTCTTATTTCGCATTATAGGGAGGTGAATAGCAATTGTCAAGCATTTGCGCGGATTTGTCAGCCAATCGGGAATTTTGTTTAAGGTGTACAAATATATATTATAAGCATTGTTAAAAATGACTTAATTTTTTCGATTATTTTTCTTGACAAAAGGAATAATATTTTTTATAATTATAAATTGGTATGTAATTTTAAACAGAAAGTAGGAAAAATGTTGCTTCGGCGTTTTACAAAAATCTTTTATTCCATGCTCAGCATCTGCGTTGCCGTTGGCTGTGTAGGCGTGCTGACCATGACGGCGGCGGCCTTTTCGCTGGAAGGCGACGGCAACCGCACCGACTTTTCCGTTAAAAGCGTGACCGTCAGCGAGGTCACGCAGGACGACACCTTCTTCCCTTTGCAGGAAGACCGTTCCGAGTGGTGCTGTGTTCTGATTGATGCAACGGCAAATACATGGAACTTTTCTCCTTACACCTACACGGTGGACGGCTTTTCCGTCAAAACACAGGGCATGCTGAAGGATGAGCACAATGCGGTAGTTGTGTTGGAAGCCCCCATTTCTTATTCGCGTGCAAACCCGCAGGATTTTGTGTTGCGTGTGTATTTGCACATTCCGCCCGATGCGGCAGCGGCAGAACTGGTCGGCAAACTTTCTTTCACCGCGCAGAGTGCCACCAAAGCCATCGGTGCCATTGAGGACGATATGAAAATGTATCTTCCCAAACTCGATATGGCGCAACAAAACGATTATATTGTAATAGACAACACAAAACCGGATGCAAAAACTGCATCCGGCTTTTTTTAATCTTCTTTATCTGCTTTTTCCCATTCGTCAATGTTGTTAAACAGATTGTCGGGGGTGCAGATCACTTCATTGACGAGCGAACGCGATGTGTAGAAAATGCCCTGCCTGTAGCAAATCGGAATGAACGGCATTTCGGCGGCAAACGCTTGCAGAAATTCGCCGAGGGGGGTAACACCCGCACAGTAGGATTCCCAAACGGCATTGGTGGTGTCTTTTTCGTTGTCGATTCCCCATCCCAATGGGTTGCCGGGGAAAAGGAAGACGGAAAGATTCATGTCTGCCGTCAGTTTGACTTCGCCGAGATATAAATCGTAATTGCCTTCGCGGATGGCCTTGAAGTAAGCCTCTTCCGACATCACGCGCACCCTGACTTTGATATCTGCCGCCGCAAGCTGGTCGGCAATCCGATCTGCTGCCCCGGTCTTGAAGTTGTTGTTTTCACAACAGATCAGCTCAAGTGAATAACGTGTTTGCGGTTCAATCAGAGTCGGGTCGGCTTGGTCAATCAGTTCGCTTTCACCTGTTTCATATTCCGAAATCAGCGATTGTGCGGCATACACATCGGCGGTGGTGAAGTTTTCGGCATTTTCGGTCTGTAAAGCGCTCCAATCGGGATGCACGGGCAGACTTGTTGCCTGTGCATAACCGCAGAACGCGTGCTCTACAACGGATTGACGATCGATCAGTTTTGAAACAGCTCTTCTGAACACAGGGGAGTTCAGATGCTCCTTTTGTGCATTAACACCGAGGAACACAAGGTTTGTCATCGGAACGGTTGTTGCCGTTGCGGCAAGGCGAAGCACCTCGCCGTTTGCCAGACTGCTGAAACTGCAATCTATACGCTCGCTTTTCAGGGAAAATGCCTTGGAGGCATCGGCGGCAGAGTCCACAAGTTTGATTTGGGCTGCACGCACGTTGCCGTCATAATAATTCGGGTTGTAGGTCAGTTCTGTGCCGTCTGCGGTTTTTGTGTAAGAATATGCCCCTGCGCCGATGGGCAGATCGGTTGGTCTGTCTGCCGTGCCGTACTGCACGATCGGGAATGTCAGAAGGCTGCAGGCATTGATGTTTGGTCTTTTGAGGGTAAACACGACCACATCCGACGTAGCGCCGATGGATACATTGGTTATTGCAGACAATTGTGTCTTGAATGCGGGAGATTCTTTGGCAAGGCGGAATGAATACAGCACATCCGCAACCGAAAGCTGCAATCCTTGGGCTGTGAGAATTCCCGGTTTGATCGTGACCTGCACTTCTGTTGCGGTCTGTGTTGCGCTTGCCGCCATCACGGGTTGCGGGGTGAAATTGCTGTCCAACGCATACAGCGGCAAAAATGCCAACGGCCATAAAACGGCATTGTCTTCACCTTCCGTAAAAAACGGATTCAGGCTGTCTGACGAACAGTAGGGAACACTCAACGTGCCTTCGGGCGCTTCCGGCTGTATGGGGTCTGCCGCAGAGGGCAGTGTGGTTGCGCAGGAGGCAAACAACAGCAATACGCACAGCAGGGCTGTGATTTTATTATATTGGAAACTGCTCGCACATGTGAGCAGTTTGCGTATAACAAAAAACACCTTTTCGCCCCCAAGATTGGGGGACGGGGGGTTGATGTAGAATACTTTTTTATTCAGTAATCGAAACTCTTTCAATGTGAACAGCCTTTCCTGTTTTATTATCGGTTTCAATCAGCACGCCGTCCATGCGGCAGGTGCCTTCACATTGCTCAAAACGGATGGGAAGTCCCGTGCGGATACGGTCGGTTGAATTCTTGATATGCACACCCAGCACGGAGTTGATGACACCCGTCATGCCGGCATCTGTCATATAGGCCGTTGCGTTCGGCAGAATCTGTTCATCTGCCGTCTGCACGTGGGTGTGGGTGCCGATGACAGCGCTGACCCTGCCGTCAAGGTAAAATCCCATCGCCCGTTTTTCGGCGGTGGCCTCCGCGTGGAAATCCACAAGAACGTGGCGGATTCCCTCACTCTGAATTTCTTTGAGCGTGCGGTCAACGGCATCAAACGGGTTTTCGGCATAGTCCATCCACAACGAGCCCATGAGGTTTATCACAGCAAGGCGCATGCCGCGTTTTTCAACCACATCCCAGCCTCTGCCGGGGGCTTCGCGGTGGAAGTTAACAGGCCGGATAATCGGCAGATTTCCGTCCAGCACGGAATAAATTTCTTGTCTGCGCAGGGCGTGGTTGCCGGTTGTAATGAGGTCTGCTCCGCTTGCAAACAGATGGTCTGCAGATTGCGGCAGAATGCCGTTTCCGGGGGCACTGTTTTCGCCGTTGACAATGCAGAAATCCACATTTTTCAGTTTTTTGAATGCCGGCAACAGCTTGCGGGCACAGTTGCACCCGGGCATGCCGACCACATCGCCGATAAAAAGAATAATCATAAAAATAATGACCTTTCAATGAAAAAAAGGCGGCAAAATCTGCCGCCTTTCCGTTGTCTTATTTTGCGTAGTCGAAAGCACGGTTTTCACGGATGATGTGAACCTTGATCTGACCGGGATATTCGAGGGTTTCTTCGATCTTCTTTGCAATATCTCTTGCAAGAATGACCATATTGTCATCCGAAACCACTTCGGGCTTGACCATGATGCGGACTTCGCGGCCTGCCTGAATGGCAAAGGATTTGTCAACACCGTCAAACGAGGTGCAGATTTCTTCAAGCTGTTGCAGACGTTTGATGTAGTTCTGCACGTTTTCGCGGCGGGCACCGGGGCGGGCCGCGGAAATGGCATCGGCAGCCTGCACAAGAATGGCAACAATGGTTTTTGCTTCCACATCGCCGTGGTGTGCCTGAATAGCATGAAGCACGGCTTCGTTTTCCTTGAACTTGCGTGCGGCTTCCACACCGAGGGAAATGTGGGTGCCGTCTTGTTCATGGTCGATTGCCTTACCGATGTCGTGCAGAAGACCTGCACGCTTTGCAAGCTTGACATCGGCGCCGATTTCGGCAGCCATCAGACCTGCAAGGTAGGAAACTTCAAGAGAATGGTTCAGCACGTTCTGACCGTAGCTGGTGCGGTATTTCAGTCTGCCGAGCAGTTTCACAAGTTCGCCGTGGATACCGTTCACACCGGCGTCAACAACAGCGCGATCACCAGCCTGTTTTACAGCCTGTTCAACTTCCTTTTTGCTCTTTGCAAACATTTCTTCAATGCGGCTGGGATGGATTCTGCCGTCCACAATGAGCTTTTCGAGGGTGAGTCTTGCCACTTCGCGGCGGATGGGGTCAAAGCTGGAAACGGTGATGGTTTCGGGGGTGTCGTCAATAATAAGGTCAACGCCCGTGATTGTTTCAAGGGTGCGGATGTTGCGACCTTCACGGCCGATGATGCGGCCCTTCATGTCGTCATTGGGAAGTTCAACAACAGAAACCGTGGCTTCTGCCGCATGGTCAGCCGCACAGCGCTGAATGGCACCGGCAATGATTTCGCGTGCCATGTTGTCGGCTTCGTCTTTGTATTTCTGTTCCACCTCAAGGATCTTGAGAGCCTTTTCGTGGGTCAGTTCCCCTTCAAGAGTCTTGATGAGAACTTCTTTTGCCTGTTCTTTGGTGTAGCCGGAAACTTTTTCGAGCATGTCAAGCTGACTTCTCTTGAGGGATTCGGCTTCTGCAAGTTTGTCTTCTGCTTCTGCGATTTTCTTTTGCAGAAGTTCGTCTTTCTTTTCGAGGTTTTCGGTTTTTTTGTCGAGGGTTTCTTCTTTCTGGTTCAAACGACGTTCCTGACGCTGCACTTCGCCGCGGCGTTCTTTGAGCTCGCGTTCGAGTTCGGTTCGTTCTTTGTGGATTTCGTCTTTTGCTTCCAGAATGGTTTCTTTTTTCTTTTGTTCAGCCTGCGCAATGGCATTGCTGATGATTCGGTTGGCTTCTTCGGTTGCAGAGCCGATTGCTTTTTCTGCCGTTTTGCGGCGCACAATGCTGCCGATGAAGAAGAAGACCACACCGCTGACCACTGCTGCCGCAATTGCGATTGCAATGGCTACACCGATTGAGATTTGCACTGGGGGGTACCTCCTGTAAAATATGAATACCGCAAAAACTGTTTTTGTTTGTGCGGAGAAAGTAAAATAATGCTAAATATAAATCTATATTTAAGGAAGAACCGTTGTTTCACAAAAAACAAATATTCTTCTGCATTATCCATGTTATTGTACAACTTTAACAAAAAAAAGTCAAGGACAATCCCTTAAAAAAATGAATAATTATGAATAAAATTCTTAAAGAAATAAAAATATAAAAATTAGATGTGACTTTACCCAAATTCGACGGGGCAGTGACTTGACAAACGCGGCTTGCCGCCGTATAATTTGATTATTATTTTTGTTTTGTGAAAAGAGGTTTTTTTACATGGAAAAGAAAGATATCAACTGGGGCGAACTCGGTTTCGGCTACATGCCCACCGATTACCGCTTTGTTTCCAACTGGAAAAACGGCGCTTGGGATGACGGTGCACTCATCACCGACCCCAACATCGTCATCAGCGAATGTGCAGGTGTGCTGCAGTATGCACAGACCGTTTTTGAAGGCCTGAAAGCTTACACCACCGAAGACGGCAGAATCGTCTGCTTCCGTCCCGACCTCAATGCAGACCGTCTGGAAGCATCCTGCAAGCGTTTGCAGATGCCCGTATTCCCGAAGGAACGCTTCATTGAAGCCGTTCGCGAAGTTGTCAAGTCAAATGCCGCTTTTGTTCCTCCCTTCGGCTCGGGCGCTACACTTTATCTTCGTCCTTATATGTTCGGTTCTGACGCTGTTATCGGTGTCAAGCCTGCTACCGAATATCAGTTCCGCATTCTCTGCACACCTGTCGGCCCCTATTTCAAGGGCGGTGTCAAGCCCCTGACTGTTCGCATCAGTGACCTTGATCGTGCAGCTCCCCGCGGCACCGGCAACATCAAGGCAGGTCTGAACTATGCCATGAGCCTTTACAACATCGTCGATGCCCACAACTGCGGCTTCGATGAAAATATCTATCTTGATCCCGGTACTCGTACCAAGATCGAAGAAACCGGCGGCGCAAACATCATTTTCGTCACCAAGGACAACAAGGTTGTCACTCCCAAGTCCGACAGCATTCTGCCCTCCATCACCCGTCGTTCCCTGCTGCAGGTTGCTGCAGATTACTGCGGTCTGGAAGTGGAAGAACGCGAAATTGAACTTGCCGAAATTGGCGAATTCGCAGAATGCGGTCTTTGCGGCACCGCTGCCGTTATCTCTCCCGTCGGTAAGATCGTTGACCACGGAAAGGAAATCTGCCTGCCCGCAGGCATGACCGAAATGGGTCCCGTGACCAAGAAACTTTACGACACCCTCACCGGCATTCAAATGGGCAGAATCCCTGCTCCCGAAGGCTGGATCGTCGAAATCATGTAATTAAAAATCAAAACGACCGCAGAGCATTCCTTTGCGGTCGTTTTTTCGGAGAACATTATGAAAATTATTGCAAGTGACTATGACGGCACATTGAACCACGGCGGTATTGACGATGCAAAACGCGCCGCTGTTGCCGAATGGCAGCAAAAAGGAAATCTTTTTGTGGTCGTCACGGGCAGAGACAAATTCTTTTGCCCTGCTATGAAAGAAGACAGCGGTATCAACATGGATTATTACCTTGCCTGCAACGGGGCGCTGATCCTCGACCGTGCGTTCAACACCATTGAAGAAACCCGCATAGACAAAGCGGTCATCGTGCCGCTGTTGGAATATCTGTTCACGCTGAATTGCGACTGGGGACATATCTGCGCGGAAGAATCCACCAGGATTTACAATCCCGATTGTGCCGATGCCCCCGAGAATGCACATACCCTTGCAGATGCCGAAAAAATTGAATTCTGCAATCAGATCAGCACCGCCCTGCCGACTTTTGACGAAGCCGCCCGTGTGACGGCGGCGATCAAAGAAAAATTCGGTGATGTGCTCAACCCTTTGCAGAACGGCACGTGCATTGACATTGTACCTGTCGGGATGGATAAGGCGCAGGGGATTTACCGCTTGCTCAAAATCTGCGGGGCACAGTATGAAGATGTTATCACGGTCGGCGATAATGTGAACGACATTGCCATGCTTAAGGAGTTTTATTCTTATGCCATGGAAAACGGCGTGGATGCCGTCAAGCAGATTGCCGATAAAACCACACCGAGTGTTACACAACTTATTTACAACGAATTATAAAAAGTGAAAAAAGAGGCTGTTTTTTCAGCCTCTTTTTTAAATTATTTATTGTTTTTTTGCGGGAAAGGTACTTTCAAGGCCGACAGAATAGCGAAGAATCAGTCTTGCATCTGCGGAGGTGACCTTTTCGTCGCCATCCACATCGGCAGCTTGCCCGGCTTCTGCAGACAAGGTTTCAAGACCCACAGATGCACGCAGGGCCAGTCTTGCATCGGCAGAAGTGATTTCGCCGTTGCCGTCGATGTCACCGCAGTCAAATGTTACTGTCGGCGGGTCAAGCCTGTCGAAGTTTTCCGTGTATGTGTCACCGCAGACGGTGCAGGTGAATGTTTTTATCCCTTCGTTGTCCACGGTCGGCGGTGTTGTTATTTCGCCGTCATTCCATTCATGTTTTGTTTTGTCAACAGGAATGGATTGTGTCTGTGTTTCCCCGCAAAGGGAGCAGGTGAGTGTCAGTTCACCTTCTTCGTTGCAAGTTGCAGGTGTGGTAATTTTGCCGTCGTCCCATTCATGCGGGCAAGTGCCGACGATGAAGGTCTTTTCCTGTGCATTGCAGTCAGCACAGAATCGGCTCTGCGTGCCGGCGTTTTCATCCTGTACCCAGTCGCCGTAGGTGTGACTGTGGTTGTAATACACATTCACGGCATACAGAATACTGTTAGAGGATGTAACGGAAATTGCGTTCCATGCGTCTTCGCTGCCGCCGAAGTAAATATCGGTCAGGGCAGAGCAGTTGTAGAATGCGGAATCGCCGAATTCGGTCACACTTGCGGGAATATAAACCTTTTCAAGCAAGGCGCAACTGCGCAGCAGATTGTCCGGTACTTTTGTAATGCCTGACGGCAGGCAGAAGGAGGTAAGCGCTGTGCAGTTTTCGAATACAGCGGTTCCGATTGTTGTGACGGATGCGGGAATGGAAACCGCAGCCAGGGACGAACAATTGCAGAATGCCGCCGTGCCGATACTCTGCAAACCTGCGGGGAAATCAACCGATTCCAATGCCGTGCAATCATAGAATGCGCGCTCGCCGACGGTTTTCACCTTGGCGGGCAGAACAATGCTCTTGAGTGCCGTGCAATCGCCGAAGCAATCATTGCCGATGGTTACAAGGTTGTCGGAAAGGGTGATATTTTCAAGTTTGGAACAATCATAGAAAGCCAGGTTGCCGAGTTCAATCACGCTGTCGGGAAGCGTGACATTTGTCAGCTCCTTGCAACCGTAAAAAGCATTTGTGCCGATCGTTTTTACATCCTTGCCGAATGTAACAGATGCGGCTTTGCAGTTGCTGAACGCATTTTTGCCGATGTATGTGACACCGTCGGGCACATGAACGGATTGTGCTTCAAGAGCAAGCCATGCAAGCAATGCGGTTTTGTCACTGTTGTAAACAGCATCTTCTTCCATGCAGAAACGCGAAGAATTGTAATGAACGGTTGCTTTTTTGAGGCTGTTGTTGTCGTAGCCTGTCCGGATGTTGTTCCATTGTGCTTCACTGCCGCCGAAATAAATATCGCGCAGTCTTTCATTGTTGCCGAATGCAAATTCGTCGATGCTCACAATGCCTGCGGGAATGTAGATGGCAGAAAGATTAGAGCAATCGAGGAATGCCTCGCTGCCGATGTTCTTAAGCCCTTCGGGCAGGCTGACAGCCAGCAGGGAAGAGGAAAGAAGCGCATTCTGCTCAATGCTTCTGACCGTGTCGGGCACGGCATAGAAGCGGTCCGTCATGTAATGCGGATAACAGATGAGCATGGTCTTGTTTTTGTTGAACAGTACCTCGCCCTCAAAGGTGTGTGCGGTGCGGCTGTAGTTGTAGACCCAGTGTGCATTTGTGTCAACGGCTTTGTTGAACGAATTGAATTGGATATCGTATGCTTCGCTTTCCGAACCTTCATAATAAGTGACCGTAGCCGGGCAACCCGAAAATGCGGAAGAACCGACATAGGTCAGGTTTTTGCCGAAAATAACACGTTGCAGTCCGTAGCCGTTGTAGAAAGCGTTGTTGCCGATTTCTTCACAGCCGCCGAAATCAATGCTGCGGATGGACTTGCTGCCGTAAAAAGCATATTGCCCGATTTCTTTCATGGTGGACGGGAATACAAGTTCCGTCAGATTGCAGCCTTCAAAAGAACGCGAGGCAATATAGGTGACACCCTCTGCAAAGGTTACATTTTTCAGGTTGTTGCAATCGTCCCAAGGGTAGCTTGTAATGCCTGTCGGCATTTCACCTGTGTCACCGCCTGTCAGGGTGATGTATTCCAGATTTTCGCAGCCGTAAAAGCTGCTGTCTTCGAGTGCGGTGATCGGAACAGTGAGCTCTTTAAGGCTCAGGCATGCCGTGAACGCATCTTCTTCAACGGTTTGCACCGTATCGGGAATCACAACGGAAGTGAAGGTACCCTTGGAAAAGGTTCCCGCCTTGATTTCTGTGACACCGTCGGGAATCACAAGGTTTTTGATTTCTTCCCCGTTGAGGTAAAGCGGACTGTCATTCAGGTCAAAGGAGTTGAATTCGACCTTGCACCATGCCGCAATGTCGGAAATGTAAACTCCTTTGAAATCACTGCGCCAGAAAAATGTATCGAATTTTTTTGTGTTCGGAGAAATCGAGAGGGTTTCAAGGTGATCGATGTTGTTGAATGTGTTGGCTTTGACGGTTTCAACCGTATCGGGAATCACAAGATCGGTGATCAGCTCATCATTCAGATACAGTTTTTGTGCATAATACAGGGGATTTGTTTTGTCGGACGGGAAGTCGATCTGACAGTAAGCACCGACATCCGTGATGTTCACTTTTTCAAGTGCGGTGCAATCGTAGAACGCACTGACACCCATCGATTTGACCGACTTTCCGATGGTCACATTTTTCAGTGCCTTGCACTTATTAAACGCATGCTCACCGATGGTTTCAACCTTGCTGCCGATAACCAGGTCGGTAAGCCCCGAACAGCCGATGTAGGCATGGTCCGCAATGGCGGTCACCGTTTCGGGCACGGTCAGCGTTGCGAGTGCCGAGCAGTAAGCAAAGGCATAGGACGGGATTTCCGTGACAAGCGCGGGGATGTTGATTTCGGACAGGGCTTTGGCTGAATAGAACGCATATTCGCCGATGGTTTTTACCGTTTCGGGAATGGTAACGCTTGTCAGCTTTGTCAGACCTCTGAACGCATGTGCACCGATGTTCTGAATGCCGTCGCAAAGGGTAAGATTTGTAAGAGTATTACGGCTTTTGTACCACGGGGTGTATTCGTAGCTTGCCACGGTGTAGTCAGGCATGGTGCCTGTGCCTGCGGTCAGGGTCACGGATTTGACGGTCGGGCAATCAAAGGTGTTCTTGCTGTCGTAAATAACAGCGGACGCGGGCATGGTGAGATTTTCAATATCGTAACACGCATAAAATGCGTAATCATTGATGGCGGTTACAGTGTCGGGAATGAGCAGAGTTTCGATTGCACTGTAAGAGAAGGCATACGCATCGATCTCTTCAAGATCAGCAGAAAAGGTGACGTTCTCAAGATAAGAGCAGCCGTAAAAGGCATATTTGCCGATGTTTTTGATGCCGTCTTCAAGAACAAGTGTGGTGAAGGTGTCGGCGCTTTGATTCCACGGTGTTTTTGCATACCAGGTAGAGTCTTCATAACGCTCGAAGTTCTGCATTGTGCCGTTGCCTTTGTACATGGTCAGGCTGACAAGGGAAGCGCAATCGTCAAAGGTTGTATCTTTAAAAGCGGTGCTTGCAGGCATGGTAAGATTCTGCATGGCATAACAGGCGAAGAAGGTATTGTTGCCGAGAGTCTGCATATTTCTGCCGAGATCGAGGTCTGCAAGCAATTCACAGGCACCAAAAGCATAATCTCCGATGGCGGTCACAGAATCCGCAACCGTAACACTTTCAAGGGCAGAAAAACGGTAAAAAGACCATGCTCCGATGCTTGTAATGCCGTCGTCGATCACAAGTGTTTTCAGGGTATCGCAAAAATAATACCAGGGTGCTTTGGTGTAATAAGCGGAATCTGTGGTCGGGCTGCCTACGAAAACAGGCATATCGCCCGTGCCCGTCAGTGTCAGTTTTTCGATGAAGGAGCCTTCAAAGAAGTTCCCTTGCAGAGAAAAAGGCATGGTAACGTCTTTGAGGTTGTTGCAACTCATAAATGCGTCACGTCCGATACTTGTTACAGTTTCGGGGATGATCAGTGTCTGCATGTTCTCACAGGCAAAAAAAGCATATTCGCCAATGCTTGTGACCGAAGACGGAATCTGTATTTCCGTGAGTGCTGTGCAGGTGGAAAATACATATTCTCCGATATTCAGCAAGCCGGTGGGCAATTCTATGGATGTAAGCGACAGGCACATTGAAAAAGCAGAGTCGCCGATGTCTGTGAGTGTAGACGGCAGGCTGATTTTTTCCATGTTGAAGAAACGGCAGAAAGCGTATTCACCGATGTAGGTGATACCTTCGCTGATAACAATTTCTTTTGTGTCATATGAGTAATTGCCCCAATCGGCAATGCCGCTTGTAAAGTCGGGGATTTCGCCGCTGCCGCTGACGGTGAGAATGCCTGTTGCTTCATTATACTGCCAGGTAACGCCGCTGCTCAATGTGCCGCTTGTTGCGGCGGCAGCTTCGGCAGTCAGCTTGTTTTCGGTTGTGTTGACTGCAAACAGCACACAAAACGTGCAAACAAAAATAAAAAGTGCGCGAAAAAGGGTTCGTTTCATAATAACAACCTCGTTTTTTAAAGTCAAAAAGCATCTTATCATATTGCAGATTTTTAATCAATACGGAAGAATTGTGTATTATTTTGTTTTGTGTGAAGAACCAAAAAAAAACAGGGTTGTATGAAACAACCCTGTATAAAAGTTATGCAATTTTATTTCTGCAGGGAGGCAACGTTATCTTGCCCCAACAGATTTTTTTCGACGGTGGAGAGAATTGTGGTGGAAAGCAATGTGCCGTCCGTTGTGACCCCGACTGTGTGATACAGACCGCACGAAACGGCAATGCAATCAGCCCAATCTTGCACATCGGTTCTGCCGAGTTTGTTGTCGCCCGCAACGAGCACTTTGCCGTTGTCTTTAATAGCAACGGTGATTTCCTTGCCGGCAGCAATGGCCTTCACGCCCTTCCAGTTGAGGTCGGTGTAATAATCGGCTTTTGCGGCACCTGCGGCAAGCACCTTACCGCTTTTTGTAAGGCCCACAAGATGATTGTAACCCCCTGCAATGGATGTAACCTTTTTCCACCCGGACACATCCGCGCCGATGGAGCCTGCAAGAACAACCGTGCCGTCGGCTTTTAAGCCTGCGGTGTATTTGTCACCCGCGGCAACGGCAACAATGTCTGTCCATTCTTCCACGGCGTATTTTGCGGTGTTTTTGTCATCACCCGTGGCGAACACTGTTCCGTCTGCACAAAGGCCGACCACGTGGTGCGGGCCTGCGGCGATCTGCACGATGTTGCGCCAGAATGTTGTGTTGCCTTCAAAGGAAGAAGTGGTTTGCACAAAGCCGTTGTCCAGCCGAACCGCGGTGAAATCAGCACCGGCGGCGATTTCTTTTACATCTGTCCACTGTGCGCATTCGTAAGCAAGCAGATCGTTCTGTCCGCCCACGGTGGCAACCGTGCCGTCATCATACAGCACGCTGGTGTGGTATTCGCCGGCGGCGATGCCGCGTATGGCAAGCCCTTCAAACGGATCATTCGTTTTACCTGCAATGCAGATCACGGTCACAATGATTGCAATCACCGCAATGCAAGCGGCGGCAATGATTGCGATTTTCTTTTTATTCATGGAAAAACCTCTTTTCAAAAACAGGGGTGGACGATTTCCACCCCTCGAAAAATTTTACATATTGACCTGCTCTTCGGCAAGTTTTGCAAGGTCTTCTGCATTGCCTTCGGAGGCAACGGCAGAAACTTCTGCACGGCGCACAAGAAGTTCGGCATACATTCTTTCTCTCTTTTCGCCCGAAAGATCATAGAACAGCATCGGAAGAATACCGAAGGAGCCTGTGATGGTGGGAACGATTGCGAAGTATGCAAACAGGAAGAACTTGACCGCATCGGTCTGTTCTTTGCCTTCTTTGTATGCAGACTGGTCATACTTGAAGATCTCCAGGAGCAGGTTGTTAATAACACCGGACACAGAGCCTGCAAGCTTGGTTGCAAGACCCTTTGCAACGCCTGTCATGGCCTCGGTACGGTAACCCATTTTCCATTCGCAGTAGTCCATACATTCGTTGTACATTTCGGTGTTGATAACCGTGTAGGTGCCGTAGAAGAAAGTCCAGATGAATTCTTCGATGGCCATGGCAATGCCCATGGGAACAACCTTCTGATACAGGCCGCCTGCTTTTGTTTTCCAGTCCATGCCGATGCAGCCGAACAGGAACACGGGAACCATCAGAATCTTGCTCGAATAGTTACCCATGATATACAGGAACTTCGAGGAGAATTTGCGGCGGAAATAGGGAACCAGCGCAAAGCTCAACGGGCTGATGGGAGCAGCGGGGATACCCGCGATCATGGTCAGGGAGTTGAAGTGCAGAACGTCGGTGTAGTAGTTGCCCTTGCTGCCGCCGATGCCGAAGCTGTTGAGCATCTGTGAAAGCGTGAGCAGAAGCATCGGTTTGTTTTTGACAATGGATTCAACACCCATTTTGATTGAGGGGGGCTTAACCGACTGCAGAATGCGTTCCTGCGAGTTCATGAAGAACCAGAACGACATACCGCTGGAAACGAGCGTTGTAAAGGTGCCCATGCTGACAAACGCGGAAATAAGGGTTTTACTTCTGCCCGCATCATGTTTTTTGTTGTCGATGATATCAAGAACGACCGTGAAGATCTGTTCCGGCAGTTTTTCACCGAACTGACCCGATGCCCAGTTGGCAAGCGTTACCAACCTTATTCGGTCAACAGGGTGTGGCGTGATGGTGGACATAAGACCTGTTTTTGCAATTTCCTGGAATGTGCCGATACCGTCGCGGATCATGGTCAGGAAAAGATAGAATCCGAACTTGACCCATTTGTTTGCATTCAGCAGGAACAACGGCTGGAACCAATATGCAAGAGTGCCGAGGAGACCCGGGATGGCAAGTGCCAGAAGATAGGGTCTGAATTTGCCCCAGCGTGTACGGGTCTTGTCCACGATGGTGGCAAAGAGAACGTCGTTGACCATGTCCCACGGGGTATTGATGGTGCCTGCCAGAGCAGACAGGCTCAACGGAAGTTCAAAAATGTTATTGACGAAACGGGATGAAAATGCGTTGATGTTGAATGATTGTGCAGCATCCCACAGCACAAAACCGACCGTTTCTTTCAGGCCGACGTAGCGGCGGTTCTGATAGACGTATGATAATTGCTCGTCCGTCAGAACTTCGGCGGTGTTTACGGGTTCTGTCGCCAAGTGATTCCCTCCTGTCATAGAATGTACATTTGATTTTATCATATTTTCAAAAGTAATGCAAGAAAAAAAACAGCCCGAAAATTTGGTGAAAACAACGAAAAAGCAACCTTGTTTTTGGTAACAAAAACTGATAAAATGATGCAAAAGGGGTGTTGAAAATGAAAATCAGGCTTATGAGTTTCAATGTACTGCATTGTGAAGTCTGGAAGCGGAAATGTATTGATTTTGATGCTTTTGCAAAGTTGATTCTTGACAGCGGGGCGGATATTATCGGGCTGAATGAAGTGCGTGGGCAAGGAGAACGCGATGATTATCAGGCACAGGCAAAAATTCTTGCCGAAAAAACAGGCTTTCATTATTACTTTGCAAAAGCCATTGATGTCGGCGGCAAGAACCCTTACGGCAACGCACTGCTCAGCCGTTTTCCGATTAAAAATGCACAGACCGTGATGATTCCCGACCCTGTCGTGCGCATCGGTTCATGGTTTGAAACCCGTTGTCTGCTCAAAGCGGAATTGGATGTTGCCGATGGATTGACGGTGCTTGTTACCCACTTCGGACTTAATAAGAGTGAGCAGAAGAATGCCGTGAAAACGGTGGTTGAGAATTTCGGTGCTCAAAAACTGATTCTCATGGGAGATTTCAATGTGCATCCCGATGACAAGGTTCTTTTACCCATCCGCGAGCAGCTCAAGGATACTGCTGACCTGTTCAATTCTCCGCTTTGCAGTTTTCCGTCCGATGCACCCGACCGCAAAATTGATTATATTTTTGTAAGCCCCGGGGTGAAGATTCTGAATGCAGATATCCCCGCATGGGTTTTGTCTGACCACAGGCCGCACACGGCAGAGGTGGAAATAGAATAAATGAAAAATTGAGAATAAAAAAACCGCCCGGAGGCGGTTTTTTTATTCAGCGTCTTCAGCTTCTTCTTCGTCTTCTTCGATCTGCAGAATTTCGGTCTGATTTTCGAAGAACTTTATTTCGTTAATCTTTTTGCCGAGGGTCTTTTCGCAAGCGGCACTCATCAGTGCAAACATGCGGGATTCAACAACCGTGTTGATGGCGGCAAAGTCAATGAGAACCTGCAACTGATCTTTGTAGAACTGCACGTCCTTGTCTGCAAAGAAAGCATCGTCCACATCAGCGACCACAACACCTGCAAGGCTCATGTCCTGATCGTAGATGTCACGGTTTTTGGCAAGGCATTTCTGCAGGGTGTCCAGCATTTTGTCGGTTTTCCCTTCTTTTTGGGTGTTGATGAGGGCGTTGGACTTCATCTTGAATTTGAATTCAAGGTGGCAGGTCTTCACGATTGCCTTGGCAATGTGCACAAGCTGGGGATTGATTTTGTCGGGGGTGAAGATTTCACCGTCTTTGGTGTAGAAAAGCATATGTGTTTCTCCTTAATTTTTATTCTCTTTAATATGTATATCCATCTGCGGATAGGGAATTTCAATGCCCTTAGTATCGAATGCGGCTTTGACCTGTTCAAGCAGATCAAAGTAAACCGTCCAGTAATCGGCGGCATCCGTCCATACGCGGACTGTAAATTCCAATGCGCTGTCGGCGTGCTTGGAAAGACGCACAAAGGGTTCGGGATCTTTTTTAACAAGTTCGTGTTTTTCAATAACGCCGGTAATGCAACTTTTCACGGTCTGCACATCCGCATTGTAGCTCGTTGTGAACACAAGATCTACACGACGGTCTTTTTCTGCCGTGACATTGACAAGTGTTGCACCCGCTATTGAGCTGTTCGGATACACAATACGACGGTTATCGGGTGTTGTGATGGAAGTATAGAAAATACCGATGTCATTGACGACTCCGCCGTCACCGCCGCCCACAGTGATGAAATCGCCTTCCTTGAACGGCTTTGTCACCATCAGCACAACACCGCTTGCGATGTTGCCGAGGCTGCCTTCCAGCGCAAGACCGATGGCAAGACCTGCCGAACCGATGACCGCCACGACCGATGCCATGGGAACACCCATGATCGATGCGGCAAGAATGACAAGCAGGATCTTGGCTGCAACATCCAGAACTTTAAACATGAAATTTCTTGATGATGCTTCGATTTTCTCAAAGACCTTTGCTTTTGCTATCTTTTTATTCAGTATTTTGATAATACGGAAGCCGATAAGAAGAAGAATCAGGGCAACGATCAATCTGCCGCCGTAACTGATAACATATTCTGCAATGATATCAAAAATACCTGAAAGATAATCGCCGATTTCTGCCGCGCTGTCGGGAAGGTCTGTTACGGTGCTGACGACTTTGTCAAGTGCATTGCCTGCTGTGGCGGCAATGTTTGCATTCAAAAGTTTCATGGTTTTACTCCTTGCCTTTTTTACATATTTGTTGTGTACATATTATACATATGGGCATATAAACCGCCCTTCTGCATCAATTCATTGTGCGAGCCCTGTTCTTCCACACCGTCTTTGGTCAGCACCAGAATGCGCTCTGCATTGCGGATGGTGGTTAAGCGGTGGGCAACCGTGAATGTGGTTCTGCCTTTTGCAAGTGCCTGCAAAGACTGCTGCACAAGGCGTTCACTTTCGTTGTCGAGTGCGCTTGTGGCTTCATCAAGAAGCAGCACGGGAGGATTCTTCAGGAACACACGCGCAATGGCAATTCGCTGTTTTTGTCCGCCTGAAAGACGCACACCGCGTTCACCGACATAAGTGTTGAAGCCATCGGGCAGTTCCTGAATGAATTCATAAGCACCTGCCAGTTTTGCCGCTTCGATGATTTCTTCTTCGCCGGCATCCGGCTTACCGTAAAGAATGTTTTCGCGCACCGAGCCCGAAAACAGATACACGTCCTGCTCCACGATGCCGATGTTTTCACGCAGTGAACGCAGTGTCATCTTGCGGATATCCATGCCGTCAAGCAGGATTTCGCCGTCGGTGATGTCATAAAAACGGGGAATCAGACTGCAAAGCGTTGTCTTGCCTGCGCCCGACGGGCCGACAAGGGCAATGCTCTGTCCTTTTTTGACATCCAGGTTGAAGTTGTGAATGACATCTGCGCCGTCGTTATAGTGGAAACTGACGTTGTTGAAGGTGATGTTGCCTTCGGCTCTGCCGATGTCCACCGCATCGGGTACATTTTCGATGTCGGGTTCGGTGTCCATGATTTCGGCAAAGCGTTCAATGCCCGTAAGTCCGCGGTTGAATTGCTCGGAAAAGTCCACGATTCTGCGCACGGACGAGAACAGCGTGGTCACATACAGCAGATACGCGATCAAATCAGCGGCATTGATTTTACCCCAAAGGATGAAAAACGCACCTAAGATGACGACCACAATGTACATAGCCCCGTCAAAAAAGCGGGATGTGCTTGTGAATGTGCCCATCAGCTTGTAAACGGCGGATTTCACGGCAAGAAATGCCTCGTTACCTTTGCGGAATTTTTCTTTTTCCTTTTCTTCGCCTGCAAATGCTTTGACAACATGAATACCGAGAAGCGAATCTTCAATATCCGCGTTGAGCTCGCCGACCTTTTTGCGCTGTTCGCGGAAGCCGTCACGCATGCGGCGGTTGACACGCAACAGGCACAGAATCATCACGGGGATCATGCACAGAATGATAAGCGTCAGCGGAATGTTGATGAAACTTAAAATGAGCCCTGAACCGATGATCTTAATTCCCGCAATGAAGAATTCTTCGGGGCAGTGGTGGGCAAATTCGGTGATGTCGAACAGGTCGTTGGTAAGCCTTGACATCAGCACACCGACTTTTGCATTGTTGAAATAAGAAAAGGACAATTTCTGCAGATGACCGAACAGGTCTTTTCGCAGGTCGGTTTCGATGCGGGTGCCCATGATGTGCCCCATGGCCGCCATGTAGTAGTTTGCGAATGTGTCAATCACACGCATGAACAGATAAGCACCGCCCATGCCTAAAATCAGTCCCGCAGTCAGCACCGCACCGTCTTCGCCCGTGGCGGCATTGGTGATGGTGCGCACAATCATCGGCAGAATCAGCTCGCAAACGGTTGTGAGTGCCGCACAGCAAAGGTCAAACACAAAAGTCTTGCGGTGTTTTTTGTAGTAGGGCAGAAACCGCGCAATGATTTTTTTGGTCGGCGCATTGTGTTTGTAAACATTTTCTTTGGTTTCTTCCTGCTTGCAGGGTGTTTGTTTTGCCATGTCCGTACCCCCATTTCTTTTATTTTCTGAATCCAATCAAACAGTATATCACACCAAAACATTTTTTGCAACAAAAAACATGGTTATAAAAGTGTTCTTTTTTGCGTTGCTTGACTTCTTTTGCAGGGTGTGATATTTTAAATAAAAAGGCAAAAAACGGAGAGTGCAGAATGATGAATAAAAAAAATATAATCTGTTTGCTGTTGACCGGTTTGTTGCTGTTAAGCCTTGTCGGTTGCTCCGGCAGAGAAGCAAGAATCGACCTTGCAGATATTGCCTACGGCGAAGATGAAGAACAGGTTTTTGACCTGTTTCTGCCTGCGGGCAAAGAAAAAGAAGTTCCCCTCATTGTGTTCATCCACGGCGGGGAATGGACATACGGCGACAAGAATGTTTACACACAGACAGCAATGGACTATTGCAATCAATTCGGTGTGGCAGCGGCAACCATCGGCTACCGTTTTTTGAATGCCGACACCGCCATGCCGGCTTTGCTTGCGGATATCGGCGCTTCGATTGAAAAAATTTGCCAAACCGCAAAAGAAAACGACGTGCGCATTACCAAGGTTGCTTTGCGCGGGCATTCTTCGGGCGGGCATCTTGCCATGCTGTATGCGTATTCGAGTGCCGACACCTGCTGTGTGCCTGTTGCATTCGTTTGTTCAACAAGCGGTCCGACGGATCTGACGGATGATAATTACTTTGCACGTGACAACATTCTCGGCAAAGAAAAAGTGGAAATGCTGTTTTCGCTTGCTCTCGGCAAAAACTATACCTATGAAACACGCAAGGATTATGCAGAAGAAATAAAAGCAGAATCACCGTTGTTTTATGTGAATGAAAACACCGTGCCGACCTTGTTGCAACACGGTGAAATGGACTGTATTATTCCGTATTCCAATGCTGTTTCGCTGGATAACAAACTAACCGAATGCGGTGTTGCCCATGATTTTGTGAGTTTCCCGAATTCCGGTCACGGGCTGGACAATGACCCCGATTTCACACAACAGGCAGACGACCTGTTTGCGCAGTACATCAATAACTATCTGTTTGAATAAAGAATAAAAGGGCTGTCTGACAGCCCTTTTATTCTTTATTCAGCTTTGTTATCTTCTTTTTTCTCTTTCGGTTTTTCTTCGCGGGTGTTTTCCTGACCGCGGTAAACCACGAATTTGCAGAACAGATATTCGAGCACGAAGTTTGCAAGCATGGTAACGGCAAGCACGATGTATTCATTGATGCCGCTTTGCTCTGCCATATTGCCCAACCATGTTGACAGCGGTGTGAAAACAAGATAAAAACCTGCAACTTTTGCCATGGCAATGGGAATGTTTGCGGCAGACTTAAAGGTGTAACGGCGGTTGAATGTGAAATTCCAGAGGACGGACAGCACCAATGCAATTAAATAGGCAGGCCAGTAAGGGAGCTTCACTGCTTCATTGAGCAAGGTGAATGCAACAACCTCGATGATCCCTGCCGAAGCGGAAAACAGCGCAAATTTAACAGCCTGCATGGCATCACTTTTTTTCATAATTCAAAAACCTCCTCGGATAGATGTTTTCATTATATATCTTTATTTTGCAAAATGCAAGAGTGTGACGGCAGATTGTATGATTTTGCTTGCTTTTTTATAACGGCTGTTATACAATATGAACAGAAAACGAAAGGAATGTTCTGTTATGCAAGAAAATGAACTTCGATTCAAAAACGGCAAATTCAGAATTCTTTGTGTGTCGGACGTGCACGGCGTCAAGGATTATGACAAACGCGTGTTCCGTGACCTTGCCGCCATTACAGACAAAGTACAGCCTGACCTTGTGCTTTTTTTAGGCGATAATGTGTGGCGCGACGGTGCCGAAACCCCCGAAACACTGAAAAACTACATCACCGCTTTGGTGAAACCTCTGAATGACAGGGGCATTCCGTGGGCGCATGTGTTCGGCAATCACGATGCGGAAAAAGGTTTTCCCGTCAAAGACCAGCAGCCTGTGTATGAAGAAATCGAAGGTTGTTTGTCCACAGCAGGTCCTGAGGATATCAGCGGCACGGGCAACTGGGTTTTGCAGATCAAAGAAGAATATGGCGAAAAGACCGTGTTCAACGTATGGGGGCTTGACTCGGGCCGAAACATCGGGGAATTTTTGGAGGATTACGGCTTTGCGCGAGACACGCGCCTTGCAAAATTAGAAGATCCTTTCTATGTTTCATCGGGGTATGACGCAATCCGTTTTGATCAGATCATGTGGTATTGGAATACGTCCAAACAGATTGAAGCCGAAAACGGTGGCAAAGTACCGGGCATGATGGCATTCCACATAGCCCTCCCCGAATATGTTGTTCTGCACCGCAATCCCGCACAGACGAAATACAAGGGCACCATGCGCGAAACGGTCGGCTCGGGTCCTGTCAATACGGGTCTTTTTGCCACCATGGTGCAGCGCGGTGACATCAAAACCGTTGTCTGCGGACATGACCATATCAATGACACCGAAGGCGAATATCTCGGCATCAAGCTGACATACGATGCAGGTTTGGGCTATGACGGCTACTGCGCAGGGGATCTGCGCGGCGGCAGAATTGTGGAAATCGATGAAGCCGACCCCTGGCATGTCAAAACTTATATGGTGCGCTCAAGTGAATGCGTTGAAAATTACGAATATGAAAGTACACTGATGTGAGGAAAGCAAAATGAAAAAAGCATTTTTTGACCATATCGTCCACGGTGGTGATTACAACCCCGAACAGTGGATCCGTACCCCCGAAATATGGGATGAAGACATGCGGCTGATGAAGCTTGCGCATGTCAACAGTGCAAGTGTCGGTATTTTCTCGTGGGCAATCCTCGAACCTGAGGAGGGTGTTTACAATTTTGAATGGCTGGATACCATTCTTGATAAAATGCACGCAAACGGTATTGATGCCGTGCTTGCCACACCGTCGGGTGCAAGACCGCACTGGATGAGCGACAAATATCCCGAAGTGTTGCAGGTGCAGGAAAACGGCATCCGCAATGAGTTCGGCGTGCGCCATAATCACTGCCTGACAAGCCCTGTTTACCGCGAAAAGGTGCGCAACATGAACCGCATTTTAGCCGAGCGTTACGGCAAGCACCCTGCCGTAAAAATGTGGCACATTTCCAACGAATATTCGGGCGAATGCCACTGCGAACTGTGTCAGAAAGCCTTTCAGGAATGGCTCAAGGTTGAATATCACAACGACATTGACGAACTCAACCACCGGTGGTGGAATAATTTCTGGTCGCATACCGTGACCGATTGGAGTCAGATCCGTTCCCCGAAATACAGGGGTGAGGTCTGCTCGTCTCCTTTGGTTCTTGCATGGAAACGCTTTGTGTCCGACAGCCACATTTCGTTCTTTGAAAACGAAATTGCGCCCTTGCGTGAAATTACGCCCGATATCCCCGTCACTGCCAACTTCATGCGCATGTATACGGGTATTGACTATCAGAAAATGGCAAAAAAACTCGACATTGTGTCGTGGGATAATTACCCCGCATGGGACAAGGGTAACAACGATTACGAATCCCTTGAAACCGCCTTTGTGCACGATGTGTTCCGCAGTATGAAGGACGGACAGCCGTTCTTTATGATGGAAAGCACGCCGTCTTTGGTCAACTGGCATCCCATCAACAAACTGCCCCGTCCGGGGGTGCAGCAGCTTTCCGCCATGCAGGCCATTGCCCACGGCTCGGACAGTGTGCAGTATTTTCAGTGGAGAAAAAGCCGCGGCAGCCACGAAAAATACCACGGTGCGGTGGTGGACCATTGCGGTCATGAGAATACCCGTGTTTTTCGCGATGTAACGAACACGGGCAAGGCAATCGAAAAACTCTCTGCCGTTGTCGGCTCAACCTGCAACAGCAAAGTGGCAATCGTGTACGACTGGGAAAACCGTTGGGCAACGGATGCGTTCTGCGGCTTCAATAACGAGCACCGCAACTATCTCGGCGAGTGCATCCGTTGGTATGCGCCGTTCAGAAAACGCGGTATCAGCACGGACATTATTCCCATGGATGCCGATTTCGGCAAATATGACCTTGTGATTGCCCCGTTTTTGTATATGCTCAAAAACGGCACCAAGGAACGCATCGAAAAGTATGTTGCAAACGGCGGCAATTTCGTGGCAACGTACCTTACGGGTGTTGTGGACAAGGACGATCTTTGCTATCTCGGCGGCTGGCCAGCAGAAGAACTCAAAAACGTGTTCGGCATCCGGATGGAAGAAACCGACTCTCTGCCCGAAAATGTCAAGAACCGTGCCACTTTCAACGGCAAGGAATATGAAATTCATCATGTGTGCGACATCATCCATGCAAACACCGCCAAAGTGCTCGGCGAATACAAGGATGATTTTTATGCGGGAATGCCGTCCGTCACCGTCAACCATTATAAAAACGGCAAGGCGTGGTATGTTGCTTTCCGTAACGACAAAGACCTTTGCGACGATGTGTGCGAAAGCCTCATAAACGAACTCGGTATCACAGCGGATGATCCCGACATCACCGCCGAAGACGGTCTGGAGGTCAGAAAAAGAGGAGAGTTGCTGTTTGTGCTCAACTTTACGGACACTGCCCGCACCGTTTTACTCAACAGAGAATACAAAAATGTCATGACCGACGAAATCTTAAACGGCGCTGTCACCGTACCGCCTGGCGGATATCTTGTTTTGGAATAAACACCAATCAAAGTTGAATGGCAATGAAAAAGCCACCGTATCAGATTTCTCCGATACGGTGGCTTTGTTGTTAACGGAATCAGCCGAACAGGGAAAACAGGTTCTTGAACCATTCAAGCAGGCTGTTGAGGAAGTCAATCAGCACCCGGAACGGGTTGGTGGTTTCCGAGGGCTGTTCTGTGGTGGGGTTCAGGTTGAGCAGGCAGTTTTCGCAGATGCCGTCGTTGTCTGCATCGCTGTGGCCTGTTGCGGGAATGACTTCTTCTTCGGTCAGTCCGCAGTTGCACATCTTGATCTTCTTGCCGTCTGCCGTGCAGGTGGCATTGGAGGTGATGATCCATTCAGACATCTTGTGCTCTGCAACGGGGGTGGATTCGCCGTAGTTTGCAACGGTGCTGCAAACCGAGCAGTAGGTGATACCCGTAAAACCGGTGCTTTGGCAGGTGGCAGGGTAGGCACCGACAGTGATGTAGCTGTGACCCGTGGCAGGAATGACTTCCTGTGCAAGCGTGGTTACGCCGCAGATTACGCAGACTGCGCCGTCTGTCAGGCCTTCGGTTTCGCATTTTGCGGCATAACCGGGGACGGTTTCGTCCGTGTGGCCGTTGGCATCGGTGTAATTACCGACATAGGTGTCACCGCAAATGCAGGTGTAGGTGGTGTAGCCCTGTTCGGTGCAGGTGGGGGCAGTCACAACAGCGTTGTATGCATGGTCCGTCAGCTTCGGCAGGGTTTCGGTATAGGTGTCACCGCAGTTAGCGCAGGTGAATTTTTCGATGCCGGTGGCTTCATGCGTGGGCTGCTTGGTAATTTCGGAGGAATATGCATGGCCCGTGGCGGGAATTACTTCACAACCGGTGGTCACCTGGCAGACATTGCAACGGCTGCCTGCCGTGTTTCCGTCTTTGGTGCAGGTTGCATCAACTGCGGCAATGGGGGTGGAGTCGGAATGGTCGCATTCCAATGCAACAAAGGTGCGGGTGTATTTACGGGCGTAGGATTGTGCGGTGGAATTTTCATAGCCGTAAATAACAGCCGTGTCGGAAATGGTGGCAGCGGAGTCGCTGATCGAGCACTTAGGATTAAGAATGGTGATGCTTTCAAGGCTGTCGCAATTTCTAAATGCAAGCTTGCCGATGTTTGTCACGCTGCCCGGGATGGTGATATTTACAAGGCTGTTACAATCGGAAAACGCATCCTCGCCTATGCTTGTCACGCTGTCCGGGATGGTGATGTTCACAAGTTTGATGCAATTACAAAACGCACAACGGCCGATGCTTGTCACGCTGTCCGGGATGGTGATTGCAGCAAGCTGCTGAAAAGCATAAAACGCAGAAAAGCCGATGCTTGTGATTGTGTCTTCGATGTAAACAGATTTTATAAATCGCTCGTATTTGTTCCACGGACGATCAGCAGCATCGTAATCATACATTTTTCCTGAACCGGTAATCGTCATTTTGCCGTCATGGGTGATGGTGAAAACTGCTTTTTCTCCTGCGTAGCCGGAAAGGAGAATGTCCGTGGCTTCCCCATCCAAAGATACAAAAATGCGATCATATTTTTCGGCATAAACCTGTGCTGTGGAATTGTCATAGCCGCGAATGACGGCAACGGAATCTATTGGATATGATATTGTGCAGTCCGGATTCAGAATGGCGATTTCTGAAAGGTTTCTGCAATCATAAAACGCATATTTGCCGATTGTTGTCACGCTGTCCGGGATGGTGATATTTACAAGGCTGTCGCAATCTTCAAACGCCCGCTCTCCGATGCTTGTCACGCTGTCCGGGATGGTGATGTTCACAAGGCTGTCGCAATTATAAAACGCCCGATAGCCGATGCTTGTGACCGGATATCCTTCGATTGCCTCCGGAATGGTCAGTTCTGTTGCAGTGCCCTCATAACCGGTGATGGTTACTTCATTGTTATTTATAGTGTAAATAAGTCCTGCCGGTACAATGTCAGCCGGATGTATGTCTTTGCCTGCATTGGTCGAATAAATACGCAGACTCTCTTTGCTGCTCATGCGCAAAATACTTGCAAAATAACTATAAGAAGAATAATACAGACGGATATCCAGGCTGTTGCCGTTTTCGGAAAGATAGTAAAAACCTTCTTCCGTTGCGGCGAGGTAAATCACCGAATGTTCGCCGAAGGATGAACCTGAAAAATAGAAATGGATGTGTTCACCGGGATCCGCATAGGTTGCAAGGAAGTTTTTCAGTTCGTTCCCCGTCGGAACACTTGAAAGTGTTACAATGTTGTTTCTGCCGATGCTATCGCGCGCATATTGCGAGACAAACATGGAATACGAGAAAGAACCCGCGCCGCCCCAATCCCAGGCGACCGTGCCGAGAACCGAGTCGGTGACACTTTTGATCTGACCGCTGTAGAAACTGTTGCACCACAGATCTCCGCCAAAATCCGTTACACGATATTGTGCACGAAATAAAATATCATACATTTTTTCGGCGATTTCGGGCTGCGTTTGTTCTTCTAAAAGTTCGTAAACTTCCAATCCCTGTTCTGTCGTTGTACCGGTGGCCTCAAAAAAAGAGCCGTTGGTGGGAGTAAAAAATGTTTCTGCACTTGCCGATATTGCAATGCCTGTGCAAAGTACAGCCATGATAGCAGCAACCAGCAATAATTTCATTGTTCGTTTCATGTTTGAACCCCTTTCCTGATTATGAAAATTCTTGCATGCACTCATCTTGTTTTCAGATTTTCGATGAATGATTGCCGAAATTTTCATATTTTTTACAATTATACATCTATAGTTTTGTTTTGTCAATAACTACAGATGATTTTCAACATCTTTTGATTGCATTATACTATATCTATAGGAGTGATCAGATGATGAATGCAGAAAATGCAGAATACGGAAAACGGATACGAAGCATCAGAGAATATCAGCATCTCTCGCGTGAGAAATTAGCGGAAATGGCAAACATTTCAACACAGTTTTTAGCCGACATCGAAACGGGAAAAAAGGGCATGAGCGTGGTTACATTGCATAAAATCTGTGCCGCCTTGCATACTTCGGCAGACAGCATTGTGTTCGGATCCGGGAGCAAAAGCTTTCCCGAATTGGAGGCCATGTTTGCAACCGTTCCGGCCGAAAAAAGAGAAGCTTTGCAGGAAATCATCCGCAAGATTATTGCCGTTTTATAATATAGAAAAGCAAAAGGATTGTCCGATCGGACAATCCTTTTTTGGTGGGGAAAATTATGGTTTAGCTTACTGACGAAGCCCCTCAAATACTTGTCGCCCCTGAAAGGGGAGATGTCTGCGGAACGCAGACAGAGGGGTTAATGAAGTCAGAACAGGCTTTGTTAAAGGGTTTAGCAGACTTGGTCTAACCCCTCTGTCACTTCGTGACATCGCCCCTTTCAGGGGCGACAAGAGGGATTGAGGAGCAACAAAGAACGAGCTCGCTAAACCAGAATTTATCAGATAATACTCTTGCCGTCCCAGTCTTCGTCGGCGGGGATGCCGAGCAGCTTTGTGACGGTCGGGGCAAGGTCGATGATGTTGACATCGTCCAATGTTTCACCAAGTGTAAAATTCTTTTCGACACCGCCGCCTGTGATGATAACGGGAATAATCATATCCTCGGGCAGGTCCGAGCCGTGGGTGCGGTCGTGGCCGCCGTGGTCGGCTGTGATGATGACGGTGTAATCATCGTCGAGGGCGGCTAAAATGCGTTCAATGCAATCCCAGCTTGCGTTCATGGCGGTCATGTATTCGTCGCTCATCCAGCCGTGTCGGTGGCCGGCCATGTCGGTGTAGCCGAAATAGACAAAGGCGAAATCGGTGGGGGTTGTTGACAGGTAGTCAATGGCGGCTTGGGTGACTTTCTCGTTGGCAATGTCATAACCGACCGTTCTGCCGCGGAAGAAGAACGCAAAATCAAGCGAATTCGGACGGGACAGATCGCGGATTTCTTCCCAGTTGAAGAAGAAAGCGCTTGTTTTGTCGTATTTCCTTGTGACCTCGCAGATACCGTTGATGGGTCTGACCTGCGGTGCATAGGTGTTGGTGGTCGTCCCGTGGCGTTCCGGGGTCACGCTGTGAAACAGCGACATATGGCAAGGCAGTGTCACCGACGGCATGACCGTTTGTGCGTGCATGGTGTAGGCGGATTTCTGCAACACTCTTTTTACCTGCGGCAGGTCGGCAATGGCATCGGGGCGCATGCCGTCCACTAAAATAATCAGCGTTTTCAAAACTTACAACTCCTTCTCATCAGATTGATAATACAAAATGTTGTCTTCAAACAGAATCTGTATTTTGTTGTTGTCATAAAGGTAAGTCAGGTATGACCGCACCGTGCTTCCCACAAGCGCGTGCTGTGCATGGTTCATGGACAGGTTATATTGCACAAACACCGCTTGCAGAAGCGAATCAAAGGTTTGCTTCCGGTTGCACTGCTGCAAAAGGAAATCAGCGGCTTTGTGCACTTCCTGCATATTCATGTCGAGCATCGGCAGAATGTTGTCCGTTGTTTCTGCGTGAGAAGATACAAACACATCGGCTGTTAAATGTTTTGCTTCTTCCAATGATTGCAGATGGCGGGCAATGTCAAACTGAAAGGTGATGCCGTATTTGGTCAGCGTGGTTTCACTGCACAAAAGGTCGGCAAGAAAAACTGTGTTGTCGGGGGTGCGGAATGCCACCATGTCGGGCGAGTGACCGGGCAGGGAAATGACCTCAATTTCTTTCGGAAAACGGCTGTCGTCAAAACCGACGGCATCACTTTCCTGCGCAAGCAAAAACTTGTGCCGCAAATCCTTGTGCGGATTGCCCGCATACAGGGTGGTCGGTTCAAGATATGTGTGGCGGGTCAGGTCAAGCTCTTTGTCGGATGCAAACACGGCACAGCCCGTCTGTTCCTGCAAATAACGGTTGCCGCCGATGTGATCGGCATGGGCATGGGTATTGAGAATTCCCTGCACTGTCCATCCCTTTTCTTTGAGAATGCGAAGCACCTTTTTGGCGTTGTCCTTGTGCGGGCCGCTGTCGATGAGATACACATTCTTGTGGTCGGGGGTATACACACCGATTTTGCTGGGTAAATCAAAATAATAAGAGTGTTCGCCTGTTTGTATGAGTTCAAACATCAAAGAAATCCTTTCAAAGACAGCCGGAGTGCTTGACTCCGGCTGTGGTTGTTTATTTTGTGTTGAGGGTGAGGTCATCGAAGAATCCGCGGCCGCCGAACAGCCAGAAGCGGATATCGTTGAAGAACTTGAAAATCTTGGTCAGGAATGCCATGAATGCTTTTTCAAGCTTATCACCGAAATCCACCGGTTCTTCTTCGCTTCCCGTGGTGATGAGTCTGCGGATGGCATCAAATTCTGCAAGGCAGGATTCAAGCTCGGCAACCTTTTCGGGGGTGCATGCGGTGTCATCATAAAGAGCCTGTGCTTTGTCAATTACACCTGCAAGGCGATCTTTCACAGCGGGGTCAACCGATTCATCCGTAAGATACACTTTCATGGAATTGATCTTATCCTGTGCACCTCTTGTTTTTCTTGCGGTGTTGAACTGCGGGAATGCTTCATAGGTGTAAACATCCTTGAAATCGGGATCGGTCAGCAACTCAACGACCAATCTCATAACAATGTCGTTTCTGCCGGTCTGTTCATGGTCACCGTTATAGAAATAGAAAGTAGTGTCGGGAATAAGACCCGTGGAAGCATCAAGCAGGTTGTAGGGGTCGATGTGCACATGGTTTTCGGGATCGGAGCAGGTGGGATTGGCGTTTTGTTGGATATAGCCTTCGGGAAGCTGCTTATCCACGCCGATACCGTATGCACCGATGGAGGTGGATTCAAGCTGAATGATACCGTCTGCCTGGCACTTGTTCCAGTTGTCACAGATGGGATAAAGTGCATCGTTGTAGTTGACAATGTCAAATACTTCCACGCCGCTTTCAATGGCGGCAAGAATGTTTTCTTCACGGTTGAGCTGTGCCTGATAGTAACGGTCGGTCTGTTCAACCAGAATGGCATTGTCTTCATCCATAAGGTGACGTTCGCGAAGTTCGGGATAGTATTCACTCGGAATCAGACCCCACATCATAGTGGAGTATTCAAGATAATCTTCAATCAGAATATCCACCGCAATGTCAAGCACGTCGTTGAGCACTTTCTTGGGGAAGATTTTGATGAGGGTGTTGATGAGATAGCCGAGCCATTCCTGATCACCTTCGAGAAGAAGCGGGAACATATAGTTGTAAAGAGCTTCGTCGTCGTCCAGCAGACCGTGGTAATAGATGTCGCCGAGGGTATAGCTGCCGTCGAGCGCGGGAATGACATATACAATACGGTTCAGGTCATCGAAAATACCCTGATCCTTGTAGGTTTCAAGCAGGGAATTGCAGATGGAACCGCCCTGGCTGATGGGAACGATGTTGACCTTGTCGTAACCGGTTTCTTCCTTAACGGTCTGAATCAGGTTGTAAAGACGTTCGGTGACGGCATCCATGTTTTCAAAGGAGAAATAGGTGAAGAAATACAGTTTGTCTTCGCCTGCGATCTCTTTGTAGGTCGTCAGCGGAATGGTGTCATAAACATAGTTTTTCTGTTCTTCGGTCAGGTTGCTGACAGCGGTGTTGAGCTGTTCGGGACGAAGATCGTAAATGAATTCGCCGTTTTCGTCGCTCTTGATTTTGCCGAGCAGAATTTCGCCCAAAGTGTAGCCGAGTGCGTTTGCAAATTCAAGATCGTGGTCACGTTGGGTCAGCAGGGTGGACAAAAGCGGAATGCCGGCTTTTTTAAGGGCCAGACCGATGATGTCTTGCGTGCCGCTGAGGAAAAACGGAGCTTCAAGCGGATCGCCGTCTGCATTGACGGCAATTTCGCCGTTTTCGTCATACAGCGTGGCTCTGCCCTGGAAGAGGCCGGGAATGACGATGGAGGGATACATTTCTTCTTTTTCAACGGCAGAAGCCGTTGCCGCAAGAAAACTGCTGCAAAGCATAAGCACTGCAAGCAACAAAGAAAGAATGCGACGGGTCTTTTTCATAAGTATGAACCATCCTTTACCTTTTTATACTAATTTATTGTAACGCACCAAATCCGCATTTGCAAGACCAAAATATTTCTCGATATGAAAAAAATAACAGCCGTTTTTAGGCATATTGCTAAAAATAACGAAGAACTCAAGTTGCGGTTGACGGAAAAAAAGAAAGGAAGTATAATGGAATAAAGAAAAAAGGAGGATGTTTTGTATGTTACGTAAATTTATTGCTGAATTCATCGGTACTGCCACTCTTGTGCTGTTCGGCTGCGGTACGGCAGTTGTAACGGGTTGCGAAGTCGGTGAGGTTTCTTATTTGCTGACCGCGCTTGCATTCGGCCTTGTCATTGTTGCCATGGCTTACAGCATCGGCAATGTGTCGGGCTGCCATATTAACCCCGCGGTTTCTCTTGCCATGCTCATTTCCAAACGCATGAATGTAAAAGATTTTCTGCTGTATCTCGGCGCGCAGGTATCGGGCGGTATTGTCGGTGCTGTGCTTTTGTCGATTCTTGTCGGCAATGACGGCGGCCTTGGTGCAAACGGATTGTATGATGACAATATTGTGAAATCCTTGTTGGTTGAAATGATTCTGACCTTTGTTTTTGTGATTGCCATTCTCGGTGTTACCAATTACACCTCCAACGCATCCGTTGCGGGGCTTGTGATCGGTCTGACACTGACTTTGGTACATATCTTCGGTATTTTCTTTACGGGAACGAGTGTCAATCCCGCCCGTTCATTCGGTCCTGCGCTTGTGCAGGCCCTTGCCGGCAACACGGATGCACTCAAGGTCGTGTGGGTGTTTATTGCGGCACCGTTGCTCGGCGCAGCCCTTGCCGCCGCGGTTTACATGACCATCGCTCCCGACAAAAAAATCAAGCATAAAGCAAAATAATTGATTATTCATAATTTTTTACACCATTATTTTTACGGAAACCTTGACAAATCAAAAACAGTAGACTATAATGTTACTGTTTGTAGGTATCGCTAAATGGCGTGCCGAGTGTTATCAAACTGATTAGGAGAGTTGAATATGGTTCTGTTCTTCATGTCTGATATTATCGTAGCCAGCGTTATTGCTGCTGCTGTCGGTGCTACGGTTGCTTTCTTTTGGCTGCGTGCAAAAGGTGTTATCACCATCACAAAAGTCGAAAAGGCACAGCCCACCGATCCTATTGTTATCGGTCTGCGTGAGAATGCTGTTCTGTTCGGCCAGCTTTATGAAGCAATGTATCTTGTCAGCAAAGGCAGAAGCGCAAAAGTGCGCACAGGCTTTGCCGCATGGAATAACCGCATTGATACACTGGATGATGACAGCGAATTTGTTATGGCATTCCGTGAAGAATTCGGCGATTTCGAAGACTGGAAAGAAAAGAAAGCTGTCAGAAAAGCCGGCAAGCTTGTTAAGGCTTTCAAAAAAGCAGGAATCCTTCGCGATAAGGATGTTTCCGTTTTTGCTGAAGACGATTTTGCAGAAAAATACAATGTTGTCGGCGGCGTTGTTGAAGAAGGCGAAGAACTTGACGTTCTTTCTCCGTTCTGGTCTTTCGAAGGCGAAGTCATTGAAAAAGGCGTTGCCCGCTAACATATTGCAAACGATGAGGACAGTGCAAACTGTTCTCTTTTTTTCTCTTGCAGAAGACTTGAAAAAGTGATATGATGGATATACAATATTGAATAAAGTGAGGTATTTGCCATGTTCACAATGTTCCAATCTGCAATAGCCGCCGTTATCACGTTCTTTATGATGCTGTACGGCATGATCGCAGGAATCAATTTCAATGACACAATCAAAAAGTACAAAGAAAACGTCAATTCGGTCGAAGCTTATTCCAACACGCTTGAAACAGCAATTCCGCAGACCGATATTTACACCATGATCAAAAATCATTTTGAAGCCGAACTGCCCGCAGGCAAAACCGAAAAGAAAGTCATTGTTCTCGGATTCGACGGCGGCAGAGCCGATGCACTCAGCCTTCTTGACGGTTCCACCGAAAATTCCGCCATCAGTTACTTGCTTTCCACAAACGGCACGGCACAAATCGGCTATTGCGGCGGTGTCAACTATCCGAAGTTCCACAAGCAGGACACCTCCACGGCCCCCGGTTGGGCGGCAATCCTGACGGGGCAGTGGGCGGATGTCAATGGGGTCAAGGGCAACGGTATGCCGAAAAATCAAGATTGTCCGAGCTTGCTTGTTTCGCTTGTTGAGGAAAAAACAATCGACAGCAGTGCTTTTTATGTTTCCTGGAACGGTCATTTTGTGGATGACGATTCCACCTATATCCACGAAAAGCAGTACATTGCCGACCAAAAGCTTGATGTCACCTTCCTGGATGCGGGTGATGATGACGGCACCTTTGACAACACCTATGCAGATGTCACAAGTGCAGATTGCACCGATTTCATCTTCACCATTTTTGAATATCCCGACCATAACGGCCACGACACGGGCTTCTGTATTGAAAACCCTGCCTATGCTGACGCATTCAGAGAAAACGATGCACAGTGCAAATTGATCATTGATGCCATTGAAAGCCGTGACACCTACGAAACGGAAGACTGGCTTATTATTCTCACTTCCGACCACGGCGGCTACAACACAGGCCACGGCTTTTTGACCATTCAGGAAAGAATGACCTTCATCGTCGCCCGATAAATACAATAAAAATAAAGAGCTGTGAAAGTTTTAAGTTTTTCACGGCTCTTATTGTTTTTTTAAGGAAACAGGTTTACAGTAACGGCATTCAATCAGTCTTCCGCTTTGCGGGGACCGTCATAGGGGAAGCTATCCATCAGGCGCAGTTTGAAAAGATTTGCCTTGTGTCGGCGGTCAATGGCTTGTTTTGTCTGTTCATCTTCGCAAATCCCTGTGCGAATATAACGGTCAAGTGTGGCATAGGTAAAGCCGAGGTTATCTTCGTCGGTCTTGCCGCAAAGTCCGTCTGACGGCACTTTTTCGATAAAGCGGTCTGGAAGCCCTGCACAACGGGCAATCTCCTTGACCTCGGCAACGGTCAGATTGGAAAGCGGACTGAAATCACCCACCGAATCGCCGTAGCGGGTGGAATACCCGACCCAGTCTTCAGACAAATTGCAGGTGTTTGCCACTCTGCCGTTGAATGTCTGCGAAACGGCATACAGTGTGCTCATGCGAAGACGCGGAGGCAGGTTGACAACTGCCTGCCGGCTCATTGCGCCGATTTTGTCTTCAATCTCTGTGCAAAGCGCATCGTAAGCGGTTTTGATGTTGATTTCCACGTTTTTAATGCCCAGGGTGGCAACAAGATCCTTTGCCACGGCAATGTCGGACTGTTCACCGTTGGGCATCAGCACACCGATCACACGGTTTTTTCCCAGTGCCGCGGCACACAATGCGGCGGTGATGGAACTGTCTTTCCCGCCCGAAATGCCGACCACGGCATTGCAGTCGGGGCCGTTTGCGGCAAACCAGTCGCGAATCCACTGTATAACATCTTCCATAACTTTTTGTGCACAAAATTCCATGTTCAGACCTCCGTACAGGTAATGCAGTTATTGTACAATAAAAAAACGGGTTTGTAAATCCAAAAAAATGAATTTGCTTGACATTATTAAAAAAGTTAATTATTATATATAGTCAGAGAAAAAGAAAGAAGGGAATCCGATATGTCTGATTCTGTCAATAAAAATGATTCGTTTGACTCATTTTTAGATAAAATGCGTCATGCGGAACACGCCGGAGAACATGCAGAGCCGACGGCTGTTTGCGAAGAAAGTGAGCAAACACAAAATGAAACTGCCGTCCCCGAAGAAGCTGAAACCGAACCTGTTCCGCAGCCCGAAACAGCAAACGAAGAACAAGCCGCAGAGCAGGATACCTCCGTAGAACAGGGTGAAGCGGCAATTTATGCCGACCCCGTGAATCCCAAAAAGAAGAAAAAAGCGGGCAAGGTGCTTCTTTCCATTGTGCTTGTGCTGGCAATTCTTGTCGGCGGCGGTTATTTTGCACTGCATTCATTTTTCAATCAGTTTTCGTTTGTTCCCATGGAAGAACAAACGGGTGCATCGGCACAACCCACACAGGGCATGATCGAAGAACCAACCATGCGCATTGAAAATCCGGAGTTGTCGCTTGCTGACGAAGAATATGACACCCTCATTGAACTGCTTGAAGCCAATGCCGCAGGTAACAGCATCGTTATGGCTGATGAAAATGTGTGGAATGTGCTTCTCATCGGTGCAGACGAAGCACTTGCCGAGGGCACAGCCCGTTCTGACTCGATGATTCTTGTGTCTGTCAGCCATTATACCGACACCATCGTGCTGACCTCCATTCTTCGCGACAGTTATCTTAAAATTCCAGAAAACGGTTACAACCGTATCAATGCGGCCTTGCCTTACGGCGGTGTGGCACTTCTTGCAGAAACCATTGAATCCAACTTCGGTATTCATGTTGACAACTATGCCATGCTCGACTTTGCACTGTTCAAGGATGTGATTGATGCCATCGGCGGCGTGTATCTGACCCCCACGGAAGATGAAACGGAATACATCAATGAACTGATGGTTCTTCTTGACCGTGAAGACCTGCTCATCGACACACCCAACGAGCTGACGCATTTCAACGGTGTGCAGGCACTTTATTATGCCCGCATCCGCAAAATGGATTCCGACGTGCACAGAACCGAACGTCAGCGCAAGGTTCTGCTTGCCGCTAAAGACCGCGTGCTGAGTATGGAGCTGACACAGCTTCTGGATCTTGTAAAAGAATTCATGCCCAGAATCGTAACGGATATTGATTCCAAAACCTGCATTTCCCTGTTGTTCTCGGCATACAAAATGTTGCAGGAATACAGCATTGAGCAGCACTGCATGCCCATGGAAGGCACCTACAGCGATACCTATGTATACGGTATGAGTGTCAAACGAATTTATGATTTTGAAAGCAACACCAACACATGGGAAGAACTCGTTTACGGTGACCACGAACCCGTTGCGGCTGTAACCGATGCCCCGACGGACGAAAACGGAAACGATGTAATCTTTACCGAAGATGAATAAATAAAAGGGAAAACGGGCTGTTGTCAGCCCGTTTTGTGTTATTTCTTGCGGATGATCTTTCCTCTGTGCTTCGGTTCCACAATGGACGGCAGCAAATACAGCGCCTGTTGAGCAATGTAAACCAATGCCTTATTTTTGAACATACCCGGTACACCTTCTGCAAGGTTGGCGGCGATTTCAGCCACAGGAGGCTCACTCGAGGGCTTCATCACCACGCGGTCATTCAGCGAGAATGTGAACGACAGTCTGCGCTTGCCGATGGTGTTCACGGGGCGCACATCCACAATCAGTTGATTGACCTTGTTCCAGTATGCACTGCAGCAAACTGTGTAGTTAAGCTGCCCCAGGCGCATAGTACCGTAACGGTAATGTCCGTCCATGCCGCAGATGACGGTGTTTTTTTCGTACCCTTCGGTCCATGTCATACTGCATTCCTTTTCGCGGAATGAAAATTCGATGTTGTCAATATTGCCCGCTTTGTCGCAAGCCATATATACGACTGCCAACGGCAGCATGCTGACAGGGAAGCCCACAAGATTGAGCAAAACATTTTTACGAAGACGGATGACTGTGCCTTCCAGTCGCTGTTCCCACACACTTTCCGAAGCGGGTAGGGGTGTATCCATAACGGCATTTTTCAGTAAGTCATCAAGGCCGTCAAACGAGGTGTCTGCATGCAGTGCATTTTCATCGAAGAATGCCCGCGGGAAGAACGGCCAGATTGCAGTGCGTGCATTGTCTTCACAGCTGATGCCTGCCGTGCAGATGAACAGTGCATCGTAATCGCTGAATACAATGCCCTGTTGGGTGAACATACCGTCGGCGCGGTAGGAATTTGCAAACGGATTCTGCCAGAAGCAATAGCCGTAACCGTTGGAGCTGTCGCGTCCCATGTTGTTGGAATTGTCAACCACTTTACTTGTGGCGGTTTTTACCCATTCTTCGTTGAGAATGCGCTGTCCGTTGAATACACCACCCTGATGATACATCAGCATCAGCTTGGCAAGGTCTTCCGTTTTTAAGAAGATACCCCATCCGCCGGCTTCCACATTGTAGGCATCGGTTTCCCACTGCGGGGTGTCAATGCCCAGCGGTGCAAACAGGCGCGGTTCAAGGTATTCACGCACGGTCTGTCCCGTCACGCGGTGCACGATGGCACAAAGCATATAAATATTCTCATTGACATAACGGAATTCTGCACCCGGTTCATTGTACCACGGGGCATTCAGGAACGATGTGATCCAGTCGTTCTTTGTTTTGTCTTCCATGAAGGACACATTTTTGCCCGAAGTCATCGTAAGCAGGTGCTTGACCTGCAGTTTATAAAGCCGTGCATCGGCATTGTCGGGAATGTAATCGGGGAAAATATCCACAATGCGGTCTTCCACCGACAACAGCCCTTCCTGCACGCACAGCCCGACTGCCGTGGATGTGACGGACTTGCTGACGGAATACATCTGGTGCGGGGTGTCGGCATTGTAGGGTGCAAAATAGCACTCGGCGGCAACCTTGCCGTGACGGATGACCATAAACGAATGAAAACGGATATTGCCGTCTTTGATATGTTGCATAAAGCGGGCAATTTCCCTTGAGGAAACGCCGACTTCTTCGGGGCACGAAGCTCTTGGGAGCATAATTTTATTTTCAGCCATACAGATTCCTCCTTTTGTGTTCTGATTCTATATTAAAACAGATATTTCGACTTGTCAAGCACTTGACTTGAACGCACAAAAAGTATACCATATCAAAATGAAGAAAAGATTAAGAAGGGCGGTGCGAAAATGGGAAGAAGACTGGATTTTGTGATTCCCGAGGCTTATAACGGGCGCAAAGTGATCCATTTTCTGCGCGGGGAAGCGGGATTGTCTTCACGGCTTACCATTTCTCTTAAATACCGCCCGGACGGTATCCTGCTCAACGGGGAGCACATCCGCACCATTGACAAACTGAAAACAGGAGATGTGCTGACGGTCAATCTTCCCGAAGAAAACAGCACCGTGACCGCTGTGCCCGTTGTGCAACTCGATATTGTGTATGAAGATGCGGATATTTTAGTTGTCAACAAGCCCGCAGGTCTTGCCATGCACCCGACCCATAATCATCAGGATGATTCGCTTGCCAATTGCGTAGCCGCCCACCGTCCCGATGCGGTCTTTCGCGCTGTGGGCAGGCTCGACAAATGCACCTCGGGGCTTGTTTTGTGTGCCATGAATCAGCTTGCCGCCGCCGCTTTGTCGGGCAATTATGAAAAGCAGTATCTTGCCATTGCAGACGGTGTGTATGCGGGAACAGGGACAATTGACAAACCCATTTATCGTCCCGACCCCATGAAAACGCTTCGTGCCGTCGGCGAAACAGGGGAGTCTGCCGTCACCCATTGGCAGGCACTTGCCACGGACGGGAAGTGTTCACTTCTTCGCGTGTGCCTCGAAACGGGCAGAACGCATCAGATCAGAGTGCATTTTTCCTCGCTCGGTACACCGCTTGTCGGGGACGATATGTATGGTTCAACAGTGAATCCGCCCGACAGAGCTGCTTTACACTGTGAAAAACTCACCTTCACCCACCCCGTCACCAAGGAACCCATGTCCTTTTCAGCTCCCTTGCCACAGGATATGCAGACGGTGGTTGACAAAATGACATTTTATAAATAAAAACAGAGCCGATCCTTGCGGGTCGGCTCTGAACATTTATTACGGGGATGGAATCAATACATTCCGCCGCCCTGTGCGGCTGCCATGGCTGCTGCCTGTGCGGCTTCTGCCTTGGGATCGGGAATGTCGGAAACAAGGGATTCCGTGGTCAGCACCAATTGCCGACAAAGGTACTCGGTTGTCACCCGGAAAACTTGTTGGAGCAATAAAGAACAGAGCCACAAAATTGTGACTCTGTTCTTTTGCAAACTATCATACTGCTAAACTGTTTGTGATGTATTCTATACAAGGTCCTTTTGAAAGACATACCCAATAAATCACTAAAACAACGATGTTGACAACAATGGGTAAAAAACTTGGTAACGAATAAGCATCAGCTGCATAATAAGAAAAAATATTAAGAATGTTTGGCAGAATGTTCATTAAAGAAACAAAAAGCAATAAAAGAAGCAAAAGAGGAGAAACCATAAAAAGCACAACAAAAACCATAATGATTCCATCACCGATTTGTTCTAATACAGTTTCTGTCCAAGAAATGAAGTAACAAAAAACGCACATAATAGAGGCAGTGGATGTTAATGAGCATAGCAATGTAAAAATAGTGCCCATAAAAAGATTTGTACCTTTTTTTTGATTTTTGCTTAAAGAATAATACAAAACAGCAATGATGATTGATGCAATCAAAGAAGCAATGAATGAAATCAATAATACTGTATCCGAGTGCGTGTTTGCAAATTCAAAAAAAATCTGCTGATGATTTACGGCTGCTTGATAGATTGCATAGATTCCACTTCCGAAAAGTGCAAGCAGAAAAACAAGGATACCACCTATTGGTACAATGATAAAAAGTTCCATAAAATATCCCCCTAAAGTGATTTTTTATATCCAAATGGATATCATGCGACAAGTGTAGCATGAAAATAGTGTATTGTCAAGATATCCATTTGGTTATTAAGAGGTTATTTTATGGCATATTATAAACGGATTCGTGAATTGAGAGAAGATCATGATTTTACGCAACGTGAAGTTGCAGCCATGTTGCAAATGCCTCAACCGCAGTATTTTCGATATGAACAAGGATATCGTGATATTCCGACGGATATTCTGATTGCACTTGCCGATATTTACAATACTTCAACCGATTATATTCTTGAAAGAACTGATGATGTAATATTTTATAAAAAGTAAAAGATTGGCATAATTTCAGAACCGGTTTGTAATGCACTTTTTCTTGTTTTAGTCATTCAAAATTGTGTTGCAATGCGTGTCGAAATATGATAAAATCTGATTCGGGCAAGGCAGACCTTAAACGGTAGGCGGTTACCTTCCGAACTTCGGAGGGTGTCTTTTTCTCTCCGGAAAGGAGGGGATGCACATGGTAACATACGCGGAGCTTTTCATGTTGTTAAGTTTCATTGTGTCACTCATTGCACTCATGTTTGAGATATTTAAATATATCACTGACATAAAAAAGAAATAACCGCCCCCGTCCTTCCAAGATAGAGCGATTATTTCTTAATCATCATATGGAAGGCTAACCGTCTATCGGTCTGCCTTGTTCATTTATATTATATCAGCATATTTTTGTTCTGTCAACACCCCATGTGGGTGTTTTTTTGATTTTTCCGATTAAAAACCGAGTTTCGATTTTGATTCGGAACCCGGTTTTTCTGTGTTTGTGAGGAATTAATACATTCCGCCGCCCTGTGCGGCTGCCATGGCTGCTGCCTGTGCGGCTTCTGCCTTGGGATCGGGAATGTCGGAAACAAGGGATTCCGTGGTGAGCACCATAGCGGCAACGGATGCAGCATTCTGCAGTGCGGAACGGGTAACCTTGGTCGGGTCGAGGATGCCGGCTTCGGACATGTCGGTGTAGTCTTCGGTTGCGAAGTTGTAGCCGTAGCCCTTTTTGCCGGAACGGCGGATGGCATCGATGATAACTGAGCCTTCCAGACCTGCGTTTGCAGCGATCTGACGGATGGGTTCTTCGATTGCCTTGAGAACAATATTCACACCGGTCTTTTCGTCGCCGGAAACACAGTCAAGCAGCTTTGCAACTTCTTCGGTGACGTTCAGCAGTGCAACACCGCCGCCTGCTACATAGCCTTCTTCAACGGCTGCCTTGGTAGCGGCAAGAGCATCTTCAACACGCAGCTTCTGTTCTTTCATTTCGATTTCGGTAGCGGCACCGACATGAATAACAGCAACACCGCCTGCAAGTTTTGCAAGTCTTTCCTGCAGTTTTTCACGGTCGAAATCGGATGTGGTGGATTCGATCTGATTCTTGATCTGGGCAATGCGGGCTTTGATTTCATCTTCGGAGCCGGCACCGTCCACGATGATGGTGTTTTCCTTGCTGATCTTGACCTGCTTTGCACGGCCGAGCTGGGCCACGGTAGTATCCTTGAGTTCAAGGCCGAGTTCTTCGGTAATTACTTCACCGCCGGTGAGGATGGCGATGTCACGAAGCATTTCTTTTCTTCTGTCGCCGAAGCCGGGAGCCTTGACACCGATGCAGGTGAAGGTGCCGCGCAGCTTGTTGACAAGGATGGTGGCAAGTGCTTCGCCTTCGATGTCTTCTGCAACGATCACAAGCTTTTTGCCTGCCTGCAGAATGGCTTCCAGAAGGGGAAGGATTTCCTGAATGTTGGTGATCTTTTTGTCGGTGATAAGGATGAAAGCATCGTCGATAACGGCTTCCATTTTGTCGGTATCGGTTACCATGTAGGGGGAGATGTAACCGCGGTCAAACTGCATGCCTTCCACGATGTCGCAGTAGGTTTCGGCGGTTTTGGATTCTTCAACCGTGATAACGCCGTCAGCACTGACCTTTTCCATGGCCTCTGCAATCAGAGCACCGACATTTTCGTCAGCCGAAGAAACGGTAGCAATGCGGGCGATGTCAGAAGAACCCTTGACAGGAGAGGAAATTTCCTTAAGCCCTGCAACAGCCGCGTCAACAGCCTTCTGAATGCCTTTTTTGACGACCATGGGGTTTGCGCCTGCGGCAACGTTCTTCATGCCTTCGCGAACGAGTGCCTGTGCAAGCAAGGTAGCGGTGGTGGTGCCGTCGCCTGCAACGTCGTTGGTCTTGGTTGCAACTTCTTTCACAAGCTGTGCACCCATGTTTTCGAATGCGTCTTCAAGTTCCACTTCTTTTGCAATGGTCACACCGTCATTGGTGATGAGGGGTGCGCCGTATTTTTTGTCGAGAACTACGTTTCTGCCCTTGGGGCCGAGGGTGATTTTAACGGTATTGCTGAGTTTGTCAATACCTGCCTGCAGTGCTTTGCGGGCATCTTCACCGAAAAGAATCTGTTTTGCCATATCTGTAATGCCTCCTGAAAAAAATCTTATTCTACGATTGCCAGAACGTCGCTCTGACGGGCAACGGTGTATTCATCCTTGCCGAGTTTAACTTCGGTGCCGGAATATTTGCTCAAGATTACGCGGTCGCCGACCTTGAGTTCCATAACGATCTCTTTGCCGTCGATGACACCGCCGGGGCCGACTGCAACAACTTCTGCAATCTGCGGTTTTTCCTGTGCGGCTGCGGCAAGAATGATGCCGCCCTTGGTGGTTTCTTCTGCTTCAACGAATTTGAGTACGACTCTGTCGCCAAGCGGTCTTAATGTCATTATCGTTTCCTCCCGATAAAAGAATTGTCGAATTATGAGTTAGCACTCTCGTTTGTTGAGTGCTAAACCTATTGTACACTTTTTTTATAAATAGTCAAGACCTTTTTTGTAAAAAACTCAAATTTATTTCCCCGAAGTTCAACGGGATTATTGCAAAAAAGCGGGTTTGTTTTTCTTTTTTTAACTTTTTCGGCTAAAAACAAAAAATCCTCTTGACAAGCAGCTTGTTTTCATATATAATTCTCATGCTGTCTGAAGACAGTTGTTTTGAATATGGTGGGTATAGCTCAGTTGGTTAGAGTGCCAGGTTGTGGCCCTGGAGGTCGTCGGTTCGAATCCGACTACCCACCCCAGAAAAAAAGCAAGCTTCGGCTTGCTTTTTTTTATCCATTGCGAAAGCAATGGTATATCATCGCCGTCAGGCGCATATCATCACACGAAGTGTGCATATCATCAGCCGAAGGCTGTATACTCGCTTTCGCAATGATGATATGCAAGGCTTGCGCCTTGATGATATACAACTTCTTACGAAGTTAATGATATGCAATTCCTACGGAATTGATGATATGCAACGGCAAGCCGTTGATTTTTTTGCTGATTTATAGTATAATCGCCTCGAAGGAGTGGTTTTTATGCTCTCTGTTTTTCTGTTCGCCGCCAATGCGGTGTTGCCCATCGTGGCCGTCATTCTGCTTGGCTTTGTTCTGCGCAAATCGGGCTTTCTCGGCGAAAAATTCTTTGCCGATGCCAACCGCCTGATGTTCAAGGTGGCACTGCCCGCCATGCTGTTTTATAACATTTATAATATTGAAAGCATTGCCGACATTCAGGTTTCAACCCTTGTGTTCGGTGTGGCGGCGGTGACGGTGCTGTTTTTGCTCGGCCTGCTGTTTTCGGTGCTGTTTGTAAAAGACCCCAAACAGAAAGGTGTTGTCTGGCAGGCGACATTCCGTTCCAACTCTGCGCTCATCGGTTATCAGTTGGCCGAAACTCTCGGCGGTGCGGCAGGATTGCAGTGCATTTCGCTTTTGTCCGCGTTCACCATTGCGCAGTTCAATGTGTTTGCCGTTATAGCACTTAGTGTTTTCAGCACAAACGGACATCCTGATTGGAAGAAGGTCATCAAGGGAATTGTGAAAAATCCGCTTATCATTGCCATTTTCTGCGGATTGGCGGTGCTGGTCATCCGTTCGTTTATTCCCGAAAATGCCGACGGTGAAAAGGTGTTTATGTTGCAGACGGCTTTTCCGTTTTTGTACACTGCACTCAAGCAGGTGGCGGGCATTGCTTCCCCCATTGCATTTTTGGTGTTGGGCGGTCAGTTTTCGTTTAAAGCGATCAAAGGGATGTTCGGGCAGATCGTCAGCGGAACCTTGCTTCGCGTGGTCGCGGCTCCCGTGCTGATTCTCGGTGCGGCGGTGCTCTTGTCAAAATATACCAACCTGTTTTCGTTTCAAGCCGCCGAATATGCCGCTTTTGTTGCCTTGTTCGGTTCTCCCGTTGCGGTGTCCAGTGCGGTCATGGCAAAGGAAATGAACAACGACGAGCAATTGGCAGGTCAGTTGGTGGTCTGGTCGAGTCTGCTGTCGATCTTCACTATATTTATAACGGTATGTGTGCTGCGATATGCAGGTCTTTTGTAATTTCCGATTGATTTAAGCAAATGATTATAGTATGATAAAAGAAAATAAATTGAAGGAGGGGTGCAGATGAGCAGAAAAAACTTGTTGGTGATGGTTGCATTGATGGCGGTTGCACTGCTGACGGCAATTCTTTCCACCCGTGTTTTTGTTACCCTCGCGCCCTATGAAGCACCCACCGAGGAGGTCAGCACCGTTCGTCCCACTGCCGCCATCGGCACGACCCTGACCCCCGAAGCACAGGAAGCCTCAAAACTGATTCAGCAAATGCAGTACGAGCAGGCATCCATGGCTGCCGAAGCCGAAAAGGCAAAACATGAACTGAACATGCACCAGGCACAGGACAAAATTGCCGACCGTTTTCAGGATAAAAAATCCCTTGCCGAATATGTGGAAAAATCCATCAAGGACGGCACGCTGACCTATGAAAAACTCTTTGACGGCACCTTGCTGGTCGGGGATTACACCGCGGCAACCATCCGTATGTATGACCTTTTGCCTGAAAGACAGTGCATCGGCAGAACGGATGCGGATCTTGATTTTTTGAGCGATCAGCTTGTCAGCATCGTGGCAAACAAGCCGCAGACATTGATTCTGCATTTCGGCATGTATGAATTGCAGGCGGATACGGCGCAGATGCAGACTGCATTCATCGACCGCTACAAGAGCATCATTCAGCAGATTCAGTATCTGCTGCCCGGAACAAGAATCGTTGTCAGTTCCGTTTTCCCTGTGACGAATGAAGCGCAGAATGCAGACCCGAAATATGCTAACCGTGCCGTTTACAATGCTGCATTACAGGCCATGTGTGCCGACAACGGCTGGCAGTATTTGTATAATGAATCGATTGTGACCCAACATGCCGATCTGTTCGGCACGGGCGGTGTGTTCCTTTCGGGCGGTTTCTATGAAAATTATTGGTTGCAGTTCATTTATGTGCAGAGCCGTGACCTGCCCGCCGAACCGCCGACCGAAGAACCGACCACGGCAGAATCTATCGGATAAATGTGAAAAAAGAAGCGTTGCAAGGAATTCCCTGCAACGCTTTTTGTGTGTTTTTTATATAATTCCCATCATTTGCCATGTGGAAATAATGCCGATAACAGAAGAAACAACGGCACAGACCTCACCGATAATGGGCAGCACCAGTGCGGCAATATTTTTGTTGGCTTTGTATTCTTTTACACCCAGCACAATGCCCACGATGGACAATACATGACCGATGAGGGCAAACAGCCATGCAAACACAATGCCGAGCACACCCAGAACAACGGGAACGGGTGATTTTTTATTTTCAACAGGCGCTTGGTTTGCTTCGGGGCACGGATTGTAATTCTCCTGCGGTTGTGCGTATTGGTTTGCAGGTGCCTGCTGTACGGGTGTGCCGCAAGCGGAACAGAAATTTTCACCGGCCTGCAGGGCAGCACCGCAATTCGGACAAAAATTCATTTTTTCTTGCCTCCTTAAAGGTTATTTGAATTTATAATACAAGACGAAAAAATTTTTGTCAATATTTTTTGCAAGTTCTTTCGTTTATTATTTGTGCCTTTGGCGTTTTGTGAAACAATGGTTTTTAAAAAATGTGTTTTGAAAATTACAAAACTTGTTTTGAAAATTTAAAAATCTGTTTTGAAAAAATGTAATATTTGTTTTGAAAACTTGACAAGTGTTTTGAAAAATGCTAATATAAGTACACAAGGTGGTATTTGCATGACAGAATTAGAATTGAAACACTTAACAAACGAAATATGCAATCAGAAATGCGAAAAGCAAACGATTGAAATAAAAAAAGCCGCAAAAGGCACACCCGAAAGACTGTATGACACATTTTCTTCCTTTGCCAATCAGACAGGCGGCGGCATTATTATTTTCGGTATTGATGAAAAAAACAATTATGATGTCTGCGGTGTTTACGATGTGCAGGCCCTGCAGGTGCAGGTTACCAATGCCGCCGGACAGATGGAACCTGTTGTCCGTCCTGTCTTTACCGTAACGGAATACGAAAAAGGAAAAATGGTCGTCAGTGCAGAAATCACGGAATGTGACCCCGAAAACAAGCCTTGTTTTTACAAAGCGGCAGGCAGAATCCGAGGCTCTTATGTAAGGGTCGGTGAAGCGGACATTCCGATGACGGAGTATGAAGTTTACAGTTACGAGGTTTATAAGCGAAAAATCCGTGATGAACTTCGTCCCGTTGCGCGTGCAACACAGGACGATTTTAACCGTGATCTTCTCAACGGCTATTTTTCAAAACTCAGACTTGAAAAACCGCAACTTGCAAAACACAGCGAAGACCGCATTATGCAGTTGCAAGGCTTAACCGACAACGGCATCCCGACGGTTGCGGGGCTTATGCTGTTCAGCGATTATCCGCAGGCATTTTTTCCGCAGATGAGTATCACGGCAATGGTTGTGGACGGAACACAGATCGGAAATCTCGGCAAAGCCGGTGAACGATTTGTTGACAACAAGCGATTGGAAGGCACTATACCGCAGATGCTTGAAGATGCGCTTGTGTTTGTAAGAAGAAATATAAAAAATGCGGTTATCATCGATGAGAACGGCAAGCGTGTCGACAGACCGGAATATCCGATTGTTGCCATCAGAGAGATCATTCTGAATGCGCTCATTCACCGTGATTACAGCGTACACACGGAAGACTCCCCGATCCGGATCATTTTATTCAGCGACCGATTGGTCGTGGAAAATCCGGGCGGCCTTTACGGCAGATTGACAGTCAATGACCTCGGAAAAATACCGGCAGACACAAGAAATCCTTTTATTGCCGGCAATCTCGAAGTGCTGATAAACACCGAAAACCGATTTTCCGGCATTCCCACCGTATATGAAGAAATGGCAAATGCAGGTCTGCAACCGCCCGTGTTTGAAAGTTTCAGAGGTAATTTCAAAGTTACGCTGTACAACGAGAGAAAAAAGACAGCCGATGTTTCTGTTCCCGGCAGCAAAATTGAAGACAGAATTCTGCAATTCTGCGAAATCCCGAAAAGCAAAGAAGAAATTGCCGCAATACTGCATATCAATACACCGTATTATGTAGTCACCAAGTATCTCAAACCGCTTGTTGAAGCAGGTCTTCTTGCAATGACGATTCCCGAAAAACCAAAAAGTAAATATCAGAAATATTATAAAATATGAAAACGCGCCCGTATCTGCCCCAGCACGGTTTTTGTTTTTAGCAAAGTCCAAAGCATTGTACACTTTTTATTTTTATTTTGACTTTTGTGAATACTTATGTTAATATAAACGGGAGGTGATATTATGGATTTCATCAAATTTGTTGAACAAATACCAAACATTACAATTGCAAGACGTGTTGCATCTGCATATGTTGCAGATTACAGAAGATTGGAATTAGATGAAATTAAATCATTTTTAGAGAAGACTGCAAAGCAATATACTTCATTTGAAAACATATCTTCTCGACTTGAAGAATTACGTCTTGATGAAAACAGAGCAATTCGCATAATTGCGCCTATTATTTTACGCAATCATCTATTAAATCAAGATGATTTTATATCTCCATGCAAAGACACCGATGCCGCTGTTCTTAATTATGAAAAATCCATAATAGATGAATCAAATAATTTTGATATTAACAAAATATCCAAAGATTTTGCATTGTTCAAACACATGTTGGACACTGCATGGGCTCACAATAACGATATTTCTGTTGATGAAAAAAATCTCATTGAAGCTCTTAGAATATACCTTTCAATTTCTATCCAAGAACAGCATATTTTAGAAGCAAAATCTGGCAGGTTTCCGAATTTTGAAAACACATTACACACATTTGATGATATTGATGCGGCAAGAAGATCTCTGCAAAATAAAGGTTTATTGGTTGCGATCAAAAACTCTGATGGTGTTATGTGTGACTTAATTCCTGAAGATATTGCAAAAGAAATACGCAAATATTTCAATATCGAATTGCGTGATTACGGATATGAAATGTTAGTGGATTATGTAATCAAAAAAACAAAAAAGCAATACTTGATTGATATTGTAAATAAATCGAATACTTATTCCAGCAGGGCAAAAGCTGACATTTCTGCATCTCCAACTATTAGTGAATTAAAGACTGTCATCTTAAAGTCCGTGCAACCATCCAATCTACTTGGCGGTTTTTCGCCTCGAGATGGGTTGGATGTCACAATGCTTTCTTCTTGGTGTTCTGACCTTGGCTTAACTGTTTCAGGTGCAAAAACATCATTAATAGAGCGTATCCTTAACTACTATGATTCAATGAGAAGAATTGAAATCAAAAATGAGGACAACCGAGAAAAACTTCTTTCTGTATATCAGCAGTTAGCATCCCGCGATTTGAAATTTTTACGTTCAAATAATATTATCGACAAAGATCTTCAATGTGAACACCTGTTCGAAGATGCAACAAATTATTTGTTTGAAAAATTATTATTGAATAAGCCATTAACTCTGACAGGCACAGATCATCCCGATGGAAAACTTTCTTTCAAGGATAAGTATATAATGTGGGATAATAAATCAAAAGAATCAGCTGTTAATCTCAAGGATCATATTCAGCAATTTGATCGTTACATTAAAACATCGGAGAAAGAAGTTGTTGTTTTTATGGTTATCGCTCCGGAGTTTACCCCACAGAGTGTGCAAGTGTGTGTTGACTATTCTCTAAACAATGACACTCAAATATTGCTTATTACTGCAGATGAACTAAAAACTGTGGCAGAAACATGGTATAAAAAACATCCTGGTGAAATATTTAATTTAGGATATTTCAAACAAAACGGACGTTTTGATATTTCATTGTTAGGTTTATAAAAAAAACTGTATCAAAACATCGCAAGCCGGTGTTGTTGATACAGTTTTTTTACAAAAAACTGCAATTGTCGAAAACAGCTTGCAACAATGAACCCAACTCAATTTAATAAACCCTATCGTTCATTTTTCTTGACATATCCCCTAAAAAAGGGTACACTGTAAAAAAATACATTTTAATTAAAGGCGGTAATGAATTATGCTCAACGGAATTCCGAAAATCATATCCCCCGAACTTCTTAAAATTTTGTGCGAAATGGGTCACGGTGACGAAATCGTTATCGGTGACGGCAATTTCCCCGCTGCTTCCAATGCACAGCGTCTTGTTCGCTGCGACGGCCACAATGTGCCCGAACTTCTCGATGCCATTCTGCAGTTGATGCCTCTTGATACTTATGTTGAAAGCCCTGCCATGCTCATGGCGACCACGCAGGGTGATCCCACCCCCGAAATCTGGGCGGTTTACAAGGATATTGCCGACAAATACGGCGACTACAAATTCAGCGAAATCGAGCGTTTTGCGTTCTATGAGCGCACCCGCAGTGCCTATGCCGTGATTGCAACGGGCGAAAGTGCACTGTATGCCAACATCATTCTCAAAAAAGGCGTTATTAAATAAACGGAGGACTTACCATGAAAAGAGTTCTTGCTTTTGACTTCGGCGCTTCCAGCGGCAGAGCCATTCTCGGCAAATTCGACGGAAAGACCATTCAGCTTGAAGAAGTTCACCGTTTTACCAACGATCCCGTCACCGTCAACGGCACGGTGTTCTGGGATGTACTCCGTTTGTTCCACGAGGTCAAACAGGGCATTCTCAAAGCCAAACAGGCGGGCGGTTTCGACAGCATCGGCGTGGACACATGGGGCGTTGATTTCGGTCTGATCGATAAAAACGGCTACCTGCTTGAAAATCCCATCCATTACCGCGACAAGCGTACCGACGGCATGATTGAGCTTGCCTGCCGGAAAATGGACAGAGATAAAATTTACGACATCACGGGTATTCAGTTTATTTATTTCAATACCCTGTTCCAACTTTTGTCCCTGCGTGAAAACAGACCCGAACTTCTTGAACGTGCCGACAAAATGCTGTTCATGCCCGACCTTTTTAACTTCCTGCTGACGGGCAACATGGCGGCGGAATATTCCATTGCCACCACAAGCCAGCTTGTTGACCTTGCCGCCCACGAATGGAGCGACGAGATCTTTGAAAAAATGCGCTTCCCCAAGGATATTGTCTGTCCGCTTGTCAAACCCGGCACGGTTGTCGGCAAACTTTCGCCCGCACTTTGCGAAGAATTAGGCGTTCCCGCTGTGGATGTCATTGCTGTCTGCGGCCATGATACGCAGAGTGCCGTCACTGCCGTGCCTACCGACAAAAAAGACTTTGCATTCATCAGTTGCGGCACATGGAGTCTGTTCGGCACAGAACTTGAAACACCCATTCTCAACGACAAAGCCCGTGCACTCAATGTTACCAACGAGGGCGGTTACGATTATTCCACCGCATTTCTCAAAAACATCTGCGGATTGTGGTTGATTCAGGAAAGCCGCCGTCAGTGGATGCGTGAAGGGCAGGAATATTCCTACGCACAGCTTGAAGAAATGGCACTGCAGTGTGAACCGTTCAAGTGTTTCATCGACCCCGATGCCGACGACTTTGCCCCCATGGGCAACATGCCCGAACGCATCCGTGACTTCTGCCGCAGAACAGGACAGTATGTGCCCGAAACCGTCGGCGAAGTGGTGCGTTGCATCTATGAAAGCCTGGCACTGAAATACCGTCACATTTTCCGCGGTATTGAAGACTGCACCGAAAAGAAATATCCGCACATCAATGTGGTCGGCGGCGGCACAAAAGACAAACTGCTTTGCCGCATGACGGCAGACAGCTGCAACACAGAAGTGTATGCAGGCCCCATTGAAGCAACCGTGCTCGGCAACATTGCCGTTCAGCTTCTTGCAAGCGGTGAAATTAAGGACATTGCCGAAGCCAGAAGCATCATCGCAGAGGGTGAAAAACTCATCTGCTACACGCCCGAAAATACCGCCGTGTGGGATGCGGCTTACGAAGAATTCAAAAAATATCTTGTATAAAAAGGTGACAAAATGCACGATCTTTCCGATATCAACACCATAAAAAGCCTGCTCGGACGGCACGGGTTCACGTTTTCAAAGTCAATGGGACAAAACTTTCTCATCGACCCGACCGTTTGTCCTCGCATGGCGGAAAGCTGCGGCATCGACAAAGACAGCGCTGTTATTGAAATCGGAACAGGTGTCGGGGTGCTGACCAAAGAACTGTCGCTTCGGGCGGCAAAGGTAGCAGGGGTTGAGCTGGACACAAGACTTCTGCCCGTTCTTGCCGAAACGCTGACGGACTGCCGCAATGTGGAAATCATCAACGAAGACGTGCTCAAAACGGATCTTCACAAACTCATTGCAGAAAAATTTGAAGGCAGAAAAACATACGTCTGTGCAAATCTGCCTTATTATATCACCTCGCCTGTGATCATGTATCTGCTCGAAAACCGTCTTCCCATCGAAGCCATCACGGTCATGGTGCAAAAGGAAGCCGCCGACCGTCTGTGTGCCCCCGTCGGAAGCAGAGATTCGGGTGCCATCACGGTTGCGGTCAACTACTATGCCACCGCACAGCGGCTCTTCGATGTGCCGAGAACGGCTTTTCTGCCGTCCCCGAATGTGGACAGTGCGGTGCTTCGTCTTGATCTGCGGAAAGAACCGCCCGTGGATGTTCCCAGCGAAGAATTTTTCTTCAAAGTGGTGCGTGCAGCTTTCTCCATGCGCAGAAAAACTGCCCAGAACGGTCTTTCCAACGGACTTTCCGTTTCCAAGCAGACCGCCGCACAGGCACTGGAAGCCGCAGGGCTTTCTCCCACCGTCCGTGCGGAAAGTCTGACACTGGAAGAATTAGCAGAGCTTGCAAGGCAATTACACAACATCATCGGGGGATAACATGGCAGGAAAATTCATTGTTTTTGAAGGCATTGACGGAACGGGCAAAACCACACAACTACAGTGTGTTGCTAATGTTTTACGCAAAAAAGGATACAGTGTTTACACCACCGCCGAACCTACGGGCACGGCAACGGGAAAACTGTTGCGTGCATTTTTAGGCGGCAAGGAGCGAAGCACGCCGTGGGCGGCGGCAAGTCTGTTTTTAGCCGACCGCATCAACCACAACACCGACCCCGAAGACGGTATCATAAAGCATCTGTCGGACGGCGATATCGTGCTTTGCGACCGTTATTATTATTCCACTTTTGCCTATCAGGGAACGGACACCGACCTGCAATGGATTTCGGACAGCCATTTTAACTGCCCCGAAGTCACAAAGCCCGATGCCTGCGTGTTTCTGACCATGGATATTGAAAAATGCCTTGCCCGTATTCATGCAAACAGGGATGCTTCTGCTGTTGAAATTTTTGAAAACACGGACAGCTTAACCCGTATCAAAAGCCGATTTGCGGATGTGTTCGACATGCTCAAAGACCGCGACACCATTATTTCTGTTGATGCCGACGGCACCATTGAAGAAGTCACAGACCGCATCATGGCGGCACTCACCCCGATTCTGGAGGACTGAAATGAAATTCAATGCTGCTGTTTTTGATGTGGACGGTACCCTCATCGACAATTCCGAAGGCATTTACAATTGCATCCGCTATGCCTTGCAAAAAATGGATTTGCCCGACATGACGGACGAACAACTGCGCCCGTTTATCGGCCCGCCGTTGTTTGAAAGCGGGAAAAAAATATTGATGCTCGACGACAAAAATGCCGAGCGTTTTGTGAGCCTTTACAGAGAGCGTTTTTCCGTCAAAGGCTATGCCGAAACAAAGGTGTATGACGGCGTAGCGGAAATGTTGCAAACCTTGCAGGACAATGGGCTTAAAATGGCAATCGCCACGGGAAAACCACTGCAGTTCATTGAAAAAATCCTGCCTTTATTTGATCTTGACAAGTACTTCTGCGGCATTCACGGTATCACTTTTAAAGACCATGAAAGTGACAAAGTAACATTTATAAAACGAAGCCTTGCTGATTGCAATACGACCGAAGCACAAACCCTGATGATCGGCGACCGACACAACGACATGGAAGCGGCAAAATGTGCCGATGTATTTGCCGCAGGGGTAAAATGGGGCTTTGGTACGGATGAGGAACTTCTGAACGCAGGTGCAGACAAACTGTTTGCAAGCCCTGCCGAATTGACCGATTATATTTTGAATTGAGGAACTTATGAAAACCGCTGTTATTTTCGGAGCCGGAGAACAGAATATAAAGCAGCTTACCCTGCCCGAAAACTGCCTTGTGTGGGCGGCAGACGGCGGGCTTGCCTACTGCGAAAAATTGGGAATTACCCCCGATTTTGTTATCGGGGATTTTGACTCGTTGGGGTTTGTCCCCGAAAATGCCGTGGTTCTGCCCGTACAAAAGGATGTTACGGACATGGCGGCGGCTGTAAATCTGGCAGAAGAACAGGGATGCGACATATTTTATCTGTACGGCGGCACGGGCAAACGACTCGATCACACGCTTGCCAATATCGCTCTGCTCATTGACCTTGCACACAAGGGAAAAAAAGCATATCTGTGCGACCGTGATTACACCGTCACCGCCGTCACAAACGGAGATATCTGCTTCGGTGAGCACGAAAAAGGTGTGATTTCCGTTTTTGCCGCGGACGAAAAAGTGCACGGTGTGTGCGAAGAAGGCTTGCTGTACAGTCTTGACAATGCAACCCTCGAAAACAAGACCGCATTGGGTGTCAGCAACGAATTTACAGGCAGAAAAAGCAGAATCGCCGTAAAAGAGGGAACACTTGTGATTGTAAAAAATCATGTTTCCTCTTGACAAACAATTTTTGAGGCTATAGAATACAGACAAATGAATATCTGTCAGGGGTGCTGTCAAACGGCTGAGATGAAGATTTGCTTCAAACCCTTTTAACCTGTACGGATAATGCCGATGTAGGAAGACTTTTTGCAGTCTGCGTTTCGGCGCAGACTTTTTTTCTTCCTTTTAAGATGAAAGGAAAATCAAAATGAGAAAAAAACAAGATTTACGTGTCACCGCTGAATGTGCATTTTTGCTTGCCATGGCAATCGTTTTCAGTTTTATTATAATTTGGCGGATGCCCATGGGCGGTGAAATCACCTTCGTGAGCATGTTGCCCATCATGCTCGCAGGCTTTCGCAACGGGCCGAAAGCGGGCTTGCTGACGGCTTTTATCTATTCGCTGTTTCAACTGGCTTTCGCTTTTGTGTCGGGCAATGTGTTTGTGTATTGCACCACCGCGTTCACATTTATCATCTGCGTTGTGTTCGACTACCTTGTGCCGTTCACGGGCTTGGGAATTGCCTGTGTATTTAAAAATATAAATAAAGATTCAGCCCGTTTTAAGAATGCGGGAATATATTTCGGAGTATCATGCGGTATTATGCTGCGTTTTATCTGCCACTATATCACGGGTGTTGTCATCTGGGGGCAGTGGGCAGGTGAGGAAGGTCCTTATATTTATTCCTTGCTCTACAACGGCACCTATCTGTTGCCGGAGCTTCTTCTGACGCTGTTGGTGTGCGTGATTCTGTTCAAGCCCCAACGCACAAGAAAGTTATTGCTGAACGAATAAAAATATTGCCTTTTGAAATAACGCATGGTATAATACTTATTTATTAAGCGTATTTCAAAAGGTTTTTTTTGATCTGCGCAAGACGGAGGTAACAAGATGAGCGAAAACAAAAACGATTCTCTGCAGAATGAAATGGAAAACCTTGCCGAAACATTCCGGAATGTGTATGCCGAAACCGCTTCCGAAGCAGAAGAGCATCCGCTGATTCAGGAACTGGAAGAAATCGTAGAGGAAGACGAAGAGGAAGAAGAAACTCCCGTTGTTCCCGAAAAGAAAAAGGAAAAGAAAAAGAAAGAAAAGAAAAAGGCATCAGCCATCATCGGTTCCATCATTTCTTTCCTGCTTGTTATTGTGCTGATGTTTGTAACGGCAGGCATTTCTTTCTACGCATCGTCCTTTACCGAGCTCGACAGCTATATTTACAGCGTCAAATGTGCCGAAAGCGTGGAAGATGTTGCTGCCAAGACAGAGTATTACAAAGAAGCACTCAATTTCCTGAAAAAAGATATCGCCAACATGCCGTCGCTTTCCGCTGTGTATGCGGATGAAGTACAGCGCATGCATGAACTGATTGCCGTGTGCACCGTTGAAACCGAAGGCTATGCAGCCGCCATCGCCTACATGAACAGCAATCTGACCGAAGCTCAAATCGCTTCTCCGCTGACGGCTGAATTCAAGGCATTTGAAGAAATTGCAGGTGTGTTTGAAACCCTTGCCGCCGAATGCCTTACAAAGGTGGAAGCCGCAGGTGCAGATGCCGACTTTGCCGCCCTTGCCGCTACGTATACCACGGACGAAACCTTGTCCGCCGCCATCACTGCCATCCTTGAAAACATTGCAAAAGCACTGGAAGCGGAAGAAAAGTTTGCTTTCTCCGATGCCGGTGTTGCCTATGAAGCTGCCATCGCCGGTCTTGCCGAATACAGCACCAAGAGCCCCGCACTGGCTGAACGCAATTGTATCTGCATTGCCTACACAAAGGGCTATGCCGCTGCACTTTCTTATGCAAAATCGAACATCACGGGTGCAGATTACACTCCTGTGACCGAAGAATATGCCGCATTCCTTGCAGCGGCAGATGTGTTTGCCGCACTTGACAACGAACAGTTCAATGCCGTGAGCGCAAATGTTGCAACCTTTACGGATGCAGCAGATGAAGCAGTCGATGTGTCGGGCATCGTTTCCGCACTCAACATTCCCGAATGTCTGTATGCAGATGCCGAAACCATCCTGACCAATCTTGCCCGCGCCGTTATCAGCGAAAACACGCAAGACAGCAAAGCTGCACTGGATTATTACAAGGCTGTTGCCGAAAATCTTACCGCGATCGGTCAGAAGGGCACGCTTGCGCTTGAAAAGATCGCCGTGCTGACTGCTGAAGTAGAAGATCTGCACGCCGCTTATGTTTATGTTGCTGCAAACAGCACCCTTCTTGCAAAAGATGCAGAATCTGCTCTGACCGAAGATTTCGCAACCTTGCTGACCACCCTGGACGGTGCATTCAGTGCAGAAAAGGTTGCAGCTTTCATTGAAAATGCAAAGAATGCGCTTGCCGCAGGCAGTGCTGATTCTGTTAATCTGGATGATGTGATTGCTCTGAGCAACATCGATCCCACCGTTGCCGATTTCTACAAGGCTTATTTCGCACCTTTGGCAGAAGCCATGGATGCCGAAAAAGAAAAGAACCTGACCCTTGCCGTCACAAAATATCAGGAACTTGCAACACTTCTTGCAGATGACAATGTTGCCTTGCCCAACACCCTGCTGGAAGGCATCATCTCCTCTGCATTCTACACAGGCGACCTGCAAACCGCCGCCACTTACTGCACCAATTATGTGGATGTGGAAGCCCTTGCAGACAGCGAATTCAAGACCCTTTGCGAAGCCGTGCAACTTTCCGATGCCGCCATGCAGAAAGCAAGTGCGGTTATGCAGCAGGCTTACTATTCAAGCTACTACGGCACTGTGCCCACCTTCGAAGAAGTTTCTGCCCAGTTCGATGCACTGCTGACCGAAGACAGCAACAAGTATGACGAAGCATTCAATTATTACAACCGCTTTGTCTGCGAAATCTATTTCTTTGCAGAAGATGAAGCTTCCCCCGCAAGACAGACCGAATATCTCGAAAAGGTCCGCGAACTCATTCCCGAACAGATCTTCATTTACGGCTACTCCATGTTGCAGCTTGCCGTTTCCGATGGTGACTATGATGCCGCAAAGACACTGGCAGACGAAATGCTTGCCGTGAACGCCTATGACGACATTGCCCTGAGCATCCTTGCAAGTGTGGCACGTATGGAAGGCGATCTCGAAACTGCCGCTTCTTATGTTGCAAAAGGACTTGCTTACGAAAATGAATCTTACGAATGTGAACGCCAGAACATCATTCTTTGCATGCTGAACGGCAAGTTTGCCGATGCTTATGACAATGTGGTGGCGCTTTACACAAGAGGTCTTGCAACCATGACCGAATGCGAAACCATTGCCGTTTACGCCGCGCTGTTTGCCGATGCGGATGACACACAGAAAGCAAAGCTGGACGAAATTGTCAAGTACATCGAAAACGATTTGTACGGTGCTTACGGTTACACCTATTCCGAAAACACCAAGGCTCTCATTGACGGCACAAAAACTCTCAATGATGTGTTCATGGCAGAACCGTATGACCTTTGGTAAATAAAAATGAACGGACTCCGAATGGAGTCCGTTTTTTTTGTTGCAGAATGTTGATTTTTGTGATAATATAAATCATACGGAAAGGAGCGAGGTGCATGCAGTTTATCACACCGTCTTATTACAACGCATTTCACTGCATTGCCGACAAATGCACCGACAATTGCTGTATCGGCTGGGAAATCGGCATCGACAGCGACACCGCCGCATACTATCGTTCGCTCGGCGGCGACTTCGGCAGGCGTTTGTGTGATAACATTGCCGAAGACGATACTTTTATTTTGCAAGGCGAACGCTGTCCTTTCCTCAATGAAAAAAATCTTTGTGACATCATCATACATTGCGGCGACGGCCATTTGTGCCAGATCTGTCGCGACCACCCGCGTTATTTTGAATGGTACGGCAATGTAAAGGAAGGCGGCATCGGGCTTTCGTGCGAAGAAGGTGCACGGCTGATTCTTTCAACCGATCGTGTTGCTTTGCTCGAATCGCAGACGGATGAACAAGAAGATGAAATTGATGAAGACCTTTTTCATTTTTTATGTGCATCCCGCAAACAGATTTTTGATTTGCTTGACAGGGCAGATATGCCTGTGGCAGATAAACTTTGCACCGTTCTTTCCTTTGCCGAAAAACTGCAGTTTATGATGGATAATCCGCAGACAGATGATGATTTTGTTCCGACCGTTTGCACGAAAAATGATATTTCCGTTGGTGCGCTTGTGAATCTGTTTTCTGCTTTTGAACCCATCGATGCTGTGTGGACAAGTGCATTGCAAAAAATGCAGACACAACTGCCGACCGAATTTTCTGCTCTTTTAAAACAAGAAGAACATTACATCATCAATCTCTGCCGCTATTTTTTGTGGCGGTATTTTCTGAAAGGTGTTTTTGACGGCGAAATTTTGTCCAAGGTCAGATTTGCTGTTGTGTCGCCGTTGATCATTCGCTTGCTGTGCGGGGAAGACCGCAGTTTTGCATCGTGGCTTGAAAACAGCAAGCTGTATTCCAAGCAAATGGAATACAGCGATGAAAACAGAGAATTGTTTTGTGAGTATACATACGAAAAAGAATGCCTTGCAACGCCGTATCTGCAAGAATTTGTGAAAACGGTGGCCGCAGGGTAAAGAAAGGCGATTGTTTATGGGGAATGAAAAAAGTATGCAGCGCAATTCTGCCGCGGATATTTTGCGGTGTCTTGCATTTGTTTTTGTGCCGAGTGTGCATTTTTTGCTGAATTCAGGGTTTTATCAGGCAACCGTTGAAAGCACCCGAACATTGATTATGGTGATTGCCCGTGCACTTTTTATTATCTGCGTGCCGTTGTTTATGACGCTTTCGGGCTATCTGATGCGCACAAAACAACTCAGCGCATCATACTATAAAAAACTCGGAAAAACCTATTTCTCTTATGTGCTGGCAAGCATTGCCTGTGTTGTTTTTGCAGTGCTGAAACTGGAGCAGGAATGGACCTTGCGCAGCACGCTGATCGGAATTCTTGAATTCAAAGCCGCGCCGTATTCATGGTATATCGAAATGTATATGGGCTTGTTTTTGTTTGTTCCGTTTCTGAATCTGCTTTATAATAACATTCCTTCCCGGAAATGGAAGCGGAATCTGCTGATTATCGGTGTTTGCCTTGTGTTTTTGCCTTCGGTGGTCAATGTTTATAACTTTGATTCGGCGGATTGGTGGTATCTGCCCTCGTCAAACACGGATTATGTTGAGATTTTGCCGAACTGGTGGGTCACGGTGCTGTATCCTGTGGTGTATTATTTTCTCGGTTGCTATCTGAGCGAATACAAAATAAGGCTGAACAAATGGATCAATTTGTTTTTGATTCTCTATGTCACCTTTGTTTACGGTGTTTACACATACTGGCGGTCTTTTCAGGTTAAATTCATTTGGGGTGTGTGGTGCCAGTATTATTCACTGTTCACTTTTATTCTGACTTTGCTGGTTTTCCTGTTTTTCCTGAATCTGCGGTACGATAAAATGCCGGCCGTTATCGGAAATGGATTTGCAAAAATATCCGGCCTGTGCATGAACGCCTACCTGCTTTCGTGGATTTTTGACAAATTGTTTTATCCGCTTCTCAAAGACCATGTGGGCGAAATCGAGGATCGGTTTGTGTATTTCTTTGCAGTTGTGCCGATTGTTATTGTTTTATCCTTGCTGTTGTCTTATGTTCTGCAGGTATTGCAGACTTTGTTAACAGATTTTGCCGTGAAAATAATCGGTTTTATAAAAAAGAAAAGCAAAAAACCGCTTGCAACTGCAAACAAAACATAAAAAAGAGCATCACACAAACCGTTTTCGGAATGTGTGATGCTTTCTTGTTTTTCTTATTTGAGTCCGTATTGCTTTCTCTTGCTCCATCTTTGTCCCCACTTGTTTGCCCAGCTTTCGCAGTAGAGCTTGTAGTAGGACACATTGTTTTTGATTCTGTAATTCTTCATGCAGTTGCACCAGAATGCACTGGGAATGGCAACCACGAACCAATACAACGGCCCCAACAGCAGGCACTGAATGGTGTGGCCGTATTCGTGGATCTGCGTGTTTTTTGTCCAACCCTCGTCGCGGTCATCTGCCATGAAGATGAACAGCCCCAAGGAGAGTCCGCCCCAGTTGCCGGGGATGTAGGTGATGATCGCATTGCAGAATTTTTCGTGGCGGAATTTTCTGCGTAAAACAAGATGCACAAACCCGCCGATGAGGTTAACGGGAGCGCCCCATGTCCATTGCACAAAATAGAACCAGAATTTTTCCCAACCCTTGTTGGCAACATGTTCAATTTCATGCGGTCTTCTCAGTTTTGCTTTTTTCATTCCGCAGTCACCTCTGTTTTGTCTGATTTCTTGTTTTTATAGAAGAAGATGCCGGCAAGCATCACGACTGCAAATACAATCAGATAGAACAGTACGGGGAAACTGAATGTGCCGTTTTCTTTGGCGGCAAGGTAAGGCACGTAGCCGTGCGCATAAATCGCGCAGAAGATGATTGCAACCGAACTGATAACAGCCAGCAACGGCAACACAATGCGCTTGACAGGATGCAATCCCTTTGCGGTTTTCATGAATGCAAAGTAAATGGGAATATAGAACGCATACAGCGTAACGATGGGCAGTTCCGAGGAGTCAAAGCTGAACAGGCCGAACCATGATGCGGGGGCAAGGTTTGCGCCGTAGAAGTAAACTACCCAAAAGGCGGTGATCAGCAGTGCCGCAATACCGGAATTTGCGGGCATGTTGGTGGCGGCATCCACCTGTGCAAAAATCTTCGGGGACGGACCGTGGTTTCTGGCTGCAAGTGCATACATACTTCTTGTGCAGCCGAGCATCAGGCCGTTGAGAGTGCCGAAGCAGGAAACAGCAACAAACAGGTTCAGAATATTGCCGATGACAGGTCCGAAAACATGAATAAATGCAACGGTTGCGCCGTCCTTCTGCAGTTCTTCAACACTCGCACCGCCTGCAATGCCGATGAAATAAAGCACATAAACCGCAACGATCACAATACCGCCGACGATGAGTGCAATGGGCAGATTGCGTTTTGCGTTTTTGAGTTCCGCGTTGATAGAGGTTGCCATGATCCAGCCTTCATAGGCAAATGCCGTGGCAACGATGGCACTGAAAAAAGTGTCGCCTGCACCGGTGCCCACAGCAAAGTTGTGTGCAAGAATGCTGAGGTCAGGCTGTTCGGCGGACATATGGGTAAATCCGTAAATCGTGCCGACAATCATCATAAGCACAAGCGGAATGAGCTTGATAATGGTTGCACTGACCTGAATTTTGCCGGCAATCTTCGGCGACAGTGCATTGATTGCAAAGCTGAAGCAAAGGAAAAACAGCGCAAGCGTCATTGTTTCGGGACCGAAATCAAGACCGCCGTTTGCCGCACCGATGTGCAGTGCAAAGTCAGGATTTACCGAGCAGATGAATGTGAGCGTGTATTTTGCGGTAACATAAACAAGCACGGAGGAAATCGTCGGGGAGTAGATGAACGCCATAAACCAGCCGACATAGTAAGAATACTTACTGCCGATGGTGGCTTCCGCGTAGTCCGTAAGGCCGTTTACTTTGGAGTAATTCTGCGCAAGCTGTGCAAATGCGAGCACGTTGAACAGCATAATGGTACCGCCGACCAGCCAGGCGGCAATGCCGATGCTCATGTTGCCTTCTGTGACAACCAAAATGTTCTGTGCCTTAAAAAAGACACCCGAGCCGATAACGATGCCGACGACCATGCAGATCGCAGTCACAAGTCCGTATTTTTTTTGCAGTGTATTGTTGTTTTCCATAAACTTCTCCGTTTCAAAAGAGATTTATGACCCTATTATACATACAGCATTCCCAAAAGTAAAGAAAAAGCATACATTATTTTTTTAATTTCTTATAAAAAGGAAAATACTTGATTATTTTAAGATTCTGTTGTACTATATTTATGGTAGTAGAAAAAGAATAGTAGAAAAAGAAAGGATGCTTCTTTATGAATACGATAGATCCCACCGCCATGCACAAACTGTCTTACGGTTTGTTTGTGTTAAGTACTTCTCTCAACGGCAAAGACAACGGCTGCATCATCAACACCGCCATTCAGGTGACGGACACCCCCAAAAGACTGCTGTTTGCCGTCAACAATCAGAATTTCACCAATGAAATGCTTAAAGAAAGCGGCGTGTTTGCACTGTCTGTGCTCACTGAAGAAACTCCGTTTGAAGTGTTTCAGCATTTCGGCTTCCAAAGCGGCAGGGATGCGGATAAATTTGTGGATGTACCGCTTCGCTGTGCAAACGGAGTCGCTTATGTCGGCGGTGTGACCAATGCCGTGTTTGCAGGCAAAATCGAGTCTTATCAGGATGTCGGCACCCATACGGTGTTCATTGCCACGGTGGAAGAAGCCAAGGTGCTGTCAAGTGTGCCGAGCGTGACTTATTCTTACTATTTTGCCAACATCAAGCCCAAGCCCCAGCCCAAAACGGATGAAAAGAAAGGCTATGTCTGCAAAATCTGCGGTTATGTCTATGAAGGTGAAGAACTGCCCGCTGATTTTGTTTGCCCGCTGTGCAAGCATCCTGCATCCGACTTTGAACCACTGAAATGAGATAAAAATAACCGTCCTTTCAACGGGACGGTTGATTTTTTATGTTTCCGATTGGTCGATTTTTGCGCCGTGGAACACGTCTGCGACTTCGCTGATGGTCACATAGGCTTTCGGGTCCACAAAATGCACGATGTCACGCATGCGGGAAATCTGAAAACGGTTGATAACAAAATAAACGATCGACTTGTCTGCCCCCGAATAACCGCCCTTTGCGGCAATTTTTGTAGCCCCGCATTCAAATACGCTGGTCAGGGCTTTACAGATGTCGTCGGGATGTTCGGTGATGATCATCACTTCTTTGTTGCGGTCGAAGCCCTCCACAATAAAGTCTACCATTTTAAGCCCTGCACCGTATGCAACAATGGAATACAGCGGCAACACCCAGCTTTGCAGAATCAGACCTGCCGTGATATACACAATGCAGTTATAGATCATAACGAATGTGCCGACCGTGATGTTGAGCTTTTTTGCAAAAATAACAGCCAGCACTTCTATGCCGTCAATGGCACCGCCTGCACGGATGGTCAGTCCGCTGCCGATGCCCGAAACAATGCCGCCGAACAGCGCACACAAAAACAGATCGTTGCCTGCAAGGGGAGAAAACACACTGACATCAATGGGCAGAATGTCCGTAATCAGCCATGCACCGAGGGAATAAATGCAGACCGCAAACAGGGAATAGACCGTAAATGCAAGCCCCTGTTTTTTGAGTCCGAACAAAAACAGCGGTATGTTCAGAAGCAGAAGAAAGACGGATAAGGTCAGGTAATCGGGTGTAATCTGCGACAAAAGCATGCTTGTGCCCGAAATGCCGCCGTCATATAATTTGACGGGTGCTAAAAACACCGTCACGCCGAATGCGTTGATGCAACCTGCCGCCAACAAAATCAGAAAACGGTACCATTTGAGTGTTTTGAGTTCTGTAATGAGTTTTTCTTTCATGGAGTCTCCTTAAATATTTTATATTATTTTACCATATTTTCAGCATGCCGTCAATGTCAGAAAATGCTTGAAAAAAGCCTTTTAATATTATAAAATAAGGGTATCCATTATTCTTGAATGAGGCTATCGCATGCAAAAATCAAAAAAAGCAAAATTTTATATTGCAGTTTTTCTGCTTGTTATATCTCTGTTTGTCGGGATGATTCCCGCAAATGCAAGTTTTGCCGCGGTTGTGGCAGACGGCACATTCGGAGAAGACAACAACCTGACCTGGGTGCTGGATAACACAGGTCTTTTGAGCATATCGGGAAAAGGGAAAATGCAGGACATGTATGTGCAGGACTACCCGTGGTATTCTTATGCCGACCAAATCACCGCCGTAAAAATACAAAACGGTGTGCAGAATGTTGGCACCTACATGTTTGAAGAATACGACAATCTTGAAACGGTGGAAATCGGCGAGTCAGTCTTGGTGATCGGCAAATACAGTTTTAATTTCTGTGATAATCTGCGCAGTGTGACCATCCCGAAATCCTTGCGCAGGGTTGACGAGCAGGCATTTTTCATGTGCCCCTTGCTGTCGGATGTGCATATTGCAGATGCTTCGCTGTGGTGCGGACTTGAATTTATGTCTGCGCACGCAAATCCGCTTTATAACGGAGCAGACCTGCTGTTTGACGGCAAAATCGTAACCGAAATCACGGCACCCGATTTTGTGACCGAAATCGGCAATTATCAGTTTTACGGCTGTCAGTCGCTTGAAAAAATCAAGCTGCACGCCGATGTAACCGTCATCGGTACCGCTGCATTCGCTAACTGCCCCTCTCTTCGTGCAATTTATTGTGAAAAGGCAGACGATCAGATTCATAAAATCCTGGACACAAATTCCGAGCTCGACAAGGAGCTTTTTGTCGGTTCGCCCGATGAGCAGGACAAAATCACGGACGGCGATGTGATTGAAAAGGACGGTGTGCTTTACAGTGCGGATATGACCGTGCTGCGCGGCTTCACCGAGGCTGTTGCGGCAGAGCTTGTTGTGCCCGAAACCGTGACCGGAATTGCGGACGGCGCATTTCGCAACTGTTTTGCTTTGCAGAACATTACCCTGCCTGACGGAATTACCGAATTGCCTGATTTGCTGTTTGAAAATTGCAGAAATTTGCAAAATGTGACTTTTTCCGACAAACTCACCGCCATCGGCAACCGTGTTTTCAGCGGTTGCATCCGCTTGGAAGAAATTATTTTGCCTGCAACCGTTTCCGATATCGGAGAATATGCTTTTTCATCCTGCCGTGAATTGCACAGTATGACCTTGCCGAAAGCGGTTACTGCCCTTGCAGACGGAGTGTTTGCCGATTGTGCCCGCATGGAAGAAATCAATCTTCCCGAAGCATTGCAAACGGTCGGCAACAATGCGTTTTATAATTGTTATAATCTCAAAGAAATCACCTTGCCGAAAACCGTAACAAAACTCGGCACTTCTGCATTCTACGGCTGTGCAGCACTGACGGCAATGACTCTGCCCGACGGCATCACCGAATTGCCCGAACAAATTTTTTACGGGTGTTATAATCTGACGGATGTTGTTCTTCCGTCTGCCCTCACGGGAATCGGCAGATATGCGTTTTATGATTGCATAGCCCTGCGTGATTTGCAGTTGCCCGACACCCTTATGAAAATCGGCGAATATGCGTTTTTCGGTTGTGAATCGTTAACAGAAATCGTGATTCCCCCCGCTGTTACGCAGTTGGAAGACAGTTCGTTCAAGGCTTGTCTGTTTCTTGCCAAAATCACACTCCCGGAGGGTTTGCAGTTGATAGGAAATGAAGCCTTTCGCTATTGCCAGACTTTGGATGCGTTGTATATTCCTGCAACCATAACAAGTCTTGATGAATCTGCTTTTGATCAGTGCTATTACCTGAAAAAGATCTATTTCGGCGGCAACAAGGAACAATGGATCCAAGCCTATCCCGACGGTATTCCGAAAAATATTGAGGTTGTTTTTGAACACACGCACACCGCGGGAAAGTGGGATGTGACAGCCTGTCCCGGCCCCGAAACCGAGGGCATTGCACAGCGCAATTGCGAACAATGCCATGCTTTGCAGACCGCAAAAATGGAAAAAACCGCTTTCCCCGGCAATGAAACAGCCACGGTGAATATGGACGGTTTCCTTTCGGTTGTGGCTGAAATTCCGTCGGCGGATTTGTTGCACCAAGCGGGGGACGGTGCCGTGCTGACCGACAAGGACGGCAATGCCGTTGCGGAAGATGTGTTTGTCGGCACGGGTATGGTGCTGACCCTTGCAGACGGAACAAACTATACCGTGGTTGTGCCAGGAGATTGCGACGGCAACGGTATCATCAATGCGGAAGATGCAAGGCTGACACTTCGTTTATCGGTCAATCTTGAAGATTTTGTTCCCGACAGTGTGCAGTACAAAGCCTGCGACGTGGATGATTTTACGGGGGTGACTGCATCCGATGCAAGAAGCATTCTGCGGGCAAGTGTCGGCTTGGATGACCCCAAAGAATGGAAAAGATAAATAGAATGCAAAATGCAAGAATGCAAAATGCAAAATTATCGGAACTGCGTTGGCATTTATAGAAGATATAAATTTTAATTTTGTGCGAATAACGGCACTTTGTAATTATTTTTTATACAAATAAATTACAAAATGTGGCATTGCATATAAATCAAAGTTATTCTTACTCTATAATCGGAGTGCCAACGACCCTTTAATTTTGCATTTTGCATTCTTGCATTTTGCATTTGCAGTTTATCTGTCACAGTATTCCTTCCAAGCCGAACATGGAAACAGCGTTTTTGAGTCCTTCTTCCACCTCTTCGCGGCTGAAATTTGCGTTTTCCAATTCGGCATCGCTCATTTTGTTGAGCTTTGCATAAAAGTCGATTGCAACTTCTAAATTTTCTTTGCCGCCGTTTTCGAGTGCTTCAAACAGCAGGTCTTCCGCGCCGCAGATATCGCCTTTTTCGAGCTTTGCGCACAGTGCTTTGTATAAAAGATCCGTGCCGTTGAGGTCGTCCTCGTTTTCAATAATATAATCGGTCGTGTCTTTGCCGAACAGAATTTTGGCAAGCATCTGCGCGAGCATCTGCACCTGCCGCATGATCCAGTCCTGGGTGAATTCCATAAATAAAAAGTCCTTTCAGGGAAGATTGATAGGGGGAAGAAGATGTTTATAAATGTCTTGTGTCAATGTCGGTGCGGGTTGCAAAAGCTGTTGCACTTCCTTTTGTGTCAACAGACGGCTTTCTCCCGGGGCAAGATTTTCATCGAGCATCAAATTGCCGATGGACAGCCGCTTTAAATACAGCACCGCACAGCGCACCGTGCGAAGCAGCAACCGCACCTCGTGCTTTTGCCCTTCGGTGATGCGTATGATTCCTTGCGAAGCTTTGCCTGTGGGGTTGTTCAGGTGGTGTTCGCGTCTGCGTTCGCTGATGTAATTTCCCACATCCTGCACCGTCAGATACCTCTGCAACAGTACCTCGCAGGGCTTGGCGGGACGGTTGTTTGCATAAAGGCAAGTGCCGCTTTGCAATTCGTTTATGCCCTCTTCGGTCAGGTGCCCGAAGCACAAAAACGCATAGGTTTTGGCAATGCCGCTTGCAGGGTCAAGCAGGGTTTGGGTGAATTTGCCGTCATCGGTAAAAAGCAGTAAGCCTTCGGTTTCCTTGTCGAGTCTGCCTACGGGGCGCAGGTGCTTGTATTCTTCGGGCAGACACTCCATGACAGTTCTGTTTTTTTCATCCCGACAGGCGGTAATCAGCCCGCGGGGTTTGTTGAGCATTAAAATCATTGCTTTATATGATCGTCAGTGCAACAATGTCAAGAATAATGCAGGTCGGTACAAAAAATGCCTGCACGGTCAGCTGACCGCCGAAGGACAAAATTGCCCCCTTGAGCGAGCCTGTTTTTTCAATTCGTTTTTTGATGATGGCAGGGCGTTGTTGCCACAAGAATTGCAATAATTCATAACTGACGGCATGCAGCAGAAGGGTGAATCCTGCACTGAAAAAGTCGGGTTGCAGGTGCACACCGATCAGCAGCAGTGCGCTGAAAGCAAGCATGCAAATTCGGAAAATGTATCGCGATTTGCGGTAAATGACCTGCTCAAAGCAGATTTCATCCGTCAGCACCCAGAACAGTACGAACACGGCACACAGCCTTGCGGTCTGTGCCGATCCGAGCATACCCAGCAGGGTCGGTAAAAAACCGAGAATAATGAAGTCCGCACCCTCGAAGATGTCAACAAAGAGGGGTCTGTATTTCATCAAGAACGGGGGTGTGGCAAGTTTTGCGGTTGCGGTGTCAAATTCTTCTTTTGTGAGCTGATCCAAAGAATACAGTTCGTCTATCCTTTTCTTTTTCGGAATGGGTTCCACAATGATGTGCAGGGCATTGATGAGGAACAGCACCGTCCACACCACGCTCATGGGCACATCATATTCCGCAAACGGCACGGAATAAACGGTCGACTCCGCTGTGTAAGGCAAGAAGCCTTTGAGCAACAAAAAGCCTGCCGACATGGCAAGTCCGCCGAATCCGCCGATCAAACATTCCATGAATTTCCAGGATTCGACAAGTCTTTTTTCCTGCAGTTTGCCGAACAGGAATTTGCCGTTTTTCAGTTTCATGTTCGGGCGTGTGTAAACATGCACAAGTTGTGCAACGACCCAGCCTGCGCCTGCAAACAGTCCGACGCCGACCGAATAAATGGCGGTGAACCAATCGTGGCGAACAAGGTTGAGAATGAAGAAGGTGAGAAACACAAACAGTGTGCCGCCCCACCATTCGGGCCGTGTTTTTGAAAAGTAGATTTTCGGGAATACGTTGTCCTTGGGTCTGTGCGGACGGTTCAGCAGCGATCTGCCGAGGAAAAATGCGGGAATGGTGGCAAGGTAGGTAAAAATCACATCGCCTGCGGAATAGGTTTCACCACCGCCTGAAACGATGCAGATGCCAATCATTTCGCAGGCGACCGAAAACCACATGAAACCTTTGATAAACACACCTGCAAGCCCTCTTTTGAAGCCGGGTGTGCCGATGCCGTTCATGGTAAGTCCCAGTGTTTCACCGTAGGTATGACAGCCGCCGAGGAAAAATCCGCAGGCACCTGCCGTGGTCAGGAAAAACCAGTTTTCTTCCAGTGCGGGAATGCCCGAAAAACGCGCAATCAGCAAGCCGACAAACGCACCCGGCAGCATGGCGCCTTTTTCACCGCCGAGAATGCTTCCGCGCATGCCCCAGCCGTATGCCATGGCGATGATGCAAAGAAAAACAAACAGAACCGATTCGCCCATTGTGATTTCCTCCTGTTATTTTTTGATTTTTTTAACAACCGCATTCGTGATGCCCGTTGCGGCCAATGACAAGCCGACACTGCCCGCAACCTTTGCCCCCGTTACGAGTTTTTTTGCAAAACCGGGAGATTGTATGTCTTTCATCACAAGTTTGTTTACAATTTTGTCCATTGTTCCGCCGCCTGTGACCTGCGAGGAATCCGACAGATCTATGAGCCCTTTTGAAACCTCATAGGACTGCGAGAATATATCAAGCACCGATTTTTGCACCATTTTTTTCAGCGGAATATGACCGACTGTGGAGTAGGTTGCGGCTTCGCCCTGCAAGGCAAGTTCCGGTTTCCCTTTAACAGCTTCTACGGCTTCGCGCAGGTCGGCAAGGTAGGTGTCGATCACATCGGTGTGTGAAGCTGTCACCATTGCATGCAGGCCGTCGGGATGCACAAGGCGGTCAATGTGCCAGCCCTTTTTCTGCATTTCGTCACCCACGGCAAAAATATTGACGTTATACGGGTCTTTGGATTTGTAGGCAATCAGCGAACAAACGGGGTTGCCGATGATTTCGAGTTCGTCAATGTTTCGGATGCCTTCGCGGATGCGGTCGGCATTTTGCATGGTCTGTTTTGCAAGGTCAATGTAGCCTTGCCTGCCGTGTGCCTGCATGGCGGCCCATGCGGCGGCGTATGCACCGCCGGGTCTTGTGCCGAGCATGGCGGGGGAGGCAAACAGACCGCCCGGCCAATCGGCATGCACGAAGCACTGGTATTTGAAATAATCAAGATTCTTATAAAGAATGCAGCTGCAACCCTTTGCCGCAAATCCGTATTTGTGAATATCGGCAGACATGGAGGTAACGCCGTCTACTCCAAAGTCAAAATCGGGAATGTCTGCACCCGCCATTTTCATGAACGGCAACAGATATCCACCCACGCAGGCATCCACATGCACGGGAATGTTGTGCTTTTTGCCGAGCTGACCGAGTGAAACAATGTCGTCAATGATGCCGTGCGGATATTCGGGTGCAGAGCCTAAAAGCAGGACGGTGTTGCGGTTGATTTTTCTTTTGACGGCTTTGAGGTCGATTTTAAAGTCTTTGTCAACGGGCACGGTATGCACCTTCACGCCGAAATACTCCGCACCCTTGAACCACGCAACATGTGCAGTTTCGGCAACAATCATTTCGGGGTGGCGAATGCCTTTTTCGGCTTTGCCCCAATCGCGGTAGGTTTTCACGGCAAGCATGCAGCTTTCCGTGCCGCAGCTTGTCACACAGCCTGCCGCCTTTTTATCGGCATGCAGCAGCTCTGCCGTGAAGGCCACAATGTCGTTCTCAAAGTGCTTCAGACTTTTGAATGCGGTGGGGTTGAGTCCGTTTGCGGAAATGTATTTTTCGTGTGCCTGCGACAGAAAATGGGTATAGTCTTCATCCTTGTAATACACAAGCGACCATGTTTTGCCGTCCTTGTAGGCAGGGTCTTCTGCGGCAAAAGTATCAAGTTCATGCAGAATTTCATCGTAATTCCTGCCGTATTCGGGAATGGTTTTCACGCAAAAGACCTCCTTTATATCAGATTATAGAGCCAGTAGACCGCATTGCCGAGGTAATTGCCGAGCGCGTAGCCGACCACACCCGTGGCAAGCCCCGAAACGAGAACTTCACGGTTGCCGAGTGCCGCCGCAACCGCAGGTACAAACGGCGGGGAGCAGACGGCGGAAACGGATGTGACAATGAACGTGTCGGCATCCACTCTGAAAAGTTTGCTTAACAGTGCGTGCAACAGCACACCCGCTGCAATGGTCACAAACACATAGCAGAAAATGGGGAGATGGAAGTGCATCAGACTTCTGAAATCGGCACTTGCGGCAACGGAAAAGCAGAAAATGTAGATGATATACATCCCGAGCTGGAATGATTTTGCAATGCTGCGGATTTTGGGAACAAACGAAAACGCAATGCCGAGCGTTGTGATGCAAAGCATCATTGCCGTCATGCCGAGTGACGGGTCAAGGCGGGAAACGAGCAGATTCAGTGCATACGACACTGCGAAAATCAGCACCGAAAGCCCCAGAGCACCGAGCAGTCCTGCGATATATTTTTTGTTAAGCAATTGTTTGTATGTGTGAACGGATTCGTCGATGACGGAGCTGTCAAGTTGAATCCTGTTTTTTTCGTTTTTATTGAACGCGGGAAGCCGCATCACTCTGGTGAAGAATGTTCTTCCTACGGTGGACATGAAGAAGATGTAAACCACCGAAACAATGGAATCGTAGGTGTTGAAAAGAATGTAATCGGTGTGCGAAATGCCGATGGAATTGCGGATAGCACCGAAGTTGACCGTGCCGCCTGTGTAAACTGCCACAGCCCCTGCGGCATACTGTGCGCTTTCGGGGGTGGACGTGCGGAAAACAAGATGCAGAACAAAGGTGACAGCCATCACCGAAACACAGGCACAAGCCATGCACAGCATGCCTTTTTTGGCTGTTTTGAAAAATGTTTTTATGTCAAGCGAAAACAAAACCAAAGGAAGACCGATGCAGATGGAAATGCTTTGCAACAAACTTAAAATGCTGTCACTGCCGTCGGCGGCAGGGGATGTGAAACTTTCGGGCAGAATGCCGAGATTGCCGACGATCATGCCGCACAAATAGCACAACAGCACAACGCCGATTTTTTCAAGCAGCTTGATTTTTGTGCTTGCAAAAATGATGACAGACGGAAAAGCAACAAACAAAAGTGTGCAAAGCAAAGCCATAAGCCGGTCCTCCTTTCTTTGGTTTTTATTTTGATTTTTATTTTGCCTTTTTCAGGCGCAGTTCGGTGATTGCAAGCATGATAAGAAGCAATACACTGTAAGCAATAATGGCAACCGCAATGGCCTGTTGATTGCCCAGTTCTTTGTAAATTACTATATTGACAATGTAGGACGATGCAAAGTATACAACGGGGAATGAAATACCGCCGACAATGCCTGCAATGGCTGCGATCTTCTTCTTTTTGTTTGCTGCAAGGGAAGCGGCGGCTGCAACAAAGGCAAATGCCGCGGCAAAGAGGATGACCGTAAGGGCAAGCTGGCCGAGATCCTTCCATGCAAGATAGGCTCTGCGGTTCCACAGCACCACTTCAATAAAGCCTGCCAACAGCGGAAGATGCACAACATACATATATTTTTTGGTTTTGATTGCTGTTATGAAAATAACCAGCGCCAGGATCACAACGGCCGCATACATGACAATGGCGATCAGGTTAGCCGTCGTGGCTGAGGAGGCTCTGTTCCAGCCGTCCGGGTTGGTGTAGGTCAACGTTTTGTTGTAGTCCGCAAACACGCTCGAGCCCTCGCAATACTGCGTTGTGCCGAGATCACGAATGTCAAGATACAGCTGTCGGTTTTCTTTGAATGCACCGAGTCCCGCAAATTCGCTTTCCTTGTTGCAGGCTTTCCAGAACCGCCAGCAAAGCTCGCTGCGTTCTATGCGTGCAAGGGCAGCCGTATCGTCCGCTGTTACGGCTTTGGCTTCTGACCAGAAGCTGTCGCAGGTTGTAATTTCTTCTTTTGTCAGCGACAGGGTTTCGGTCATTTTTACATAAATGCCGTGGTGCGTTTTGGCACTGTTTTCGGTGATCATGGCAAGGAATCTGCCGATGGCATTACCGCCCTCACCGTAATAGGCATTCAGGAAGCCTTCGGTTTCGGCTGCTATGTCGCAGTCTGGATTCTGCAGCAGCTTTGCAAGCAGATAGGCGCGCAGATCGCCGAATTCGGTGTTGCAGGCACCCATATAGTAGTTGCCTTCCTCGTAAACACCTTTAACCCCGTGGTCACGGAAGAACTGCATATTGCTCTGCAGAACTCCGAAATCGGGGAAAATGCCGAGGGTGTAGGCATAGTTTGTGGCGTAATCCCACACATAAATGCGGTCGCAGATTTTGTTCCAGTTTTCAAGGTCTGCCTTGAGTGCGGCATTCTGTTCGCAGGTTTCATCGTTCAGCGGATGCGAAAAACAGCATTCGATGGTGCAAAGGCGCACAATGACATTGTCAAGCGGAACGACCTGCGTGGGGGCTTTGCGGGTGTACTGATAAGCGAATGTGTCAATGGCAATGTTGTCGTAGCCCGCTTCTTTGACAGCGGCGGCAATTTTGTTCACAAAGGTGATCATCGAGCCCGAAGGAGAGCCGTTTGCTTCGTCAATGGCCTTGCAGTTTTCACATTGGCAGTACTGCTGATTGTCGTGCTGGGTCAGGGAAATGATCTGCACGGCAGCGGTCGGATCGTGTTTTTCATTGAGGATGCCGAACACTTCATTTTTTACGATTTCCACAACGTCTTCATTCGACAGACAAAGCTGATTCGGCACGCGAAGCCCGTTGTGCAAAGCGAAATATTCGGGATGGTCTGCAAAATAGGTGTCTGCCGCGCAGAACTGTGTGGCAAGGGTGTGGCAGAAGTTGGAAATGTAATCCACCGTACCGCCCTGCTCGGCAGAAAGCGTTCTGTAGGGCCCACCGTTGAGGCCGTTGGCAAGGGAATATTGTGCATCACGGGGGCTCAGCCAATCGGTGTCGGTGTATTCGAATGCGGGTTCGTATTCAATGAGAATGTCTTCGGCAAGGTCGATCTTTGTGGCATCGGGAATCACCGTGACATCGATTGCATACCAATGAAAACCGCACAGCTTTTCGAGAAACGCATACGTTCCGTAGATCGTGCCTCGGTTGCCTGCACCGACAATTTCAATCGCACCGTCCGTGCTTTCAATACGGTAGGCACCGTCGGTTGCACTTCGCAGTGCAGGTTTTGTGCGACCGGCTTCCCCGATGCGGATTTCAAAAGCTGCCGTTTCGGTATTGTCTGTTACGATCGGTAGTTCCAGCCCGCCCTGCCGTAGGTAATTCTGCAGCATGGTTGCGGCATAGGTGTCCGTTTCGCTTGCATTTTCGCTGACCACGATCACAGCCGTGTCGGGCAGTGTGGCAGCCTGTGCGCTGAGGAGACAGAATGAAAACAAAATAACGCTGAGCAGAATAACAAGCAGTTTTTTCATGGGTTCATCCTCACTTTCATTGGGTGTTTTTTTTGATTGCAAATTGGAGTTTGTCGCTGACTTGCCGTTACTCACAAGCCGACCTACTCTACCCCTTGTCGCCCCTGAAAGGTTATTCCCCTGTTAGGGGAAATGTCAGCGAAGCTGACAAAGGGGTTCCCGTTTTCGGAGAAAAAGATGTCTGCGTTAAGCAGACAGAGGGGTTTTGTGCGGTAATAGCAGACTTTGTAGACCAACTTTGTGCAAACTTGCTTAACCCCTCTGTCACTTCGTGACATCTCCCCTTTCAGGGGCGACAAGTATTTGAGAGGAAAATTTACTTTGATATCAGCCCTACAAACCGCAATTTATTTCTTTTCGTTTGCTCTCTTTCCGGCCTTTTCCATGGCTTTTTTATAAGGCATGAGCATGCCCTCGTTCATGTAGTTGCCTGCCTTTGCCTGCACAGAGGGCATTGCCATCAGGTTGCCGACAAGGGTCATGGCAATCATTCTGCCTTTCTGCTTGGTGGGCAGGTCATCATAGAAGCCGTGCTTTTTGTAGAACTTGTGGTCGGCTTTCATAAGACCACGCATAACGTAGATGAGGTCGCGGAAAATCTTCATACCACCCACACCGTAGAAGTCGGCAGGCTGGTTGTAGTTGGTTTCAACGGCATAAGAAAGTCTTTGTGCCATTGCGACGATGCCGTCGGCAGGGGAGTTGTCGTCACTTGCGGCACCGCAGAAGAAGTTGCCGCCGACCTGTGAACGGGCTTCCACGACCGTGCGCACATTCTGCTCATCCAGGTAGTTGCCGCTGATGAGATATCCCACGGGTTTGCCCATGGTGACGGTGCGGTGGCCGTTGCAGAACTGGCGGTCGTTGAAGGTTTTGAAAACGGGACCGGGGGAATGGTCCTTGATGCGGAACGCATACACGAATGCATCCGCCGTCTGAACAGTCTTACGCAGATATTCGTCGAAACCGTCTTTGTAAACGCACTTTTCACTGACGGCACACTTGAAGCAACCGAGGCATCCGCCGTCAAACGGGAATTCACGCATGTTGACAACGCGCACGGGGTAAGGGTACACGGCCTTGAATTCTTCGATCATCTGCAAGAGGTTGGCGTCTGTTTCTTCTGCATCGGTAACGATGACGGTGTCGTATGTGCTTTTCTTTTCGACCGCCTGTGCACTTGCCGTAAAAGCGGGGATGTCGGCAAGTTTACGCACAACTTTCTGTTCGCGGATGTTGTTTTCAACACAGTGCAGAATGTATTTCCAGAAATCTTCCGCTTCTTTCTGCCCCTTGTCGGTGGTCAGGTCATCCATGTCGGCACAAAGCCCTTTGATGAACGAAAAACCGAGGTCGAGTGCGTTTTCTTCAATGTATTTGTGTGCGGTGGCATCGTAAAAATGCTTGGAGGTGGAGATCTGCGTGCAGAACTTGCCTTCAAACTTGCAGTTGTTCTGTTTCAGCAGATAAATAATTTTGTGCAACTGCGAGGGGCACAGGAAGGTGTAAACAGGGTAGGAAAAAACAACAAGGTCTGTTTTGTTGATTTCGTCGATCAACAGATTGATGTCTTTTTCGTATTTTCTGATCTGCTGTGCGCAGTGCAACACTGTGTATTCGCATGCGGGGAAGAGTTTTTCAAGATACAGCGAGGTCTGCAAGGTACAGCTGTATTTGCCTTTGGGGCTGCCGTTGATAATCAGAACTTTCATGCCTTTGTCTCCTTAAAAATGCTTTTGCTCTCTCTCAATATTTATTGGGTACAGTAATTTCTGAAAATTCTGCAATAGTTTGCCGCCCATGAAAATACCTTGCGGCGTTCCCATTGCCGGGGCATGGTTGCATTGTGGGCAACGATCTGCACGAGTGTTTTGCCGCAGGGAAGCAGCTTTTTGATGATGTCGGGGCGTTTTGCAAGCCCTTTGAGGCGGTCGGGCATGGAGGCGGGGGACATGCTTAAAAAGTCACCCAAGCCTGTTGCGTTTGCACCGATGGTCAGGTCATCCGCCGTCAACACATGGTTGTCGATGAGGTAATCGAGCTGTTCGCTTGTCAGTTTTGTAAGCAGAAGTTTTACGCAGGCAAGCGGGGACAGGGAAGAACCGAGTGCATTAAAGTAGCGCACCTGATATTTCCACAGTGTTTCGCAGGAATACACACGGTCTTCGTCTTCCACAATGGTGTCGGCAAGCATGCGTGCGGCTTTCAGCGAGTTTGCAATGCCCGAGCCGATCACGGGCACGGTCATGAATGCGCTGTCGCCGATGGCGGCATACCCGTCACAAACCATGACGGCAAGGGGCTGACGGACGGGGATTTTCACAATCTGACCGCCACGCAGTTGCCGGTTACCCATCTGCGGATTTTTGGCACGCAGGTCTGCGGACACGGCATCAATATCTGCCTGTGTCAGTTCATCGAACACGCCGATAAGCATATCGGTGGTGTCTTCTTCGGTTGCAACCCAGCCGATGCCGAGGCGGTTTGCGGGGAAGAAATAAACTCTGTAGGGGTCATCTTCAATGTCTGCCACCTTGTCATAAAAAGCACGGTAGACGATGAATTTGCTGAATTTGCCTGCCCCTTTTTCGATGCCGCAGGAGGCGGGCAGGCGGCGGCGCACGGGGGAATCTACACCGCACGCATCAATCACCATGGGTGCAAAATGATCGCCCGTGGTGGTGTGAATGCCGATCACGCGGTTGCCGCTCATGATGGGCGAAAGCACTTCACATCCGTATTCAAAATGCACCCCTTTGCTTTCGGCGTGCGCTATGAGCATTGCATAAATGTCTTTGCGCTCCATTTTGATTTCAAGGTCTTCCTCGGGCACATCCTGTTTCAGCGGTGTGTTGGCGGAAGGACCGAAGAAGGTCATGTTCTTTTTGTATTCATACTTGTTTTCGGGGGGCATGGGAAGACCGACACGGTCAAGCGCCTGCGGAGCAAAAATATCCGTCCAGTCATAGCCCATTTCATCCTTTTGTTTCTGTTCATAGACGGTCACATCAAAGCCGTTTGCCGCAAGCAGGGCTGCTGCCGCAATGCCGCCGTGCCCGCCGCCTGCCACAATGATTTTATTTGCCATGCAATGATTCTCCTCTCAAAAGAATATATATAATTTTAATATAACACACATCATAGTAGAACGCAACCGAAAACAGCTTGCACAAATGTAGAAAATACAAGCCGATTTACGGCAGATTTGCACATATTTTTGATGATAAAAAGTGATTATTTGTTGTTTTTAATTCTTGTAAATTGTTTGCAATGGTGGTATTCTTTGTGTGCTCAAAAAGTGATTATAAATTTAACTTTTACAGGAGAAAAGTTATGTTGACACAGTACTTCCATGCTTCGGATATTTCGATTACGCTGTTCACTTTGGCATTCGCGATGGTGGCAGGTCTTCTGCTGTCGCGTGTTGCTAAAAAGTTGAATCTGCCTGCCGTTACGGCTTATCTTGTGGCAGGTATTCTGGTCGGTCCTTACTGCCTCGGTGCGCTGGATATTCCGGGCTTCGGCTTCACCTCGGCTGAAAACGTAAAGCATTTCGATTTGCTTGCCGAATGTGCACTGGGCTTTATCGGCTTCACCATCGGCAGCGAATTCAAACTGTCGCACCTTAAGCACACGGGTAAGGCAACGGTGGTTGTTGGGATTGTGCAGGCATTGGTTGCCACCGCGTTTGTTGATGCCGCACTCATCGGTCTGCATTTTGTCTTCCCCGAAATCATCACCATGCCCATTGCCATCACCATGGGTGCCATTGCCGCTGCAACCGCACCTGCCGCAACACTGATGGTTGTCAAGCAGTATAAGGCAAAGGGTAAGCTGACAGACCTGCTGCTGCCCATCGTTGCACTGGATGATGCGGTTTGCCTGATGGTGTTTGCCATCTCCTTCGGCATTGCAAAATCGCTTGACAGCGGTGCGGTTGATCTTGCAAGCGTGCTTGCAGAGCCCATCATCGAAGTGGTTGCATCCCTGCTGCTCGGTGCCGTTCTCGGCGGAATTTTCAGCTTTGTTGAACGCTTCTTCAAATCCAACTCCAAGCGACTTAGCATGTCGGTCACCTTCATTTTCTTCACTGTTGCAATATCCATGCTTTCCTTCCATATCGGCAGTGTGCACGTTGCTTTTTCTCCGCTTCTTGTGTGCATGATGTTCGGTGCCGTGTTCTGCAACTGCTGTGATTTTGCAGATGAACTCATGGCAAGAGCCGACAGTTGGACAGCGCCTCTTCTGATTTTCTTCTTCGTGCAGTCGGGTGCAGGCCTTGATTTCAGCATTTTCAAGGAACCCGCCATTATCATCATCGGTATTGTGTATGTGCTTGTGCGTTGTGCAGGTAAATACCTCGGTGCCTACGGCGGCTGCAAAATGCTCAAGATCGAAGAAAATGTCAGCCGTTATCTCGGTATCACATTGTTTCCGCAGGCGGGTGTTGCACTCGGTCTTTCGCTGATTGCCGAAAACGAATTCGGCGAACAGGGACTTATCATCCGCAATATCACGCTGTTCGGTATTCTTATTTACGAACTGGTCGGTCCGTCGCTTACCAAATGGGCACTTGTCCGTTCGGGCGATATTGAACTCAAAAAGACCACCGAACGCTCCACGTTTGCACATTACAGCCACGCCATCCACCGCAAAAAACATCATCAGGAATAATCAAATAACAAGCCGCCCTGTAAAAGGACGGCTTGTGTTTTTAGTTTATTGCTGTGCCGATTGCACCGAGCAGAGAGTTCGGGTCGGACGACGGCAGGTCGCAGGAATAATGCCAGATCATGACCCCGCCGAAGCCGTTGGCGAGTGCATACTGTGTTTTGTCGGCGATCACGTCGGGCGTGTTGAACCAGAAGGTCTTGCCGATGCTCTCGTCATAATAAAAACCGTTTTCATCGAGTTGGTTGTAATAGCTGTTGTAGCCGTACCAATACGCATCGCTGTCGGTCGGACGGGCATAGAAAGGAAGTCCGAAATGAACCATGTCGAGAGGAATATACTTTTCCAGGAACCCCTCGGCGGCTCCGACAGCGGTTTCATAGGTCGAATGGCGACCTTCTTCGTCATAATGGTCATACAGCATCAGTTCAATGCTGTCAATGGCGTTGAGTGCCTGCGTGTTCAGGCCGACATCCCATGTGGAAACCGCAATGCCGATGGTGCGGTCAGGCATCTGTTTATCCAGTTTTACAAGGAATTTGTTGAATGCCTTCCAAGCATCCTTGGAAATGGGATATTCATAGTCAAAATGCACACCGTCGAAGTCATATTTTTCGATCAATGCCTTGATGTTGCCTTCTAATTTGCCGCTTGCAAAGGCTTCGTTGTGCAACAGCGCAAGCTTTGCCATCTGATCGTTCCAGTCGGTGTATTCAACGGGCCCGGGGCCGAGCAGGTTGAGGGTGATTTTTACATCGCGTTCACCGATTGCATTGCGCAGATTGGCAAGGGCGGTTTCAAGCATGTTTGTGTCGGCATGCAATTCTCCTGCTTCGTCAAAGGTGACACAGCCGAACAGAATCACGGTTGTGATGATGTCAAAATCCTCTGTGTGCAGGCTGTCGGGAGATTGAATGTTGCTTGCCACTGCATAGCTGACAACCTCAAAATCTTCGGGCGCAACCGTTTTTTGCAGATTGACATCCATGCCGAACCATGATGCAATCACCGTAACGGCAAAAGTGAAAAATGCGACGATCCGCTTGAAAAAAACCATAATAATACCTCCGTTGTTTTGTATTTACATATTTCTTTTATTCATATTAACACATTTGGATTTCATTTGCAAGAGCAAGAAAAAAGGGAAAAGAATGTATGGATTGCCTGTTTTTGCATAAAATTATTACAGTTTTGTAATATTCTTTTAAGAAAATTTAAGGTTCATTTAATATCTTGTTATGCGGTATATTGTATCTTATGGGATTTGATATTGACAAATTTGTCAATTTATGATACAATACCTCGGCTTTATGAAAGGATTTGAAATGTATGAAGAACATCCGCAGCAGAATTCTTTGTATTCTGCTCGCCGCGGCAATGCTTGTGCCGGCAATCGCAGGCGTTGCAAATTCCGTTTTTCCGACGGCAAGTGCGGCAACTTTTTTCACCCCTTCCAAGGGTTCGTTCTTTGAAGCAAAAGGAACAACCACAGAGCAGGGGCAGGAAGTTTGGAAACTTCTGGCAGCGCAGACCCAGAAAAGTGTTGCAGACAAGATGTATGACATCATCTTCCGCGCACAGTACCGCGTGACGGACTTCGGCGGTGACCTGTGGTGCAACAGCAACTATGCCGGTCAGATCAAAAGTGTTACCGACTCCGTGCTCGGTTATGTCAACTGGGGTTGGGGAGGCACAGGTTGTTTCTCTTATTCCATGTTTGTTTCGCAGTATGCGCGCGGCGACATCGGCAGAAACAATATCAAATACCTGAACACAACAAACTCCGCAACGGATCTCAAAAACTTCCTTGCATCCTATGCAGACCCCGGTGAACACCTTCATTTCTATTATTCGGGCTCTTCCTATGGTGAACATTCGATCATCTACCTTGCAGGTACGGAAGAAGGTTTTTACTATCTTTCCGAAAACGGCAATAGCCTGGATATCCGTTTGTATTATTCCTCTTATTCATACTTTGCAGGGATTCTGCGTATGAACGGCAGCGAAAGCATGCGCATTTATTCAACCAATGCCGGCAAGGATACCCCGTCTGACCCGGGAAGCATTGTGCTTCCCTTTACACCGTCGTTTGTGGGGCAGATTGCGTTCAACGGCCATAAATACAATTTCTATACAGGTGCCGACAGCTATGCAAAAGCCGCCGAATTTGCCCAAGACATGGGCGGTTACCTTGCAACCATCACTTTTGCGGAAGAACAGGCAGCCATCAACAGCCTGTTGAACAAAGCAAGTGTACCCTTTGCGTGGATCGGACTTACGGCAAAGGACGGCAACTATAAATGGGTCACGGACGAAAAGCTGTTGTATCGCAATGATTACGATAGCACCACCACAGGCCCCAACGGTTTTGTTTTTACCGGAAAACTGGCTTCCGGCACTCTCAACGGCAAATGGGATACCTGCGGTGCGGAATATACCATTTCGGGCAAAACGTATAACAGCGAAGACTTCGGTTTTATTGTTGAAATCGGAACCCCGTTTCCTACCCAAATCATAAAAGTCAGTGAAGTAATGAGCGGGCTGAATCAGTACACCGTATTTGATGCAGGCCTTAACTATAAGGAAGCGCAGGAATTCTGCGAATCCCTCGGCGGCCACCTTGTTACCATCGGCAGTGCAGATGAGCTTGCCACTGTTCTCAAACTGCAGAAAAGTGCAAATACCGATTATCTGCTCGGTGCCACCATGCAGAAAAACGGTAAATGGGCATGGCTTGACAATACTCCTGTGATGACCGATGTTACCTTGCCCGATGCTTCCAATGGTGAGCACCTTGTGATCACAACGGGTGCAGACGGCTCTCCCAACTGGTCCATTGTGAATGACAAGGCGCTGGCGGGCTTTATTTGTGAAATCAACCTCAAAGAATTTTATATGGGCGACGTGGATATGGACGGCAAGATCACGGCAGGGGATGCACGCGATGTGCTGCGTTTTTCCGTCGGGTTGAACAAGAATGTCAATATTGAAATGCTCGGCAATGTGGATATGAGTGATATGGTTGTCAATGCCGGGGATGCCCGTTTGCTGTTGCGTGCTTCTGTTGGCCTTGAAGACTGGTCAAAATGGGAAAAAATTCTGATTATTCCCGAATAAATTGTTAAATTGATAAGCAAAAACAACTGCGAAATACCGCAGTTGTTTTTTTTTGAAGAATATGGTATAATGCAAACAGCTATGATTTATATATTTCAAAAAGGCATAAAAAAAGCCGCTTTTGCGGCAGAAACGGAGAAATGTATGAAAAGAGCCATTTGTTTGCTGTTATGTCTGGTTTGTGTGCTTTTGTTTTCGGCTTGCGGCAAAAAGCCCGTGATTTCCACCGAAGCGCCCACCACAAGTGTTCTTAACCTTATGCCCGACGGTTCCATCATCGTGGGTGAATTGCCGGGCGGTCAGTATGCAGCCCCCAATGCGAATGTGCAGCAACCCTCCGCGCCCGTTGCAATACCGACCGAAGCGCCTACAACCGAAGCGCAGATCGACTGGATCATCGATGTGTACAACACCGTTTACAACAACACAAAAGCGGATGCGTCTTTCCTCGGTTCGGACAGTATTGTTATTTCCGATATTTCCGTTGACGGGATCAAGAATTCGGGTGTGGACAGCATTGTGCATTCGGTGATGGAGGCCGTTTACAAGCCGCAGAATCTGCCCCTGCCGCCGTATTCAACGGAAAACCCGTTCCCCGTTTGCATTTTCCATGTGGAGGATGCGCAGACCGCCGAATGGAAAGACCTCGGCAACGGACAGGCAGAGATTGTCATTTACCCCAAACAGTCCATCAATTCCACTCTCGGTACGGGGCAGGGCAAGATGTTCAATGTCATCAACGACATCAGTGTGATTTTTGATTATATGCCCAATTTTGCTTACGGCTGGTCGGAAGGCGACATCGCATCCAATGTGAAGACCATCTACGACGGCGGCTATTGCCGTGTGGTGTATGACCGCGTGAGCATGAAGATGATTTCGGCTGAATATGTGATGAAGCTCACCGTGGAAATCTCCAATTTTGAAATTCTGTTTGCAGGGCACAACGTCAGTGTTGCCATGACCTACACCCAGACATTTCCCGCAACGGCATAAAAGAAAGGACATTTTATGAAACAATTGAAAGTTGCCAACATCGGTATGAAATTCGGCATGTCCCATGTGGAAGGTGCCATGCAATACGGTGCCGAAATCGCCGCCCTTTGCGACTGCAATGAAGAAAACCTGCAATTTGCAGGGGAACGATACAATATCCCGGCAGAAAAGCGCTTTACGGATTACAAAGCCCTGCTCAAGACGGACATTGATGTGGTCACGGTGGCTGTGCCCGACCGGCAGCACCGTCAGTTGTCTTGCGAATTTCTGCGTGCCGGCAAGCATGTTCTGTGCGAAAAGCCCCTTGCGCTGACCCGGGAAGACCTGCAGGCAATCATCAAAGCGGAAGATGAATCCGAAGCAAAATTCATGGTCGGTCAGATCTGCCGCTTTACTCCCGCTTTTGAAAAAGCAAAGCAGCTCATTGACGACGGTGTGCTCGGTGACTTGTATTTTGTGGAATCCGAATATGCACACGACTACATGAAGCTTTGCGACAACTGGCGTGCAGACCCTTTGCGTCACGGTGTTATCGGCGGCGGCTGCCATGCGGTGGATCTGCTTCGTTGGCTTGCAGGCGACCCGCAGGAGGTTTTTGCCTACGGTACACATCGGCTTTTGCCCATGGTATCTTATGACGATGCAACGGTAGCCGTTATGAAATTCGGTGAAAACCTGATGGGTAAGGTGTTTGTTTCCACGGGATGTAAACGTGATTACACCATGCGTACCGTTATTTACGGCACAAAGGGAACACTCATTTGCGACAACACAAGCCCCACCATGACCTTGTTCACGGTCGACGAAGAAGGTGTTACAAAGCAAGCGCAGACCCTGCCCGTGGAAGTCAACAACCACAACGCAGGCAAGGAATTTGCCGTGTTTGCAGATGCCATTCTGAATGAAAAACCCGTGCTGACCGATGCACGCGAAGGCGCAAAAACGGTTGCGGTCTGCCTTGCCATTGTGGAATCCGCAAAAACAGGCAAACCCGTCAATCCCGACTATGTATTTTAGCCGGTAAACCGTAAAATGCAAAATGCAAAAATGCAAAATGCAAAATTAAAGGGTCGCTGACGCTCCGATTATAGAACATGGGTAATTTTGCACAAAAAAAATAGTACATTTTTAACACTTGTAAATCATTTTACATGACGTTGAGTGTGAAAAGAATCAGTACAAACTAAAATTTAAAATGGCAAAACCAAAAATTATATCTTCTATGATGGCAACGCCATTCCGAAATTAAAGCATTTTCCATTTTCCATTTTGCATTCAGCACACAGATCGTTGCTTTAATTTAAAAAATATAATCAATGGCAACACTCGTTTCACGAACCGCGTGCATGTGTTTTTTGACCACCTGCACGTGATAGGGGTGTTGCTGATATTTTTCGAGGGCTTCTTCGTCATCGAGCACCGTTTCTAAAATCAAATCATACGAGCGCTCGGAATGCAGCACATCAATGCCGACTTTGATATCGCGAAGCATCTCCACATTGCCTTGCATGGAAAGAAGCACGTCCCTTGCTTTTTCGCAGTTTTCGCGGCTGTTGTCTTTGAGCTTGAAGCAAACAATGTGTTTAAGCATTTGCAGTCTCCTTTTCTTTGTCCAGTTTTCGGTTGCGAAGTGTCAGCACAATGTCTGCCGTCACCATCACAAGATTGAGAATATAGAAAACAAAGGGGTAGGTGACAGGCATATCCAGCACCGTGTAAGAATAAATTTTGCCGACAATGCCGCACACATATCCGATGGCAATGAGGATTTCAAACAGCAGGCTTTTGCCCTTAGCGGTGCGGCTTTTGACGGATTTGTACAGATTCAGCGGCCACGATGCACCGAAGCAGATGACCATGGCGGCTTCAAAAATTTCGTTCATGTTTCTTCTCCTGTTTTCTCAAAAAAAAGGTTACCTTTTCGGTAACCTTTTTTTTACTGCTTATTTCTTGTCGTTTTCTGCACGGATCTGTGCAACAAGGTCCTTGATGTGGTTGATGATGCTCATGATGAAGTCTACAAACTGATTGATGAAATCCATTGTAATATCCTCCGTTTAATAATTTTTTTTTCTACAACTAAATTATACCATAGTAATTTCAAAAATTCAATGACATTTTTTTACGATTGTGTTGCTTTTATTCTGCAGAATTTGTGGACATTGCACTTTCTCTTTCGCGCTTTGCGGCAAGCTCGGTTACAATGCGCTGCTTTTCTTTGCCCGAAATTTTGTAGAAGAACATCGGAATCGAGCAAAGCAACATGCTGATACCGGGAATGAGCGAAACCAGCGAGAACATGGCAAAGTTCTGCTGTCTGGTCAGGTCCATGGCGGTCAGAATGGCATCCTTGGAATACATCTGTGCGGGGTCAATGTCGATAACCATGTACATGATGATGATACCGCAGGTGGCAAGTGCGTTGCCGAGCTTGTTGACAAATCCCTGGCAGGCAGAGCCGAAGCCGTTGTCGCGGAAGCCTGTTTCGAGTTCAATGTAGTCCAGGCAGTCGCAGATCATGGCGTTGGAAACCACATTGAGAACGCCAAGCGGAATGCAGGAAATAAGAATAAACGGGGTGCAGACATAGAGATTGTTGGTAAACCAACCGATGAGGGTGGTGAAAATGCTTGCCACAAAGCCGAGAAGGCAGGTTGTGATGACAATTTTTTTGTAGTCAAATTTGCGCATGAGCTTGGGCATCAGCAGCATCGCACCGAACATGCCCACAATGGCGCAGACCTGGAAAATGGTTTTTACACTCGAAATACTTGCCTGAATATAACCGTTGCGCTCGGCTTCGGTCATGGCGGCGGTCAGTTCCGGCCCTATGTAGAACGCATAACGTGCAACGTGGATGGCGGCAGCCTGCACAAGGTATCTGCCCGAAGACAGCACACCCATGGCAACCACAAGCATCAAAGGCTTGCATTTGAAAATACGCGAAAGTGCAGACGGTTCACCCGGCTGTCTTGTTTTAACAGGCGGGATGACGCGTTCGTTGATGTGGAAATAGGAATTAACATACATCACAATGCCGATACCGACAGTAACGGCGGCAATGATGAAGTATTTTTGTTTTTCAAATTCCGTACCCGTTGTGCCGAGAAGTGACGGCAGCGTGAAGCCCGCCACAAGGAACAACACTTCGGGAATTGCAGAGCCGATACCGTTGAGGTTTTTGGTAAAGGAAATAACATAACCGCGTTCTTCCGCATGCGGAGTCATAAAGTTCGGAATGCTCCAGAACGGAACGTCTGCCATGGTGTAGCTCATGCCCCAGAAAATATAAACAAAGGCGGTGAAAATCATCAGCGGCATGACTTCCATATCCGGACTTGCATACATCAGCAATGTCAGCACTGCAATGGGTATTGCGGCATACAGAATGTATTTTTTCATTTTGCCGCGTTTGGTGGGTTCTCTGCGGTCTGCAATGATCCCCATCAGCGGGTCATTGATGGCATCCCACACACGCGCAAGCAACATCAGCAACAGCACGAACATCATCGGTAACTGCAGAATGTTAACATAATAGTCGCTGATGTAGCTGGACATCATGGCATAAATCATGCCCTGTCCCATGGCACCGAATGCAAAACTGGAGAGTTCCTTTTTCGGCACAACATAACCGGGGCGTAAGTCTTTGGTCTTCTTTTCTTTCGCCATTTTTTTTCTTCCTTTCCAATCTGTTCAAAGGGAATTATAGCATGCAAATCCAAACTTGTAAAGGTCAAAATGTGATGCGGAATGTTTTTACTTCATTCGGGCTGTAGCGGAATGTGAAGCTGTTTTCGGTTTTTGCAAGCTCTTTTTCGTCTTCTTCGCAAAGATTACATTCCGTGACGGACTTAAAATCAAATCCTAAATTTATTTCCGCTTTGCCTCTTGTGCCGTGTGCTTCATACACACGAAGAATATAGCCGTTGCCGTCTTCGGCGGTCTTGACGGCATCCAGCACAAGATTTTTGCGGTTAATCTGAATGAAAGAATATTCACTCGGCAATGATTTGTTTGCATTATTATGCAGAATAACGCAGCAAAGCGGGGTATTGAATATGTTTGCCAGCATCACCGTGTTTGCCTCTTGCCATGTGCCCGTGTGAGGATACAGACGGTAGGAAAATTCGTGTTCTCCCTTGTCTGCCGTTCGGTCGGGGCAGTTGGGGGAACGAAGAAGTGTGAGGCGTAAAAGGCTGTTTTCAATGTCGTGCCCGTACTTGCAGTCATTGAGCAGACTGACGCCGTAATCGCCTTCGGAAAGATCCACCCATTTGTGGGCGCAGTTTTCAAACTTGGCACGGTCATAAGAAGTGTTCATGTGGGTGGGACGTTCAATGTGTCCGTGGGCAATTTCATAAGTTGCACGCGTGGAACGGATGTTGAGATCGAATGCTGCTTTGAGTGTTTTTTCCGTTTCCTGCCAGTCGGCAAAGGTGTCAAACTGCACAAAACGGTCGGTGTCTGTCAAGCGGATCATCTGCACAATACGGCTCTTGTTGAAACTGCGTTCAATGCGGATACAAGCCGACTGATCGGTGTTTTCAAGCAATTCGACCTTGTCTGCTTTTGTCAGATCCCAATACTTCTTGCGGATATTGAGTTCCAGATTCCATGCACTTTCGTGGATGGGCTTGTCCTGAAATACCGTGAGCAGGTTGCCGTGCGGGGTGCGCAATAATTCGCGGTCATTTTCCTTGTCAAAAATGCTTGTCAGCAGTCCGTTTTCGTCGAATTCCACACGCAGAAAACGGTTTTCAAGATGTTTTTTACTTGCAGTTACACCGCCGACGGGTGCGGGGCGGTCGTTCTTTTTGTAAACGCGGTAGCCGCAGGCAGGCACGGTGGCTGTGAATGTGCCGTGCTCGTCCGTAACGGGGGCTGTAACTTCCCACGGCAGGAAATTGAACACCGCGGTGTCACCCTCGTCACCGTCAATGCAGGAAGCAAGATTTTGCAATGCGGTGTCAAGAATTTCGTTGCCGTCGGCATTCATTTTTTCGTATTCGAGTTTTGTATTTTCATACACTTCGTGGATGGATGTACCGGGCAGAATGTCGTGGAACTGATTGATAAGAAGCAGTTTCCATGTTTCCTCTAATTTTTCCTGCGGACAGATAAGTCCGTTTGTGATCTGTGCAAGCACACTCATCATTTCCGCATTGCGCAAAAGGATTTCACCCTTGCGGTTGTTGCGCTTTACAAAGCCCTGGCTTGTGAATGTGCCGCGGTGGTTTTCGTAATAGAGTTCACCGTCCCACACGGGCAGGTCATCGTAAGCCTGTTCAGCACGTTTAAAAAACGCATCGGGCAGTTCCTGCGTGACTTTGGGCATGCAGGGAATCTGCGCAATGGCTTTTGCGGATTCAAGCATATCGAACGTGCAACCGCCGCCACCGTCACCGTAGCCGAACATGCCGAAGGAAATGCCCGTTTCGCTTTTCTGACGGTTGGTGTGGTGCGTGTTGTAAACATAACGCGGGTCAAACTCACCCTCGTAATGCACATTCTGCACGAAGGCAAGCACCTCATCGCCGCTGTGCGCTTTCCAGCGGAACACCGACTGCGGAAACAGTTGCGTATCGTTGCTCTGGAGTTTTGCGGTGATAAAATATTTCATGCCGAAACGGCGGATAATCTGCGGCAAAGCCCATGTAAACCCGAAGCAATCGGGCAGCCAGTAGATATCTGAACAGACGCCGAATTCTTTTAGGAAGAAGTTTCTGCCGAACAGCAGTTGGCGAATCAGCGATTCACCCGAAGCAAGGTTGGTGTCGGCTTCCACCCATGTATTGCCCGTGATTGCCCACTGACCGCTTTTCACTTTTTCTTTCACACGCTCAAAAATGTCGGGGTAGTGCTTTTTCATGAAGTCATACAGCACCGCCTGACTTTGTGCAAAGCGGAAATCGGGGTATTTGTCCATCAGGGCAAGGTTGTTGGAGAATGTTCTGGCGGTCTTGCGGGTAATTTCAAGCACCGTCCACAGCCATGCAACATCGAGGTGACTGTGCCCGCACATATAAACATCCCCGGGATTGTGCGCCTTTATGTCGGCAAGACGGTCTTTGAGTGTCTGCAAAGCCGTCGGCACACTGCGGTAAAAGGTTGCGCTGTCAAAATCGAAATCGAGAATATGCAGGGAATCATCCAATGCGTTGTATACTTTTGTGCGCACAACTTCGTCGTTGATGAGCTCCAGCGAATCATAAACACGGGTGATGAGGAAATAATATTCTTCCGTGGCTTCATCCACCGTTTTCAAAGCAGCCGAACGCATCTGCATCGGCATGTCCTTTGCACCGTCCATGGCGGGGTCACAGAATCCGCCGCAACACACACTGTTTTCAAGTTCAATATGCAGAACTTGTTCTGCTTTTAAAGATGGCATAAGAATGATATCTCTGTGCACCCACGAAGCGGCATCCATGGAACTGACCGCACCAACGATTTTTCCGTCAATACGAACAATTGCCTCACCGCCGAAATCGAGTTGCAGATACACCTTTTTACCTGCAAAGTTTTCCGGGACGATCAGGTCGGCAGAAAACCAGCGCACATCGTCATAGCCTGCGTTCCACCAATCGCCGAGGTGCATGGTGCAGCAGTCATCATTGTGTGTGAATTCATTCGGTGCAATGTGCTTGCCCGTGTGCGACTGCCACACGGGGATGGCTACCGATTGCGGATACAAAAATTTCGCAACCTGCTTGATCATGTGTTTCAATACACCGGGTTTTACCGTCTGCATACACTCACTCCCAATCAAATTCTCTTAAATGTCCTTTGTTCTGCAATGCGGGGAATCCCCATTGCCGCAGGGTTTCAAACACACCCACCGCAACGGAGTTGGATAAATTCAGGCTTCTTGCATCCGAAATCATCGGGATTCGCACCGTGGTGTCGGGGTTTTCATGCAGAAGCCATTCGGGCAGTCCCGCCGTTTCCTTGCCGAACACAAGATAACAGTTGTCGGGGTATTCCACCTGCGTGTAATCGTGGTTGGCTTTGGTGGAATAATAAAAATAAGTTCCGCCCTGTGTGTTTTTGAAAAATTCTTCCAAAGAAGCATGGTATGTAATGTCTAAAAGATGCCAGTAGTCAAGGCCTGCGCGTTTTAATTTTTTGTCATCCACTTTAAAGCCCATCGGCTCCACAAGATGCAGTTTTGCGCCCGTGCAGGCACAGGTGCGGGCAACATTGCCCGTGTTCTGCGGAATTTCGGGTTCCACAAGCACGATGTTCAGTTGTGCCATTTTGGTGTTTCTCCGTTTTTTATTTTCAGTATACCATGTGCGAATTCACTTTGCAATGCGGAATATTTCGATACGATCAGGGAAAAATAGAAATACTGCAAAGGAGGGTGAAATGATGAAAACTAAAATCGGAACCGTTATGAAGGGTGTCGGCGCGGTGATGACCGTAGGCGGTGCTGTGATGATGGGCACAAGCATGGTTGCCAACAATGCCGTGAAGAAAAAGGCAAAAAAGACCGCCATCAAAGCCATCGATACCGTGGATGACCTCATCACGGGCATGCAGAACCTGATGAAGTAAGCAAACCGGTCTTCTGACCGGTACATAGGAGGGAATTTTATGATACGAATACTGTCTTTTTTACTTGCAATTTTACTGTGTGCAGGCTGTGCTTCAACGGATGACACCGTTCCTTTACCGACCAATGAAGACAGCACCCTGCCTGTGCAGGCGAGCCCTACCGCGGTGGGGCAAAAAGTGTTTTACGGCGACGCGGGAGGGAACACCCTGACGGGGCTTTGTGCCTTGCCGCCCATGGAATACACTGTTTCTGACCCGCACAACACGGCAAATTTGTCGGAAACGGCGGTCGATCATTATTTCGGCAAAGCCGAAAACGAAGAAGTGCACCGCTACAGTCGTTCTTTTCAGGAAGGCTTTGACAATAAAAAGGCGGATGCCGTGGTGTATGACACCCGCACCGACAAAAAACGCATTTACCTGACCTTTGACTGCGGATACGAAAACGGCAACACCGCAAAAATCCTCGATACGCTCAAAGAAAAGCAAGTTCCTGCGGCTTTTTTCTGCACCTTGCATGAGGTTGAATCCGAACCCGATCTTATTGCCCGCATGATCAACGAAGGGCACATCGTGGGGAATCACTCTGTCACCCATGCCGATTTTTCGCAAATCAGCAGAACGCAAATGGCGGAAGAAATTGTCGGGTTTGACACACACCTGCGTGAAAATTTCGGCTATTCATCTTTGTTTTTCCGCTTTCCCGAGGGACGGTACAATGATAACGCAATCAATCTTGCCAACAGCCTCGGCTTTACCTGCGTGTTCTGGTCTGCCGCCTACAGCGACTGGGACACAGCCAAGCAGAAAGGGGCTTCCCATGCTTTTGAACAGGTCACAAAACAATTGCACCCGGGTATGATTCTGCTTTTGCATTCCGTTTCGTCCGACAATGCCGAAGCCATGGGAGATATCATCGATTATGCCCGCAACAACGGCTATGAATTCTGCTCGTTGGAAGAATTGTTTTAATTACCCTTTGACACCCGCCTTTTAATATGCTATTATATAAATAATTGTAAACAGCAAAAGGTGGTTCTATGAATTTTAAGGTTATTGACGAAAAAAACAGCACCGTGCAGGGCTATGCACTCGTGCGTTCATGCGAAAAGAAAACAAGTAAGAACGGTTCGTTCTATTTAGATATTATTCTGTCCGATTCTGACGGCGAGATCAATGCAAAAGTGTGGGATTACAAGGGTGACGACACGGCCATGCCGATCGTGAATACCGTGATTCTTGTAAGGGGCATCATTTCTACCTACAACAATGCCCCGCAGATGCGCATTGACCGTTACCGTCAGAGTGAGGAACGCGACAACATCAACATGGCGGATTTTGTACCCAGTGCGGCTTATTCCGAAAAGGATATGCTCGCCAAGGTACATTCTTACATAGATTCCATGAAAGACGAAGATATCCGCCGTCTTTGCAATGCCGTCATCGCCGATTTCGGCGAAAAAATGAGCATCTGGCCTGCGGCATACAAACTGCACCATGCCATCCGCGGCGGTTTGCTGATGCACACGCTGTCCATTATGAAAATGGCTGATGCCGTGGCTTCGCTGTATGCGTCCGTGGATCGCGATCTGCTTCTTTGCGGTGCACTGCTGCACGATGTTGAAAAACTGACCGAATACAATGTTTCGTCCGCAGGGCTTGTGGAAAGCTACACCGTGCGCGGAACCCTTGTCGGTCATCTCGTCGGCGGTGCGATGCTGATTGAAAATTACGGCAAAAAACTCGGTCTGAATCCCGACACGGTCATGCTCATTCAGCACATGATCGCTTCGCACCACGGCGAGCCCGAATACGGTGCGGCGGTGCGACCGCTGTTTCTGGAGGCTGAAATTCTGTCGCAGCTTGACCTGATGGATGCCAACATTTATGAAATCAATGCCGCATTGGGCTGCATTGCGCCCGGGGAATTCACTTCCCGCATGTGGTCGCTGCAGGACAGAAAATTCTATCACCACGGCAGAAAAACCGTGACGACCGATGTAAATCTTTAATTTTTGAACAGGAGGAAATGTTTTATGTCACAAAGAAACCATGAAATCACCAAGGTACAGCGCTTGTTAAATGCGGACGGCCACATTGCAGAGCCCGGCTGGTCCAGAAAACAGTTTCAGATTTATGACCGCAAAGACATCAAAGCCCCCAAATTCCGCATCAAGGAATGGGACTACTATATTGCACTTTCTTCCGACGGCAACTACGGTGTTGCATTCACCATTTCCGATGACGGTTATATCGGTCTGCAGTCGGCAAGCCTGCTCGATTTCAACAAAGGCTGGGAACATACCGAAACCATCCTCAATGCCTTCCCCATGGGCAAACTGCGACTTCCTCCCAGTGCCGACAAGGGCAATGTTTCTTATCATGACAAGAGACTCAAAATGGACTTTGTCAAGGACGGTCACAGCCGCCGCATCACCTGCGAATACAAGAATTTCTTTGAAGGCAAGACCCTGACGGTTGACCTCGCCATTGAAGAACCCGACATGGATTCTCTTGTCATTGCCACCCCGTGGAAAGAAAAACCCACCGCTTTCTATTACAACCGCAAAATCAACTGCATGCCCTGCTCGGGCAAAGCCGTGTTTGACGGCAAGGAATATGTTTTCGATGCAAGCAAAGACTTTGCAACCCTCGACTGGGGCAGAGGCGTCTGGACCTATGACAACACCTGGTACTGGGGTTCGGGCAATGCAATTGTCAACGGCAAACCCTTCGGTTTCAACCTCGGTTACGGTTTCTCTGACCGTTCTTCCGCCACCGAAAACATTGTCTTTTATGACGGTGTCGGTCATAAGCTCGATGATGTCACGTTCAATATCCCAGAAGAAAACGGCGTGAAGCAATACACAAAGCCGTGGACGTTCACTTCCTCCGACGGCAGATTCGAAGCCGAGTTCATCCCTGTGCTCGACCGTGCGGCAAAAATCGACGTCAAGTTTATCATCACCGACCAGCATCAGGTGTTCGGCAGGCTCACGGGCAAGTGCATTCTCGATGACGGCACCGTGCTCGAATTCAAGGATGTTCTCTGCTTCGCAGAAGATGTTCACAACAAATATTGATTCCCGAAAGGTAACATAAACCATGGAAAACTGGACCCAGATCAGCATTGCCGTGCCCGCAAAGGACGTTGACCGTGCGGGCGACATTGCAAACATGACCGTGCCGTACGGTATTTACATTGAAGACTACAGCAACCTCGAAGAAGAGGCAATGGAAATTGCACACATTGATCTTATTGATGAGGAGCTGTTGCAGAAAGACCGCACCAAAGCGATCGTGCATATTTTTATTTCCCCCGAAGAAAATCCCGCCGAAGCGATTGCATTCCTGACCGACCGTCTGACCGCCTGCGGTATTGAATTTGAAATCAGTCAGGACAATTGTGCACGTGAAGACTGGGAAAACAACTGGAAAAAGTATTTCAAGCCCACCCCCGTCGGTGAAAAACTGCTCATTCATCCCATCTGGGACGATGATTATGAAGCCGGTGACCGCAAGGTGTTGCATCTTGAACCCGGTGTCGCTTTCGGTTCGGGTGCGCATGAAACCACCCGTCTTTGCATGCAGGCACTTGAAAATCATGTCAAAGAGGGTACAAAAATGCTCGATGTCGGTTGCGGTAGCGGCATTCTGTCTGTTGCGGGGATGCTTCTCGGTGCCGAAAGTGTTGTCGGTGTGGATATTGACCGTCTTGCCGTCAAAACCGCCATTGCAAACGGCGAAATGAACGGCTTCACCGAACCCAACTATCACATGATTCACGGCAATCTTGCCGATCAGGTCAGCGGTATGTTTGATTGTATCGCCGCAAACATTGTGGCCGATGCCATTATGATGCTGTCGCCCGATGTCAAAAAGTTCATGAATAAAGACTCGGTTTATATCGTGTCGGGTATCATCGACACCCGCGCCGACGAAGTGGTTGCCTGCCTTTACAACAACGGCTTTGAAATCACCGCCCGCCACGAAGAAAACGGTTGGCTGTGCATGGAATGCCGTCTGGCAGATTGAGGGATGTTCTGATGCTGAAACTGAACGCAACCCCCGTTCTGCCGCCTTATCAGAGCTCCGAAAATTGTGTGTATACGGTCTATCCTTGTGCCACCACCAACCGCTATCAGCAGTATTTATCTGAAATTGCCGCGCAGGGATTCTCTTTGTATGCCGAAAACAGCATCGACGGCAATCTGTTTGCCACCTACATAAAAGATGGTTGCCTTGTGCAGACCGCCGCGATCCTTTCTGACCGCACCTTCCGTGTGGCGGTGGATACCAAAACCGCTTTGTATGTCAACCGTCCCGAACCGTGTAACCGCGTTGTCAAGCCCGCTTTGTGGCAGTTTGAAACCGACCACAGGCTGATCGACTGCGGCATGTGCTATGTGATGCAGTGTGCCGACGGCAGTTTTTTTGTGATTGACAGTGCACATTCGTATTCCGTGCGTGACAATGACCGTCTGCATGATTTTCTCATCGAGCACACCCCCAAAGGGCAGAAGTGCGTCATTGCGGGCTGGTATTTCAGCCACGGACATGCCGACCACATCTGCAAATTCACCGATTTCTTAAAATACAACATGGCGGATGTGACCATTGAACGGCTGTATTATAATTTCATCAGCCAATCGCACCCCGATGCCGAAAAGTGGGATGCCGCCGACCGCCGGTTTACCGACCAATTCATTGCAGAGGTTGCCAAGCACCCCGAAATTCCCGTGGTGAATCTGCACATCGGCCAGCGGTTTTATGTAAGGGATTTTGCCTTCACCGTGCTTTGCACCCATGAGGAAGTGCATCCCGCTTCGTTTGAAACCTACAACAATTCCTCCACCGTACTTCTGTGCGAAGCCGAAGGACAGCGTATTTTCTTCCCCGGGGATGCTTCCGACCGGTCTGACCGTGTGTTGCTCTCTTTTTACAGCAGTGTTTTTGCCTGCGAGATCATGCAGGTGTCGCATCACGGCCACATGGGGCTGTCACCCGAATTCTACAAAAAAGCCAATGCCCCCGTGGTGCTGTTCCCGACCACGCAGATTAAGTATGACGAGGAATTCGACCATTATGAAGCCAACCGCGTTGCCGTGAAACAGGCGAAGGAATGCTACATTTCCGCCAACGGCACGGTTAAACTGCCCCTGCCGTATAAATTGGGCAAAGTCGTCCGTTACCCCGACGAAACATTTGAAAGCTTCACGGGCGTGCAGAACCTGTGGAATTATTCGTATACACCCGAACGCAAGCAAGAACTGTACGATGCCTATCTCGCCCGCGGGGGCAAACCGATTGAAGAATACAAAAACGGATTTTAAGAATATCAAAATTGTGAAAATTACAAGAGGTGATATCTTTGAAAAAAAGCAAAACAATTTGGTACGAACATATGAACCCGGAAAAGTGGTTGGATGCCTATCCGGAGTGCTCGATGTATGAAAGATTGCGTAAAGCACATCTGCAATATCCGGATCTGGTTGCATTGGAGTTTGAAGGGAAAAAATATACCTACAGGCAACTGATTGCAAATATTGAAAATGTTGCCCGTGCATTGGTTGCGACCGGTATCGGCAAGGGGGATATGGTATCCATTATTACCCCCAACACACCGCAGGCTGTTTTTATGTTCTATGCAATCAACCGTATCGGTGCTGTTGCAAACATGATTCACCCATTATTGTCAGCGAAAGAAATTCAGCAGTTTGTTGAACAAACGGACAGTAAAGCTATTCTGACATTGGATATGATTTATCCTAAACTTGCAAAAATTACATGGGGAACAACCACTGAACCGAAAATGATTCTTTCACGCATTGCAGATGCTTTGCCTTTTTATGCAAAACCCGTATATCAGGCGAAGAACAAGCTGAAGCTGCAATTCAATGAAAAGCATGATGTTGTCTATTGGAATGACTTTTTGGCAACAGGTAAAAACACAGAACTTTCTGTCGATGATGGATGCGATGAGGATACTGCAGTCATTTTGTACAGTGGTGGCACGACCGGTACCCCAAAAGGTGTTATGTTAAGCAATCTTAATTGCAATGCACTTGCCGTACATACCTATGAAATCGGCGGTATTGACGAAGTTGTCGGAAAAAAATCATTGGCACTGATGCCGATTTTCCACGGTTTCGGATTGGTGGTTTGTGTTCATGCTATGCTATGTTTAGGTTTTCATGTTTATCTCTTGCCAAAGTATGATTTTAATGTGTGCAGCAAGTTAATTATCAAGAAAAGAATTAACTGCGTTTACGGAGTTCCGGGGCTGTTCGCTGCATTTATCCGCCATCCGCTGATAGATAATGCAGATCTTTCTTTCCTTGATTTGTTGGTTTGTGCAGGAGATAAACTGCCCGAAAAATTGCAGCATCGTATTAATAAAGTTTTAGAGAAAGGCGGATCCGATGCCAAAATCAGAGAAGCTTACGGACAGACTGAGTGTGTTGCAGGCTGTTCTATCAACCCTGCTTTTGATATCAGGATCGGCAGTGCCGGTATTGCATATTCGGATGTTGAACTGAAGATTGTAAAAATGGGTACGCAGGAAGAATTACCTGCCGGAGAAGATGGGGAACTGTGCATCAGCGGTCCTCTTGTAATGAAGGGATATTATAAAAACGAAGAAGCAACTGCAAAAGCATTGCTAAGACACAGTGACGGAAAAATCTGGCTGCACACAGGGGATATGCTTTCAAAAGACAAAGACGGATATATTTACTTCCGTCAACGCAATTCTCGTCTTATCATCTGCGGCGGATATAATATATATGCAACACAGGTGGAGGATGCCATCTGCACTTGTCTTGCCGTGTCACAGGCATGTGTTGTCGGCAAGAAAGACAGAATGTACGGGCAGAAAATAGTAGCTTTTGTTGTGCTGAATAACAAAGATGCGGATAAGAATGCTGTCAAAGCAAAAATCATGGAAAGCTGTCGCGAGAACCTGTCTGAGTATTCTTTGCCGCACGAAATTATTTTCAGAGATGAATTGCCGGTAACCAATCTGGGAAAAACGGATTACAGGTTTTTGGAAAAAGAAATCAATGAAAAAAAGGAGTAATGAAAATGCTTTCGGAATTGCAGGAACTTTTTAATGGTATTTTAGGCATCACAGATGTTGAACTGAATAAAAAAACAAGAATTAAGGATTTGCCGCTCTCTTCTTTAGGTCTTGTTCAATTGATTTGTGCAATGGAAGACGAATACGACATTGAAATCTCAAATTCCGATATGAAGAGTTTCAAGACCGTAAAAGATGTTGTGGATTATCTGGAAAAAACACTGAAAAACTGAAAGTGTAAAAAATATGAGTTTGCTTGTAATAAATATGTTGCCGGATAATGATCCGGATGCGATCAGGGCCATCGGCGAGTTGACACACAATCTGAAGAATGCGGAAGTTATAAATGCAGCCAATTATAACATTTTAGCTTGCACCGGATGTAAAAGTTGTATGTGCAGAACTTCGGGGATGTGTTGTCTGAAAGATGATTTTGAAAAGATTGTTAAGCTTGTTTTTGAACATATGAATGTGATAGTGCTTTCCGATTCATCTTTGGGATTTCTGGATCATCAAACGATGAGACTTTTTGAAAGACGTTTTTCTTTTTGTGTGAAATTATGTGAATTCAGGGATAACAATGTAAGACATATTCGTTATAAAAGAACTTTCGGTTTTGGTATACTGTACAAAGGCAATGCTGACAGCGGAATTTTGAATGAATGGCTGACCCTGTATACGAACCATACGGATGATATTCCTATTGGTGTGTACCCGATTGACCAGGCGGAGGAGTTGAGTAAATGCATATTACAGTTATAAATGCTTCACCGTGCAGCAGTGTTCACAGCAATACAAAAATGATTGTTGATGCATTTGCAAAATCTGTTGCGGAATGCGGACATGATATACAGGTATATTCATTGAGTGAACGAAAACAGTGGAAAGAGGCTTTGGAATCGATTCACACCAATGAAAACATCGTTTTTGCAATACCAGTCTATGTAGGTATTGCACCGAGTCTGTTCAAGGAATTCATTGAACAACTGAACAGTTTTTTGCCTGCGCAAGTCCGCCCCCTAAAACGCATTTCTTTTATTGTGCAAAGTGCCTTTCCTGAAACCACACAACGTGCGTGTTGCGAAAAATATCTGCAATATTTAACGCAGGAGTTAAACTGCCGATTCTCCGGGATTTTAAGTCACTGTGTGTTTTACAGCTTCATCGAAAACGGAACTTTTGAAAATCTTATGGCTGCATACAGCTATTTTGGAAAAAAATATACAGATAACGATTGCACCTTTTTTTTCTCCGAAGCAGGGGATTTCAACGGTGCTGAAATTCTGACCGAACGGCAGGCAAAACTGTTTGTCCGCGGGTTTAATTTTTTGTGCAGAATGAATGCACAGGAAAACGGTTGTACAAGGGATTTGCATGACAGTCCTTATGAGAATTTGAATCAGTAAAGAGCGCAATTATTTATCAGGTGATTACAGATGAGATATAACTTGAGTGCAGCACAGAAAATATTCACAAACAATACGCTTGACGCTATGTGGAATCATGGCGTTCTTGTCGTTTTTGCCCAAAATTATTCCTATGACCGGGTCAATGAAGCACTCAACAAGCTTGTAAAGAACTTTGAAACATTACGTCTGTATTCTGATGGAGCACAGAATATATACGCAGACAATTACAGACATTGTGATTATCCTTTTTTCAGTTTTTTGGATGAGCAAGAACTTCGTTTGTTTGCAAGACAATTTATCAGTTGTCCGTTTAAAAAAGGTGAACAGCTTACCCGGTTTTTTGTTTTTGAGCTGAACGGAAAAACAGGGGTGGTTTTGTGTACACACCATATATCAACCGACGGTTACAGCGGTGTACTTGCAATCGAAATGGTTATCAATCTGCTGAAGCAAAAACAGCTCGATGATGTTCCTCGTGTTTCATATCAGGAGTATATTGCAAACGAACTTTCCTATAAACAGACAAAGAGATATCAACGGGATAAAGAATTCTGGAAACAGCAGTTTTGCACCAATCCTGTATGTACGGTTTTTGCTGATAGAGTAACTTCTTTCAATTATGTTGCAGAAGAAGCCAATCTTCATATCCCTGCACATCTTTATGAAAAAGTTGAAAACTTTTGTCAAAAAAATTATATTTCTTTGCAAAGCTTTTTCAATACTATCTACGCAGTCTATTTATACAAGACCGTGCATGCGGCGGTATTTACAATAGGTGTTCCTGTTCTGAATCGCACGACACTTGCAGAACTCAACTCTGACGGCATATATATGCATATAGTGCCCTTGCTTGTTAATATTAAAAACGATTCATTTTTACAGACTGTGCTTGCGCTTGACGATGCACAGATGAATTTGTTCAGACACCAAAAGTTTACCCAAGATGATATAAAAGAGTTGTTGAAGGAAGAAGGAAAAACGCAAAACAACCTTTTTGACATTGCTACAGATTTTCAAGTTTTTGAAGATAATGAAGATTATGAATTTGAGTTCATTTACAGTAATTCTCTTTCTGTTCCGCTTGAAATCCATTTGCAATCTTTCGGTGAAAAAAAGCACAATCTTAAAATTCGTTACAGAACCTCCATGTTCAGTGAACGGGAAATACAGACCATGCTCAATTCCATCATTACAATGACGGAAGATGCAGTTGAAAATCCTAATAAAAAGATCACTGAACTGGAAATGATTCCGACGGCAGAAAAACAAAAACTGCTTGTCGATTTCAATAACACCGCAATTGACTACCCCCGGAACAAGTGTGTCCACGAGCTGTTTGAAGAGCAGGCAGCAAGAACACCCGACAAAACGGCGGTAGTTGCCGTCGACAAAACACTGACCTACAAAGAGCTCAACGAAGAAGCCAACCGCATTGCGCATTCGCTGATGGAAAAAGGGGTAGGCCGGGGAGATATTGTGGGGCTTTTGCTGCCGAGAAAGAGTTCGTTTTTGTCGGCTCTGTTCGGTATTCTCAAAACAGGGGCAGCATATCTTCCTGTAGACGGCGATTTTCCTGAAGACAGAATCAAGCATATTCTTTCCGACAGCAACGCAAAATTGTGCATTTCAGAAAACAATATTGCGCAGTTGATGAGGAATGAAAAAATCCACAATCCTCAACAACAAACGCAACCTACTGATATTTGTTATTGCATATTTACTTCCGGTTCAACCGGATTGTCCAAGGGTACTAAAATTTATCATCGCAATTTGACTTGGTATATTTCCGTGCTCAAGACGCTCTACGGTTCAGAAAACATAAATATGCCTTTTTTCACATCCCAGTGTGTAGACTTAACGGTTCCCTCATTTTACTTCCCGTTGCTCACCGGCGGTGCCACTTACCTTTATAATGAAGACTTAAAGGATTGTCTGATTGATATTTTCAACAATGAGAATTTGACAATAATAAAATTCACACCGACTCATATCAATATCACTAACAAATTGGTGCCGGACAAACTCTGTCCCAATCTTCGTTACATCATTGTCGGCGGTGAAACACTGTATACTGCAGCTTGCTTTGAATTCTTAAACAAATTTGGCAAACATATAGAAATTCACAATGAATACGGACCGACTGAAACAACCGTAAGTTGTACGGATTACATTTTTACATCAAAAGAGACCGACTCATATCTTCCGATCGGCAAGCCCATTGCAAATGTACAGATTTATATTACTGACCAATATCTGAATCCTGTACCGATCGGTGTAACGGGAGAAATCTGCATTGCGGGTGACGGTGTCGGTGCAGGATACCTCAACCGTCCCGAGCTGACCGCAGAGAAGTTCATCGACAACCCGTTCGGAGATGGCAAACTGTACAGAACAGGTGACTTAGCCTTTTGGCGTGAAGACGGAAATATCGTCTTTGTCGGCAGAAATGACTTCCAGGTCAAGATCAGAGGTCTGCGTATAGAACTCGGCGAAATTGAAAAAGCAATCACGGCTGTTGACGGTGTTGTCAGCGGTGTGGTTGTTGTACGCAAAGACAAGACGGACAGACAGCTGATTTGTGCATTCTACACAGGCGAAGAAAAGAGTGCAGAAGGATTAAGAGCAGAGATCGGCAAACGCTTGCCCAAATACATGATTCCGCATATCTTTATGTATCTTGAAAATATGCCGATGACCACAAGCGGCAAGATCAACCGCAATGCCCTGCCCGAACTCGATCTTGAAAACATCACGACCGAAACGGAATATGTTGCTCCCAAAACACAAGAAGAAAAAGCCCTTGCAGATGCAATCAGCTCTATTTTAACAAAAAATGCAATCGGTATGTTTGATAACTTCTTTGCAATAGGAGGTGATTCGATCAAGGCTATTTACATTGTTTCGGCACTCGAAGAAAAAGGATATGAACTGCGCGTTGCAGACATTATGCAGTCAGATACCCTGGCCGATATTGCAAAATCAATGAAAGCAACCTCCGACAAGGCAATCTATAATCAGAGCGAAGTAATCGGCGTTATTCCGTTCAGTCCGATTATGCGT
>JAFQCH010000047.1 GCA_017416485.1 Clostridia bacterium | reverse complement strand
TTGTCAGCCCTGTTGGATTACCATTGGCTGCTGCGTGGATGATCGGTCAGATGCAGAGGTTCCGCTACTTCGTCCAAGATGCAATTTACGGATAAAAGAAATTCTGTCCAACTTGGGCAGAATTAAAAAAGAGACGGTCGCGGCTTCGGCTGCGTCCGTCTTTTACATAGAGGGAGGTGAACGACTATAGCAACAACTCGCATAATTCCTATGCACATTACCAAAGGCAAAACACTTGCTCAGTCTATTTCTGACCGAACCGATTACGGCCTAAATCCCGAAAAGACAAATGACGGAGAATTAACTTCCGCCTATGCCTGCGATCCTCACTCCTTCGCAGCAGAGGTGTTATTATCAAAAAGGCAGTACAAACACTTTACCGGAAAAGAAGAAAAGAACGATGTGCTCGTTTATCAAGTGCGCCAATCTTTCAAACCCGGTGAAGTTACGCCGGAGGAAGCAAACCAAATCGGATATAATTTTGCTTCCCGCTTTCTCAAAGGCAAACACGCTTTCTTTGTTTGTACGCATACAGACAAAGCTCATATTCACAATCATATCTATTGGAACGCCGTTACACTTGATTGCAAACGCAAGTTTCGTAATTTCAGAAATTCAAGCAAAGCCATAGCAAGGCTCAGCGATCTGATCTGTACTGAGCATCAGTTGTCAGTCATTCACAACCCGCAGCGCGGCAGCACCGCTTACAACAAGTGGCGTGGTTTTAAGGGAACACCCTCGCACCGTGAGGTTCTGCGTATTGCCATTGATGAAGCTCTGGAACAGAAGCCCCACGACTTCGATGCGTTCCTCGCTCTGCTTTCCGAGCAGGGCTTCAAAGTCAAAAACGGAAAACATCTAACTTTCGTCCACGCGGACTTCAAGCAGAATATCCGCATGTACACCTTGGGCGATGAGTATTCCGAGGATGCTATCCGCGCCATCATCAAAGGCCAGAAAGTTCATCAGCCCAAGAAACGCCGAGCTGTGTGGGATAAGAACAGACCGCAAAGCATCATTGATATTCAAGCTAAACTTGCTGCAGGCATGGGTGAGGGTTATCGTCGCTGGGCTACGGTTGAGAACCTAAAGCGAATGGCAAAAACCAAGCTCTATATGGATGAGCATGGGTTCAGCTATGAGGCGATGGCAGAGCGCAAGGCAGAACTGTCGGCAAAAGAAAAAGAGCTTTCTGCGAAAATCATAGAAGCTCAAAACCGTCTTGCCGAGATCAATGTCTTAAAGACCCATATCGTCAATTACTCCAAAACGAGGGATGTGTATGTTGCCTACCGGAAGTCTGGTTACTCTAAAAAGTTTTTGGAGGAACACGAGGCAGACATCATCATCCACAAAGCTGCGAAAAAGGCTTTTGATGAAATGGGAGTGAAGAAGCTCCCGACCGTCAAGAGCCTGCAAGTGGAATTTGCCGACCTGCTAACCGCAAAAAAGGAAGCGTATGCCGAACTCAAAAAAGTTCGTGATGAGCTGAGAGACCTTACCGTTCATAAGGCAAATTACGAAGAATTGCGCGATCTTGAGGAACGAGAAAAGCGCAAAGAAAAAGAGCACGGTCGTGAATGATCGTGCTCAATTTAGCGTCGGAACGATGCGTGGCCACAGATGAAATCTGTGTTAAAGGGGTTCGGGGATGTTTCCCAGACAAGCGATTTATAGGCTCCTGCTTCGGCAGGGGCCTATAAATTTTGCACGAGTGGCTATCGCCGTGCATTGCTTGCCAAGTATGTTTCGCTAATC
>JAFQCH010000046.1 GCA_017416485.1 Clostridia bacterium | reverse complement strand
TATTTTTAACACGATCCTTATGCTTTCCTATGATAAAAAAAATCACATAAAACATAATTTAGTGCATTTGAATATAACTAAAGAAGATGAATATAAAATAGATTATGATTTCAAAATGCATTGGGTAGAGCAAAAACTAAAAAAAGAAAACAATGAATATATAAGTCAAAAAGAAAGGATTATTGATAGTTATTTATATAATGAACAGCGATTAGATTTGTCTAATTATACAATGGATGACTTTGATATGAATCAATTGGCTTCTATAGTAAATTGCGGACTTACAAGCTCTGACCCTGAGTATGCACTTATTCTTCGATGGTTGATTAGGAGTGTTATATCTCAATATAATTCCACTGAATTAAGATTGTATAGACATCCATATTCTATAAATCATTTTTCATCATTTCATATCTCAAAAGCATTGAGTGAAGAATTATTTGATAACCACCAAATAATAATTGATATTTTATTTAACGATGCGGAGTTTTCTTCTTATAAAAATGATTCTATAGAGTTCTATTTGAAAATATTTAATGGGTTATTACCAAAATATTTTGATTCTTACAACGACAGTGCGATAAGAAGACGTTGTGAAGATATCTTATTAAGTTTAGAGAAAGCAATAAATCAAAATGTACCTGACGACTGGAGACGAGAAACGCTGTATAGAGCTCTTATACTTTCAGTAAATGGATACGAAGGCGACTGGAGTAAATTAAAAACAAAATATTCTTATAATGATGTTTCATTTTTGAATAATATGTTTAACAAATATGGTAAATACAATTTTAATTATTATGTTAGAACTATATATCAAATGAATATAAAGGAATTACTGCCACATATTCTTATTTCTTTTGATGTTTGTTTAACAAAACTTGTAAACGAGTCTAATTATATTATATCAGATTTTGAAAGTATTCGAGCAATAATTGATTACATAATCCTTGTAGCATTCTCGGATTATTATGATGATATTAAAAGTGATGAAGAATTAACTAAAGCTTATGAGAGCATATTAGAAGTTTTAGTAACTTTAAAATCAGAAAAGGCCGCTGTATTATTAGATGAGTTTAGGATTCATTAAAATAAAAGCTCCGCATAACACGGAGCTTTTTATATGTATTCGCTTAGAAACAAACAAAAAATCCGAACCCATTTCCTATTAGGAAAATTTGGTTCGGATTTTTCTGGTTTGGTGCGAGAGACGGGACTTGAACCCGTACGTAAAAACACACGCCCCTCAAACGTGCGCGTCTGCCTATTCCGCCACTCTCGCGTATCGTTTGTTCTCTTTCGAACAGTGAGGATTATAGCAGACTGGAACACGTTTGTCAAGCCTTTTTTTGCAATTTTTTTTAGTTTTTTTACTTTTATTTTATTTTTACTTATTTGATATCAATGCTGACACCTTTTGATGCGGATTCGTAAATTGCATCAATGATCTTCATCAGTTCTTCGCCGTCTTCACCCGTTGCTCTGCAGGGAGCGTTACCGAGAACGGCATTGACAAATCCTGCAATTTCTGCATTGAATGCACCTGTGAAATCAAAGCCGTTTCTGCCCGTAGGTGCCATATTGACAAACTTACCTGCAAAATCGGTATAAATTTCAACATTGTCGTCCATCTTGATGCCTGCTTTTGTTCCGAACAGGTCAACTTCGCCGTGATCTTCCGGAATATTGAGATTGAACGATGCTTCCAACTGCAGCGTGAAACCGTTTTCAAAGCGAATCAGAGCCGAAACAAAATCTTCCACATTATAGGGATGTTCATCAAGATCAGCAACCGCCCATGCCGCCTGTCCTCCGTTTGCACGGTTCGGGCCGAGGTTGTCGTAAGCGCAACCGAAAGCGGAAACAGGCTTCGGATTGCCTGCAAGGTAACGGGCAAGATCTATGACATGCACACCGAGGTCAATCAGAGGACCGCCGCCCGAAAAACGCTTGTCCTTGAACCAACCGCCGGGACAACCGCTACGGCGCAGATACTGTGCTTTGGCATAATAAATATCACCGATCATACCTGCGTTCTTAAAATCGAGCACCGTGTCTGCATCTCTGCCGAAACGGCGGACAAAACCGACCTGCAACAATTTGCCGTTGCGTTCTGCGGCTTCATTCATTTCGCGTGCTTCCTGTGCGTTCATCGCCATGGGTTTTTCGCAAATGACATTTGCACCGCCGTCGAGAGCAACAATGGTGCATTCCTTGTGGGCGGAGTTCCATGTACACACACTGACACAGTCAAGTTTTTCATTTGCCATCATTTCACGGCAATCGGTATACCAACGAGGAATGCCATAGCGGGCGGCATATTTTTTGACCTTTTCTTCATCGATGTCGCAGCAAGCAACCACTTCGCACAGTTCGGGAATTGCTTTGTAGCCCTCCGTGTGGCATTGGCTGATACCGCCTGTGCCGATGATACCGACTTTCAATTTTTCCATGTTTTATTCTTCCTTTCCGTCAGAAATTATTTTTATGTTGTTATCATTACAAGCAAACACAATTGTTCCCATCACATCGGTTCTGTAAACGGCTGTATTTGCTTGTCGCAAACGATGCAAAGAATCTTCCCCCGGGTGGTTATAGATATTATTTTCACCGCAGGAAATAACTGCAATAGAGGGCGAAGTCTGCACTATAAAATCAGCACTGTTGGAATGATTGCTTCCATGGTGTGCGGCTTGCAGAATATCACAATCAAGATTGACTCCGATGTTAATCAGTTCGTTTTCTGTTTCGTTGCCGATATCCCCTGTCAGCAACACGGAAGTGTTTTCAAAATCCGCACGCAACACGATGGAATTTTCATTTTCATCCGCGCTGTCGTTGTTTGCTTGCAAAACTGAAATCTGCATACCGCTGAATTCATAAACCATTTCCGCCTCTGCCGTTGTCGCAATGGCTCCGTTGAAAAGCAGTCGGCTTGTAAATTCATTTTCTGATTGTGTATCGGTGGTTTCGGCGGTGCTGCCGTTCAACAAGACTTCATTCACAGTCATCTTCTGCAAAACAACAATCAATCCGCCGATATGATCGGAGTGGTTATGGGTTGCAACCAACAGATCGAGTTTTTCAACGCCGTGGTGTTTAAGATATGACACGATATCAAATCCGTTTTCGTATTCCCCGCCGTCCACAAGAACAGCGCTTTCACCGCACAGCAACAAGGTGCTCGACCCCTGCCCGACATCCAAAAAATGCACTTCCATACCGTCGGGGGTATACTCGTCCACCCAATCCGAAAAGCCGGGCGCATCGGTTTCACCTTTTACATAGTAATAAAGCGTACCGCTGAGCAGAAACAAAAACACAAGCAGATACAGAAGCGGCTTTTTGAGCTTATCTGCGGTGCTTCTTCTTGTTGGCATAAGAAGACTCCTTGTCACTCGGCTTGTTTCTGTTTTGCTGATTTTGCGGCTGTTTGCGGAATTTCGGATCATACACCAGGCATTCCGCCCCCGTGCCGATCAGGTCTGTTCGTCCTGCTTTTCGCAAAGCATCAATGACCAATGCTTTCTTTTCGGGAATCCAGAAATTGAGCAAAGCGCGTTGCATTGCTTTATCATGCGGCTCCTTTGCAACATACACCTTTTCCATGGTATATGGGTCAAGTTCCGTATAGAACATGGCCGTTGAAATGGTGCCGGGGGTGGGATAAAAATCCTGCACCTGTTCGGGGCGCATGCGTTCTTTCTTCAAAAACAGTGCCAATTCGACCGCATCCTGCAGGGTGCATCCCGGGTGGGATGACATCAGATACGGCACCAGATACTGCTCTTTGCCGATTTTTGCGGTGATTTTAAAATACTTTTTGGCAAATGCTTTGAACACATCGGAATGCGGTTTACCCATTTTGTCAAGCACCGCATCGCAGGTGTGTTCGGGGGCGACTTTCAACTGTCCGCTGACATGATTTTCCACCAGGGAACGGAAAAAAGCATCGTTTTTGTCTGCCATCAGGTAATCAAAACGAATGCCCGAACGGATAAAAATCTTTTTGACTCCCGGGATTTGCCTTGCTTTATTTAATAATGATAAATAATCACTGTGATCTGCCTTGAGGTTCGGACAAGGGGTCGGGGCAAGGCACTTTTTGCCTTTGCACAAGCCTTTTTCTTTTTGCAAATCACAAGCGGGATGCCTGAAATTGGCGGTCGGACCGCCGATGTCATGGATATAGCCTTTAAAACCGTCCTGCTTTGTCAGCAGTTCCACTTCCTTGAGTACGGATTCATGGCTTCGGGTGCTTATGAATCTGCCCTGATGAAAAGCAAGCGAACAGAAATTGCAACCGCCGAAGCAACCGCGGTTATGTGCAACGGAAAACTGCACTTCCTGAAATCCCGGCACACCGCCGCGAGCATCATAAGACGGATGCCATGCGCGCATATATGGCAAGGCATAAACCGCATCCATTTCTTCCGTTGTAAGTGGCAAGGACGGCGGATTCTGCACAAGCATCTGCTTGCCGTGTTTTTGTTTTATGAGTTTGCCGCGGATATGATCCTGTTCGTCCTGCTGAATCCGTGCGGCAACGGCATATTCTTTTTTGTTTGATTTTACATTTTCAAAAGACGGGCATTCCGCACCGACATAAGGTGTTTCATTAGTAGGACAGACATAGCAGGTTCCGCGAACATCACGGATGGAAGAAACATCTTCCCCGTTGCGGAGTCTGTGTGCTATTTCGGGAATGGATTTTTCACCCATTCCGAAAGATAAAATGTCAGCCGTGGAGGAAATGAGTATACTCGGCACAACCTCGTCTTTCCAGTAGTCATAGTGTGCAAAACGGCGCAAGGATGCTTCCAGACCGCCGATGACAATGGGAATATCACCGTAAACGGAACGGATTTTCTTGCAATAGACTTCGACCGCATAATCGGGTCTTTTGCCTGCAACACCGCCCGGGGTATAGGCATCTTCACTGCGCTTTTTCTTTGCCGCTGTGTAGTGTGCAACCATGGAATCGATATTACCCGACGACACAAGAAAACCGAGTTCGGGTCTGCCGAATCGCATAAAATCATGATCCGAATTCCAGTCGGGTTGGCTTAAAAAAGCAACACGAAAGCCCTCGTTTTCAAGGACTCTCGTGATAATGGACGCACCGAAACTGGGATGGTCCACATACGCATCGCCGCTGACATACACAAAGTCAACGCTGTCCCATCCGCGCTCGGTCATTTCCTGTTTTGTTGTGGGTAAAAACATATTATTCATCTGCATTCACATCGGGTTCAAAAGGAACATCCTCTGTCGATTCTGCGGCAGGTGCATCGGCAGAATTTGCCTGCATCTCATACCACTGTGCTTTGGTAATCAGCACTTTACGGGGTTTGCTGCCTTCGCTCGGGCCGACAATACCGCGTTCTTCGAGCACATCCATCAGGCTACCCGCTTTGGAATATCCCAAACGCAGATGCCTTTGCAAGGAAGAAACGGATGCCTTTTCGGGTGTGCCGACAAACAGTTCGATTGCCTTCTGAACGAGTTCTTCGTAGGCATCATCCACATCGCCGGATGTTGCAGTCACAGCAGCACCGCCTTTTTTCTTTTCCTGCACGGCATTGCGTTCAATTTCCTGCTGCACATCATCGCTGTAATTGGTAGAACCCTGACTCTTGATAAAGTTGACAACATTAAAAATATCGTCATCGGACAAAAATGCACCCTGCACACGCATGGGCTTGGGCACCCCGACAGGATAGTAGAGCATATCGCCGTAGCCCATCAGTTTTTCAGCCCCCACAGAGTCAATGATGGTACGTGAATCCACCTGTGAAGAAACGGAAAGCGCTATACGGCTCGGAATATTTGCCTTGATAACACCCGTGATGACGTCTACGGACGGTCTTTGGGTTGCAATAACAAGGTGCATGCCGGCCGCACGTGCCATCTGGGCAAGGCGCTGAATGGAATCTTCCACTTCGGAAGGAGCCACGGTCATAAGGTCAGACAATTCGTCAATAAAAATAACGATCTGCGGCATTTTCTTCATGCCTTCGTTTTCGTCGCACATCTGATTGTAGGCACCGATGTCGCGCGCACCGTTTGCATTGAGTGTCTTATAACGACTGAGCATTTCCGTAACTGCCCATGCCAAAGCCCCCGCCGCTTTGCGCGGGTCAGACACAACGGGAACAAGCAGATGCGGAATGCCGTTGTAAATAGAAAATTCAACCTGCTTTGGGTCAATAAGCAACAATTTGACCTCATCGGGGGTTGCATTGTAAAGCAGACTGCAGATCATAGTGTTCATGCAAACAGATTTACCCGACCCGGTAGTACCCGCAACAAGCAAATGCGGCATTTTGGCAATATCACAACAAATGATATTTCCTGCAATATCTTTGCCGAGCCCTGCGTTGAGCTTGCTGGATGATTTGCGGTAATCTTTTGTATCAATGATTTCACGAAAAGCAATAACACGTCTGGACTTATTGGGCACTTCAATACCGATGGCCGCTTTGTTCGGAATGGGCGCTTCAATACGAAGACCTGCGGGGGCAGCAAGATGCAATGCAAGGTCATCTGCAAGGCTTACAAAACGGCTGATTTTAACACCCGGTGCGGGCGAAAGTTCATATCTTGTAACCGTGGGGCCGGGAACGATTGCCTGAATACTGGCAGCAACATTGAAACTTTTGAGCGCGGCAATGAGTTTTTCGCCATTGCCCTGCAATTCCGCTTCGTTGTTGACATTTGCCTGCTGTTTCGGCTTGGAAAGGATGTCAATAGGCGGTAATTCATACACAATTTCCGTTTCTTCCGCACTTTCGAGTGCGGCATCCAGCTCTTCCTTTGCTGCCTGTTTTTCCGCTTCGGATAAGGCTTCAACAGGTTCTGCTTTTTCCGTTGCGGCCTTTTTTTGTTCAACAACAAGGCTCGTTTCCGCTATCTCCTGCGTTGTCTGAACGGCAGGTGCAAACGGGGTATTGATGATGGGCGGAACCGTTTTTGCAGGTTCCTGTGCCTGTGCAACCGTGAAAATGTCTGCAATTTCAGAATCTGCAACGGCAAACAGATCGGGAATAGGCTTATATATCACCGAATCCTTGTCTTTTGCAGGTGCGGTGTCTTTTTCAAATTCTTCAATCAGGGCTTTTGTGCTTGCCGCGGTAACAGGGCTCTTTGCCGATTGTTCAAAATCGTCAGCAGCTTCCTGCGGAATATTTTTGGCACCTCTTGTGCGTCGTGTGCTTTCCGTTGCTGCAATTCTCTGATTTTTTCTTGTATCATCGGCAACAATATTGCGTGAGGATCTTTCGCGGGGATTCACAGCCCTTCCCTGACGGTCTTCGGCTTCCCGTTCCTTTTTCTCCAGCGTGTTTTCGTGATTGCGTCTGATCAGGTAAGCCAATTGTTCAAGGGGTTGTTCAAGTTTCTGATAAACACGTTGCGGAGTCAGACTGAACAACAGCATAATATCAACCACTAACAGCAAGCAAAGCAACACATTTGCAAGAATACGGTTTTGCCCGAGTGCAAAAAGCGCACCGCCGATAACAGCGGAGAACAAACCGCTTGCCGTAACAAAGAACGATTGACTGCCTGTCCAGAGACCACTCAAAATATCGACCAACGATTCGCCGTAAGAAACAGCGGGATGCGCCTGTGTGCTGACAAAATTGATTGCACCGACAAGAAGCAGACCCACAAAAATCCAGATTGATTTGATGCGGTAACTGAATTTATCACGTCCCGCAATTCCCATAACAGCACGAAACAGGCAAAGCAACGGCGTTACAAAAGCATTCAGCCCTAAAATTCCGAAATAACAACTGCGCAATTTGTTCCACGGGGTCATAAAGCCGCCGTTCACAAAAGTGAGCAACAGCAACAAAACGCCGAGCAAGAGCATCAATATGTAAATAAACGATTCATGTGCAACAATATCAAACAATGTTTTTTGTTTTTTCTTTTTTGTGTTCTTGCGCGATCCGCCTTTTTTTGCATTCGTTTTCTTTTTTGCCGCGGTGCTTCTTGTGGCGGAAGCTTTGTTTGTTTGCGTGGTTTTTTTTGTTTGCTGTGCCAAAATTTTATCTCCTTTGATATTTAACGGTCATTATATATTTTATGTAAAACAAAAGGCTACCCTCTTGTTTTTATTCATCTTTTTCTGCCATTTTTTCAAGCGCAAAAAGCGCATCACTTAATGAACCCACAGCATCCATCAGCCCTTCCTGCACGGCTCGTTCCCCGTCCAGCACCGTTCCGAGATCCATAACCAATTCCCCGGAATGCAACATAAGTTCTCTGAAACGGTCAGCGGAAACAGACGAATTTTCAGCCACAAAACCGACAATGCGTTCTTGTATATTCTGAAAATAATTCAGCTGTTGCTGCACACCGAGAACGGTTCCGCTCATGCGAACGGGATGCAAGGTCATGGTTGCGGATTTTGCAATAAAGGATTTTTTTGCAGATACCGCCAACGGCACACCGATGGAATGCCCGCCGCCGAGCACAAGTGAAACTGTGGGTTTGCGCATCCCCGAAATCAACTCGGCAATGGCAAGTCCTGCTTCAATATCGCCGCCGACGGTGTTGAGAATTATCAACAGTCCGTCAATTTCCTCTTTTTCTTCAACGGCAACCAATTTCGGAATCAGGTGCTCATACTTTGTGGTTTTGTTCTGCGGGGGAAGAATATAATGTCCTTCGATTTGCCCGATAATGGTCAGGCAGTAAAATGTTTTTCCGTTTTTCTTGAAAACAACGGCGCCGTCCGAATCCGTAACAGAATCGGCCGCATCTTCTGTACTTTGTGATTCATTCATCACCGTAAAGTCTTTTGCAGAAAAACAAGCATCTGCATGCTGCATAACAATCACCTCATTGCCATTATGGGCGATATTAAGGCGATTATAATAAAGTATAACATAATTATTGTTTCTTTTCAAGTTTTATTTAAAATATTTAATAAGAGTTGACATGATAAAAATAAAGTAATATAATGTTGGGTGATATTTTTAAGGAGGCAAATTTTATGGGACTGACATTAGCACAAAAAATCATCAGCAGTCACCTTGTTTGCGGCGAAATGATCCCCGGTTCGGAAATCGGACTTCGTATTGACCAGACGCTGACACAGGATGCAACCGGCACCATGGCTTATCTTCAGTTTGAGGCTATGGGTATTGAAAGAGTAAAAACGGAACTTTCGGTTGCTTACATAGATCACAACACCCTGCAGAACGGCTTTGAAAACGCAGACGACCACAGATTCATTCAGACAGTTGCCTACAAGCGCGGCATTCGTTTTTCGCGTCCCGGCAACGGCATCTGCCATCAGGTGCATCTTGAACGCTTCGGCATTCCCGGCAAAACCTTGCTCGGAAGTGACAGCCACACCCCCACGGGCGGCGGCATCGGCATGCTTGCCATGGGCGCGGGCGGTCTTGATGTTGCGGTCGCAATGGGCGGCGGCACGTATTACATCCCCATGCCGAAAATCGTGAAAGTGAATCTGACCGGCAAACTCAGTCCCTGGGTCGCAGCCAAAGACGTTATCCTCGAAGTGCTTCGCATTATGTCCGTTAAGGGCGGTGTAGGCAAAATCATTGAATACACGGGTGAAGGTGTGAAGTCACTCTCTGTTCCCGAAAGAGCAACCATCACAAACATGGGTGCCGAACTGGGTGCAACCACATCCGTTTTCCCGTCCGATGAAATCACAAAGGCATTCCTCAGAGCGCAAAGACGAGAGGAAGTCTATGTGCCGCTGTCGGCAGACGAAGATGCTGTTTATGATGAAGAAATCAATATTGATCTTTCTGCACTTCGTCCCATGGCTGCCATGCCGCACATGCCCGACAATGTGAAGACCGTCGAAGAAATCGGTCAGCTGAAGATTGACCAGGTCTGCATCGGCTCCTGCACAAACTCTTCTTTGTTCGATATGCTCAAGGTTGCGGCAATTCTGAAAGGAAAGACCGTGCATCCGTCCGTCAGCCTTTCCATTGCCCCCGGCTCCAAGCAGGTTCTGAATATGCTTGCTGCAAACGGTGCACTGGCTGATATGATCGATGCAGGTGCAAGAATTCTTGAAAGCGCATGCGGTCCGTGCATCGGTATGGGGCAATCCCCCAATTCAGCAGGCATTTCGCTTCGTACTTTCAACAGAAACTTCCTCGGCCGTTCCGGCACAGCGGATGCAGGCGTTTACCTCGTTAGCCCCGAAGTGGCAGCCCTTTCCGCGATCAACGGTTATCTCTCTGACCCGACAACTCTCGGCGACATGCCCGAAATCAACATGCCCGAATACTTCACCATCAACGACAACATGGTGGCACTTCCGAGTTCTGCCGATACATACAAAGATTGCGAAGTCATTTACGGCCCGAACATCAAAGAAGTTCCCACAGGCAAGGCACTTGAAGAAAGCATTGAAAGCAAAGTGCTTCTGAAAGTCGGCGATAATATCACCACCGACCATATTATGCCCGCAGGTGCAAAGATTCTTCCCTATCGTTCCAATGTTCCGCATCTGTCGCAGTTCTGCTTCGCGGTTTGCGATGAATCCTTTGCCGCACGTTGCAAGGAAGAAAAATCCGGCATCATCATCGGCGGCGCAAACTACGGGCAGGGTTCTTCCCGTGAACATGCGGCCCTCGTTCCGTTGTATCTCGGAATCCGTGCCGTGGTTGCGGTTTCCTTTGCAAGAATGCACAAGGCAAATCTTATCAACTCCGGCATTCTGCCTCTGACATTTGTGAATGCAGAAGATTATGACCGCATTGCGCAGGGTGACGAAATTATTTTGCAGAACATCCGCACTTCGGTTGCAGAAAACACCAATGCAATTCTTATCAATAAAACCAAGAATGAACAGTATGAACTGACCACCGATTTCTCTGAAAGGCAGAAAGACATTCTTGCCGCAGGCGGTCTGCTCAACTACACTGCAAACCTCGGAAAGGAATAAAATTTATGTATACAAAGGAAATTGAAGCCGCTGCCGAACACTTCAAAAAGTTGTTGGCAGAGCAGCTCGAAAGAAACGAAAACATCAAATCCGTCAAGGATTTTACGGATTACGAAGCACTTGACACCATCGTAATCGGCGTCTGCGGCGGCGACGGCATCGGCCCGATCATCACTAAAGAAGCCGCACGCGTGCTTGAATTCCTTTTGAAAAAGGATGTTGAAGCAGGCAAAATCGAGTTCCGTGTGATTGACGGTCTGACCATTGAAAACCGCATTGCACATATGAAAGCCATTCCCGATGATGTGCTTGCAGAACTCAAAAAATGCCATGTAATTCTGAAAGGCCCGACCACCACACCGCAGGCAGGTGACGGACTTCCCAATATCGAAAGTGCAAATGTTGCCATGAGAAAGGCTCTTGACTTGTTTGCAAATGTGCGTCCCGTTAAAGTGCCCGAAGAGGGCATTGACTGGACATTCTTCCGTGAAAACACGGAAGGTGCTTATGCAGTCGGCTCCAAAGGTGTTCATGTGACGGGTGAACTTGCCATGGACTTTGTTGTTACCACCACCGAAGGCACAGAACGCGTTGCAAGACTTGCTTACGATTATGCAAAGCGCAACGGCAAGAACCGTGTTTCCATTATTCAGAAAGCAAACGTCATCAAAACCACCGACGGCAAATTCCTGAACCTTTGCCGCGAAATCGGCAAAGAATATCCCGATATCATCACCGATGAATGGTATATTGATATCATGACCGCAAAGCTGATTGACAAAAAACGCCGTACAGACTTCAAAGTCTTTGTTCTTCCAAACCTTTACGGTGACATCATTACCGACGAAGCCGCCGAATTCCAGGGCGGTGTCGGCACGGCAGGCAGTGCCAACCTCGGCAAGCAGTATGCGATGTTCGAAGCCATTCACGGCTCGGCTCCGCGTATGGTCAAAGAAGGCAGAGCGCAGTATGCCGATCCCTGTTCCATGCTTCGTGCCGCCGTTATGCTTCTTTCCCACATCGGCAGACAGGAAGAAAGTGACCGTCTTGAAAAGGCACTTGACATCTGTATGGCACCCGATGCCGCAATGAAAATCACAGGCCGTGCAGACGGTTGTACCTGTGAAGAATTCGGCAATTATGTCATGCAGACCCTGACTTCCCTGCAATAAAACAAAGAAAGGTGATTCCTTTGAAGGATTCCGCTAAAATATCCCCCTCGGTCATCCGCCGACTGCCCCGTTACTACCGTTTTTTGCGTGACCTTGAGAATGAGGGCATTTCCCGCATTTCATCCAAAGCATTGTCCGAAAAAATGGGTGTGACCGCATCGCAGATCCGTCAGGATCTGAACTGCTTCGGCGGCTTCGGTCAGCAGGGCTACGGCTACAATATTTCAGACTTAAAAAGCGAGATCGCAGGCATTCTCGGCATCGGCCACACATGCAAGATCATTCTTATCGGTGCAGGTAACCTCGGCCGTGCCGTTGCAACGCACATGCCCTTTGAAGCACTCGGCTTTGAACTGGCAGCCATTTTTGATGCCGCTTCCCTGTTTTCGGGACTGAAAATCAAAGATCTGCCCATTCGATCCATGGACAATCTGAATGATTTCTGCAGGTTGCACAAACCGCAGGCAGCCATTCTTTGTGTTCCCGACGACAGTGCAAAAGAACTGGTTACACGGCTTTCCTCGCTTGGCATTCATTCGTTCTGGAATTTCACACATTATGATATTTCCAAGGACCATCCCGATGCCATTGTTGAAAACGTGCATCTCAGCGACAGCTTGATGACCCTTTCCTATCAGATGAAGTGCAGTCTGTGACAGAGGATTCGTTATGATTAAAATTATCGGCAAAAAAGTGATTGACCTGATTGCTTATCAGCAAGGCATTCTGTTTGTGCTCAAAGAACTGACACCCGACGGACAATACAAAGTGTCCTTTTACAGCTTTGATGCAAAATCGCAGTCCATTGCCACGGTTACCAAAAATGCCTATCTGATGACCAAATTCGGTCCGTCCTTTGCTAAAATCACGTCAAGTTTAGATGACTACATTTCCTGCGAAGCACAGAGGCTTAAAGACGGCAGAGTGTGCATTGTGTATCCCGGCGGCGAGATCGGCATTTTTGCCGACGACGGCGAGTTACTGCATGCGGAAAGATTGCAATACAACGGAAATGCTGTGCGCAGTCTTGCTTATGACGGAACATACCTTTGGTTTGCGGTGCCCGATGCAAATGCGGTGGTGCGTTATCATTGCGACAAATACCGTATTGATATGCGGCTGGGCAATACCGTAAATACTTCCTTTGCTACCCCATTTTGCGTTTTTGCAACCAAGGATTCTTTGTTTGTGTGCAGCAAGACCAGCAAATGTGTTCTTTCCGTTTCCTTGCAGGATTTCTCGGTCACGCCGTATCAGGCATTTGAAGAACCGGTTCTGCAATATCTGCAGATCAATCAAGATTGCTTTGTGGTTTTACCCTCGGGCATATATTTATTACAATAAGAAAGGATGTTTACCATGGCAGTACATTACATTGAAAATGACTTTATCCGCGTTGGCGTAAAAGAACACGGCGCGGAGCTGACAAGCGTTGTTTCCAAGAAAACAGGCTTTGAATACATCTGGCAGGGTGATGAATCCGTCTGGTACGGTCAGGCACCGATTCTTTTTCCCATTGTCGGCAGACTGATTGACGATACCTATACACTCGACGGCACCGACTACACCATGCCCAAACACGGTTTTGCAAGAAAATCCGATTTTACCCTGCTTTCCAAGGATTCGGATACAATGACTTTCATTCTCAGCGAAAACAGTGCAACAAAAGCCATTTATCCTTTTGATTTTGACCTGATTGTGACTTATACAATTGAAGACAACACCCTGCGTGTTTCGCATGATGTTGTCAATAAAAATGAAAATACCATGTACTTCTCTCTCGGTGCACATCCCGCATTCAACTGCGAAATCGGTGATATTCTCCGCTTTGACGAAAAAGAAACGCTTTCCACCGAAAAAATTGACCTTGTGCATTCGCTGCGTCTTCCCGATCGCAATCCCGTGCTCAATGACGAAACGGATATTGTGATCACAAAAGATATTTTCAACGAAGATGCACTCATTCTCAGCGGCATCAAGTCCGAAAAAGTAACACTGTGCAGTGACAAGCACGACCGCACGGTCACTTTCAACCTCGGAAATGCACCCTATCTCGGCATCTGGGCAAAGCCCGCAGCACCGTATGTTTGCATTGAACCCTGGTGCGGTGTCAATGACGACACAAACAAAGTGGCAGACTTCTCGCAGAAGGTTGCCATTCAGAGTCTGCCCGCCGATGAAGTTTTCAACTTCACATGGGAAGCAGTATTTTCCGAATAAACTGCACTTAATCGTGCATACAATACAGTATTTGGAATTGACAACAAACGCAATATTGTGTTAAAATAGAAACAACAAGAGGTGAAAGAATTGGACGAAAATTACAATCCCGAATTTATTTCCGTTTCCGATGAAAACGGTGACGAATATGTTTTTGAAGTTCTGGACAGACTGTATACCGATGACGGCAAAGAGTATGTTGCCGTTGTGCCCGCCGACGAAGAGGAGGACGATGATGCCGTCAGCAACATCGAATTGATCATTCTCGAATCCACACTCGACGAAAACGGCGATGCGTTCCTGTCGCAGATCGACGATGATGACACATACGATGCCATCGAAGAACTGTTCATCGAAAGACTCTCCGAGTTCTACGATATTGACGAAGAAGAATAAAATATATGCTTTTCACCCTGCGTTGTTCGAGTAGTTGCGGTCAATACTAACCCAACACTCATAATTTAGGGAGCTTGACTCCGGCTGCGGATTGCAGGCCTCCCGATGCAAATCGGATGAAGGAAGCGTGAAACAGACGGGCGGCACCCAACCTGCTATTATTGCAGGTTAGAATTACCGCACGACGGCAATGTGGGGCACTTATGCAAAAGAAATCACCATAACGCGAGCGTTATGGTGATTTTTATTTTACTATTGAAAGATAATTTCTTGTGAGGTTCCTTTTTTTATTCGTCCTGCTCTCTGATATTTTTCAGTCCTGTTTCAAAATCCAACAATTCATCCCCATCAACAACAAGCGCAGCAACGGGAAAAACATATCCGTCACCAAAATATTTCGGTGCTGTTGTAATGGACACATTCATTCCGACTGATAATTTTTGTTCAATATTTTTCTGTTGCAATACTTTTAAATTCTCACCGAAGACTTTAAATGCGTTGTCGTCAAGTTTTTCACTTAAATCAGTAAGAGCAATATGCAACACTGTTCGATCATCATTAAACGAAAGATAGGATACAGTACCCGTTACGGTGATGTAATTGCTTTCATCCTTGATATATTGTTCTTGACTAATATCATTTTTGTGACAGAAACAGAAAATAACAAATCCGATTAAAACAACAGCAATGCTCAAAACAATATAATTCTTCTTCATCTTATAACACTCCTGTTTTCCAAAATAACATAATTTTTGTATTTTTTATTCTGCCAATTCTGCAACACAATTGTCTTCGTCTGCCGCGGTTATGCGAACAGGCAAGGCTTTGCCGCATAAGTTTTCTCTTCCGACAACCTGCACGGGGGTGTAATTGGCGGTAAAGCCCTGTTGGATGCCGTTTTTCGGCGTTTCAAAAAGCACTTCAACGGTTTTGCCGATTTGCGAAAGCAGAAACTGCTGACGGATTTTGTTACATACCTGCGTTAATTCCCTTGCACGAGCTTCGCGTATTTTTTTCTCTACCCTGCCGTCAAACTGCACGGCTCTTGTTCCGCTTCGTTCCGAAAAGGGAAAAACATGCACCTTTTCAAAACCGATCTGTTTGACAAAATCGATGGTCTGACGGAAATCTTCTTCGGTTTCACCGGGGAATCCCGTAATGATGTCCGTTGTGATGACGGCATCCGCAAACTGCGTGCGAATCTGTTCACAAAGATTTGCATATTCCGCACTCGTATAATGGCGGTTCATGCGTTTCAGAACGGCATCACTGCCGCTTTGCAAAGACAAATGGAACTGCGGACAGAATTTATCGCAAGCCGCAAAACGGGATAACTGCATCCCCGTCATTTTATCGGGTTCAAGAGAACCTAAACGGATGCGGTCAATGCCGTCAATGCTTTGTGCAAGCGTGACCGCATCGGCAAGATCACAGCCGATGTCTGCCCCGTAAACGGAAAGGTCAATCCCTGTCAGCACCACTTCCCTGTAGCCTTTTGATGCGAGTGTTTTCAATTCCGCTTCAATATCTTCCAATTTTCTCGAACGGGATCTGCCTCGTGCATAAGGAATAATGCAATAAGAACAAAAACGGTTACAGCCATCCTGAATCTTTATAAAAGCTCTTGTGTGCCCCGAAAAGTCATCAATTGCAAATTCGGTATATGTTTCATTTTTTTCGTGATCTTCAACAGCGATCACTCTTTTTCCCGTCTGCAAAAACGAGAAAATCAATTCAACAATTTTTATATTGGAACGATTTCCCGATACAATGTCGGCAACCGTTTGTGCGGCTTCTTCGGGGAATGCCTGCGGATAACAGCCCGTCAGAACCAGCACGGAGTCTGGATTGTCTTTGCGGATACGATTGAGAGCCTGCCTCGTTTTGCGGGAACTTTCCGCCGTTACGGTACAGGAATTGACGATATAAATATCGACATCGGTGTCTGCCAACGGGGATTTTGCAAGCAAACAGCGTATTTGCTCGGATTCATATTGATTGACTTTGCAACCTAAAGTATAAAAACGGACATTCATGTTGTTCACCACATACGTGTAATAAATAAGGATTATATTATACAACACTTTTCACTGCAAATCAATCCGAAGCGGTATTTTTTATTGTACAGGTGAATAGAATTGATTGAATAATTTTGTCCGGAGGGTATTATGAAGAAAAAATTCACAGCTTTATTGCTGACACTTTGCATTCTGTTTGGTTGCATTGTTCCCGTTTTTGCGGATCAGACCTCGGTTGCAGACATGACTGAAACAGAAGAACTTGCAGTCGATGAAAACATGATCTATTCGCAGGAAGCACAAGCCGTGGAATTCACACAGCAGATCAAAGCCAAGTCTGCCGTGCTGATGGATGCAGATTCAGGGAAAGTTCTGCTTGCACTCAATGAAAACGAAGCGGTATACCCCGCTTCCGTTACCAAAATCATGTCGTTACTTCTCATCTGCGAAGCCATTGACAGCGGCAAAATTGCACTCGGTGACAGCGTGACGGTCAGTGAAACTGCCGCTTCCCGCGGAGGATCACAAATCTGGCTTGAACCCGGAGAGACCATGACTGTAAACGATCTGCTCAAAGCCACTGCCGTTTACAGTGCAAACGATGCCTGCACGGCACTCGGTGAACACATTGCGGGCAGTGACGAAGCCTTTGTGCAACAGATGAATGAAAAAGCCGCACAGTTGGGGATGACAAACACGACCTTTGAAAACTGCACGGGGCTTGATGATACCGCAAGCAATCATCTGACCACCGCTTACGATGTGGCACTGATGTCACAGGCATTGTTGCAGTATCCGTTTATCACGGATTACACAACAATATGGATGGATACTTTGCGAAACGGTGAAACGGAAATTGTGAACACCAACAAGCTCATTCGTTTTTACAACGGTGCAACAGGATTAAAAACAGGCACCACCGAAAAAGCAGGCTGTTGCGTTTCGGCAAGTGCAACACGCAACGGGCTGAATCTGATTGCCGTGGTGATGGGTTCCGAAAACAGTTCCGACCGTTTTGAATCCGCAAAATCCATGCTCAACTGGGGCTTTGCCAATTATGAGAATTATACACCCGTGTTGGATGATTCACTGATTACGGAGGTTGCCGTTCTGCACGGCAAGGAAAGATCGATTCGTCCTGTTTTTGCAGAAGATGTGAAGGGTGTTTTGCTGAAAAAAGGCACAAGCGAAAGCGTGACACAAAAGGTGGAACTCGTCAGTGAAATTGAAGCCCCCGTGGAAAAAGGACAGCAACTCGGAACACTCACCGTATTTGCGGCTGAGGAAGTGATTGCGGAAATTCCGCTTGTGGCTGATAAGGAAGTGGAAAAACTCGGCTTCTTTTCTTCCCTTTGGCTGCTTCTTTGCTCGCTCGGCAAAGAAAAAGCAGAGTGATTAGCGATTGACACGAACCGAGAACAGTGTTATAATAATGCCAAAAATGATAAGGATGGTTTGTTATGGAAATCAGAATTTTTGAAAATGCAAACGAACTGGCTCTTGCCGCCGCCGATATTTTTGCAACGCAGATCAAAAAGAACCCTGCAAGTGTGCTCGGTCTTGCAACGGGCGCATCCCCCGTGCCGACTTATAATCGTCTGATTGAAATGTACAAGGCAGGCGAAATCAGCTTTGCAGACATCCGCACATTCAACCTTGACGAATACTGCGATCTGCCCAAGGATGACAAAAACAGTTACTACACCTTCATGCATGAAAATCTTTTCAATGCTGTGGATATCAAAGAAGAAAACGTGCATATTCTGGACGGCAACGCAGAAGATGCAGAAAAGGAAGCCGCCGATTTTGATGCTGCAATCGTTGCAGCAGGCGGAATTGACATTCAGCTTCTGGGCATCGGCAACAACGGCCACATCGGCTTCAATGAACCCGCCGATGAATTCACAACGGGCACATTCAAGGTCAAGCTGACCGACAGCACCCTGCAGGCAAACAGCCGTTATTTTGACGAAAATCCCATGCCGCATTATGCACTGACCATGGGTGTCGGCTCCATCATGGCAGCAAAGAAAATCGTTCTGATTGCAACAGGCCCCGCAAAGGCACAGGCAATTCACGACACGGTCAAGGGCGAAGTGACTGCCCAAGTACCCGCTTCCATTCTGCAGAACCACGCAGACTGCGTACTGCTTCTTGACAAAGCCGCCGCTTCCCTGCTGTAAAACTGAAAAAATATCTTTCATCGGTGCGAAAATTCAACCCGCACCGATGTTTTTTATTCTGTAAAATAAATAATAAAAATAAATGAAATTTTTTCAAAAAAAAGACTTGACAACACCCCACTCGGTGTGTATAATAGCAATGCGTTTAGAGGAATGGTGTAACGGTAGCACGACAGACTCTGACTCTGTTTGTTGGGGTTCGAATCCCTATTCCTCTGCCAATAAAAAAGACATCACCTTGTGTGGTGTCTTTTTTTTGTTCGTTTGATAATAGGGATTCGAAGCGGCGCGGTGGTGAATGAACGTCCGGTGGAAGATTCCCCCACAGTGTGGGGGAAATGTCTGCGAAGCAGACAAAGGGGGACGGGGCCGTCAGCCTGAAGAGCCGCGCCTGACCGAGCACCGCAGTGCGAGAGTCGAATCCCTATTCCTCTGCCAATAAAAAAAAGACATCACCGCAGGTATATACACATACCGATTGACAAATATTCCGATTGATGCTATCCTTTAATCATTAAGAACCATTTTAAATGAAAGAGGAACACACATGGATGAGAACATTCTTTCCTATATCACAGACAGCAATAAACTGAAAGATAAATGGCTTTCGGTGTTCGGGAAAAATGTCAGCAAAAAGATGATTGAAGCCCATGTTACTTACGGTGGCAATTTATTGTGGCATTTGTTTACATGGTGCAAGGTTCCTTGTTTGAAGGGTGATGAAGCAAGAGCGGCTTTTAACAACTTAAAATACACAGATGCTGTCAAATTTTACGAACACCGCAACCGTCTTGAGAAAATTACGATGACAGGAAAAATTTCTGCAGAAGAATTGGACAACGAGACGGGCATTGATATTTACATTGTTGCAAAAGATTTTTCATGGACTTATGTGCGTACACACGAATGCGATTGGTGCGGACCGTATTTTTGCAAACCTTAAAGGAGTGTGTTTTATGAATGAATACCTTGATCTGTTCAAGTCTGCAAAAAAAAGACTGAAAGGTAATGTACCCTTTATATTGACCATTGTATTGATTCCTGTTGTATTCATCGCATTTATCTTCGGATTCGCATACATGATGCAGACCAATGCACCTGTGGCAATCTCCGGTCTAGGTGTATTGCTATTGAGCATCACAATACTCGCAATCGTGCGCACGACGAAGTGCAATGAACCGGTCACCGCAGTTTTTAAAGGACACAGCCTGACCGGCAATAATTGGCAATATGCCCTTGTGTTCAGTTACAAATTTGAGGATAAACAATACAATGACCGTGAAACCATTGATCATTATTCCAAACGAAAGATCAAAAAGATGTTTGAAGAAAACAACGAATATACCATTTGGATCAATCCGAACAAGCCCGAACGCTGTGCTTATAACAAAAAAAGAGATGTGCTGACCTTTTGCATTACTATACTGTTCTGCATTGCTTGTATTGTTATCGGTTTTTATCTGAAAGGAGTATAATATGAGCAGCATTTCAATTATCAATTGGACTGTTACTGCAATGTTGCTCGGCGGATTTGCGTCTGCGGTTTGTTATGCCGTAAAAAAACCGCATCAAAGAGACTTCGGCATTGCTACAGCCCTTCCTTTTGCGGTTTGTTCAATATATTCAATTTATTGTAGCACAGGCACGAGACTTGTTGTGTCTCCTGCGTCCGTTTGTTTCGCAGTCGGACTGTTTTTCATGTCATATGCAGCATGCTATATGATACGATACAAAAACTGTTCTCTCAAAATCAATGCAACATACATTTCCTGTAAAAAAGATTTTTCTTCAGAATACTCAGACACCTGCACACCTCTGTTTTTCTATGTTTATAAAGATAAAGAATACCGACAATACAGTTTTATAAGTTTTCAGGAGAATACACACAATAAATTATATAAACGATACGATACCTACACCATTTTCATTGATCCCGAAAAACCGTACAATTGTGTTGATAAGCGGGTAAAACCCATCAATGCAATTGCTCCTTTTTTGTTAGTCGGTTCTTTATTTCTCATTTTTTCAGTTATTCTTTTTATAATTCTTTGATAATCTTGTTGTAATTCTCCGTATCCGTTGCACCTTCCGTGTTAAAAAACAAAACAACACTGTTTTCATTCAATTGCAAAATTTTGCGCAGTTCCGACAACTCGGGATTGCGCATTATTTCTGTCGCACAGCCGAAGGCGGAAGCACCGCTTTCCCCTGCGACAATCGGTGTATCTTGTCCGTAAGGTCTTGCAAGAAGACGCATACCGTCTGCGGCGGCTTCGTCATGGAACGCGATAAAATGATCGGCATATTGCGACAAAATATCCCACGCAAGACTGCAAGGCTCGCCGCAGGCAAGACCTGCCATGATGGTTTTCATATCGCCGTCCACGCAGTGCATTTTGCCGTCATTTGCCTTTGCGGTGCGATAAAAGCAATCTGCCGTCAGGGGTTCAACAATCGTTATAACGGGGCGATTTTCACCGTAAACAGAAGCAAAGAATGCCGTAACTGCCGCCGCCATGGAACCGACACCCGCCTGCAAAAAGATGTGGGTCGGCTTTTCGGGCAACTGTTCGTGTGCTTCGAGTGCCATGGTGCAATAGCCCTGCATAATGCGTTGGGGGATTTCGACATAATTGTCAAAAGCGGTATCCTGCACAAGAAAAAAACCGTTTTCGTTGGCGTGTTTTGTTGCAAGACGGACGGTATTATCATAATTCAAATCTGTGATACTCGCATCCGCACCCGCTTTTTTTATATTTTCAAGTCGCTCAGCAACCGAGCCTTTTGGCATATAAACAATACTTTTGCAACCGAACTGCCTTGCAGACCATGCAACCCCTCTGCCGTGGTTGCCGTCGGTGGCAGTGATGAACGTGAGGTCTTTGTTTTTATTTTTTATTTCCGCGGAAATAAGTTGCGTGTAATCGGTATCAAAAATATTTTTTCCTGCTCTTTCGGCAAGAATACTACCCACGGCAAAACTGCCGCCGAGCACCTTAAAAGCGTTCAACCCGAAACGTTCGGCTTCATTTTTGACATAGATATTTCCTAACCCCAAATCTGCCGCTGTGTTTTGCATGCAACACAGCGGTGTTTGCTTATACATGGGGAATGATCTGTGATAATTACGGACTTTCTGTGCCGTATTCACATCATAGTCATGCAATGCGGTCTGTTTTACATCTGTATGCAATAAGGATGCAATTCTGAATTTTTCATTCATAAGAGAATTCTCCTTATTCCGCAACGTTTTTTGTTGCAATGATAACCGCGTCTTCCCTGTTGATCGTATATCCGAACCGTTCGCAGAATTTCTCTGCGATGGCTTTGTTTGCAACATCGGCATACACAAGATCGGGCAGTTTCTCGGGGCTGATCCTGTAATATTCCTCAAGCCTGTCAAGCGAATGTTCATTCACACCCGACATCCATGCAGAATAGGTACACAGTTGCGTTTCTGCCGCAAGATAATACCATGTTGTATCCGATAAGAACAGCACTTTATCGGAATCATATTCTTCAAGTGTTTCCAGATTATCAAGACAATTATAATAGTAATTCAGTTTCGATTCCGTGACATAAAGACCTTTATTGTGTCCGTCTTCAATAAGCTGTGTCTGCGATTTCATATCTGTTTCCCAGAATACGCTTTTGTAGCGAAGCACGGTCTGGCAACCGAGTTGCAACACAAGACTCAGGCAAACAAGAATCATCACAAAATGTTCGGCATCTGTGTTTTTCTGCTTTTCTTTTACCTCAGCAACAAATACGGCAATCATCATAATACTGCCGACAAGCGCAACGGACGAAGCGGAAGAAATGGCATAAAATCCCTGATTGGAGGTTGCATTCAGGCAAAAAGCATAGGCAATGCCGATGATCCAGTTGCAGGCAAAAATATATCTCACAATGCGTTTTTCGGAAACGGCAACAATGAACAATGCAAGAATATTCAACGGCCACATGATATGGTTTATGTAGTTATTCAGATGAAAACTTGCAATGAGCATGATCACAACACCCACAGCTGCAATTGAAACATACAGATTTTTTCTGACAGCTCTCTGCTTATCCGCAAGGCAAACACCAAACAGTGCAAGCAGAACGGGATAAATATACTTTGACATTGCATTGGATTGATAAATCACCCTGAAAAATTTTTGTGTAATTTCTTTGAGTGTCACGGACGGATGCTCCGGATCATTCATAATGGACGGAAATGCTTCAATAATTTCGCTCAAAGATGCCCGCGAAAGCACAAAAATCGCAAAGACACAGGCGGCAACAGCGGCACCGCAACACAGAAACACAACACCTTTTATGGAATAAGGTGTGCAATCTTTGGAAAAAGTCTTTTTTCTGATTTTTGTAAAAAGACAATAAGCAAAAACCGCAACTGCATAAAGAATAAACACAAACGCGAGATACGGACAGCACAAAACAGCCCCCGCAAAAAACAATCCTGCAATCACATATTGCACAGATTTGTGTTTTTCAGCGGTGATCAGAATGGTGGTGCAGAGAACCAACAGCATAACCGCCATTGAATTGTAAGACAGTGCCATGATACCGAACGGAATGTAAAGCACATAACTCAAAGATGCAAACAAGGCACCGAACCAATTGATTTTGTGCAGACGGATATATAAAAAGACAGCAGTCAGCAGTTGCAGAACAGTGCAAACATACCGCATAAACAGAACAATACCGACTGTGCTTCCCTTTATTTTGAGATATAAAGAAACAATCGGATATGTCAGCACCCCTGCCATTTGTGACAAATGCCATTCATGCACAAAAAGCGCATCCCCCTGAAACAATCTGTAGGGAATGGTCAGGTAGAAACTTTCATCCACATTTCCGAAACCGATTTTGCATTTCCACAATAACAAGCAAGATGCAAAATACAAAAATGCAATAAAAATAAGATGTCTGAATAAAACATTTTTATCTGCATTTTCAAACTTTTTTCGCAGATTCATAACATCATGTTCCTTCTTCATTTATTCTGAAAAATACGCGCACGGGCACGATCACGGCATTCATTACGATGACGTTCGGTGATGCGCTCAAATGCCGCTTTGGTTACATACCATGTGCGGTCGGGAGCTTTTGCGCGGTAGTCGTTGGCATCCGAGCCTCTGAACCCCCATGCAAAAATCGTTCTTGCACCTGCATCATAAATGGCATCTGCGGCGGCAATGAGTTCTTCTTCCCTGTTCACACCGACATTGAACGCCTGCAACCACAGATTATGATCTTTATTATATTGCCGGCAGACATCCAGATTCTGCTTTGATTTTTCATACACAAAGCGATAGACATCTTCGTAATCGGAATTGACAGCACCGATCCAGTAAGGATCCGAACCGATGTTATCAAGTGCAGGACAAGAGCAGATACTCTCTAAATCCACTCCGAGGTCAACAGCATCTTTACTCACATTGCTGCTGAACATCACACAGACGGAATTGTACATTCCCTTGTCCTTGGCATACTGCGCTACGGTGCTGAAATAATTGGTAATCGTCCATTTGCGGAAGTCTTCAACTTCTTTTGTAAAAATAGTCGGCATGGGCATATTGAAGCGTTCTTCAAACAGTTTCTTGCAAACTTCGCAACGGCAGGTCCATGTTCTTACATCCCCTGCACGATCATCGGCAAGATGGGGTTCGTCCCAAAAGATTTTTCTTGCACCTGCATTATAAACGGCATCAATCCAGCGTTTTGTAAAATCCACAAACGATGTATGATTATAACAAACCCTTACAGCATTGATGGTACCGTCAGAGTTGATTTGATGTGCTTGTGGGTAATAGGACAAAAAGTGGGATTTATCCCCGGGAGGGCCTCCGAGACCCCAGTTATCGACCCAGACATCAAGGCCGTAATAATCCGAAATGGAAAAGATTTCACCCATGATGTTATTATGTCTGTCCCAGTCATTGTGCGAAAACATATGCAGAACGGAATTAAAACCACTTGCAGCTAGTTCCTGCATATCTTCCCGCACATGGGTAAGCATTCTGTTTCCGTGGTAAGCGATTCCTTTAACGAGCGTTTCCATAAACAATTCCTCACATATTCAGAAGTTCTTCAAGTGTCGGCATGGAGTTCTGTGCACCGAGTTTACTGACGGCAAAAGCTCCCGCTTTGTTGCCGAGATCGCAGGCCTTGAGAATATCTCCGTTTTTTGCAAATTCGAGTGCCATGGCGGCAGTGAAGCAATCGCCCGCGGCGGTGGTGTCTGTCACGTTGGTTGGATACGGCGGCAAAAGAGTTAAGTTATCACCGTCAAAAACGGAACATCCCTTTTCACCGAGTTTAAGCACGACAAACTGTGCCAGACTGCGTTCTTTTAAAATCCGTGATGCAGTCAGGATTTTTTCTTCATCATCGGGAAAAATGCCCGTCAGAGCTTTTGTTTCGCTTTCATTGGGTGAAAGGATGGTAATACCCTGCATTTTTTCAAGACAAAACGGCTTTGCCGGACCGCAATCCACAACCGTCATGATATTCTTCTGTACGGCACGGTTAACACACCTTGTCACAACTTCTTCGGCGGTTTCAAACTGCACCAGCAACAGGTCGAGTGAATCGTCAATATGCTGTTCGGCTTCTGCGGGAACAATTTCGGCATTTGCACCTTCGTACACAATGATGCGGTTTCTTCCCTGTCCGTCAAGCAAAATGGCGGCAAGTCCCGTTTGTGAGCCGTTCACGGCAACACCTGCCACATTGATGTTATTATTTTTCAAATTGGCAAGAAGGCTTTGTCCGTTGGCATCTTCTGCCACCTTGCCGATCATTTTCACTTTTGCACCAAGACGGGCAAGTGCGGTTGCCTGATTGGCCCCTTTACCGCCGAAGGCATAGGAATAAGCACTGCCGAGCACATTTTCACCGACTTCGGGCAAACGGTCCGCACTTAAAATGATGTCCATATTGATACTGCCAACCACGGCAGAACGGATGTTACCAAACAATATTTATTCCTCCCCGAGAGCCGTTCTGAAATCAACGGCTGCATCAAACAAAAGTTTGTCTTTCAAAAACAGACTGCTTGTGCCGAGCACAAAAATGTCAGCTCCGCATTTGTTGAGTTTTTGTGCATTGGGAATGCTGATGTTGCCGTCCACTTCAATGGGAATATGCTTGCAATTGCAGTCATTCAGCATTTTTCTTGCTTCTGCGGTTTTGCGTTCGGCAGCGGCAAAGAGTTTTTGCCCTGCAAAACCGGGGCTGACGGTCATCACAAGAAGCATGTCCATGTAATCGGTCAGGTATTTTGCACATTCCAAAGGGGTGGCCGGATTCAGTGCAAGACCTGCTTTGCAACCTTTTTTCTTAATCTGTTCAAGAGTTCTGTGAATGTGTGTTTCGGCTTCATAATGCACACAAAGAATATCGTCGCTTTCAAGCGGAAGATATTCGAGAAATGCAGACGGATTTTCAACCATCATGTGCACATCCAAAGGGATGTCTGTGATTTTTTTGAGGTCTTTTACAAAATCAAAACCCAATGTGATATTCGGCACAAAATGACCGTCCATGATATCCACATGCAGATAATCAATACCTGCTTTTTCGAGCTCCTTGATTTGTGTTGCAAGGTTCATCTGATCGGCACACATGACAGATGCCGAGATATATTTATTCATACAATTGCTCCGTTGTTCTTAATATGGTTGTTTTCCGCTGTGGTAGCAGGCTTGCATATTTGTTATCACAGCGTTTTCTGCGGCTTCATCAATGACCAGTGTTATGCGGCTTGCGCGGATGGGTGGGAATGAGCAGATGTGCTTTCTGCCGACGGTATCGGAAGAATATACCTTTATTCCGCGATCGTGAATATGTTGCGAAGCATAAACGGAGAAGGATTTTATTTTTTCACCGTCTGTGTTGTTTTCGGCGATAATCAGTGTATCAATGAGGAAATGTCTGTCAAATTTCAAAATATATTCATTCTTCTGTTCGTCATATTCAAATGCATCGGTTGCAATAACACTGTTTTGGTATCTTCTTTTGATTTCCTTGTTCATGTCTTCCATCAGGCGGACATTTTCTTCAGGCAACAATCCGCGGCGGTCGGGAGCTATGTTGATAAGCAGATTGGCACCTCTGCCGACGGAATACAGATACAATGCAACGAGTTCTTCGGGAGTTCTCACAAAATTGCGATTGGTTTCATTATAGAACCAGAAATTCTCGTTTTCATTGCGTGTGATACAGCAATCACACTCACCGGGCGCATAAAAACCGTCAACGGTGTTATCGTTGGGCATGGGAGCCAAGCCCCATTCGTTGCCGATCCAACGGATGTCCTTACCCCAGGAACCGAACACAAGAACTTCAGGTTGTAAACCGTAAATGGTTTTCTGAATGCGTGCAACATCAAAATCATAGTTTTCACTGCCGCAACTGTCGAACCACAGAATGTCGATTTTGCCGTAATTGATAAGCAATTCCTGCAACTGTCCGCAGACAAAATCGTTATATGTCTTACTATCCATATCTTTGCTGCCGAATTGTGCACAGGAATAATAAAGCCCAACTTTGATTCCGTATTTGCGGCAGGCTTCGCAATATTCGCGGATCACATCGCCGTTGCCGTCCTTATAAGGTGTGTTCTGCACGGCAAAATCGGAATATTTGGTTCGCCAAAGGCAAAATCCGTCGTGGTGTTTGGTGGTAAGCACGGTATATTTTCCGCCCATGCGCACAACATCACGCATCCATGCTTCGCAATCAAGCTGTGTGGGATTGAACGAGGACAGCGCCATCGGTTTCATATCCCAGTCGCGGTGTTCTTCATTGAAGGTACGGATTCCGAAATGAAAAAAGATGCCGAGTTCAAGGTCATTGTATGCCATTTGGGCAGGTGTCGGTTTTAAGTTCATACAATAATCCTCCTTTCAATCAAACCTTTGCGGCAAGATAAGCATTCAACTGTTCAGCAGTCGGTGCATAATTCACATCCGAGCAACAGGGTGCACTCGGGGCAGTGCCGTCGGAATAGTAAAAAGGTGAAAGGATATCGTTTTCATATTTTGTGCAATCTTCTTCCTTGCCGAAATCGGGAATATCAAACGGTTGTGCGCCATTGAGAATACTGCGGTGTGCAAGAATGGCAACGGCAGAAAGTGCGGTTGCAAAACGATAATCAAACACAGGCTGTTTGCCTTCACGAAGGCATTCAAAAAAGTGACGGATGATAAAATAATCACCGCCGCCGTGCCCTGCTGCTCTTGCAGATTTACGGTCTTCGGTTTTCCATTTCGGCTTATAGCAATTGACCTCTTTCTTACCCTCGGGAATGTTCCAGTGATTGTAACGCAACATGACCTTATCGCCCATGCCGCGTAAGTTTTCAATCTGCCCCTTTTCACCGCAGATGCGATAAGAATTCCCGTGTGCGCCGAAAGCGGAGCAACCTGTTACTTTAAATACGGAGCCATCGGTATTCTGCGTTGTGACAATTGCCGCTACGTCAGACACATGGCCCGCTGTCGGGCAGTCGGCAGGCAAAGGATGGTTGATTGCCATTGCTGTCACACGTGCGGGAAATGCACCCGTGGCATACATAATCGGCGCCAGTGAATGCGTAATATAATAAGAACGGGGCAGGAAGTTGCGCCAATGCTTTTCATAAGGACGAATGGAAAGAACGGCAGGGGTATCATACCAATCCATGGGGTGATTGTATTCCCCTTCGGCATAATAGATTTTTCCCAATGATCCCTCGTCACAGACACGTTTCATTTCCTGATTGAAAATCATAAACGGATAATTTTCGGCAAGCATATAAACGGCATTGCTCTTGCGGGCGGCTCTTGCCAGTGATGCACATTCGGCAAGTGTTGATCCTGCAGTGCATTCACTTAATACGTGAATCCCCTTTTCAAGACAGCGGATTGCAAAGGGGGCATGTTCATGAAAAAAATTCGCAAGCAACACCGCATCCATGGGGTGTTCAACAAAAGAATCAAAATCGGAGTAGACACAAACATCTTTCGGAAGGGATTTTTTCACATCCTCAATCTGTTTTTCATCTTTTTCACAAACGGCAACAATTTTACCGCCGCATGCCTTGATGGAATCAATAAAAGTGGAACCACGGCGCAAGCCGAAAATACCGATACGGATTTCTTGCATAACGGCACCATCCTTAAAATAATGTTTATTTATAATGTAACACAAAAAACATGATTAGTAAAGCGCAAATATTTTAAAAATGAGGTTGACATACGCTCTTCTTTTTGCTATACTTATTGAGCAAAATACATTGGGGTGTGGTGAAGCGGTAACACATCGGACTTTGACTCCGCCATTCGTTGGTTCGAGTCCAACCACCCCAGCCAAAAAACCTCGTTCTTGTGAACGAGGTTTTTTTATCCATTGCAAAAGCAATGGCATATCATCAGCCGTCAGGCTGCATATCATCGCCGAAGGCGTATATCATCACCGAAGGTGCCTGCACTTTCGCAATGATGATATACAAAACTGCGTTTTGATGATATGCAATTCCTCACGGAATTGATGATATACAATGCTTCCTATTGTTTATCTGTTTTTCAACTCCGCCAACTTCTCCTGCACGGCATAGTAAGACGGTTTCGGATTGCCGTTTTTGTCCACCAACCCCCAACGGGTTTCGGTGGGGCAATCTTCCTGCCCGCAATAGTAGCACATAGGCGGGTCGGAATAGCAATAAATGAATGCACCGCAGATGTGTTTTGTTTTATAAAACTTTTCAAAAATATCGGCAAAGAATTTTGCCTGTCCGTCCGGGGTGTGTTCATATCCCGGAATTTTTGTAATGCGGGGCAATTCGGTGTAAAGATGATTGACATAATCACTTTTGAAAATGAAACTGAAATATTTTGCGGGATCATTACCGCAGACATATTTGACATGATCGCGCATAACAGCAGGTGTTTTCTCAACAAATGCCGCAATATTCTGCTTCGCTTCTTTTTCGGAGTTCACACCGTAACGACGCAAAATATCGATTTTTTGCTTCTTTGTTTTCGGCTTACCGCCGCTGAGATAGCCGAATTCCTGAATGAGAACCGGCTTGCCTGTCAGTGCATACAGATAACGGGTCAGCGCCGTAAACAGGAACATAAAACCGGGCGCAGAAAAGAAACAACCGAGATAAATGTCTATGCCGACATAATCGCAATATTTGTGCCACGGACGCAATTTGGAATGCAGATCTGCTTGCGGGCCTGCGGAGTTGTATCCGATGATGGCTTCTCCCCTGATGGGGTACATTTCTTCAAGGTGCATACCGATAAAGGCAACGGCTTCATCCATGGTCAGCGGAATGGTAAAACGCGGAATGCCCATTTCGTTTGTGATCTGATAACCCGCAACAAGGTCTTTGAGATCTTCAATGAGAAATCTTGCCGTTGCACGGGCTTTCTTTTCGCCGCCGGGAGTGCGCGGGTCTGCACCGTTTTCGATGTATTCGGGGGCATATGGCGTGACTGCCATGACTTTGATGCCGTTTTCAACATAACCGCGGCAACGGTTTTTAAAGCCCATATAACCGTCGGACAGATTTCCGTCCTTGTCAAACGGATAAGGAATATCAATGCGGATCCAATCAAGATTTGCCTGTTTTATCTGCTCGTAATTCTCATTCGGGTGGCAGACACCGCAGACAAAGCCCTTCTTGCGAAGGGCTTTTGTTGCTTGCGTTTCTTTGGGAATGAAGAATGATTTGATTAAATTGACAGGCAGATATTGAAGACCGTAAACAATCTGATCTTTAATAAACTGTTCCATACTTATTTATCAACCTCTACCGTTTCTTCAAGGGATTGCATCATTTCAACGATTTCTTCATTGACGGTATGTTCTTTTGCAAGCAGCGCGCGGCGTTCATTGAGAGCCACATACATCTGTTCTCTCTTTTCGCCGACAAGGTCATAGAAGAAATACGGGATAATGTGCAGGAATTTCGGGAACAAGCCGATACCGACAAACAGGAACCATACCTTCTGGTAAATGGTCTTGCTGCCCTGCGACCACGGCAACATGGGAATGGTGGCATCATAGCCCGACCACTTGAACAGGAACACCGTAAAGATGGCATTGATGGGCTGGGTGATCTTGGAAATGAGGTCGGTAAGGATGTTGATGGTGCCGTCGGGACGTTCCCCCGTCATATATTCTGTATAGTCGCCGATTTCTCTGGAAACTTCCGATTCAAAAACGTTGGCAGGGCCGTTGTTGATGGCTTCCAGCCCATGGAAGAGCGCATAAACACCGATCATTGCCCATTTCTTTTCCACCAACGGCAGACCGAACAGAATCATCCCTGCCGCCGCAACCATATCCCACAAACGAAGGGCAATCAAAGCATTGCGGTTGTTGTTCTTGAAAATCTTCTTGAACTTCGGAATCAGCGCGGCACTGGGCATATCGATTGCATTGTAGGGCAAATAGGCAATAAAGGAATTGATGGAACCGCCGAAGATTTCCTGCTGGGTTACAACGTCCCATGAATAACCGCCGCTGCTCCACCAAGAGGTTGCAAAACCTGCGATGAAGTTGCGCAGTGCATACTTGTTTTTGAGCACATAGAACATGGTTTTGGTAATGGGGGCGGGTTTGGGTTGCAGAGCAATTCGCTCGTTGCATCCGATTGCCATGGCAATGTTGCCGACAGAACCCAAGGAACAGGCAATTGCGGCAAGAATGCAGAAAAGAGAAGACATCGGGAAATTGATATAACCCTTGTTGTTGAGTTCCATGATGGGCGGGAAGATGGTGTAAACCGCCTGCGAACCGATTTCACCGATGTAGGTATTCAGAAGACCGACATTGATTCTGTCCTGCGGGTTGGCGGTCTGCAAGGAAAGCAGATTGCCGCGCGGGATATTGTAAATGGTCGAGAATGTTTCCTGAATAAAGAGCATGGTAAAAACAAACACGATCTTTGCAGGGTCATCACCCGAGCGTTCACCGAGGAACAAGGCACCCGAATACAACATAAAGGTGCTTGCAAAATACGGAATGGCACCGAAAATAATGTATGGTCTTGCTTTGCCCCAACGGGTTCTTGTTTTGTCATAGATTGCCCCCATCAGCGGGTTATTGAGCATGTCATAAATACTGATCAGCGACAAAATAACGGTGACATAGACCATGTCTATTTTAAGCACATTGACAAAATAGAGGGTTCTGTAAACATTGACACCGCCCAGCACCTTGGTTGCAAATTCTGCAATGGCGGGCAGGAACATTTCCTTGGGCGTCAGAACATTGGTGTGGAACATTTTAATGGCAAGACTGCTGTATTTGCTTCTTTGCGCATCCTGCAACTTTGCCGCGGAATTATCTTCCGCCGTAAAAACACCTTCCACAAAGTTTTTTACGCTTTTGTTATTTTCACTCATTCAACAGTCACCTCACAAGTCGATCTGTAGTAGCCGTCATCGGACAAGGCATACACAATACAAGTGCCCTTTGCAACGGCAGTGACAACACCGTCGGCATCCACGGTTGCAATGTTTTCATCTTCTGTATACCAGGTAACGGTCTGCACGGTCGCATTCTTCGGTGAAACCTTGGTTTCAAGCGTTGCGTTTTCACCGACAGCAAGTGTTACATTCTTGTCGAGCATCTTCATGGATTCAACAGGCACTCTGACAAAAACGGTGCAGGTATCGGAATACGTTTTTCCGAGGTATTCAAAGGATGCGGTGATGGTGGCTTCGCCGGTCTTTTTAAAGGTGTCAATGTAGCCTTCCGCATCAACGGTTGCAATGCTTTCATCAGAGGAAGACCAGGTAACGGTCATGGCAAGCGGTTCTTCACAAACAAGTGTTGCAAGCAGATTGTTCGTCCCCTTTGGTTCAATGACGAGTTTTTCGTCGGAAAGGGTCAGACTCGGCCATGTGAAATGAAATGCTTTGTTTTCCTGCAAAGCAAGGGTGATATGCTTCTGCCCGAGTGCAGAATAATCATTTTTAAAGGTTACATCCGAAGTCACGGTCACATCTTTGGCATAACGAAGGAAAGAAATTTCATCCGTCAGACGATTGACCCTGAACTGAATAACGAGTTGATCGTACTGAATATCGGCAACATTCACATCTGCGGATGCAGCCAGCTCATCGCTTGTGAGTGCTGTAATCTGTTCTGCGGTTCTGGGCTTGAAGTTACGGATAAGAGCACTGTTTTCATCTTCAGGTGAGCCGACATTGAGCACAAGGGTTATATCATATTCATTATGATATTTTTTGAAGTAAGCCCTCAAAGAACCGCAATCTTCGCAAAGCTCAAGCGGAACATCGCTTGTTTTGCCGCAGGAGGGGCAGGAATAATAAATGTAAGAACAAGTGAAAGATTCAACATCTTCTGCGGTGATATCGGGCATCTGCAGAACATTGTCTGCGCCTTCACCGAAGCCGACGGATGTGATATCTGATTCATTTTCTTCAACGGAAGAAATGTGAGAAATGAAATTGCCCATTGCAAACTGCAGGGTCTGATTGAAATGCTCTGAACCGTCCGTGGTCAGCGAATCGGAATCTGCCGAAAAATAATCATCGGAAGTGACAGACGGAACATCAGCAACCGCTTTGTCGAGCATTGCATTCAAATATGCAACGGCCTCTTCTGCCGTTTCGGGGGCAGGTGAAAGCCCTTCGGTGATATCATTGGGAGGGAATGTGCCTTCCATGGCACTGATACGGTCCAGACCAAGCATGAAGCCGCCGACAAAGAAGAAGATAAGGATGCAGACAACAACAGCTGTCAAAAGTTTTGATTTGTCAAACTTTTTCTCTTTCATTGCGCATCCTCCTTCCCTGCTTCCATACTGAACTGCTGTCTGAATGCCGCTTCTTCCGCGGCAATGGCTGCATCGATTTTTCTTGTTTCTTCCGTTTCAACAACGGGCTGCGGCAGGTCGTCGATGTTGATTTCGCCTGCTTTTACCTTTTTATAAATGGCAACGCGTTCTTCAACACCCTCGTCATAAACGGGATGAATACCATTTTTCCACAACATGAGATTAACAAAGAACACAGCACCGAACATAAGCACGGTCACAATCAGACCAAAACCGAAGCTGCCCGAAACCAAAAGGGATTCCTTGACCGTATTTGCAAAAACGGCGATCAGAACCATATCTGCAATCGATGCGACAATGCCGAGTCCTGCAAAAATGGTGGCACCCTTCTGCATGTTCCTGATGCTTGCAAAACCAAACAATGAAAAAACAACACAGAACACTGCACACAATGCAATAACGACATAGCCGATCACGGCATTCCGAAGTGCGGCAAATGCAAATCCTTCAAGTTCAGAACCGGTCATGCCCAATACATACATAACAGTACCATTGGTAAAGGCATTTACAAAACCAAGAATTCCGAAATGAGCTTCATTGGTCAGAAACGGCATGAAAACCGAAAAATTGCCCGACGGAATCAGAAGCGACAGCAAAGGCAACAACATAACAACAAGTTTTGCTGTGATCCACTTTGAGCCCATAAATGAGTATTTCAGATTGCGAAGTTTTACTTTTAATCCTGCCTGCGAAAGCTCTGCCAATTTTGCTTCGCGCAAAAAGTTTTCCTCAAAATTGACGAAACGCATATTCACGCCGCAAGCAGGACAAAACTGGCTGATGTCAAAAATGCGCAATTTTCTCCCGCATTTAGGACAAGCACTCATAAGAACTCCTCCTTTTCGGACAAACACAATTTCTTTTGGCTGATTTTACCAAAATTTGCCCGATTTTTATTCTTTTATTATACACTTTAATAATAGAATTGTCAACCGCAAAAAAGCAAAGTAACACCGCAGCAAAATAACCCCTTGACACTTGTTGTTTTCTGTGTTATTTTTATTATAAATGTTGTTATGGGGGATTAAAAATGACACTGAACATTATTCAAAAACTGTTTTACAAATTGTTCCTGCTGATTCTCAGTCTGGTTTACAGCGTCAGCGGCGGTGTTGTGGCTCCGTCCACGGAAGATCCGATCAAGATTCTCAACGAGGAACAGGTTCAGCTTGCTTTTGCAACAATTGCCGACCCGCAGATTTCCAACTATATGTTTGCAAGATACCGTTCTTTTGAAGCTGCCTGCATGGATCTGAAGGCTGCTGAATATGATTATGATGCTGTTCTTCTGCTCGGCGACGTTGCAGAAAACGGACTCGAAGAAGAATATCAGCTTGTTCTTGACAAACTTTCAGGCATGAACACCCGTTATGTTGCAGTTTCCGGCAACCATGACATTCGCCTTCGTCTGTACTCGCAGGCAACCAATAGATTCACCGAGTTTGCAAATGCTCTCAACGGCGATAACAATATGACCGCATTGCATCAGTCCGAAGTTATCAACGGCTACAAATTCATCACACTCGGTTCCGACAAAACCAAGTTTGAAGAAACATATCTCAGCCAGGAACAGCTTGACTGGCTTGACAGCGAACTGCACGCTGAAAACGGAAAGCTGACCTTTGTGCTTTGCCATCAGCCGCTGAAACTGACACACGGTCTTCCCGACACATGGAACAGTCCGTCCGATACAGCAGGCAGTGTCGGCGATCAGAACGATCAGCTGTTTGAAATCATGAATAAATATGAAAATGTTGTCTTTCTTACCGGTCATCTGCACACGGGTTTTGTTGATTTCCTGTATGAAATCAAGGACGGGGTTCACCTTGTCAATGTTCCCTCTTTTTCAATTGAAAACAAAACAGGCGACTACAACGGATCCGGCCTCGGCTTTATTGCAGAAGTGTATGAAGAAGAAGTTATCTTCCGCGCAAGAGATTTTGCAAGAGGCATCTGGGTGCCCGAACATGACATTCACATCGAAATCAAATAAATTTCACATCCCGTCTGCAAAGACGGGATTTTTTCTTGACATAATTACTGTTTTCTGTTATACTTACATTGTATCCGCTACCGGCGTAACGCAGAGCACTGCGAGGGAACGGATAACTTGTGAAATGCCGAACGCCTGGGCAGGATTATTTTTCTGCGCCCGGACGTTTTTTTGTTTTTTCAGGAGGATTATTTATGAATGCTTGGAGAGGATTTAAAACAGGGACTTGGTGCGACAATATTGCGGTTGCTGAATTTATCCGTCTGAATTACACTCCTTATGAGGGTGGTCCCGAATTTCTGGAACCTGCAACCGAAAGAACCAAAGATTTATTTGCAACCGTGCAGGAATTGTTCAGAAAAGAACAGGAAAACGGCGGTGTGCTTGATATTGACACAGAGCGAGTGTCCTCTATTCTGACATATGCCCCCGGTTACATTGAAAAAGGCAAAGACATTATTCTCGGGCTGCAAACCGAAAAACCGCTTGTTCGTGCGGTGAATCCCTTTGCAGGATTCCGCAATGCAGAACAGGCATGCAAGGCATACGGCTATCAGATCGGCGAAAAAATCCGTGAAGACTTTTTATACAGAACCACCCACAACACGGGGGTTTTCCGTGCATACACGAGCGACATGCGCAAGGCACGTCACGCGGGTATTCTGACAGGCCTTCCCGATGCTTACGGCAGAGGAAGACTCATCGGCGACTACCGCAGACTTGCCCTTTACGGCATGGATTTTCTGTTGCAGCAAAAGGTTGCCGACGCGGAAAAAATCGGCAAAGAAGACATGTCGGAAGAAAATATCCGTTTATTGGAAGACATTGCAAAGCAGCTCGACTTTATGCGTCAGCTTGTGACGATGGCAGAACAATACGGCTGTGATATCCGCAGACCCGCCGAAAACGCTTACGAAGCTGTGCAGTGGCTGTATTTTGCATACCTCGGCGGCCAGAAGGAACAGAACGGTGCGGCAAACAGCATCGGCAGAATCACCACATTCCTTGATATTTACATGGAACGTGACATCGCTGAAGGGACCCTGACCGAATCGCAGGCACAGGAACTGATGGACGACCTTGTTATCAAATTGCGTTTGATCCGCCATCTGCGCACCCCTGAATACAATGATCTGTTTGCAGGCGACCCCGTTTGGGTCACTTGCTCGGAAGGCGGCATGTGTGAAGACGGCAGAACATTTGTCACAAAAAACTGCTACCGTATGCTGCACACCCTTTACAACCTCGGGCCTTCCGCAGAACCGAATATTACAATTCTCTGGTCAGAAAAATTGCCCGAAGCATTCAAAAAATACTGTGCAAAGGTTTCGGTCGATACCGATTCCATTCAGTATGAAAACGACGACCGTATGCGTCCTGATTACGGCGATGACTATGCCATTGCCTGTTGCGTTTCCGCAATGAAGGAAGGCAAGCAGATGCAGTTCTTCGGCGCCAGATGCAATCTGCCGAAAGTGCTTCTGATGGCACTCAACGGCGGCAAGGACGAAATCCACGGCACACAGATCGCTCCCGAAGGAAAGGTTTTCCCTGACGGCGAGGTGCTTAATTATGATGAAGTGCTTGAAACCTTAAAAACATACATGGCATGGATGGCAAAGCTGTACGTGAACACCATGAACATCATCCATTTCATGCACGATAAATATGCTTACGAACGCTTGATCATGGGCTTCCATGACACAGTTGTCGAACGATTGATGGCTTTCGGTGTCAGCGGTCTTTCGGTGCTCACCGACTCGCTTTCCGCTATTAAATATGCAAAAGTAACTCCCGCACACGGTGAAAACGGTTTGATTACCGACTTTATCACCGAAGGTGATTTCCCGAAATACGGCAATGATGATGACAGAGTGGACGAGATCGCCCAGTGGATCACCGAATATTTCTACTCTGAACTTTGCAAGACCCCGACCTACAGAGGTGCAAAACACACCCTTTCCGTTCTGACCATCACATCCAACGTGGTTTACGGCAAAAAGACAGGCACCACCCCCGACGGCAGAAAAGCAGGTGAACCTTTTGCACCGGGCGCAAATCCCATGCACGGAAGAGATGCAGACGGCGCACTGGCTTCGCTGAATTCGGTTGCAAAGCTTGATTATGCCTGCTGCCGGGACGGTATTTCCAATACATTCTCCATCACGCCCGACACACTCGGCGTTGATGCAGATGACAGAAGCGAAAAACTTGTGGCAGTGCTGGACGGTTATTTTTCACAGGGTGCACATCACCTGAATGTCAATGTGCTTGACCGTGAAAAGCTGATAGCCGCCATGAAAGACCCGACATTGTATCCGAACCTGACCATCCGCGTTTCGGGCTATGCTGTCAACTTCAACAAACTGACAAAAGACAAACAGCTGGAAGTGATTGCAAGAACCTTCCACAATAAGATGTAATATGCTTGTACATTCTTTTGAATCGCTTGCCGCAAGGGACGGTGACGGACTGCGTTATGCCGTCTTTCTTGCCGGCTGCCCGTTGCGCTGCATCTATTGCCACAACCCCGACACATGGACAACAAAAACAGGTAAAGAATACACCAACGAACAGATTCTGAAAAAGATTCTGCGATGCAAGCCATACATGAAAGCCGGGAACGGCGGTGTCACATTTTCGGGCGGCGAGCCGCTTTTGCAGGCAGAAGAACTTATTGACCTTATTTTGCAATTGCGCGAACATGAGATCGGCAGTTGCATTGACACAGCGGGTAATGTTGCTTTAAGCGACGCGGTAAAAAAAGTTTTTCTTGTTTGCGAATCGGTCCTGCTTGATTTGAAATTTGCAACACAAGAAGAATACTACACACACACGGCGGGAAGTTTGCAAAGAACCCTTGACACACTCACATTCCTGACCGAAAACAACATTCCGACCCGTATCCGTACGGTCATTGTTCCCGGTTACAATGATACAGAAGAATCAATTTGCCGATATGTCGCCATTCTGCGTCCGTTCAAAAACAAAATAACGGATTGGGAATTGCTCGGTTTTCATACACTCGGCTTCGTGAAATATGATGCTTTGCAGATTCACAATCCGTTGCAGGAAAAATCGGCACTCCCCCGTGAACGGCTTGCAGAATTACAAAGTTTTGCAAAATCCGTTTTATAACAAAACAAAAATCGCAAGTGTTGCACATCTGTACAATACTTGCGATTTTTTTACCAATCGAATGTCCAGCATTCATACATGGAGCCTTCAAAGGAAGCACTCAGTTCAATGCCGAGTTTGCCCGTTCCGGATCCGTTCATGGGAATGGTTTCTTCATACTTGAGCAACTTGCCTTCCTGATTAACATGAACCGTTACGGTTGCGCCGGGGTAATTGCAATTTGCATCCGTGATTTCGCCGATGCCGAAATCAAAATCCCCTAAATCAAGATAATCCATCGCCTGCGCATGATAATACGGCACTAGAACTTCTGCATTTGTGTGCTCCTGTGGCAAGGTTACGGTGTAAACATATTCTCCGTTTTCCTCATATGCTTTGTAATCGATCACGCCGCCGACTTCGAGCTCAAAAAGGCGGTTTGACGGCGGTATGGCTGACATTGGGGTTGCATTCATTTTGAAATCCTCTTTCGGATCAGCACATACACCGTTTATAAAAGTATAATCAAAATCATGCGGTCCGTTAAACACACCGATTGCCGTATTGATCACACCCACAGCCCAAGACAAAGTACAATCCGTTAAACGGATTTCCACTTGCTGCAATTGGTGTGCGGAAAAATCCCGCTGCTCTTTTGCAAAATTGACGGCAGTGATGATTTTGTCCAGCACCATTTGCGCCGTGTATTGCGCAAGCGGAATTTTTGTCGGTTCCGTTGGTTGTGTTATCGGAACAAGCGTTGTCGGTTCTGTTTGCGGGGGTTCTGTTGGAACAACAACGGTAGTTGCTTGCTGTTGCACAACATCAGAATCCGCATAAACTCCGTCATCGGTAATATAGATATTATTCACAACCGTGGTCGGCACAGTCGTGGTTGTTGTTTCATTATTCTGCTGTTTGCACGAAGAAAAAACCAAAATCTGCAACAGCACCAAAAACAAAAAACTGAATCGTCTCATTCAGATTGCCTTTCTTTTTTTGTATTTGGTATTATAATACACAAAACACGCAACAAATTCAACCATATTTGTTTGAATACAAATTATTTTTTTACTTTTTGCCTGTAGGTTTCGGTAAAGTTTGAAAAATTACGAAAAGCACATCGTTCATAGCCCGACAAAAACATGGTGCCGACACCGCTTTTAGTTCCTCTTTCAAGATTACGCTGATCCATTTCACACATGCGGGCAAAACGCTTTTCCGCGGTCTGTTTCGGCACAAGGCAAACACGGCGGATTTCTTCTGCACTTTGCACACCCATTGCCCACAGCACACTCAAGGGAGCAAGCAGTCTGCCTGCAAAAATACCTACCTGTAATTCGTCTTCCGCAGTGATTTGCACAACGGTATTCTCTGCACGCTTTTCCTGTTTTGCAATTCCAAGCACAAAATAACCCATGCCGCTTACAATCAGGAAACGGCGCATTTCAACAGGTACGGAATCATCATACAGAATAATACGGCGCCCGTCAGGCATCAACACCAGACATCCGCCGGGCTTGCATTGCTTATGAATATGCAGACTTGTTATAAGCACTTCCGCCTGTGCATACGAAAAGACATCTATACCTTCTGCTTCACAGATGCGAAAAAGGTCAACAGGCAATTCTTTTATTCCGTTTTCGGCAAGAACACGCCAGGCCGCATCACGGATTTCCTTATATTCATCATAAAACGCAGAGGTTGTGCCCTGCGTTTTTGGTTGTTTTCTGAAAAAGATACTCATAAGCCGAACAGTCGTTGAAAAATGTTAACAATCTTTAAAAAAGCGTTGCGTATAATGCTCAATACATGGGTCAGAATATTGACTTCAATATTCCCCGAATCATCTCCGACGACTCCGCCGTAAGAGGATGCGACCGTGTTCATCCAGGAAATCATACCGTTGGGACTGACAAGGGAAACCGTGTTTCCCTTACCGTCCTTGGTGGTTGCATTCATCCAGTTGTGCCCCCGCATAATCTGCATGACCGATGCCGTGCAGGAAAATAACAAGCGGATATTTTGTGTTATCGTTTTCACCAACAGGAGAATAATAGCAATAATCCAAAGCATAGCCACCCGATTTGGGAGCAACATCACTTTCAAACTCATTGCGCAATGCCTGAATGCCGGAAGCTGTGGGAAGTGCGGCTTTTCTGCCCGATGCGCTGACACCGATGCAAAAACAGGACGCAAACAAACACACTGACAACAAAACGGCAAGTAGCTTTTTCATCTTTTGCATAATGCAATCCTCCGGTTTTTATTTGAATATATTGTAACAAAATTGTCGATGTGTGTCAATCTGTAAATTATAAACAATATGATTGTTTTTAAGGTTTTAACAGAACTGATATTGTATAACATCAAAAAATATTGTCAAATTTTTAAAGATTTATATTGACAAGCGGATGAAAATGAAGTAATATAATTTGTGACACGATGTCATAATTTTATTTCATATACATAGGAGGTTCCAATGATTCAAAAGCCCTTGTTCACCATGCAGGATGTTATTCCCCATTACAATGACATGAACTGCTATGAGTATCTGCTTGCTTGCCTGCACCACATCAAAGAAGACTACCCCATGTTCCAGTTCAAAGGCACCGACCACATGCGTTCGGAATTCTTTGCCGATGTGGATGCAATGGCTTACTACTTCAAAGAAGAACTCGGCATGCAGGTTGGTGACGCATTTTCTGTGTTCACCCCCAACACCATTGAAGAAGTGGTTGTTCTGTTTGCGCTGAACAAAATCGGTTGCATTGCAAACCTGATTCATCCTCTGTTCCCCTCGGATGCAATGCGCACCTCTGTAGAATACACAAAATCCAAGGGTGTTCTGTTGCTTGACATGGTTGCACCCTTGCATGCTGACGCACTCAAAGACATGGATGTTAAAATCATTCTGACTTCTCCCAAGGTTTATGCCGCACCTGTTGCAATGAAGGCATTCATTCAGCCCGATGAAACCGCTGTTAAGGCTGCCGAAGGCAAGTTTGAATTTGAATTCTACGGCGATATTCTCAAGAGAAACAACGGAAAAACCGTGGAAGGTCTTTACAGAAGCGGCGATCTGACTGCTGTTTACATGAACGGCGGCGGAACAACGGGGGTCAGCAGAACAATCATGCTGTCTTCCACCGTTCTGAATGCGGTTACAAGCAATGCGCTTGCCCCCATCATTCCCACAGATGAACCCGCGGGTCTTAACTGCAAAGTGCTGGCCCTTCCCTTCTTCCATGCCTACGGCCTTTGCGGCGGTCTGTTCTGCTGCATTTATGCAGGTTGCAAAGCGATTCCGATGCTTCGCTTTGATGCTGATGAATTCATTGATATCATGAAGCACAATCAGATTTATGAAATCATCGGTGTGCCGAATATGTACCGCAAACTGCTTGACCATCCCGAATTCCCCGGTGAACACCTCAAGTATGTCAAATACGCCTTCGCAGGCGGTGACTATGTTCCGATTGATTTCCTGACCAGATTCAACAACATGATGGCTTCTCACGGTTCAATCGCAACCTTGATGCCCGGCTACGGCCTGACCGAATGCGGTGCGGTTGACTGCATCAATATGCCGTGGGCAACCAAACCCGGCACAGTAGGCATCCCCCTGAGAACCAACACCGTCAAGATTTTGGATGATGACAAAAACGAAGTTCCGCGCGGAACAGTCGGCGAAATCGCATTCAGCGGCAATTGCCTGATGAAGGGTTACCTTATGCCCGACGGCAGACTCGGTGAAGGACTTTACACCGACAGCGAAGGCACAAAGTGGGTGCTTACAGGCGACCTCGGCAAAATGGATGAAGACAATTTCATCACCTTTGTTGCAAGAAAGAAACGACTCATCATTATTTCCGGCTACAATGTGTTCCCTGCCGACATTGAAGATCTGCTTGAACCCCAGCCGTTTTTGAAGGAATGCTGTGCAGTGCAGGGCTATGATGCAGAAAAGAAACCCATTGTGCGTCTTTACATTGTTTTGTCAGAAGATGCGGATGCTGAAAAATTGGATGAATACAAACAGATTATCACAAAAGAATGCGCCGACAATCTGAACGGATTCTCCGTTCCGCGTGACATTCAGGTGATCGATGCACTGCCGCGTACAAGAATGGAAAAAATTGACTTCCTGAAGTTGACCGAAATTCTTTAACAGACACATCGTTGCGGGAGAGTAAAAACTTTCCCGCAAATTTTTTCTAAAAAATATCGAATATTGTTGTTTTTTGTTGACAATATTTCTTTTTTGCAATATAATAAATTGAATTTTATGGAACGAGAAAATAATTAAGGAGAAAACAGAATGATCAAAAAACCGCAATTTACCGTGCATGACTTGTTGCCTGCATTCGACAACATGAGCATTTATGAATACTTCCTTGCAAGCACATGGCACCACAAGGAAGACTATGCCATGTTGCAATTCATGGGAAAAGATATCATGCGCTCCGAGTTCCTTGCCGATGTGGACAGCCTTGCTTACTATTTCAAAGAAGAACTCGGATTGAAACCCGGGGATGCTTTCACCCTGTTCACACCCAACACAATTGAAGAAGTTGTGATGCTGTTTGCGCTCAACAAAATAGGATGTATTGCCGCGCTGGTGCATCCTTTGATTCCGACCGAAGCCATGCGTTCTTCCGTGGAATACACAAAGTCCAAAGGTATTCTGATTCTGGACGCAATGGCCCCCCTGCATGCAAAAGCATTGCAGGAAATGGGTGTTAAAGTTGTGGTATGTGCACCTGCAGTTTATGCAGTTCCCGCAGAAAAGAAATTTGCGATCCGCCCGAATGAACAGGCATTGTCTGCATGCGGCGAAGGCTTCAAGTATGAATTCTTCGGCGATATTCTTGCAAGAAATCAAGGTAAAACCGTTGACTGCATCCGTCGCAACGGCAATGCCACCGCCCTTTACATGAACGGCGGCGGCACAACGGGGGTCAGCAGAACCATCCGTCTGTCTTCAAGAAATATCAACGCGGCAATCAATGATGCAACAGACGCATTCATTGCATTTGATTGCCCTGCAGGAACTTATGCAAATATTTCTGCATTGCCTTTCTTCCATGCGTTTGGTCTTTGTGCCGTTTTGCTCAGCTCTCTGTTCTCGGGACAAAAGAGCATTCTGATGCCCAAGTTTGATGCTGATGAATATATCAAACTTCTCAAAAACAACAAGATTTTTGAAATTGTCGGTGTGCCGAATATGTTCCGCAAACTGCTTGATACACCCGAATTTTACGGAGAACATCTCAAACATGTCCGCTATGCCTATATCGGCGGTGACAATGTTCCGTTTGATTTCCTCAACAGATTCAACACCATTATGGCTGAAAACGGCTCGATCGCTCTGCTGATGGCAGGCTACGGTCTGACAGAATGCAGCGCATGCGACACCACCAACTCCCTTTGGGCATACAAGCCCGGCACGGTCGGCACGGATCTTGTTTATTCACACATTGAAATCTTTGATGATGACTATAATGTTGTTCCCCGCGGCACAGTCGGTGAACTCGGCATGACCGGTGAAGTTGTTATGCAGGGGTATCTGATGCCAGACGGCAGAGAAAACGAAGGTGTTTACATTGACAAAGACGGCAAAAGATGGATCATGACAGGTGACCTTGCAAGTATGGATGAAGAAGGCTTCATCACATTCATTGCAAGAAAGAAACGCCTTATCATCATTGCAGGCTTCAACGTATTCCCCGCAGACATCGAAAATCTGCTTGAACCCCTGCCGTTTATCCATGAATGCTGTGCAGTACAAGGATATGACGATAACCAAAAGCCGATTGTCCGTCTGTATATAACCTTGTCTGAAAATGGTGACATTGCAAAGCTCGATGAATACAAAAAAATCATCACCGATATGTGTGCAGAATCACTCAATTCCTACTCTGTTCCGCGAGATATCCGTGTGCTGGATGCCATGCCGAGAACCCGCATGGAAAAAATTGACTTTGTAAGCCTTACAGAAACACTTGACTGATAATATAACAAGAAAGACATCTGCAGCCTGCCGATGTCTTTCTTTGAGAAATAACAGAATTTAAATATATACATACTTAAATTTTTTTAATCATTTATTGACATTTTAATCTATTTTAGGCTATAATTATAAGCACATAAAATCAAGTCTCGGAGGAAATCATGATAGCCAAACCGCAATTTACAATGAAAGACATTCTTCCTCATTATGCAGATTTGAATTGCTATGAGTATTTTCTTGCTTGCACAGAGCATATAAAAGAAGACTATCCGCTGTTGCAATTCATGGGTACCGACCACATGCGTTCGGAAATTCTTGCTGATATTGACAGCCTGGCTTATTATTTCAAAGAAGAACTGAAATTCAATATAGGTGATGTATTCACACTTTTCACTCCCAACACCATTGAGGAAGTAGTGATTCTTTTTGCACTCAATAAAATCGGTTGCATTACAAGCCTGCTGCACCCGATGTTTCCGACCGATGCAATGCGCTCGGCTATGAAATTCACTAAATCCAAGGGCATTCTGTTGCCTGATTTTCTGTTCGTAAAGCATGCAAAAACGCTCAGCGAAATGAATGTGCATGTGATTGTTTCCACCCCTGCTCAGTATGCTGTTGAAAACAGCAAAAAACTGTCAATTAAACCCAACGCAGAGCAAATTGCTGCAACCGATGGTGTTTGCGAGTTTACATTTTACGGCGATATTCTTGCTGCATGTCAGGGAAAAACCACACAAGGTGTTTCCCGCAGCGGTGACCTTGTCGGATTCTACATGAATGGTGGCGGCACAACCGGTCAGAGTAAGACAATTATGCTGTCTTCCACCAATATCAATGCCGCAATCAACAACAAATTCTCGCTCATGATTCCCACCGATGATGCCCCCGGCAGCAAATCCAACATTGCAGCGCTTCCCTTTTTCCATTGTTTCGGTCTGTGCTGCACGATGATGTGTGCTATTTTTGCAGGCAACAAGTGCATTCTGATGATGAGCTTCAATGCAGATGATTATATTGATATTCTCAAAAAGAATCCCTGCTATGACCTTGTCGGTGTGCCGAATATGTATCGCAAGCTGCTTGACCACCCCAACTTCCCGGGTAAACATCTGCAGCACATTAAATACGCTTACATCGGCGGTGATAATGTTCCGTTTGAATTCATGAACCGTTTTAACACATTTATGCAGGATAATGGCTCAACCGCTATTCTGATGCCCGGCTACGGTCTGACCGAATGCAGCGCCTGCGACTGCTCGAACATTCTCTGGAACACAAAGCCCGGTACGGTCGGCACTGACTTTGAAACCTCCCGCATCGTAATTCTTGATGAAGACAAAAAGGAAGTACCGTTCGACACTGTAGGTGAAGTTGCTATCACCGGTGACTGCGTAATGAAGGGATATCTGACCGAAGACGGTAAGTTTGGCGAAGGCATTTACACCGATGAAAACGGCACCAAGTGGGTGCTGACAGGAGACCTTGCAAAGATGGACAAAGACCGTTTTCTGACATTCATTGCAAGAAAGAAAAGACTGATTATCATTTCGGGCTACAATGTGTTCCCGGCCGATATTGAAAATCTGATTGAAACACTTCCCTTTGTGCATGAAAATTGTGCCGTGCAGGGCTATGACGAAAAAGGCAGACCCATTGTCCGCCTGTATATCACACTCGCAGAAGGTGCAGACATTGCAAAACTCGAAGAATACAAAAAGATTATTATTGAAAGCTGCGAAGAACATCTCAATCGTTTTTCTGTACCGCGCGAAATTTGTGTATTGGACGCAATGCCGAGAACACGCATGGACAAAATTGACTTTGTCAGCCTGACACAAAAGCTAAACTGACACAAAGACCTCTTGTCACACAGACAAGAGGTTTTTTTTTGCTAATCAGTAAGGCAAAACCTGAACGCCAAAGGAGAATTCCTTTTCATCGACCTTTACGGACGGATAGCCGATGCGGTACAGTGTAGAAACGACCGTTTCGTCAAGCGGCACGAGTTCATCGTGATGCTTTGTATTGCGAAGCATTTCGTTTGTATAGTGCAGGGCTTTAAAGGAGAATCCGGTCTGTGCTTCTGCATAGAATCGGACACGGTTGCCGTTTTCATCTGCAAGACAAGCATATTTTGTGCCGAGACGTGCCGAGGATTCCTGCGGTGCAATATAAGGCTCATACAGATCGGTGACGGTGGTTTCATACAATCCCAATTGTGTGCTCTGCCAACGCTCTGCATAAGATTCGTGCGGTCCATAGCCGTAGTATTCGGCATTTTCAAAGCCTGCGGGCAGTTTCCATACAAAACCGAACTGCGGCAAAGCGGGGGCATTGTGGGTAACTTTGACATCACTGCAAACGGTCAGCGAACCGTCTTTTTTGACGGTATAAGTCAGCTTGATATGCATGGCAGGCGGCATGGCGGCAGCGGCAAGCGACACGTCGGATTCAATAACCACATTGCCGTTTTCGTCCGTTCTTAAGATTGTGTTATAGCACTTATGGCGCAGTCTGTCGTAACGGGCACGATTCCAGGTTTCGTCCTCACCGCGTGTGTTATAACGCCATGGACGGTATACAGCAATTGCCAAGGGTTCGGTCAAAAGTTTGTTGCCGTTTTTGTAAAGATCGGTAAGTAATCCTGTCAGACGGTCAACAGTGTACTGCACTTCCCCAACACAAACAACATATTCCAAAGCCTTTTCTTCGACTTTGATTTCATTTTCAACCGTATTTTCTGCCTGCATAACAGTTTCGGCCAAAACGAACTGCGAAAAAGCAACTTCGTAATCGGCTTCTGCCCATTCGTTGGCATTTTTCTGACGGAAAGAGAGATTGAGCGTGGTATTGCCCGTGAAAGTGGTATCTGCAAACAAAACATATTCTTTGGTCTGCTGTGCATCGATGCAAAGGTCATCGATTCTGCCGTCAAGAATCTGTTTGCCGTCCTGCTGAATATTCCACACTGCATAGAAATCAGCACTCGAAGTATAAAATTTCTTATTTTTGATGCTGACATTTCCGTTCTCATAGGAAACAGCAAAAGGTTCATAAACCTTTTTCATGTCATAATAACCGGGGCGCAAAGAACGGTCGGGATACACAAGACCGTCAAGACAGCAGACGAAATCATTGGGTTCTTCACCCCAGTCTCCGCCATAGCGGTATTTCGGATTTTCCTTTGTGCCGATGTTGACGGCATGATCGGAAAATTCCCAGATGCAGGCGCCGAAGTAATTATCTTTGTCTTCAAAACCATCCCAGTGTTTGTAAACATCACCCGTGCTCATGGAATCGACATATTCGCAATAGAAGAAAGGTTTTGTGTTTTCGGGGTTGTTGAGATATTCTTCGAGATATTCAATCGTGGCATACATACGGCTTTCGACATCGGAAATGTCGGTAAAGTCTTTATTCAGTCTGTCCTGATATTCAAGATGTGCGTTTTCATAGTGAATCAGTGCACGGTCATCACGGGAACGGATGTAAGAAGCCATGTGGCGGTGGTTTTCACCGCAACCCGATTCATTACCGAGTGACCACAGCACAACACAGCCGCGGTTTTTGTCACGCTCAAACAGACGAACGGCACGGTCAACACAGATATCTTTCCATGCGGGATCATCACAAAGGAATGCCCAGTAATCCCAATACCAGTCGCCGTAATTATAGCCCATGCCGTGGGTTTCAAGGTCGGCTTCATCCACAATCATAAAGCCCAGACGGTCGCACATTTCCATAAAACGGGGATCATTCGGATAATGCGAGGTGCGGATGGTGTTGACATTGGCACGTTTCATCAGATACAGATCACGAAGCATTTCATCCACCGTAACGGCATACCCCGTTTCGGGGTGGTTATCGTGACGGTTGACACCCTTTGCCTTGACCTTGACACCGTTGAGAAGCACGGTTTTATTCTTGATTTCAAAACGGCGCACTGCAATGGGCACAGAAATGCACTCATTGCCGCAGGTGATGAAAAATTCATACAGCTTCGGTTGTTCGGGATTCCAGAGAACGGGATTTTCGAGAGTGACTTTGAAATTGCCCGTTTCAATACCGTGCTGTCCGACGGGGGCGCCGTCGGGATCGCGCAGACTCCATGCAAGCGTGGTATCTGCCGTAAAATCAACATCCACAAAAATTTCTGCCGTCTTCAGATCTTCGCTGACAACGGGTTTCACAAAAATATCACGAATACATTTTTCGTCGCGTTCAAGCACATAGACATCCCTGAAAATGCCCGAAAGACGGAAAAAGTCCTGGTCTTCAAGATAAGTACCGACACAATATTTGACAACAAGCAGCTCAATCTTGTTTGCGCCGTCAACAAGATACTCGGTTACATCAAATTCGCTTGTTGAGTGGCTGACACTGCTGAAGCCGACAAATTTGTCATTGATCCACAGATAAAAACAAGGTGCAACGCCTTCAAAATTCAGCCAATACAGTTTGTTTTCTTTTTTGGTAAAGGTGAATTTTCTTCTGTAAAAACCGCCGGGAATGGCATCGGGCAGATGCGGCGGATCCACGGGGAACGGATAGTCCTGATTGATATACTGCGGGGGATCATAGTTGCGGTCGGTGTACATCTGCCAGCATTTGGGCACGGTGACGGTATCGGGGCAGACTACATATTCGGCAAAACCTTCTTTTTCAACGCCGACTCTTTCCACATCGGGAATAAAGCAGAAATCCCACTCACCGTTAAGCAAATAAAAGAGCTCTGATTTTTCACGGTCTGCGTTTTTGCATTCGTGCGTTTTAAAGGGAATGAAATATGCACGCGGTGCCATGGTGTTCACATGAATATTTTCCAATTGACGGTGAAATTGCAATGCCATTTTTCAAATCCTTCCTGTATTGATAAGATTCACAATCTGTTTTTTTGCCTTTTTGGCTTCGGGAGTCGGATAGAAGGGATAGCAATGGTTGCCACCCTCTTGTTCAACATAGGTGAAATCCACGCCGTCGGCAAGTGCCTTTTCGCGGTAGATTCTGCAATCGGGCAGAAGCATTTCTCTTGTGCCGACAAACAGCGCTGTTTTTGCAAGCCCGACATTGGAGCCGAACAAGGGGCTCAGTTTCGGGTCGTGCAGATCGGTATTACCTGCCCATGCTTTTGCAACAGTAATCAGTCCTTTTTTTCCAAGATTCGGATCGACTTTATCCAAAGCATCCATATCATCATTTGACATGGATATGTCCAGCCACGGCGACAGCAGAATCAGCTGTTGCGGTTGCGGCAAATCTGCTTTGAGCAAATCCTGCGCAAACGCAAGGGCAAGACCGCCGCCTGCAGAATCACCGAGAAAAATGATATTTTCGGGTGCTGTATGCTTTAACAGTTCTCTGTAAAGTGCATAGAGCATTGTGTAAGCCTGTTCGTAAGTGTGTCGCGGAGTTTTGTTGTAAATGGGTGCAATCACAGCCGCATTTGTTTCGTGAATAACTTTTTTAATAAAATTCCACTGAAACACAACGGGTTGCTCCATATATGCCCCGCCGTGCAAATAGAGAATGTATTGTTTCGGCTTGCGGTCCTTTGCCTGCAAATAAATGATGTCCGTATCGCAAAAGCGGTAATAATCCGTCTGTGCATGCATTCGCACACCGGACGGGATTTTATAAGGTTTAGCAGACATACGTGCACAATAGGACATATACAACGAGCAGGTCTTTTCATGATTGTATACTCTTTTCATGCCGACCGCACGAATAACACCGCTTGAAAAAGCCGCCATAAAACTACGCATCTTTCTCTCCCCCGTTTATCAGCAAATGCCGTTGTTCTTTTCTTCTGCAACTTCGATCACGACCGTCACAACAGACATGACAGGAACATCAAGCACTGCATCACTGTGTTCGATTTTTGCAAGATCGCGGGCAACATCCGTTACATAGACACTGTAACCGTTTTCAGCCATTTCGGGCAATGCGGTGGAAATTGCAGACGCGGTATCGTTGATATAAACGATTGCCGTTGTACCGTCGGGGTTGCGGAATGCAACACTGCGAAGATTATCATTGCCGGATGAACAAGCAATCCGCACCGCACCTTCTTCAATGAATTTCGAGAAGTTACCGAGGCACCAAAGTCTTTTTGCGGTGGTGAGATTGGTTTTGTCATTATGATCAAGATACACAAGGCCGTCGGTGTAAACACCGTAAGAACAACCCGTCCACCAGTTCCATTCCACGGCATTGAGAATGGTCAGATCGTCCATGATGATATTTGCCATGGCAATACCGAAGTCGATGGTCAGTCCGTTGGTGGCACCGTTTTGTTCAAAATAATCATGCACACCCGTGTTCCAATCATTGAGCATCTGGCAGTATTCGGTGCAGGCAATGTTGTAATTGGGGTATTCTGCATTCAAATATTCTGCAGCCTGTTGTTTGGTTTCGGTGGAAGACCAGTAAGCATGGGTGGTGATGGTGTCAAAGTATTTACGTAAAGAACGGTTATAGAAATAATCATCCTTATTGACACCTAAAAGCAGATCAATATACCCGGAAGGAACCGTCCATTTTCCCTGTATTTCACCCGATTCAAACATAGATACTTTGCATCCCTGCTTATCCACATCACTGCACTTGAACTTTTCAACAAGCACTTTCAGCAGGTCAAGCACTTCCTGCGGTTCATAGTGGCAACCTTCCTGATTGCAGGAGAAAGAACCGTCTGCATTGTACCATGCACGCCATGCGTACTGCGGTTCGTTGACAGCGGACACATCAACCACGCGGTAGCCATCGTTCAGGAAATATTCCGCACAGGCATACAGGTAATCTGCATAGGCTTCATAATTTTCAGGTGCAATATTGCTTTCAAACGGTACACCGTCTTCTGCGGGAGCACCGTAGGCTTTGCCGTTTTTGGTAAGGCTGACGGGCGGGCTGTTTGCAAACAGAACCACACGCAGATCATCCCCTGCCACTTTCTTTGCAACGGCGAGAGCGTTCTGTGCGGCAGCATCTTTGGTAAAATCAAGCGTGCCGTCGGGATTCAAAAATGTTTCGGTGCGGTTGTAGGCAACATACATATTTTCGTCCCCTTCACTGCCTGCACCGAGGTTATAGCGGTAAATATTCAGCCCTATTCCCTTTTCGTCATCATATAAAAGGGCAATCACATCTTCTGCATTGTCCCATGCACCGACATCTTTGCCCCACCAGCAAGCGGAAGCACCGAAGCCTGTCATGGTCTGATAGCGGGCATCTTCATCCACAACGGTTTTGCCGGTGTTTATGTTGTTTTCAACCGATTCACTCGTCGGCCACTCTCTGTTGACCTGCACACCGATCACTCCCAAAAACGAAATTGCGACAGACAGAAGTGCCGTAATGATGCGGGATGCAACTTTGATAAGTATTTTCATCTGCTCACCTCGAGTCATATTTTGGTTTTATTATAGTTTTTTAAAGCAAAAAAAGCAAGCATTGTTTTATTGATATAAAAAATAAATTTCCTATTTACAAATTTTATCTATTTTGCTACAATAAAACAAATATATTACGGAGGCAATATTTATGAAAAAGATACTCTGCATTCTTATGACTGCTACGCTTTTGCTGAGCACGGCTGCTTTTACTTTCGCCGCACAGGCAGAAGCAAAATTATACAGTTATTACGGCAACAATATGCTGTTCAAACAACTTGATGAAGCCGTGCTTGCCGGCACGGGCACGCCCGGTGCAAACATTGCATTGACCCTTAAAAACGCAACAGGCACAAGCATACAGACGGCAAACGCGGTCGTTGCCGCTGACGGTACATTCAAAGTCAGTTTTCCTGCTCCCGCAGGCGGTTACGAGGAATACACCATCACCCTTTCCGTCAATAACAAGCAGTTTGCCGCATTGACGGGTGTTGTGTTCGGTGAACTGTGGCTGGCAGGCGGTCAATCCAACATGCAGATGCCGCTTGGGCAGTCCGAAACGGGTATGCTCATGCAACAAAACGGCATTGTCGGCAGTGCTGCACTGCGTTTTCTTGCCGTACCGGCACAGGGCGGCTATGACGGCAATATCGAACACTATCCTGCAGAACCGATCACGGATTACGCAAACGGTGCCAATTGGTACAAGGGTACGGATGAAAATGTTTACGGCTTGAGTGCGGTCGGCTACTTCTTTGCAGAAGAAATGATTAAAAAACTGGATATGCCCGTCGGCATTCTCAATGCAAACTTAGGCGGCACATCCATTCTGACATGGCTTTCAAGAGAAACCATTGAAAATACCTACCTCTTCCGCAATGAGATCGCAGAAGACGGCAGATATATCGCACTTTCCGATTGGAAAGAAGACAAGGTCAATTTCGGTTCTGACATGACCTGCAATTTCAACGACAAGATTGCACCGCTGAAAAATTTCCGTCTGTCGGGTATGATCTGGTATCAGGGTGAAACCGACATTTCATGGCCCAACGGCAGATACAACCGTGCTTTCGACTTGCTGCAAAAATCTTATACGGAATATTTCAATTACAATGACGGTCTTCTGCCCATTGTTTACACGCAGCTGGCTTCTTACTCCTACGGAGATCTGAACCTGTTGCAGGACAAAAACGATGAATTTGCATTCATGCAGACCCTGCAACCCGACAGCCGTGCCGTGACATCTATTTATGATGTGCCCTTAACTTACCTCGACACCACCCATGCCATTCATCCGATCTGCAAGCAGGAAGTCGGTGAAAAGATGGCTTTTGCGGCTTACGGCCTTGTGTATGATGCATACGACAGCTACACAGCTCCCTACAAAGAAAAGATTTCAATCAAGGACGGCAGTATTTATGTGACCCTTGCCAATGTGGGTGACGGTCTTGTGGTTGACGGCGACACGATTTACGGCTTTGCGGTTTGCGGAGAAGACGGCATTTATGTGGCGGCGGATGCACAAATCGTGAACGCGAACACAGTCAGAGTTTACAGTGAATCCGTCAAAAATCCCGTCAGTGCCACCTACGCATTTTCGCAGACAAACTGCAATGCAAATCTGTTTGCTACTCTGAACGGCGAAAAAACACTTGCCGTTTCACCGTTTATCACCAACAGAACCAAAAATACAAAATTCTGGCACAATGACGCGTGGACCAATTGCGATTATTCCGAATTCTGGCATTGCCATGCTAACGAATTCAGCGGCTTTTACAACACCTGGAATGCAAGCAAAGCCACTCTTAAGTTCAAGGCAACCAGTGCTTACAGCGGTGAAAAAGGACTTCTCGTTTGCGCAGACGGCACGGCAGACACATTCAGCATCAGCCCCAACTTCACTTATAATGAAAACGGCAAACAGCAGAAATTCCACGACATTGACACCGACTGGAGCCGTTACGGTACCCTTTCGTTCAAAGTCCGTGTGGAATCCAGCGAAGCGGTCCGTTTTGACGAACTGCGCATTGAAACGGGCAACAGCAGCTGCGATTGGTACACTGCAAAAAACATGGATGATGCAACCATCCCCGCCGACGGCGAATGGCACACCGTTACCCTTGACCTGAACACCCTGTATCCGCAGGGCAACAAGGCAACCTCCACCTATTCGCACAATGTGCTCAATGATGTTAAGAATGTGACATTCACATTCGCAGACCTCGGCGCGGCAGGTGCAGACATCAGCGTGGATGACTTCCGTTTCACCGCCGACGGCGAAGAAAGAGAAGATGTCAACGTGCAGTTGAATCTGAAAAATGAAAGCAACTTCTTTGCAAAAATCAAGGCTTTCTTCATGACGATCATCAGCTGGTTCAAGGCATTGTTCAGCTGACAAACAGTCCAAACGAAAAAGGGAACGGTTTGTGCCGTTCCCTTTTAAATTATTTATAGTTTCTCAAAAATACCAATAAGTCTTGCAATCCATTTCAAAAGCGTAAGAATGAAATTTGCAAAAGTTTCAAAGATGTTTTCTTCACTGTCCTGCGGCGGTTTTTCTTCAACAGGCGGTTCTTGGACGGCAACATCATCACCGACAATCACATAAATGCTGAAGTGATCCGTTTCAAAAACCATGTGGCTTCCTTCTCTGACAGCTTGCATATCGGTAAGACTTCCGTCATCATTCACACGATAGACCTTATAATTGCCCTCACTTGCAAAATCAAGCGGAAGTTTGACTTTTACGGTTCCGTCGGGTTGCACATGCACACCGTCTTTGTTTTTGAGTGTGATGTCAAACATTTTAAGAACCTCATATTTATCTTCCGTGTTTTCTTTGACAGTATTCTGCACAAGCACAAAGGAGTCACTGTTTTTATCTATGCCGGCAATGTCAAAATCAAGGTCGGGATTTTCGGGGGCGATGATCTCAACATCGTTGTTATCCTGCACATCAAGTGCAACCGTTTCCGTATATGCACAGTTTTTGCAGTTTCTTGTTGCCGTGCCTGCGTCGTAGTCATTCACCCAAGACTGCATTTCGTGGTCTTCAACGGGAATTTCGGTCTGTTCAAGAAGAACCAGACTGCATACAGAGCATTTTTTACCTTCCGTCAGACCTGTTTGCGTGCAGGTGGCAGCAGTTCCGGGAACAAGCTCCTCTGTATGAATTTCACAGCGGATATATCTGTATTCTATATTGTTTTCTTTTGCATAGGCTTCTGCGGAAGAGTTCTGATAACAATAAATGGGGCAGGTATAGGCAAAGGGGTCTTCTCTATCTCCGAATTTTTCGTTCAATAATTCCAGTTCTTTGTCCGCTTCCTGCCATTTTTCATCGTCGAATGTATATTGAGCTACGATTCTTTTTTGGTATGCAGCACAAAAAGCTGCTTTCTCCTCTGCCGTGTTCCCGGGGTTTAAAGTGCAACCAAAATAACTGCCGGTCAAATCAAGATCTCTGCTGTATATGACTGCTTTCTCAAGCGATAAAAGCGGCGCAAAAGATTCATTAACATATTTGACTGATTCGGGAATTACAATCTCTTTGAGCGCAACGTCATAATAAAATGCCCAGAAGTCTATACGCTCAACAGTAGATGCAAGATTGATTTTTTCAAGAAAAACCATATTCGCAAAAGCACATTCACCAATTTCTTTTACACCTTCAGAAACTGTAATTTCTTTCAATCTGAAATTGCAAGCAAAAGCATAGGGTGCAATTGTTATAACCCCATCCGGTATTGTATATGAGGTAACATCCAAACTTCCGGGACATGCAATCAACATTGTTTTGTCTTTATTAAACAGTACTCCGTTTTCATCAGTACAATAATACTCGTTTTCCTCTGAAACAATAAATTCTTCTAGAAATACATCCATAAACATGTTACCGACATAAGTTACATTTGCAGGAATTTCCAGACAGGTTAAGCCTGTAAGACAAAATGCACCCTCACCAATATATTGCAACGATTCCGGCAGTGTAATACTTGTAAGACTTTTGCATCCTTCAAAAACACCCATTTCTATTGAAAGAATACCTTCAGAGATGTTTACAGTTTTAAGATTATCACAGCCACCAAATAATCCTCCTGCGATAGTCTCTATTGAAGCCGGAATGTTTACACTTGCAAGGTTTTTACAATCGGCAAATGCGCCTTCACCTATGAAAGCAACACTATCGGGGATATTTAAACTTTCAAGGTTACAGTCATAGAATGCTCCAGCTCCTATATAAGTAATACTATCCGGAATAATAACAGTTTTAATAGAGTTATTCATGAATGCATATTCAGCAATCCCTGTTACAGGATAACCGTCTATTTCCGACGGAATAACAAGGTCGGTTACATGTTCATTACAAGCAACGATGCAAGCCTCGTTGTTCTCAACTACATAATAAATAGTACCATATTCGCTATGGTAAGGAATATAATGATCAGGATAAATAATCTCTGCCTTTACGACAGCACTTTCCGACAGCGACACAACCGACAGGCATAACAACAAACATAAAATGACAGACAAGATTTTGCAGCTTCGTTTTTTCATAGTTTTGTCCTCCAAAATAAAAAAAGTGTGTGCAAACCGAAGTTGTGCACACACTGAAAAACACTAACTTCGATTAGCTACCACACTATAATTTCTTGTCTCACAAAACGAAAACCGAAATAACAAAGTTAGTGCTTTTACCAAAAGGTAAAAACACGGTTTTGTCTTGTGAAAAAAACAATATTAGATTATAGTGTGGTAATTACACTATAGCACACAGAAACCGCAACTTCAAGTAAATTGAAAAAATTCTTCATCAAAAAAAACAGAACCATTTTAGGTTCTGCAAAAAAAATCAATGCGTAAGCATTGTATATCGTCAATTCTGCAGGAATTGCATATCATCAACTTCGCAGAAGTTGCATATCATCAAAACTTTCGTTTTGCATATCATCATTGCGAAAGCTCTTTTGATACACGCTAAAGCGTGGTGATATACAGTCCTGACGGACTGATGAGATACAACGATAGCTGCGCTATCGTTGATGATATGCCATTGCTTTCGCAATGGATAAAAAAACAGACAAGCAAGGGCTTGTCTGTTTTTTTGGTGGGGACGTGCAGACTCGAACTGCAGACCTCCTGCGTGTGAAGCACAGCCGTGGTGCCCCACGGCTTAAAGATGCAATCATCTGCCACAATGCCCGGATTTATGCTCTTTTCCGACAGCCTGTATTTGCAGGCTGTTTTTTATTTACTTTTCAAGACCTCTTGCCTGCTTGCTGATATGATTTTATCATATCGTTTGTTCAGGATACAAGTTCTTTACCTTTTATTATACACATCTTTATGAAACTTTTTTCAATTCAGATCATCTTTTGATATCATCAATCATCTTTACACAAATATCATCATCTTTGAATCATTTCTGTTCACAAAAAAACTTAAAAAAATTACAATCAAATCCAAAACCTATCCACTGATATTGGATAGGTTGTTTTGTATACTATAGACACAACGAGAGAGGAACACAGCACTGAACCTCCTCGAAAAAAAATAATGGGTTGCGACCTACCGCAGAAAGGAAATTACTTATGAAAAACACAACAAACAACAAGAACTACTTCACCCTCGACTTCTTCGCAAAAACAATCTCAGGCACCAAGGCAAGTTTCAACAAAGCAAACAAGGGATTCGGTGATGCTTATGAAGAACTTACAAGCAAAATGTCAGCACATCCCACATTTGAACTTGTTGTCAAAGAACAGAAAATCAAGAGTAAACAAGCCAAGAGAACTTATAGCGGTCTTGATTTCAAGTTTATGGAAGATTACATCAAAACTCTCGATAATGCTGACATCGTGTATGGTGAATATAAAGAAGTCAGAAAGGTAGCAGTAAATGCTGAAATCAAAGAATTCCCGTTTACAAAAAAGTGGTTCCTTGAAAAGTTTGGATCTGAGGAAAACGGATTCAACATGGACGATGCGAAAGAACGCATTTCAATGCATCTCATGAGCCAGGCTAAAAAGAATGCTGACACCAATCCGCCTGTGCTGAAATCTGCATCTTAAGAAACGGATAAAAAACATCAAATGATTTACTCTGAAATTCTGAAAGGATGAAAAAGAAATGGAAAAGTATAATTTTGACATTATTAGCAAAACTCTCACAATCACCGCTGACTTTGCTGAAAATATGAACGACCCTAACAGTGCAGAATATGAACTTGTATTGAAATTAACCACTGACTTTCCTTCTCTGACCATTGCAAAAAAGACCCACCGATCACCCAAGAAATACACAACCAAGAGTGGCGAAACGTTCAACTGCAATCAGTTCAAGAACCTGACATATGAACGCATGGAAGGCTTCATTGTTGGATTGCCAAATCACGAAAACTATCTTGCTGAATTTAAGTTTTTAAAAGAGAACGGCTCACTTCCGCAACACAGCCGGTATGCAGTTGTCAGTAAATGGTTTTTGAAACAGTTCCCCGATTTCAGAAAGAATCCCCTTTTCTATCTCAACATACAGCCGGTTGTCATATCTGCAACTTCTGTATTAGAAGAAGAAACCACTGCAAAACTGCTCGAAACAGCATAAAAGGAAAAGACAATGAAATATACCAACACAAGTCAAACCGATATTCGTCCAGAATATCGGTTTTTCGTTTGCGCTCATCGATCTGCTTTGATTTATATAAAAATTTTTGTTATAATATAATTACAGGACAAAAATAATAAATATTATAATCCTGAATTTTATAATAGAATGGAGACATGATATGTCCGATTTTAATCAAGCACCTTTGCTGAAATCACATGGAGAAAAAAACAGAAATGAAAAATGGGGAAAAGCAATCCGCACACATGAGCTGGAATCAATCATTTTCAATGGCATTCCGGGAAAATGCGGAGCATAGCTCAAATTGATATTATTTTTCACCGGAAATGCAACCAACGGCAGTTTTGCTGTCGCCGAAAAAACAGTAATGGACAGATGCGGTATGTCAGAAGAAACATACAAAAAGGCGCGTAAAGCTCTGGTTGAAAAAGGTTGGTTAATTCACAATCCCGGCACAAAAGAGCGAGCCGGCGAAATTATTGTTGATTATGATGCGATTTACAAAAGTGCGCAGGGGCAGCTTGAAGATACCCCATCTTCGAAAATTGAAGATTCCCCTATGCATTCTGAATATCCCCCATCGGGAGATATTGAAAATACGCATAATAATATAATAGAAAACATAAAAAAAGATAATTCTGATATTATAAAAATCCAAGAGACAAAAAAGGTAATAGATTTTTGTGAAACACAAGATGGATTTGTATTTTAAGGAGAAAAGATATGAGCAAATACGTTGACAACTTATATAGAAAGTATTTAACATAGAAATGGAGCACAAAGTTTTAGTGCGCCGGGATATATTCAATATCCATCAATGATATCATTGTTTATGTAGGCAAAAGCAGAGACATTCTCTATCGTATGGCAGAACACTGGGTAAGCACATCAACGCCCGAAAATAATAAGTATTCCGTTCTTGCCGAAGCCAAAAGCAGAAATATGAAAATCAAATTTGATGTGCTTTACAGAGCCAAATCCAAAAAGCAAACTGAAATTGATGAAGAAATCGGAGAAAGAGAAGGCTATTATATAAGAAAACACAAACCTCCTTTGAATTATCAGATTCCATAGGAAAGTAATTGGCGAAAATTCGATGTAAACAAAACAGCTCTGACAATAACACTTGATGACATTCTGAAAGAAAAAGGAGGATTCTACTTTGGATAAAACAACAATACAATCCAGAAATAACGGCACATTACCTGACAAATTCTGGTATCAGATCAATAATGCAACTGCGCAGACAAACTGGATTGAACAAAGAAAAAAAATATCGGAAGATATTCTTGATGTTGATGAAGAAGACAGCATTCACATCATTGTAAAGGAGCAGAAAAAATGAGCCAGAAAAACAAGAAAAATAAAAAAAAGAAAAAGTCTGTTCTTGAAACAGAGTTATTCAACATAATACATAAAAGCATGAAAACACTGATTGATTAGGCATTGGATGACATATTAGGATCATTCAAATAAAAAAACGGCGGTTGCGGCTTTCGATAAAATTCGAGCCGCAATCGCCGTTTTTTTTCGTTTGTATTCCTTCTCTGTCGTCTGTTGGACAGAGATTTCATCTTCTGTGCACGGTCGGAAAAACCGTCAGTCTGAATGAAACGAACATTTCAAAAGAGCAAGAGCCACCACCAAGGAGAAAAAATGAAAAATATTTTTTTCATCCCTGAATACGTCCCCCGGTGTCCGCAAAAAGATGATTCACATTTCCTGAACAAAAACACCGCATTTTTCGTCAGATTTTGTGCTTCTGGAAGCCCCAAAAAACCGTTCAGAATATCAAATGTTTTATTGAACACCCTTAGCATCGTCAGGAACGTATTCCATAATGTCCGCAGGTTGACAATCAAGAACCGTGCAAATCTTGTCAAGTGCATCAATCGGAAAATGCTTAACCGCACCTGTGCAGATTGCGGACACAGTCGGCGGTCTGATGCCTGTTTTTTCTGCTAATTCTTTTTGTGTCATCCCACGCAACGCAAGCATAACTTTGACTTTGAATTTTATCATTACTTATATCACCTTCCTTTTGGATGATTGTATCACGCATTCCGTAATAAATCAATACGGAAATCGAAAATTTTTTTCGAAAATCGTAAAGTTTTTACGAAAAACGTATTGACAAACTACGATTTTCGTAGTATAATAAAGACAGTTGGTAAACAACAAACACACAATCAAAGGAGATAACAACAATGTCAACAATCGAAATCACAACAAAAATCGAAGCTCTCAAGGAACTTGAAAACCTCATCGAAGAAGCAAAGGCTGAAGCCGAAGCACTCAGAGACGAAATCAAAGCTGAAATGCTCAGCAGAGACACCGAAGAAATGGAAGCCGGCACTTACATCGTCCGCTGGACATCGGTTCTCACGCAGAGATTCGACACCACGAGCTTCAAAAAGGTGATGCCCGAACTCTACAAAGAATACACCAAGCAGATCGCCAGCCGTCGCTTCACAATCGCTTAAAACCAACAGAGAGGGCAAGGAAACAGCCCTTGCCCTCTCCGCAAACCCACCAAAAGGAGAAGAAAACATGAATTACGGTTATGCCCGATGCTCGACAAATGAGAGCAAGCAGGATATTGAGAGACAAGTCCGTGAATTAAAAACAGCCGGAGCCGAAGAAGTTTTTCTTGAATACGAACACGGCGATTCCGCAATCAAAGAGCAGCTCTCCCTGCTTCTGGAACAAGCGCAACCGGGAGACAGCATATACACTCTCGAAGTGTCCAGACTTGCCAGAAGCACAAAGCAGCTCTGCGAAATCATAGAAACAGTAAAAGCAAAGTGCTTGCGGCTGGTGATTGTCGGCAGCATAACGGTTGACTGTTCAGGAGGTCAGATTGACCCGATGACAAATGCATTCATTCAGCTGTCGGGTGTGTTTGCAGAATTGGAGTTGAGAATCATCAGAGAACGTGTGCGGTCTGGGATGGCAAATGCCAGAGCAAAGGGGGCGAAAATCGGGCGACCGCAAACAACCGCAGACAATATCCCGGCAATATTCATGAGACACTACCCCTCATACAAAAACGGCAACTTAAACGTGTCAGAGTTTGCCAGAGTGTGTGATATGAGCAGAACAACGATATACAAGTATCTTGAGCTGCTGGAAAAATAATAAGTATTCCCAAAAAGAAGCGCAGGCTTCGATTGTCGCGAAACAAGTGAGCCACCGTGTCGAAAGATACGGTGGCTTGCTTTTGGCTGATGATTTTGCTTGTTCTCTTGGAGAAATGGCAAAGGGAACGACTTTTGAGCCGTTCCCTTAAATTGATTTGTGTTGTTTTTACTTCATCCAGTCTTTCGGGTCATCAAGTCCGACAGAAGCTCTGAGAATCAATCTTGCATCCGCTGCTGAAAGTGTATCACCGGTGCTTACTTTTGCAGCTTTATACTGTGCTGAGTCTTCTGCATAATCTTCCAGACCAACAGAAGCACGAAGGGCAAGTCTTGCGTCTGATGCGGAAACAATACCGTCGCCTTCAACATCACCAAAAACAACAATTGTATGTTCGTTGCCGTCAGGAAGAACAAGAACCATACCTGTACCGGGAAGTTTGTCAGATGTAATCGTATTTCCCTTACTGTCCTTTATAACGGCACCACTATCTGCCTGAGAAAGAAGATTTTCTACGGTAATCCCCGCAGTCATTACAACTACGTCATTATCAAGTTTAGCATTTTCACTGTCTACAAAAGAACTTTCAAGTTTTGGTATTACAGTAACTTCACTTCTTTCGGCACATCCGTCTCTCAGACAATGTTTTGACTTGGAGCCATCTTCTGTTGCAGTGGCTTCTTTATCAACAGTAAATTCTGTACTGAAATTGTGACCGAGAACGGGAATTTCTTCAGTATACAAATCAGAGCAACTGCAAGTAAACGTTTTTACCCCGGATTCAGTACAGGTTGCCTGCTTTGTGATAACTGATACGTAATCATGCGTATGCTCGGAAAGAGTTTTTACTTCAGTTACTTTAAATCCCCATTCAGTTCCGGAATCATCAGAAGCAAGCTGAATTCTGACCGTATTATCATTGATTACAATTGTTTTACCTGCAAGTTCTGTGCCTGTGTACTTTCCGACCTCATTACCCTTACCGTCATAAATATAAAGGTAATCAAAGCCATCCTCTATGGTCGTTTTTGTGTCGAATGTAACAGAAATACCATCTGCACCTTCCAATGTATACTGCCAGAAATCTGAACAATTTACAGGATAATTATGAGGGCTTTCAAGTTCTGAAACGCTGTCTGCAATAACACCGTTATTTGTAACAACAATTTTACAAGTATCATACTTTCCGCTTCCGTCTTGTGCTTCTGCCGTGATTGTTGCCTCGCCTTTCTTATGTGCAGTCACCAGACCGTTTTCATCAATAGATGCAATATCGCTTGCTGAAGAAGTCCACTGTACAGTTTTATTTGCAGCGTTGGAAGGATTTACAGTAAGTTTCAGTGCATAAGTTTCAAGGGCCTGCAAAGTTACACTGCTCTTATCAATATTTACACTTGTCACAGGCTGCACAACCGTTACTTTGCAGGATGCACTAACATTCCCTACTGTTACTTTGATTGTGGCGGTGCCCACATTCTTTGCAACAAGAGTTCCGTCTTCCGCAATGGTTGCAACATTTGTGTCGCTTGATTTCCAAGATACTTCGTCGGTAAAGTCAGACGGAGTCACGGTCATAACAAGTTTGTCAGACTGACCTTTATTAAGCGTTACTTCTGTTTTGTTGAGCGTAACAGCTGTTGCATTCACTTCTTTGTTTACAAAGGTTGCACCGACTTCATTGGCAAAGGTTTCGGCATACGTACCGGCAACACCATTGATGGTAAGTCTTGTAGGATAGCTGAACGCAGTTGAATCAATTTTGGTTGTTGCACGGGGGATTGTGATTGTAGTGAACTTAACACAATCTTTAAACGCATTTCCACCGATAGATGCCACTCTGTAAGGCAACACAATTTCCGCAAGAAGATCGCAATGCTCAAAGGTGCTCGAAGGCAGTGAAGTCATGCCTGTTCCGAGCGTGACAGAAGTAAGCGTATCGCAATCATAGAAGACGGATGAGCCGAAAGAACTTACGCTATCGGGGATAGCAATCGTTGTCAGGGCATCGCAATCATAAAATGCGGATGCTCCGACAGAAGTTACACTGTCGGGGATGGCGATCGTTGTCAGTGCATCGCAATTTTTAAACGCGTTGCTTTGAATTGTTGTCAAACCGTCATTGAGTTTCACTTCTTTCAGGGATGTACAATTGTTAAAAGCGTAATTCTGAATGGTGGTTACCGTTGCCGGCAGCTCTATGCTTTCAAGAGCAGTACAGCCGCTGAATGTGTATTCCATTACATTCTGTCTGGTGTTGTTAAGGACCGCAGTTTTTAAAGAGGAACATCCTTCAAATACGCTTGTGCCCATACTTGTTATACTGTTTGGCAGAACAACCGATTCCAAGCCTGTATAGGCAAAGGCACCTCGTAATATTTCAAGCAGAGTATCCGAAAATGTGACATTCGTAAGATTGCTGCAATGTGCAAATGCCTGCTCACCTATTCTTGTTATATTATCAGGTATTATGATATTGTCAAATCCGGTATAATAAAAAGCCCAATTTCCAATTTCTTTTATAGTACCGGGCATTTCAATATTCTTAAGCCCGGTACATCCTGCAAACAAATGATCTAATATCTTGGTAGTACCGTCTTCAATTGTTGCGGTTTTCAAACTGCTGCAATTATAGAAAGGTCCTTCATAGTTGTAAATATAATAATCGGCTTTTTTTAAACTTACCGGTATTTCTATACTGGTCAAAGAAGTGCACTCTGCAAAAGACATGGCTCCTAAAAACACTAATGATTCTGAAAGTTTTACTGATGATAAATTACTGCAACCATTAAAGGCATGCTCATCGATTTCGGTTACGGTATCCGGAATCTCAATGCTTTCTAATCCGGTGCATCCTGCAAACAAATGATCTACTATCTTGGTTGTGCCGTTTTCAATTGTTACATTTTTCAAACTGCTGCATTTATAAAAAGGACCTTCATAGTTGTAAATATAATCATCGGCATCTTTTAAACTTGCCGGAATCTCTATACTCGTCAGGCTATAGCAATGAGCGAACGCAAGATCT
>JAFQCH010000045.1 GCA_017416485.1 Clostridia bacterium | reverse complement strand
CTGCCGGCAGTTCCACCAATCACCATAACGGGAACCTTTTCCTTATAGGCTTTCATATGGATGCCTGCTCGGTAGCCTGCATTGCCCTTAACAAAGATTTTGCCACCACGCATAGCGTAACCGGCAGCATCGCCGATATTTCCATGAACAATAATCTCGCCTTTGTTCATTGTATCGCCGACAGCATCCTGGGCATTCGCGTTTACGGTAATAGTAGCACCATTGAGATAGGCACCGAGAGCGTTTCCGGGCACACCGTTAATGGTGATATTCTTATCTGACATACCAGCGGCAATAAAGCGTTGACCGCAACATTCTTCGAGGATGATATCGTTTGCGTTTTGTCGCAGAGCCTCGTTCAGGGCTTTATAATCAAGACCTTTAACATTTAATAACATAATATTATACCACACCTCCAAACTTTTTTCTACGATTTTCAGAAGAAAATGCAACAGAAGTTGCAACTTTTTTCATTGTTTCAAAGTCAATCGTGTCAAGAGGCGTCCTTTCACGGATGAGAGAGGTATAGATTCCGGCTCGCTCGGTTTTGCCAATGAGGATGAAACCTTTCAGCAATCCGTCTTTTGTAAACAGTCTCTTTAATGTGTTGTCGGTCCTTTCTTCGTACATTTCTCCCTCGTAAGTTCCGGCAGTCATAATATGCAGCCCAAAGAAGCCGATGGAGTTCATGGGGATGGCTTTGTCAAAGATTTCATTACCGCCTGCCATATTCACACCGGCAGTATGTCCCTGCATATAGGCATTGGGCAGAATTGCCAGAACTCTTTTTTGTCCCAAAGAAATGTCGTCACCTTCGGTACAGTCGCCGGCGGCATAGATATTTTCAATGGACGTTTCCATACGCCCGTTTACGATAATACCTTGGTTTACTTCACCGCTGATATCTTTGATAAGAACTGTGTTTGCACGGACACCAACGGCAAGAACGAGCGTGTCAAATTCCACGATTTTTCCGCTTTTCATTTTAGCTGAATTCTTCTCAAAGTGAACGGCGGTATCGCCGAGCATAAATCTGATACCGTTTTTCTCAAGATGCCTTTGCACAATAGCAGCACAGTCGGTATCAAGAATACTGGAAAGCACTCGGTCAGAAAGGTCGCATACGGTTATGCCTGCGACGTGATTGTGAAGACCTTCGGCACACTTAAGTCCGATAAGACCGGCACCGACGATCAATACGTTGCTATCTTTGTTGATTGCTTTTTCAAGTGCAAAGGTATCGTCAAGTGTCATAAAACTGAACTTTTTCGTGACAGTATCAAGTCCTTCAATCGGTGGAACGAAAGGAGCCGAACCGGTTGCAACACAAATTTCTGTGTAAGGCAGTTCCGTGCTATCATCCAACACAGCTTTTTGGGAATCGGTATCAATACGGACAACCTTCTTGCCATAGAGCACGTCACATCCCATTTTCTCATAAAAATCGGCACCACGATAGTTCATACGCTCAGGATCAGTTTTGTTTTCCAAATAATACGAGATAAGAGGACGGCAGTAAACGGGGTAATTCTCTTCGGAAACAACTGTGATTTTGCTGTCTTTATCCACACTGCGGATGCCCTCGATACAACCAACAGCAGCCACACCGTTACCTATAACAACATACTGCTTCATTCGTACTCACCTCGTTCTTCATAAACAATTGCTCTGTTGGGGCATCCTTTTACGCAAGCAGGCTCTCCGCAGGTGTTCCGCAGACAAAGCTCACACTTCTGCATCACACCGCTTTCATCGGGAGCGAGGGATCCGTAAGGACATACCAATACACAGGTAAGGCAACCGACACACTTATTT
>JAFQCH010000044.1 GCA_017416485.1 Clostridia bacterium | reverse complement strand
CCTTTAACGCTTTCTTCAACTGCACTGAGCTTTATTTTTACCTGATCAAGCCTCGTGCTTTGACCGGGCGAAATAAAGGTCCTTCCGATATATTTGTTTTTTATAAGACCTATTCCGTAAGGAATACCGGACTGACGGCTGAATCCGAGTGCCGCATCAAGACCCGAATCAGGAACACCTACCACAATATCAGCATCCGCAGGATGCTCCCTCGCAAGTATTCTGCCTGCTTCGATTCTTGATAAATGAACAGAAACACCGTCAATTTCGGAATCGGGACGTGCAAAATAAATATATTCAAAAATGCAGAGTTTTTTCTTTTTAGAATCACAGTGTTCCTTTCGGCTGACAATTCCGTTTTTGCTAAAAACTATTATTTCGCCGGGTTCAACATCACGGATAAATTCCGCACCCACAGCCTTTAACGCACAGCTTTCAGATGCTATAACATACATTCCGTCTTGTGTTTTGCCGTAGCAAAGTGGTCTGAAGCCGTAAGGGTCTCGGGCACAAATAAGCTTTTGCGGCGACATCAGAACAAGCGAATAGGCTCCTTCAAGAATATTCATTGCCGAGCTTAAAGCATCTTCTATCGAGGGCAGTTTCAGGCGCTCTCTTGTTACGATATATGCAATGGTTTCGGTATCACTTGTTGTGTGAAAAATAGCTCCGGATAATTCGAGTTCATTGCGGAGTTTTGCGGCATTGCTCAGATTTCCGTTATGAGCAAGTGCCATTCTGCCTTTCTGATGATTAACTTCAATGGGCTGGCAGTTGGTGCGGTTTGTACCGCCCGTTGTGCCGTATCGGACATGCCCCACAGCCATTGTGCCTTTCGGGAATCTTGACAGTACTTCGGAATGAAAAACCTCGCTGACAAGTCCCAAATCCTTGTGAGAACTGAAAAGTCCGTCATCATTAACAACTATTCCGCAGCTTTCCTGTCCTCTGTGCTGCAGGGCATATAAGCCGTAATATACAACACCCGCTACATCGGCAGGCTCGGCTGAAATCACTCCGAAAACTCCGCATTCTTCATGTATGCTCATTCTTTTCCTCCGTTTGAACGCTTAAGTGCCGCACCTACAAATCCCTTGAACAGCGGATGCGGCTTGTTGGGTCTGCTTTTGAATTCGGGATGATACTGAACGCCTACATAGAAGGGTCTTTCTGTCAGCTCAACGGTTTCAACAAGTCTTTCATCAGGAGAAAGTCCGCTTAAAGTAAGTCCGTGTTGTGTAAGCAAATCACGGTAATGGTTGTTGAATTCATAGCGATGTCTGTGGCGTTCGCTGATATGATTTGTTTCATAGCAACGCTCCATTGTTGTGTCGGGTTTTATTTTGCAAGGATAAGCACCCAAACGAAGCGTACCGCCCTTGTCAATATCATCACTCTGACCGGGCATAAAGTTGATTACTTTGTGCTTGCAAAGTTCGTCAAACTCACCCGAATCAGCATCTGAAATACCGCATACATTCCGTGCGTATTCGATAACGGCGATTTGCATACCCAAACAAATTCCGAAATAAGGAAGGTGGTTTTCTCTTGCGTATTTTGCTGCAAGAATCATACCTTCGATACCACGGCTTCCGAAACCGCCGGGAACAATAATACCGTCGAGCTCCGAAAGAAATTCCGAACAATTTTCAGCGGTCAGCTTTTCGGAATCAATCCAACTGATTTTTATATGGGTGTTATGGTAATATCCTGCGTGCTGAAGAGCTTCCGCAACCGAAAGATATGCATCGTGAAGCTCAACATATTTGCCGACAAGACCAATGTTTACGGTATAAGGTATCGCCTTGATGCGCTCCACCATCTGCGTCCATTCCGCAAGGTCAGGCTCGGGAGCATTTATGCCGAGCTCACGGCAGACAACGGATGAAAAATCAGATTTTTCGAGCATTAAAGGGGCTTCGTAAAGGTTT
>JAFQCH010000043.1 GCA_017416485.1 Clostridia bacterium | reverse complement strand
TGTCGGCTTCAATTTCTGCGGCTTTGGGATTGTTCTTGCCGATCTTCTTGGTCGGCAGATAGATACTGTCGGGATTGAACACCTTTAGGTGCTGTTCGGGATCGGAGATATGCCGATTGATAAGGGCGGTATAGATTTCCTTTACTTCCCGAAGAAAAGGGTCGCTTTTGAAACGGTCATCCTTTACGGTGAAAAGGTGCTGTTCATAAACGCCACCTTTCGGGATAACGGTGCAGCTCTCACGGACTTTGCCGCTTTCATCGGTTATCTCTTTCTTGGTGCGTACCCGCTTGCCTGTTTCATCATAGAATACGCTTCGGGTGGCGATCTTTATATCCGGCTCGGCAAGTAACCGCCGTTCGCTGAATATGAGGTGGATGTGGTAATTGGTCTTTCTCTTGTTGTGGTGGAGAGCCGATACACATTCCACATCGTACCGTCTGCGAAATTTCTCTGTGAAATCTTCGAGTACCTGTTGCGGCTCATAGGTGGTGTAAACTTCGGGCAAGGCGATTATTAGTTCCCTTGCTTCGATACACTTTCCGTCTGCTCCGCTTCGCCTGAACTCCTGCTGACATTCCCTTGCGAGGTTGCCCCAAAAGACATTGTCTGCGGTGCGGTAGGTGGCATAGAGGTTTTCCTGTCTTGCGTGGCTTGTAATATACGATATTCTTCCCTTGACATTGGACAGCTTTGACATCTGAATAAAGCTGTGGCGTGTCATAAATCATCTCCGTTCTGTATTGTAAAGGTGCGTTCTCATTTTGCAACCGACTTGTCGATTGCGGCTGTTTCGGCGGCAAGTGCTGACGGGACAGCCATTGAAAATTGCGGTGGCAATTTTCTCTGTATCATAGCGGCGGTATTTGCCGACAAGCTGTGATACAGGCTCCCTGCAAGGGCGAAATATCTCTTGAACAAATCGTAGATTTGTGCGAGGGGTGTATTTCGCTCTCAAACGCCGAGGGCTTTGAGAACGGTTTACTCTACTTTGCGGACATCATCCTGACACAGTAGGTTTCTGCCCTGATTGACGGTCATAAAACGCTCTAAGGTATCCCTGCGGATAATGGTTTTACGTCCGACCTTCAGAACAGGCAGCTTGCCCCAGTCCACCAACTTTCGCATTGTGTTCCTGCCGATGCCGCTGGTTTCTGCTGCTTCTTCGATTGTCATTCCCATTTTGATTGCGTTCATAATACTGTTCTCCTTTCGTAAATACTCAAAATGCAACTTTGGTATTATCATTATACTTATTTTGCTATCACTTGTCAACCCGTTTTGCAACCTTTTAAGAATTATTTTTAATATTTTTTGCAAATATGGGTTGCAAATTGAGTTTGTTTGTGCTATACTATACTCAAATAGGAGGTGAATACCTTGGAAAAAGAAACAATGTTTACCCCAAAACAAGTCGGGGAACGCATTAAAGAGCGTAGAATAGAACTGAAACTTTCTATGCCGGAGCTTGGCAAGCGTATCGGCGTGAACAAGTCCACCATTCAAAGG
>JAFQCH010000028.1 GCA_017416485.1 Clostridia bacterium | reverse complement strand
TACCTTGTGTGTATGTGCTATGACTCAATACGTTATATGCCAATGCTTTACCATTTTGAAAAAGTGACAACATTTTCATTCCCATAAATTCCGCATTTGTTTTAGTTGCCGAATTGAATAATGTGAGCCACATACCAGCATCAATTGGCATATTACTTCTATCATAAAAAATCGAAAAGATAGATTCACCTAAATATTCAAAACTGATAAGATCATTTATAGAAGTACCTATGTTTGAAGCGCCGTAATAATCTAGTGAGGCAGGGGAACAAATCCATTGTCCGCTACTATTGACAACCCCGAAGTTAATTGTTTTTTCTTCATTCAATGAGCCTTTTGTTTCTTGTTTAACAAAGTATATTCCGTCTCCGCCACACAAGATGGAATAATCAGCATCCAAAGGACTGATTGTTTCAACATCCCCTTTGGTGTTTAGTATTAAAAATCGTTTATACGATACAAACGGATCAGATATATTATCTACATAATTTACATAAGCAAAACCATTATCAAAATTGCACCAATCATTTCCAATGGTTTTATATTTTTCTTCTTCAGTAATTGTTATCTTTATTTCATCTTCATTTATTTTAACAATCTCGCCGGTTGTTGATAATACCCCAATATTATACAAATTATCATCAGCAGAGAACAATACTAAAGCTTTTTGTTCTGAAAAATCTGTTGCTGCATATAAAGCAACTTCAACTTTTTGGCTCAAATTACCATCTTTTACGGTCGATTCTGTTGGTTTTTCATCATTAGAACACGCACACAATAAGCATAAAATCATTGTAAAAAATGTTAATACGCATATTGGTTTTAAGTTTGTTTTCATTTGTTTTTACCTCCACAAAATAAAAAAGTGCGCCCACCGAAGTGTTGCGCACTAAAAACGCAAACTCCGATAGTCGCCAAACTAACTCAATGTGAAATGGGTGTAACCACAATAACACTGCATGGAATTTGCATTTTATCAAATTCAGCAATATTATTATGGTAAACAAAAATAAATCTATCCCGTAAAAAGATAAATTACACCCTTGGTTTCACACATATTCAGTTAGTTTGGCAAAAATAGTATAACACAGTGAAAAATAAAAAAGCAATACTTTTTACAAAAAAACAGCAGACCAAGTGCGGTCCGCTGTTTCTTCGTTTTGTGGGGATTGCAATTATAGATAATTTTATTATTTTTTTTGCTTTGTCAGTTTGCAGAAGCAAGGTATGCAGCCATCTGCCCGACGGTTTTGTTGTTGATGAAATCAGCGGCCGTTACCGCAATGCCGAATTCTGTTTTTATATCTGCCATTACGCAGACAAGGTCAAACGAACTCAAGCCGAGAGCAGACTTAAAATGGTCTTCAGCCGTGATTTCGTCAACTTCCACGTAATTTTCAAGGATTGCGATAAGTTTTTCGAGTGATTGCATGCGGGTTTTCCGTTCCTTTCGTCGAGTGTTATCTCTGTTTCTCTCAATATTTCACCGACCGTGATGTCGGGATTGTTTACGGCGAGGTCAAAAATCTTTTCCATCTTGCTGTAGAAAACCGTAAGGTCATACGCAGCTTCTTGCTCGCGTCTGTATTCAAAATTGAAGTCAAGCCCGGCATCTTCACTGCGGTGGCTGACGGTCAGATACAGCGGGATCATGGTCGCCCCGTTGTTGTACCACACACTGCGCAGTGTGTGCTGCATTTCATCATCAATGCACACGGTGGGCACCAACGGCTGATAGGAAAGCCCGAAACTGTCATACGTGGAATCGAACTTTGCATCTTCGGACATGGATTTGTGTCTTTCTTTCAGTGTTTCCAGGAAAGACAGCCTTGCGTGCAAATACATTTCGTTCTGAATTTCCGAAATCTTGCGCGTTGCATCGCAGAAAGTTTCGTCAGGGGAGATGATGCTTCGCATCGGCAGGAAGTTGATGCGCAAGCCGCCCGATTTTTTCTCGGCAATTGTGCCGCGGCGGTTGATGATCATTTTAAAAGATACATCTTCCTGATTGTCATTGAAGCACGAAAGTGCCGTGCGTACGGTCATGGAGAGCACGGAGAATATGGAAAGATCGCGTTCGTTGCACAGGGCGGTGATTTTATCACTCAACTGCTTGCTCATACTGAACCGCACCGCATCGGCATCCGGAAGCCCTGAATGAATGTCTGCATAGCGGCGGTCGGGGTATTTTTCCTGCTGTTTTTTCAGTCTGTTGTCAAGCATGAAATCCGTAAAAATCGGCTCGCTCGTTTTTGCAAGGGAATCAAACCAGTACTTCTTGTCCGCTTCATGCTGTGCACTTGTTTCGTAAGCCAGCTCCTGTTCGAGTGCGGGAATATAATCGCGCATCGGCTTGGGGTAGGGGGTGCCTTGCGTTCTGTGCTTGTAAATTGCCATGATGTCATTCACAAAAACTTTCAGCGAATACGCATCCATGGCAAGGTGATGCAGTCGCATAAACAGACCCTGATAGCCGTCTTTAAAACGCACAAGGAAAATTCTGTGTACCTCGCAGTTGAACATCGGAATGCTTTGTCTTGAAAAGGCAAGCAGTTTTTCTTTTGCCTCGTCGATGGTATATTCGCTTAAATTCCATTCCTGAACGGAAAGCTCGCTTTTTTCGGTCACATACTGATGCAGTTGCAGCTTTTTGCCCATCACAAAGCGAAGCCGCATGGTGTCACAACGGCGCACGGCCTCATAAATGGCAGCTTTCATTTCGCCCTTGTTGATTTCACCTTTCCAATACACACCGCAGCCGATGTTGTTGACAGGGTAGCCCGAGCCGTATTTCAGCGACATCAGATACATCATCTTTTGAGAACCGGTGATCGGATATGCCTTCACAACTTCGCCGGACGGAAGTTTTATTTCTGTCATTTTTGCTCCTCCTGAAAGTAAAGCATGATGCAACTTATTGCAGATACCTATTCTGCATTATATCACATAATATATTGATAAATTGTAACTTTTGTGAATAAATTGTAAATATTGCGACATGATATTGCATTTTTATCTTTATGTGGATTTTTGCGCAACACATTTCAGATGTCTGTTGCATTGCTTCTGTTTTTTTGGAATGTATTGAATTATAGATGCCTGATTGCCTTCACACAAAAATATGATTATTTCACAAGCAATGATTTTGACATTGTTGCCGTACAGGAAGATTTCGGTTATCATAACACGCTTGTTGAAAATATGAACGGCTTCAACCATAAAACTCACCATGCGGGCAGCATTCCCGGCGGTGAAGGCTCCGCTGCCGCAAGAACAAGCCAGTTTAAACAGCTTGCCGCGTTCATCGAAGCCCGTTCTGCCGAACACGACAGACCTGTCACCGTAAATGAACTGATTGAGAAAATCGAAGTCCATTCTATTGAGGGAAAAGGCAAGAACAAAACACAGAAAATCATAATCCATTATCGCTTTGTCGGGGTTATTGAGAATCCCGTAAAAGAGGAAAACATCATCCTCGAAGAAAGACAAGGTGTAGCCGTGGAATATCTCACGGCATAACAAAAAAGAGCAGGCTACAAACCTGCTCGCAGACTGTCGAAAAAGTCCAGTTTTTACTGGGCTTTTTGTCATATTTATGGTATAATGAATATGGTGATGAAAATGTTAGAAGAAAAGCGAACAGGACAAAACAGAAACGACGGCGAAATAGTAAGTTTGGATGCACTCGTACCGAAATTTCATCTGTTAAGAAAGATAGATAGATCAATAGATTGGAGAAAAATATATCCGATAGTAGAACATAAGTACAGTAGGATAGGCAGACCGAGTGTGGATCCTGTTGTGCTTGTAAAAATGGTAATGTTACAGCACATATATGGAATTCGTTCATTAAGACAGACGGTAGCGGAAATAGAAGTGAATGTGGCATTCCGCTGG
>JAFQCH010000026.1 GCA_017416485.1 Clostridia bacterium | reverse complement strand
GGGCGGTGCCCTGAATGCAAAATGGAAAAATGCAAAATGCAAAATTAAAGGGTCGCTTCGCTCCGATTATAGAGCATGAATGAATTTGATTTTAATACAAAGCCACATTTTTAATTTATTTGCATAAGAATTATTGCAAAAGTGTCGTTATTCGCACAAAATAAAAAATTATATCTTCTATAATGGCAACGCCATTCCGATAATTTTGCATTTTCCATTTTGCATTTCGAGCCTTGCCCTACAAACCGTAATTTATTTTCTGCATCCCCCAAGTTGCCGTGAAGAACCCAAAAAATCAAGGGACTGCGAATGCAGTCCCTTTTACTGAAAATCAGTCTTTGACGCTGTAAATAAGGTCGGTGTAGCTCGGATACGGCCACAGCTCGCCCGGCATCAGCGTTTCGGCTTCGTCGACGGCGGCTCGCAGTTCCTGCATCAGCACGGCAATGGTGTCGCGGCTGTAAACAGACTGTGCGGCAACACCTGCAATGGTTTTTTCGCGAATCAGTGCCGTGTCGAGGTTGTCAACAGTTTCGCTGATGGTGTCGCAAAGCGAAGCCAGACGGTGCGCCGTTTTTTCTTCATACGCACTGCGCATGCCGAGGGCAGTCTTCTTGCGGTTGATGCACTCTGCAAGGTCAGAAACATACGCACTCACTGCGGGCAGAATGTCGCGTCTTGCCATTTCGCTCATGGTCATGGCTTCGATTTGCAGAATCTTGCAGTAGTTGTTGAGCATGATCTCATAGCGCGAATGCAGTTCCGTTACGGTGAACACGCGGTGGGCTGCAAAGAGGTTGATGTTTTTTTCATCCAGCAGGCAGGGCACGCAGTCGGGCGTGGTGCGCAGGTTTTTAAGACCTCTGCGGTCGGCTTCGCGCATCCATGCTTCGTCATAGCCGTTGCCGTTGAAGATGATGCGTTTGTGCTTCTGAATGGTGCGGCGGATGATGGCATTGAGTGTGCCGTGGAAGTCCTCGGCAGTTTCAAGCTCATCTGCAAAAATACGCAACGATTCCGCAACTGTGGTGTTGATCATCACGTTGGCATCGGCAATGGATGCAGTGGAACCGAGCATACGGAATTCAAATTTGTTACCCGTGAAGGCAAAGGGCGAGGTGCGGTTGCGGTCGGTGTTGTCGCGCGGGAAGCGGGGAAGTGTATGTACACCGACTTTCAGGATGCTCTTTTCGGTGGCATCGTAAGCCGTGCCTTTTTCGAGCGAATCAAGAATCGCGGACAGTTCGTCACCGAGGAACATGGAAATAACCGCAGGCGGTGCTTCGTTGGCACCCAGACGGTGGTCGTTTGCGGCGGATGCAACGGAAATGCGAAGCAGATCCTGATAATCGTCAACAGCCTTAATCACGGCGCACAGGAACAGAAGGAACTGTGCATTGTCCTGCGGGGTCTGGCCGGGGTCAAGCAGATTGACACCTGTGTTGGTGGCAATCGACCAGTTGTTGTGTTTGCCCGAACCGTTGACACCTGCAAAGGGCTTTTCGTGCAACAGGCATACAAGGTCGTGCTTGCCGGCAAGTTTTTTCATAATTTCCATGGTCAGCTGATTGTGGTCGGTGGCGACATTGGTCTGCTGATACACGGGAGCAAGCTCATGCTGTGCGGGTGCGGTTTCGTTGTGTTCGGTTTTGGCATAAATGCCGAGCTTCCACAGCTCCTCGTCGAGCTCTTTCATATAGGCGGCAACACGGGGCTTGATGGTACCGAAATAGTGGTCATCAAGTTCCTGCCCCTTGGGCGGTCTTGCGCCAAAGAGGGTTCTGCCGGTTAAGATAAGGTCTTTTCTCTGATTGAAAACATTGCGGTCGAGAAGGAAATATTCCTGCTCGGGGCCTGCGGTGGTGATGATTCGGGTGGCATCACTGCCGAACAGCTTCAGAATGCGCATGCCCTGACGGTTGATGGCTTCCATGGAGCGAAGAAGCGGGGTCTTTTTGTCGAGCGCTTCACCGCCGTAGGAGCAGAATGCGGTCGGAATGCACAGAGTGCCGTCCTTGATGAAAGCATAGGAGTTGGGGTCCCATGCTGTGTAGCCGCGTGCTTCAAAGGTTGCACGCAATCCGCCCGACGGGAACGAAGACGCATCGGGTTCGCCTTTGATGAGTTCCTTGCCCGAAAACTCAAGCAGCACTCTGCCGCCGGGGGCGGGCTCAATAAACGCATCGTGCTTTTCGGCGGTAATGCCCGTCAACGGCTGGAACCAATGGGTAAAGTGGGTAGCGCCGCGCTCCATCGCCCAGGTCATCATGCTTTTTGCAACCGCATCGGCAATGGAACTGTCCAGATGGCGGCCGTCTTCGGTGGTTTTGCGCAGTGCCTTGTAAACCTCTTCGGACATATACTTGCGCATTGCCTCATCATTAAAAACAAGTGTGCCGAAAATGGCGGGAATGTCGTTCACGGCAGCTTTCCTCCTGTCGAAAAAAGTAATAAAACCTAAAAATCCAATTTAATATTATACAAGTAAAAAAGCGGATTTGTCAAGGGATTCAGCCCGCTTTTCTTTTCTTTTAAAATAAAAAATATAATAATTTCTTGCATTGTGCAAAAAAGCATGCTATAGTTTAAAATGGTTTTATTTGGAGGGATATCTATGCAAAATCTGAAAGATGCAAAACGCATTGTTATAAAAGTCGGCACATCCACGCTGACCTATGATACGGGCAAAACCAACATCCGCCGCATGGCAAAGCTGGCAAGCGTGCTTTCCGACCTGCAGAATGCCGGAAAACAGATCGTGCTTGTGTCTTCGGGTGCCATCGGGGTCGGTGTCGGCAAATTGGGGCTTGCCGAAAAACCTGCCGACACACCGGGCAGACAGGCTGCCGCCTGCGTGGGACAGTGCGAATTGATGTTTATGTATGACAAACTATTCTCTGAATACGGCCACACGGTCGGGCAGCTGCTGATTACCAAAAGCGACGTCGAAAACGATGAACGCAGAAAGAATTTGATCAACACCTTCCGCAAACTGCTCGATTTCGGTGCCATTCCCATTGTGAACGAAAACGACTCCGTGGCGGTGGAAGAAATCGTCTATGGCGACAACGATATGCTGTCTGCTATTGTGGCAAAGCTGATTGAAGCGGATGCACTCGTTATTTTGTCTGATATCGACGGCCTGTTTTCCGCAAACCCCCAGACGGATGAGGATGCAACCCTCATTCCCGTTGTGCAGGAAATTACCCCCGAAATTGAGGCCATGGCGGGCGGAACGGGCACAAAGCGCGGCACGGGCGGTATGGCTACCAAGATTGCCGCCGCAAAACTGACCACCGAAGCGGGCATTCACACCGTCATCATGAACGGTGCAGATCCTACAGACCTTTACAAACTGACAGACGGCCATTCCATCGGCACACTTTTCAAAGCAAGGGGATAACAGATGACTACACTTATTGAACTCGGCAAAAATGCAAAACAGGCCGCCGCCATCCTTGGTGCGGCAGGCAGTGCTGCCAAAAACAAAGCCCTTGCCGCTATTGCAAAGGGGCTTCGCGCAGACTGCGCATATATTATTGAACAAAACAAAAAAGACCTCGAAAATGCAAAGATGAACGGCATGAGCGAATCCATGCTTGACCGTCTTGCTCTCAACGAACAGCGCATTGACTCCATTGCTGCGGCGGTTGAAAAAATCATCAGTCTGGATGACCCCGTCGGCAAGGTAAGCGACGGCACGTTGCTTCCCAACGGCTTGCAACTGACCCGTGTGAGTGTGCCGCTTGGTGTTATTGCCGTTATTTTTGAAGCCAGACCCAATGTGACTGCCGATGCGGCGGCACTGTGTTTAAAATCGGGAAATGCCGTGATTCTTCGCGGCGGCAAGGAAGCCATTTTTTCCAACACCGCCATTGTTACCTCCATGCGCAAAAGTGTGGAAAGTGCAAACCTTCCCGCCGATTGCATTCAGTTGGTGGAAGACACTGCCCGCGAAACCGCCACACAGCTGATGCGCATGAATGATTATGTGGATGTGCTTTTGCCCCGCGGCGGTGCAGGGCTCATTCGTTCCGTTGTGGAAAATGCAAGTGTGCCTGTGATTCAGACAGGTGTGGGCAACTGCCATATTTATGTGGATGCAAGCGCCGATGTGCAGATGGCAACGGACATTGTGTTTAATGCAAAATGCTCGCGTGTTTCCGTGTGCAATGCCTGTGAAAGTCTTCTTGTGCACCGCGATGCCGTGCAGACCGTGCTTCCCGCCATTGCAGAAAAATTAGCGGAAAAGAATGTGGAAATTTACGGCGACGAAACCGTTTGTTCTGTTATTGTCAACGCAAAACCCGCCACGCAGGAAGACTGGGGCACGGAATACCTCGATTACAAAATTTCCGTCAAGACCGTGGACAGCACCGACGAAGCCATTGCCCACATAGCAAAATATTCCACGGGTCACAGCGAAGCCATCATCACAAACTCCCTTGCGGATGCCGAAAAATTCACCCGCCTTGTGGACTCTGCGGCAGTGTATGTGAATGCCAGCACCCGTTTTACCGACGGCGGTGAGTTCGGTTTCGGTGCGGAAATCGGCATTTCCACGCAGAAACTGCACGCAAGAGGGCCTGTTGGGCTTCCCGAACTTACAAGCTACAAATTCGTTATCCGCGGCAACGGACAAGTAAGATAAACTGTATAATAAATAAAAAATCCGTCCTTTCGGGGACGGATTCTTTATACTGTTTTTTGTTTTGTGTTAAACTCAGACAGCTCTTGTGACCTTGCCGGAACGAAGGCAACGGGTGCAAACGTTCACTCTGCAGGGAGTGCCGTTGACGATAGCCTTAACTCTCTTAACGTTGGGCTTCCAGGTTCTGTTGGAACGTCTGTGGGAGTGGGAAACCTGAATACCGAACTTCAGTTCCTTGTTGCAGATCTCGCATTTTGCCATTGGAGTTGCACCTCCTTTTAAAATTGGGGTAAATCCCCTTCTTAAATCAGCTTGATAATAATAGCAGAAACAAAACCAAATTGCAAGCCTTTTTTTAATTTTTATCGGCTTTTTTTGCAATTTTTTTAAATTTTTGCGTTTTCATTGCTGTAAAAAGCGATTGCATCGGTCAGGCGGGTGTGCAGGTCTTCATACCAAGCGCCGTCCATGGGGTAATCGAAGAAGGTGAAATTCTTGTTCTTGCTGCCTTTGTAGATGATCTTTTCCACTGTTTTGCGGTCGGTGAGGGATTCAAGCTGTTGCATCAGACGAAGATCCTGCAACGAATCGCGGAACACCTTCAGACGAAGCGAGGGCACTGCCGTGCCGTCGGCACCGGGATAGACCTGATACGCATCGCCCGAGGGGAAGGCATCGCCTGCATCGCTTTCGGTGTAAGGGTCTACTTCACGGATGGAATACTGCGAATACCAGAAGTTATAGCCCCACTGCAAAAAGCCCTGAATGTCGTTGAGATAGAACAGTGTGCCGAGAATGCGGCAACGCGCAGACGGCATGCAGAAGAAACGGTTGGGCAGGTGCTTTTTGTATTGTCCGCAACAGAAATAGGTCCATTTTTCCCCCGTGACGGCCTTTTTGAACTTGTGGAAACTGCCTTCTTCGGGCACGGGATTGCGCACAAGTCCGTTTTTGTAAAAATGCAGTTCGCTGAGCGCATCCAACGATTCGAACTCGCCGAACAGACTCTGAATTTTTTTGGCGGCTCTGCGGTAAGCAAAATAATGCTCCTTGCCCGGTTCGTCCGAGGTGTGGAAACGGCAGCGGTCTGCAATGCCTTTTTCTTTTAAGAACGGAACAAGTGCGGCGGCAAACTGTTCAAGGAAATCAGAATAAGCCTTGCCGGCGGCATTGGTGTCCCAACCAAAAATCTGCCTGTAGCCCGAAGCGGTCTTTGCCATAATTTTCGGTGCATGGGTGGCACCCCACTGGGTGAACAGGTGACTCATTTCAAAATACTGCACACCGCAACGCAGTGCCATGTCGATCCAGCGTTCAAGCTTTTCAAAGCCGAATTCATATCCCGTGCGCTTTTTGGTGACATCCACAAGCTGCACGGTCGGTCTTTCACCGCCAACTTTGGTGTCAAGCGGCGGGGTGAACAGGGGAGTCAGCAGGAAGTTGATGCCGTGCTCCACGGCGGTCTTCACAAAGTTTTCGGTAATGCGCCAGTATTCTTCACTGAAAACGGGCACTTTGTAATAAGAATGCAGGCAGTCGGAATGGAACCAATGCGTGCAGATGAGGGTCTGGTCGGCGATTTTCTGTTCATAAACCGTAACGGGGATTGCAGCCGTTGCACAAGTGTCGCCGCTGATGATGTTGGCAGTCAGTGTGTGCTTGCCGCAACCGCCGTCCGTCGGGCAGAGTTCGACCCATAGCGAATACCATTCCCCTTTTTTGACTGCAATGCGAGAGCCGAAGTCTGCCAACACATCGGGGTACATGCCGCTTTTGCCTTCGCGCAGCACCCATTCGTCATGGTCATCGTAAGCGGCTTTGCCGGCATACACTTCCTGCACAAAATAGGTTTTAACGGGCACACCGCAGGTCACACGCACATTGACCTCGCCGTCCTCGTCGGCACAGAACGCAAACTGCACACTGCCTTTTTCGTCCGTCAGCAGACTTATGTTTTTAAGGTAGCTTGCGGGCTGTTCGTCACGGAACACTTTTTCAAGGGAAGAAACGGGAAATACGGTAATATTCATGTCGATTCTCCTTTATTTGTTGATGACGGCAGAAATCCATCCTGCCACGGATTTGAAGAAAATAAACATATTTTCAAAGAAGGGGAGAAGCCCGATCTTTTCAAGGAAATTGCTGATTTTTTCGCCGAGGATGCTTTCGGTCAGGCTCTTGTCTGCAACGGAAGTCATCATGTTTTCGGCATCGAAAGCGGCTTCTTCACCCGAAAGCACGGTAAAATCAAGGGTGCGGAAACCAAGCGGGATGAGATTGCCGTACAGGGTGTAGCCGATGCGTACCGAGCCTTTGGTCAAAGCGGTCGGCTCGTCTTTCCATATCACATTGATCGTAACACTTTCACCGGGGCAGAGAGGCTTGAGGGGAGGTGTGATTTCAACGGGCAATTGCGAGGGGATGATGCTTGTGATCTGCAAGGTGTGCTCTTTGGAAAGGTTTGTGATTACAAATGCTGTGTCGTCGCTTGTGAGGTAGCCGTCCGAGCTTTCATTGAACGAGCCGTGCACGGAATAGCTTGCGTTCATGGCGGCATGGAACTGCGGATAATTCGGATCATCCCATACCGAGTCGATGTCTTCCGTCAGAAGCAGAATATACATCAGCTCTCTGGAATATTCATCCCAGTAGGTCATGCCGTGGAACAAACCGTCCACAAACCATGTGCTGTCGGGCAGGTATGCGGTGGAAGCATCAATTTCCATCGACGGGGAAACATAATACTTGTCACCGGCCGCCAGTTGCGTGTAGCCGTCTGCAAAGCGCTGTCCGTAAGGGGCACAGGTGGCACCCGTGGCGGCTTCGGTGGTGATGATGCCGTCGCTGTTTTCCTGCAGGCCCGTCACGGACGGATTGCCCGTGCCTGCGATGATGCTGATGTCCGTGCCGTTGGCTTCTGCAAGGGCAAGGCGTTCATTCATGCTTGCCATGAGGGTGTGCATGGCATCGCTTTTTTCAATCAGACCTGCACTTGCAACGGGATCCAGCATTTCAGCTTTCACATCTTCATAATACTTCGCGGGCATGAAGTCCCAGATGCTGCCCCAGTAGCCGATGATACCGGTGACATAAGGCACAAGGTTCTCAAGCAGTGCATCCAGGAAGCCGAGCTGCTGTGCTTCCACAAGAATGTGGTAGTCTTCTTCAAGCACCATGCCGTTTTCAACAAAGTGCAACAATGTCAGCTCGTCAAAAACAATGCTGTTGGTCATAATATCGTAGGCAAGTGCCGCACCGCCGATGGCGGGAACGGTCAGCACCGCATTGTTGACAAGGGTGTCTTCCGCATACAGGTTCAGGTATGTTGCCGAAACCTGTCCGCCGTGGCTGATGGCGATGAGGTTGACCTTTTCTGCACCCGTTGTTGCAATGATGTCTTCAATCAGTCCGCGCAGGCGGTGTGCGTTTTCAATGGCACCCATGCGGAAATCGCAGTTGAAATTGTAGAACATTTCCATGCCGCCCACGGCTTCGCGGATGGCGCCGATGATGTCCGTTTCCCACTGGTAGCTTGTTTCGTCGCCGTATTCATCCGCAATGTTCTGTGCGTTGGTGGCTTGGGCGGTGTTGTCAAACAAGGGAAGAACATTATACATGCTTGTGCCGTCGGGATTGCATTTGAGCTTGCCCGCGATCTCTTCAAAATTTTCACCCACAAGGTCTGCAAGGTAGGCGGGGTTGATTTCTGTGATCGCAAGCCCCAATCCCTTGAGAATGCCCGCAATGTTGCCCAGCACTCTGCCGAGGATTTCATCAATATCCAGTCCCCACACGTGCTCGCGTGTGCCGTCTTCGCCGTAATAAATCAGGGGAGATGCGCTGTAGCCGGGCACAACCACCACCGGCAACTGCTCGCATTCGGCGGGAATGGCGGATGCTGCGGGCATCATGCCGAAGATTGCAAGAATAACACAAAGCAGAACGGAAATGAATTTTTTCATAACAAAAACTCCTCCAAAATATGTTAAAATTATTCTAACATTTCAAAAATTAAATTGCAATGTGCCGTTTGTTAAAAAGAACAATCCCGAATTTGTTCAAAATATATAAAGAAAGTAAACAATTATAAAAAATGTTGACAACGAACCTGCAAATCGGTATAATAAAAACGTATAACTGTGTAAAAAAACAGGAGGTATATCCCATGAAAAAAATTATCAGCATTCTTCTTTGTGCATTGATGCTTGTCAGTGCATTGTGTGTGCCCGTTTTTGCAGAAGAAACAGACAATGTAATTGAATTCACCGACAGTGTTTATGAATTTTCAAAAGACAAAGGTGAATTGGGCGAAGAAAAAAATTACATCATCAAATCCGGTTGCACCTTTGTTGTTCCGGCTCAACGCACCCTGAATGTGCCTTATTCTTCTACTCTTACCGTTGAAGAAGGTGCACATCTGGTTGTTAACGGTCAGCTCAATGCCGTCGGCGATGTTGCAATTTACGGCAAAATGACCGGCCTGAATGTTTCAGGGCAGGAAAACATTACTTGCTATGTTGAATTCCCCGATCTTACTGCTCCCAATATCAAACTGGCTGATAAAATCAATGTTTGTTATTATCTTGGCAAAACCAATGATCCTTACGGCGATGTCGGCGTTGCCATTGAAGATTATGTGCTCGTGGATGATACCGGCATCATCAGCGAAGAAACCGGCAACTATCTTCCCGTGCCCTACAACACTTATATGTATGTTCGTGTTCTTATTGAAGAAAACGGCAGTGAAGATAAGTATGATGACAAACTTTTCCCCGTAAAGTGCAACAATGTTGTGATTCCTTTTAACCAGAACGCATGTCCGATTCTCGTTACCGCCGGCAGCGAAATCAGCTTTGATCCCTGGGTCAATGATTCCACCTACTACAATACTTACACAATCATCCTGCCCGAAGGTGACGGCTACACGGTTTACGGCAGAAACGGCGAACTCGGTGAAGTAACGCTCAAATACGGCCAGGCTTTCAGCTTCCGCGTGGAACTCGAAGAAGAGTACAACCAGTCTGTGTATCAGGTTTATGTTTACAACGGCAACGGCTGGACAGACCTTACAAAAGAAGAATTGCTTGAAGGCATTGCACCTGCTGTGCCCGATGCAGAAGGTTACTACACCATCGCCAACATCACAGGCAATCATTCCATCTATGTTGAAGGTGTTATATCCAATCAAATGCTTGACACGTTCAGCCAGGTCTTCAATATCTTCAGACAGATCTGGGAAGCCATTACCAAGATCTTCAATGCACTGTTTGGTGAAGGCGGCAACCTGGACGGTATTTTCGGCGGTCTGTTATAAGCAATCAAAACGCATACTTGCAGGGGCTGTAGTTTACAGCTCCTGTTTTTTTTTGCGATTACTATAAAACCACCATACTTTTTTTGTAAATGTTATTTCCCTCTTGCGTGCAGGCTATAAATTGTATATAATATAATATACAGTTGAAATATGTAAAATCAGGTGATACACATGCCGTATGCCATCGACAAAGCATTTTTTCCGTTTTCCCTTTTTGCGCCGCCCATTCGCAGTGCCCGCATGGCGGGAATGATGAATGCTTTCATTCAGCCGCCCGTCGGCTTGTTGCGCGATAAGCAAATGGCTGTGGCAAAAGAAGCCTTTGCAAGTTTTGACGGTGCTTCGGTCAATGTGTTTGTTATGCAACCGCGTGAAGTGCAGACGGAAAATTGCCTTGTGTATCTGCACGGCGGCGGCTTCTTCTTCGGTGCGGCAGGGTATCACTACAAAAACGCAAAGCAGTATTGTTTGCAGACTCCCTGTAAGGTCGTGTTTGTTGATTACCGCCTGACCCCGCATCACCCGTTCCCCATTCCTGCCCGGGATTGTTTTGCGGCATGGCTGTGGACGCATGAAAATGCGGACAAGCTCGGAATCTGCAAAGAAAAAATCGCAATCGGCGGCGACAGCGCAGGTGGCGCGTTGGCGGCATCAGTGTGCCTGATGGCAAAAGACCGCAAAGCGCCCGATCCGCTGTTTCAGCTTCTTGTTTACCCTGTAACCGACCGCAGAATGAACACCGAATCCCACAAAAAATTCACCGACACCCCCATGTGGAACAGTAAATTGAACGTGAAAATGTGGGAAGGTTATCTGCCCGACCCGCAGGCAAAAAACCTTTACTATGCTTCGCCTATGGAAGCGGAAACATTCAAAAATTTACCGACCGCTTTTGTGGAAACGGCAGAATTCGACTGTCTGCACGATGAAGGCATTGCATATGCCGAAGCCTTGCAGAAGGCGGGTGTTTCGGTCACCACAAACGAAACAAAAGGCACCATGCACGGTTATGATATTGTGCAGAGTGCACCCGTCACAAAAGATTCGCTTGTAAAGCGCATTCAATTCATGCAAACTTGTTTTGAGGAATAAAAGGTGAAAAAACTGTACGCAAAAAGTGAATTGCTGTTCTCGATTTTCTGGATCGTTTTGTATGTTGCAGGCACTTCTCTTGTGCAGGGAATCGGTGAAAAAATCGGGCAACAAGATGCGCTTGTGTTTCTTTTGCACCTTGCATTAACAGTGTTTTTGCTTGTGTGGCTGTCAAAAAACAAACTGACAAAACGATTCGGTCTGTGTAAAACGGACGTCAAGGCAAGCAGCTTTTTATACTATATTCCGTTCCTTTTGCTTGTCAGTGTGAATCTGTTTGCGGGCTTTGATTTTGCAAAGCCGACCGCAGAACTCGTGTTCGGTTTTGGCAGTATGCTGTGCGTGGGCTTTTTAGAGGAAATTATCTTCCGTGGCTTTTTGTTCACTGCCATGGCAAAAGACAATCTGAAAGTGGCCGCCATCGTGTCCTCCGTTACCTTCGGCATCGGGCATATTATCAATCTGCTGAACGGTGCTGAAATCCTGCCGACGGTATGTCAGATTCTCTATGCAACCGCATTCGGTTTTCTGTGTGTTGTTGTTTTTTACAAGGGCAAAACGCTTCTTCCCTGCATCATCGCCCACAGTGCGGTCAATGCTTTGAGTGTGTTTACACAAGAACCGACAACCTTAGCCCAAACAATTGTGCCCGGCATTGTGCTGTTTGTTGTTGCAGCTTGCTATGCAATTTATCTTTGGAAAAAACTGCCCGATAGGGGCGTTGCAATATAAAAATACATCATTTAATATATAAGGAGACCCCATGTTAGAACTGAAAAATGTGAGTTTTGTTGTCAGTAACGAAGCCGACGGCAAAGAACTCGGCATCATCGACAACGTCAGTTTGTCTTTGGATGAAGGCAAATTCTATGTTATCACCGGCCCCAACGGCGGCGGCAAATCCACGCTTGCCCGCTTGATTATGGGCATCGAAAAACCCACTTCGGGACAAATTATTTTCAACGGTGAAGATATTACCGATCTTTCCGTTTCCGAACGCGCCAAAAAAGGCATCGGCTATGCCTTCCAGCAGCCGCCCCGTTTCAAGGGCATGACCGTGCGCAGAATGCTGAGCCTTGCCCACGGCAGTGAACTGCCCGAAGACGAGTGCTGTGCATTCCTCACCCGTGTGGGACTTTGCTCGATGGATTATCTCAACCGCGAAGTGGATACCTCTTTGTCGGGTGGTGAAGTCAAAAGAATTGAAATTGCCACCCTCATGGCAAGAGAACCCATGATGGCAATTTACGACGAGCCCGAAGCGGGCATCGACCTGTGGAGTTTTACCATGCTTGTGGAATCGTTCCGCATGGCAAGGAACGAAAACAGCCAAAGCACAACCGTCATCATCTCCCACCAGGAACGCATCATGCAACTGGCAGATGAGATCATCGTCATTGCCGACGGAAAAGTTCGTACCAAAGGCAATAAGGACGATGTGTTCCCGACGCTGTTGGGTGAATTTGACCGCAAGTGCGGCTTAAGAGGCAGCGAGGAGGGTGCAGACAATGCTTGAAAAATTGGATTTTAACTTATTGACCCAAATTGCCGATATGTCCTTCTTGCCCAAAGACGGTGCCTACAACATCCGCAAAAACGGTGTTGCCGCAGGCAGAGTGGTCACGGAAAATGTGAACATTACCAACAAAACGGACAAGCCCGGCATTGATATCACCATAAAACCGTTCACGGTCGGCGAAACCGTGTCCATTCCCGTCATTATCACCGAAACGGGGCACGCGGAACTTGTTTACAATGACTTTTATATCGGTGAGGGGGCTGATGTGACCATTGTTGCAGGCTGCGGCATCCACAATTCAGGTTGCAACGAAAGCCGCCACGACGGTATTCACCGTTTCTTCATCGGTAAAAATGCAAAGGTGAAATATGTCGAAAAGCACTACGGCGATGGGGACGGCGAGGGCAGTCGCATTATGAACCCCGAAACGCAGATCTTTATGGACAGCGGTTCAGTCTGCGAAATGGAAAGTGTGCAGATCAAAGGCATTGACTCCACCAAACGCAAAACCACCGCACAGCTTGCCGAAAACGCAAAGCTGGTTGTCACCGAACGCCTGATGACCCACGGCAAACAGATTGCGGAATCCGACATGACCATCGACCTCAACGGCAAGGATTCTTCCGCACAGATCATTTCCCGTTCTGTCGGCAAAGACGAATCTTCGCAGGTCTTCTTCCCCAATGCCGTCGGCAATGCCGCCTGCCGTGCGCACATCCAGTGCGACTCCATTCTCATGGACAATGCAAAAATCCGTTCCGTGCCTGCCATCACTGCAAACCACCCCGATGCGCAGATCATCCACGAAGCCGCCATCGGCAGAATCAACAACGACCAGCTTTTGAAACTCATGACCTTCGGCCTGAATGAAGAAGAAGCCGAAGAAATCATCCTCGAAGGCTTCCTGAAATAAGAAGACAATACAAAAAATCTCTTGTTCATGCGACAAGCTCTGCCGCGCAACAAGAGATTTTATTTTATGGATTTTAATGCTTGTAGGTTACTTTTCTGCCCGAAAGCAGTGCTCCGCTTGTGCGGCAGAAAGACAGGAACATTTTTTCACGAAGTCCTCGTCTGATGACATCTTTCATCAGTTTCGCACCGAAATGATCGCCGTTTTTTTCTGCTTTTTTCGCATCCGTCAAAGTAAACATATCAAACCAATGCACCACGTCAGAGGTGTACACGGACGGATTGTTTTCATCAACGCGCAGCATTCTGTAGCCGTACTGCGACGAGAAGGCATCGCGGTTGTAGCGGCTGCTCAGTGAGTTGACAATGTCAATCCCCTTGTGCTTGACACCGAAAGCATTGGTGTGGTCATGGCCCGTGAACATGGCAAGCACATCGCCGCGTTCCACCATTGCTTCAAACTGACCGTCGTTCTCGTAGCCGCTGCACGGGGTCTCATTGAGGGTGCCGAAGTTAATGCCGTTCGGGTCAAAGTGATAATAGGTGCCCTTGTTGTTGATGTGCTCAAAGGAATACAGCTTTCTGCGTTTGCATTCGATGAGCGCATCGTACACTTCGGGCACGATCATGTGCTGGAATGCAAAGGAATACACCTTTTTGCCGTTTGCTTTTTCAGTGGATTCGCTTTTTGCCTTGTACCAGTCCACCTGATCCTTTTTGACATTGCCGTAATGGCCGTTGCCGTCATAATCGTTGGAGTCAAACACCCACACGTTGAAGCGCATTTCATTGCTGTCGGAAGCCAATATGGGGATGTGGTAGGTGCCGCAACCCGAAAGCAGGGGACCTTCATCCACGGAAACCGAGCAGGAATAGGTGTTGTAATAAGCCATCAGTTCTTCGCGGCTCATGGCACCAACCTCGCTGTCGTGATTGCCGAATGTGATTGCCACGGGGATGTTGCGGGTCTGGAACACGGTCATGAGCTTGTCAATGTATTTTTTGGTGACGGCGGCATCGTCATCATTTTGCACATTGTCTCCCGTCACAACAACCAGATCGGGATGCTCGCGGTCGCAGGCTGCGGCAATCAGCCAAACGGATGCCTCAATGTTGTCATGGTCAAGATGCGTGTCGGTAATGTGCATGATGCTGAATTTGCCGTCTTTATTGAAACGCAGACTTTTTGCCGTGGCATCCGGCAGAATCTGCACGGTGTTTTGTTCCATACCTGTACTCCTTTGTTTTTACTGCTTCTATAATACGATAAAAGCAAGCAAAAGTAAAGACAAAACTTTGACGGTTTACCGCAAAAAAAGAACGCACCCGAAGGTGCGTTCCGTAAAGTTTTATTTTGGGTTTAAGCAACAATCTCATCTACAACATCTTCAGCAATGTCAGGCAGTTCAAAGAAACCGCTTGCACCGCGTCTTGCCCACAGACCGTCGCTCATTCTCTTGAAGATCTTGGTCAGCAGGTTGTTGAAGAAGTTTGTGCCTTCATCTGCTTTTTCAAGACCGCAGACTACGAAGGAATCAAACAGAGCCTGTTCTGCTTCCATTGTCAGTTCAGCGTCGCAGATGGTGTCGTCAATGACATCGCATGCGAAGTCATAGGCTTCCTGCACAACTGCAAGCTGTTCAGCGGTGTATTTGCCTTCTTCGTTGGCAAGAATTTCTTCTGCGCGGACAAGATAACCGCCGTCGGGACGAACGATTCTGCGTGCGTTGCGGGTGCCGTTGACCTGCGGATACAGTTCGGTATCGTTTATGCTTTCGATTGCACCGGTCATGATGAGCGCGGCAAGTTTGATTGCATTGTCGTTTCTGCCGATTTCATGGTGCTGACCCTTGAAGAAGAAAGCGGAATCGGGGAACAGGCAGGTGGAAACATCAAGAAGACCGTCGGGAGTCAGAACGCTGTCTTCCTTGAGAAGACCTGCGGCTTCAATCGTCTGGTGGGGAGCACCTGCGGTAGCGCCGAGGGAGGTGGATTTCACATCGATGATTGCATCGGAGTTAACAAAGTCAACACTCTTAACAAGGCCGAAGAAAGCATATTCGCCCTGGTCAAAGCGCATGTTGTAGCCGCTGATGGTAGAAACCTTCACACCGTACTTTTCGTTGGCAAGCACAAGGGTGTCTTCCAGGTTCATTCTTGCCTGCTGCATGCGGTCGGTCTTTTCACGCATCACAGAGCCTTCTTCGAGATATCTGTCGGCAAGCTCTTCGTAACGATCCTTGGGAACGGTTGCCCAGAACTGCGGGTCGTTGACAAGAAGGGTATCAAGAATGCCTTCAAATGCGGCAGAGATGATGTTTTCAAGAACCTTCTGCGGGAAGATACGGATTGCTACGTTGATGATGTAGCCAAGCATTGCATCTTCGCCGAGCTGTTCCATAAGGTACGGGAAGAAGCTGTGGTATACCTTTTCTTCTGCAAGGGACCATTCTCTTGCATAGAAATCGGCGATGATGCTTGTGCCGTCGAGAACAGCAACAAAGCCGATGATCTGGTTGATCTTTGCAAGGTCTTCTTCTTCAATAATGTCAAGGTATGCGGTCAGAAGCGTACCGCCGAGGCTGACTGCGCAGAGATTGACCTTTCCGTATTCGGCGGCCAGTCTGTCAACCATATCCTTGAGCTTGTATGCGGATTCAATGGGGTTGCCCAGAAGCGGGAATGTGCAAAGGTAGGTCATGTCTTCAAGTGTGCCGTTGCCGCCTTCAAGTCCGCAATCATATTCAATGGAGGTATAGGGCTGCATGGGCATCATGTTGTAGAACCAGCCCTTGGTGTCTTCGTCCCAGAGGGAAACGGGAGTCTGATAGTCATAAACACCGATGTTGTTGTAGGGAACACCGTTTTCGTCCATGGACATGTAGTAGAAGACTTCACCTACAAGGTCATAGATGGCATCGGTAAGGCCCATGTCGGTCTGGAACATCAGAGTACCCAGCAGGGGACCTACAAGGTCTTTAAGAATGGTGCCCACAAGGTCAGCCGTGTTCATAAGCAACAGACCGCTTTCAAGGGTAGCACCTGCGGAATCGACATCGGCGATACCGTCTTTGTCGTTATCAACATAATATACAGAGTGGTTGATGCCGGGGAGCATGATGGTGGGGTACTGTGTTTCTTCCATGCCCAATTCAACAAGGTCGGCAAAATTTTCTGCACCGACAAGGTTGACGTTGCTTTCTTCAGATTCTTCTGCATTGGCAGGAATGAAGCAAACAGACAGCATCATCAGAGCCGCAAGAAAAACGGCAAGATACTTTTTCATGGATTTTCCTCCTTAAAATACAGCTTCTGCTGTTAATTCTTTTTAATAATAACATATAAAAATAGAAAAATCAACCGTTTTTCTGCCGCGGTAGTGCGAAAAAGTGAGCCAAAAATATTGTCTTTTTTTTGTGCCTTTCGACGCATTGACAAGCCCATTAAAACAGAGTATCATTAAAATCCAAAGATTTTATGCTATTTATTATTCCAAAATTGATTCAAGAGGTAAAAATGGTCATTCAGGGGTTGCAAAAACTGACATTGCTCGATTTTCCGGGCCATACTGCCTGCACGGTGTTCACCGCAGGCTGCAATTTCCGCTGTCCGTTCTGCCACAACGCATCGCTTGTAACCCACATCGATGCCGACCCCGTCTGCACCGAAGCAGAATTCTTTTCCTTTTTAAGCAAACGGCAGGGGCTTCTGGACGGAGTTGCTGTTACGGGCGGCGAGCCGCTGTTGCAAAAGGATATTGTTCCTTTTCTTAAAAAGATCCGCGATCTCGGTTTTGCAGTCAAGCTCGACACCAACGGCAGCCGTCCCGATGTTCTTAAAGAAATCGTCAACACGGGGTTGGTTGACTACGTTGCTATGGATATTAAAAATACAAAAGAAAAATATCCTCTTACCGCAGGTGTGGACGGAAAACTTCTTGATGCTGTGGAAGAAAGCATCGATTTTCTTCTTGAAAACCATGTGGATTACGAATTCCGCACCACCCTTGTGAAGAATTTCCATACAAAAGAAGATATTGTGTGCATGTCGCACCGCCTGCAAGGTGCAAAACGCTGGTTTTTGCAGTCCTTTAAAGATTCAGGGGACCTCATAGACGGCTCTTGTGTCGGTTTTTCGGACACCGAAATGCGCCAAATGCTTGATTCTGCGCGTTTTGCAGCGCCTTTTGCAGAAATTCGGGGCATCTGACAAACCACAAGATATAGTTTTTGAAAAAAGATTTTTAAAATTTTGCCACAACATCTTGACAAAGGTGTTGTGGTTATGTTATGATACCCATGCTCCCGAAAAACGGGATAAAAATCGTTTGTTAAAAATTGACATAAATTTCAGAAAAGGAGAAGCATCTATGTATCAAGTAGTAAAAAGAGACGGCAAAATTGCGGAATTTGACATTCAAAAGATCGCCGCCGCCATCACCAAGGCTTTTGAAGCCCAGAACAAACAGTTTGTCCCCGGCATTATTGATTTCCTCGCTCTGAAGGTAACCAGCGAGTTTGAACCCAAAATCAAGGACGGTCTTGTGCAGGTTGAAGACGTGCAGGACTCCGTTGAATCCGTGCTCATCAAAGCAGGTTACGACGATGTTGCAAAGGCATACATTCTGTATCGCCGTCAGCGCGAAAAAATCCGCAACATGAAGTCCACCATTCTCGACTATAAAGAAATCGTTGACAGTTATGTTAAGGTTACCGACTGGCGCGTTAAGGAAAATTCCACCGTCACCTATTCCGTCGGCGGTCTGATTCTTTCCAACTCCGGCGCCATCACCGCAAACTACTGGCTGAGTGAAATTTATGACGATGAAATCGCAAACGCACACCGCAATTGCGATCTGCACCTGCATGACCTTTCCATGCTCACCGGTTACTGTGCAGGCTGGTCTTTGAGACAGCTTATTGAAGAAGGTCTCGGCGGTGTTCCCGGCAAAATCACATCTGCCCCCGCTTCCCACCTTGCAACCCTTTGCAATCAGATGGTCAACTTCCTTGGTATCATGCAGAACGAATGGGCAGGTGCACAGGCATTCTCCTCCTTCGACACCTATCTTGCTCCTTTCGTAAAGAAAGATAACCTTTCTTACCGTGAAGTCAAAAAGTGCATCGAATCCTTTATTTTCGGTGTCAACACACCTTCCCGTTGGGGTACGCAGGCTCCGTTCTCCAATATCACCCTCGACTGGACCGTTCCCGCTGACCTGAAAGACAGACCTGCCATTGTCGGCGGCAAGGAACAGGATTTCACCTACGGCGACTGCCAGATGGAAATGGATATGGTCAACAAGGCATTCATCGAAACCATGATCGAAGGCGACGCCAACGGCCGCGGCTTCCAGTATCCCATTCCCACTTATTCCATCACCCGTGACTTTGACTGGTCCGACAAAGAAAACAACCGTCTTCTCTTTGAAATGACCGCCAAATACGGCACACCCTACTTCTCCAACTACATCAACTCCGATATGGAACCCAGCGATGTGCGCAGTATGTGCTGCCGTCTTCGTCTGGACCTTCGTGAGCTGCGCAAAAAGGGCGGCGGTTTCTTCGGCTCCGGCGAAAGCACCGGTTCTGTCGGTGTTGTCACCATCAACATGCCCAGAATCGCTTACCTTGCAACCGATGTCGGTGACTTCTACAAGCGTCTTGACCACCTGATGGACATTGCTGCACGTTCTCTGAAAATCAAGAGAACCATCATCACCAAGCTGCTCAACGAAGGGCTTTATCCCTACACCAAGCGTTACCTCGGCACCTTCGACAACCACTTCTCCACCATCGGTCTGATTGGTATGAACGAAGTGGGCTTAAATGCAAAATGGCTCGGCAAGAACATCACAGACGAAAAAACCTTTGAATTCTCCAAGGATGTTCTCAACCACATGCGTGAACGTCTGTCCGACTATCAGGAACTCTACGGCGACCTTTACAACCTTGAAGCTACCCCCGCAGAATCCACCACCTACCGTTTTGCAAAGCACGACGTTGCCCGTTATCCCGACATCATCACCGCTGCCCAGGACGACGGTACTCCTTACTACACCAACAGCTCTCACCTGCCCGTCAGCTACACCGAAGATATTTTCACAGCACTCGACCATCAGGATGAACTGCAAACACTCTACACCTCCGGCACTGTTTTCCATGCCTTCCTCGGCGAAAAACTGCCCGACTGGAAAGCAGCCGCAAATCTTGTGCGCAAGATTGCCGAAAACTACCGCCTGCCTTACTACACCATGTCCCCGACTTATGCTGTCTGCCGCAACCACGGCTATCTTGTCGGTGAACAGTACACCTGCCCCGAATGCGGCGAAAAGACCGAAGTTTACAGCCGTATCACAGGTTACTATCGTCCCGTTCAGAACTGGAACGACGGCAAGACCCAGGAATTCAAAGAAAGAAAAGTCTATGACATTGAAAATTCCAAGCTGACCCACGAAGGTCCCAAGGAAGAAAAAACGGCTGAAAACGTGCAGAAGACCGAAAGCAATGACGGCATCTACTTCTTCACCAAGAAGAACTGCCCCAACTGCAAAGCCGCAAAGCCCTTGCTTGCAAAAGCAGGTGTTGAATATGTGGAACTGCTCGTTGAAGAAAACGAAGAACTTGCCAAGGCTTACGGTCTCAAGCAAGCCCCCACGCTGGTCGTTGTCAGCGGCGGCAATGCCGTGAAATATGCCGGTGTTGCAGGTGTCAAGACCTATATTACGGGTATTTAAAATATGACCGATATTATTGTCATCGGTGCGGGTCCGGCGGGGCTTACTGCCGCAGTGTACGCCTGCCGCGCCGGAAAAAGCGTACTTGTCATTGAAAAAGGCGGCTTCGGCGGGCAGATCACCTTCTCGCCGAAAGTCGAAAACTTCCCCGGTAAAACGGAAATCAGCGGCATGGAGCTTGCCGAAGAATTCACCGACCATGCCATTGCCATGGGTGCGGAACTGACGGTCGGTACGGTTGAAAAAATCGAAAAAGCCGATGGTATTTTCCATGTTGTCTGCGATGACGAAACCTATGAAGCAAAGGCTGTCATCATTGCCACAGGTGCAAGACACCGCCTGCTCGGAATTGACCGTGAAGAAGACCTCATCGGCAACGGCATTTCGTTCTGTGCGGTCTGCGACGGCAGTTTCTTTGCAGGACAGGATGTTGCCATTGTCGGCGGCGGCAACTCCGCTTTGCAGGAAGCGATTCTGCTCAGCGAAGTGTGCAAATCCGTCACCGTGATTCAGAATCTTGCCGACTTCACAGGGGAACAGAAACTTGCCGACATCCTCACCAAGCGTGAAAATGTGACAGTGCATTTCAACACCCTCGTAACGGGACTTCTCGGTGCGGACGAACTGACGGGCATTACCGTAAAGAATACCGAAAACGGAGAAGAAAGCAAGCTTGCCGTCAACGGTCTGTTCATTGCCGTCGGCCTTGTGCCCGAAACCGAACCCTTTACAGATGTTCTGCCGCTGAACAAGTGGGGCTATGCCGACATCGGAGAGGATTGCAAAAGCACAACCGAAGGTATTTTTGTGGCAGGCGACTGCCGTTCCAAAACGGTGCGCCAGCTCACCACCGCCTGCGCAGACGGCTCCGTCGCCGCCCTTGCCGCTTGCCATTATATTGATGAAATGTAACGAATACAAAAAGGAACTGTAAAATTGACAGTTCCTTTTTGTTGCTTTATATTCTTATTTGTGCTACAATCAACTCAATGAGCCGATCCAGTTCGTCGATCATGAAAAGCGGAACATTGAGAATTTTTCCGTCAAAGGACAAATTGCGAAGCGAAAGACGAATGATAAGCGGTGTTTCCCGGTCATATTTTTGTGCATACTTTTTGATGCTGGTTGCCTTTACATTGACCCCTGCTTTGCATTCAAGCGGGATGACCGTGTTTTCACGCTGTATGATGAAATCCACCTCATAAGGATGTTCTGCCCAATAGCGCGGGGACACTTCAAAATTCTGTGACAGGCTTTGCAAGACAAAGTTTTCGGTCAAAGCTCCCTTGAATTCCGTAAACAGTCGGTTTTCTTCCGTAAAGGCAGACGGTGCAAGTTGCGAATGGCGGCGCAGAAGTCCTACATCGCTCATATAAATTTTGAAAGAATCAAGATCATCATAAGCCGACAGCGGAAGATTCGGTTTTGAAATTTTGTTTATTTTTTTAACAAGATCGGCATTTTTCAGCCAGAGCAAGGCATTTTCATATTCTCTTGCTCTTGCACCCGTACGGACGGCGGAGTACAAAAACTTTTTATTCTCTTTTGCAAGTTGTGACGGCAAAGAATTCCAGATCAGCGTGATTTTCGGCACATCAAAGTGCGGTGCATGCTTTGCAAAATCACGCTCATAAGAATTCAGAATATCATAAAGAACCTGTTCAACGGCTTTTATATCTTTGTACTGTGTCCATACCAATACCGCTTCCGGCATGCCGCCGGTAATGAAATACATTTTCAGTTTTTCAACCAGAGGATTAAAAAATGCATCGGGAATGTTTTCGATTGCATCAATACCATGCAGATAGTCAACATATTGTTCGTCACCGTTTGCCAACAGGAATTCCGTAAATGTCATCGGGCCCATTTCTATGAAATCCACTTTGCCGACAGGAAAACCTTGTGTCAGTTGCAAGCCTAAAAGCGAGCCTGCACTGACAACACAGTATTCAGGTGCATCTTCGCAAAAATATTTCAGAGTGTTGAGTGCTTCCGGGCAAGCCTGAATTTCATCCAGAATCAGAAGCGTGTCGGTTGTGATGGGGGTCATGCAGGCGAGAGACAGATTTTTGATGATACGGTGAACATCTTTTGTGGTCTCAAAAAACTGTTTATATTCAATATCCTTATCAAAGTTGATATATGCACAACCGCCCGGAAACTGTTTTCCGAACTCTTTTAAAAGCCATGTTTTACCGACTTGCCGTGCACCCTTTAAAATCAAGGGTTTTCTGCGCGGTGAATTTTTCCATTTGATCAATTTATCAAGAAGTAATCTTTGCAAAACAATCCCACCTTTCATTTTTTATTATACACAAAAAAATGAATTATGCAAGCAGGATCACATAATTTTCATAAATTATGTGATTTCAATCACACTTTTTGCGGAAATTGTGTGAGAAAAATCACATTTTTGAAAAAATATATATTCAACAAGAAAGGAAATAAAAAAATATGATCATCGACAACATTAAAAACTGCGAAAAATATTACGGCATTCACCCCTCTTTCAAGGCGGCTTTTGAACAGCTCAAAGCCATGACCGCAGACAGCGAACCCGGAAGATACACCGTGGACGGCGACAGCATTTTTGTCAATATGGCGGCTTACACCACCAAAACCCACGACGAATGCAAGTATGAAAACCACAAAAAATACATTGATATTCAATATGTCCTTTCGGGTGCCGAGCGCATTGACCTGATCGATGCCGACAAACTTTGTGTCACCGAAGACAAGTATGCCGACGGCGACATTGCCTTCTTTGCCGACAACGATGCACAGACGAGTGTGACCCTGCAGGCAGGCGATTTCGTGCTGATTTTTGCAGACGAAGCACACCGTCCCTGCATGGCAGATAAAAATGAACCGTCTGCCGTTGCCAAAGCGGTTGCCAAGGTCCGCGTGTAATGAACTTACCGTCTTATATCACGGTATTGCTTGACCGTTTGGCTGAATGCGGCTTTGCGGGCTATCCCGTCGGCGGCTGTGTTCGTGATACCTTGCTCGGCAAAGTGCCGGGGGATTATGACATCACAACCAATGCCACTCCGCAGGAAATGCTTGCCGTTTTTTCGGATTTCCGTTGCATTGAAACAGGACTCAAACACGGCACCCTGACGGTGGTAAGCGAAGGCAACAATGTTGAAATCACGGCATTCCGCACCGACGGCGAATACAAAGACAACCGCCACCCGACCGAGGTGACCTTCACCCGCAATCTGTCCGACGACCTCTCCAGACGGGATTTTACCGTCAATGCCATGGCATACGGCAGAAATGAGGGGATTGTGGATTTGTTCGGCGGCAAAGAGGATTTGCAGAATAAAGTCATCCGCTGTGTCGGTGCCCCCGACCGAAGGTTCTGTGAAGATGCACTGCGTATCATGCGCGCGCTGCGGTTTGCGTCAACGCTTGATTTTGAAATTGAGCAACAGACCGCCGAGAGCATTCACCGCAATGTGAAATTGCTTGAAAATATTTCTGTGGAGCGTATTTTTGTCGAGCTTAAAAAACTGTTGTGCGGCGTTGGGGCCAAACGGATATTGTTGCAGTTTCCCGATGTGTTCTGCTGTATCCTGCCCGAAATGGAGGGCATTGTGGGGCTTATTCAGCACAACCCGCATCATCTGTATGATGTGTATACGCACACCGCAAAAGCCGTTTCGTTGTGCGAAGCAGATCCCGTTCTGCAGCTTGCGGCACTGTTTCACGATTTCGGAAAAGCGGACACCTTTTCGTTTGACGAAAACGGCATCGGGCATTTTTATAATCACCGTGAATATTCCGTGCAGAAAGCGGATAAGGCATTAAGACGGCTGAAAAGCGACAATGCAACCCGCCGTACTGTCCTGTTTTTGGTGGATTGGCATGACCGTCTGTTTGGCGATTTTACCGAAAAAACCGTTAAACGATTGTTGCGCACGCAGACGGCAGAAGAGTTATTGCTTCTTGCCAAACTCATGCGTGCCGACAGCAAAGCCACGGGCACACGACTGAACGAGCCTTGCGAATCGGCAGACCGGTTGGAAGAAATCGTTTTGCGGTTGCAAGCGGAAAAACCTTGCCTTACCGTGACCGACCTTGCCGTGAACGGACATGATCTGTTGGCATTGGGGTACGAACCGAAGACAATCGGCAACACCCTCAAACACTTACTCGAAGCCGTCACGGACGGGACTCTTAAAAATGAAAAAGAAGCATTGTTGAAAGAATTGAGAAACGGATAAACCGTGAATGCAAAATGGGAAATGGAAAATGCAAAATTATCGGGTCGCTTCGCTCCGATTATAGAGCATACAGAAATTTGCAAAAAGACAAAAATAGTAATTATTTAAATATTTAAACACTTGCTAATTATTTTATATAACATTGATTGTAAAGAATCGGTGTAAACTAAAATTTAAAACCGCAAAACTGTAAATTTCATTTTCTATAATGGCAACGCCATTCCTTTAATTTTGCATTTTGCATTCTTGCATTTTGCATTTTTACAAATGAAAAATGTTATATATTTGAAAAAATCCCTACGGAGGTGCTTTATGTTAGAAAAATCAAAATTCATCACCAATCGTGATTTTACCGTCAACAAGAAAAAACCGTGGGCGAACATGACCTATAATGCCCGTGATCTTACCCTGCCCGACAACGGCGGTGTTATGTGCTTCAAAAAGGAAATCGAACTTGACCGCACGGTTCAAAATGCTGCCATCACCGCGACGGCACTCGGCATTTTCGAGTTGTATGTCAACGGTGTGCGTGTCAGCGACAACGGCACATTCGACGAACTCAAACCCGGCTGGACGGAATACAAAAAACGCGTCATGTCATTCACATACGACATTACAAACTTACTCAAAGACGGCAAAAACAGCATCATTGCCGAAGTGTCTTCGGGTTGGTATGCAGGCCGCATCAGTTTTGGTTCTTACGGCTACAAAACCCCTGCATTCTGCGGTGAAATTACGATTGATTTTGCGGACGGCGCAAAACAGACCATCCCTACCGACAGATCGTGGCTGACTGCCGTCACAGGCCCTTACCGCACGGCTGAAATCTGGGACGGTGTTTTGTATGATGCCCGACAGAGCCGTGAGGATGCCGATTGGAAAATTGCCAAAGCCTGCCATGATTTCAAAGGAGAGATCGTGCCGGCTTCCGGTGCGCCCATCCGTGTGCGTGCGCAGTTCAACCGCGTCCCGCAGAGAGCAACCGTTTATGACAGTATTGTTAAAAACGGTACCGACTACGGTGAAATCAAGGTCATTCGTGAAGCAACAGGCAACGGTTGCGAATGCGGTCTGCTCAAAAAAGGCGAAAATCTGATTCTTGACATGGAACAGAACATGGTCGGCAGACCCGCCCTGCGCATCAAAGCCGCCGCAGGCACACGCATTGAATTTTTGTTTGCGGAACTGCTCAACGACAGCGGTGAAAAGGACCGCGGCAACGACTATGCAAAGGGCAGTGCTTATATCAAGAATTACCGTTCCGCACTCTCCCGACTGGTTTATATTGCCAACGGCAACGGCGAAGAAGAATTTGCACCCTGCCACACCTTCTACGGCTTCCGTTATCTTGAGATCAGCGCCGACAATGATGTTGAAATTCTCGGCATCACGGGCGAGGTCATCGGCAGTGACAACAAGGAAATCGGCACCTTCCGTTGCTCGGATGAAAAAGTCAACAAACTCTATTCCAATATTGTTTGGGGGCTTCGCGGCAACTATTTAAGTGTGCCCACCGACTGTCCGCAGCGTGACGAACGTCTCGGCTGGACAGGTGACACGCAGGTGTTCTGCGGGGCAGGCAGTTATATTGCCGATACGGAAGATTTCTTTAAAAAATGGCTTCGCGATGCACGCGACACCCAGACCAAAAAGGGCGGGTACGGTGACGTTATCCCCAATGTGTTCGACAACGACGGCAGCAATGCCGCATGGGGGGAAGCCGGTATCATCGTGCCTTACATGATGTATCTCAAATTCAACAGCGTGGACATTCTCAAAGAGCATTATGACTCCATGGAAACCTATATGCGGTTCCTGAAAAAACGCAAGCCTGAGGGACCCGGCACGGCATTCGGAGACTGGCTGTGCTATGAAACCACCGACAAACGCTATATTGCCGATTGCTACTATGCCTACGCACTCGACCTGATGGCAAAAATTTCCGATATTCTCGGCAAGACCGACCGTGTGGCATACTATAAAAAAGAACATGCCCGATTCAAGAAAATTTTCATTGGAAAATATATTGACAAAGAGGGCTTAACCGAAAAAACGCAGACAGCCTACCTGCTTGCACTCAAGTTTGACCTGATTCCGTCCTTTATCCGTGCCGCGGAAACCGAAAAACTGCGCCGCAAAATTGAGGAAAACAATTATACACTGTCCACGGGCTTTGTCGGCACGGGTATTCTCAATCAGACCCTTGCGGAACTTGGTATGGACGATCTTGCATACTCCCTTGTTTTGCAGGAAAACGACCCGTCGTGGCTGTACAGTGTCAATCAGGGTGCAACCACCGTATGGGAGCGTTGGAATTCTTACACCATTGCCAAGGGCTTCGGCGATGTGGGCATGAACTCCTTTAACCACTATGCCTACGGTGCGGTTGCCGAGTGGATGTTCGCATACGCGGCGGGCATCGGTGCAGATCCGAAGAAGCCTGCATTCAAAAATATCATTCTCTCTCCGCGTCCCGATATGCGCAAAGTTCTTCCCGAAGGGCAGCAGAAAATCACCTTTGCCGAAGCGACCTACAATTCCCGTGCAGGTCTTATCAAAGCTGCATGGAAGGCCGACGGCGACGGCTTTGTGTATAATTTTGAAATCCCCGAAGGCAGCACCGCCGATGCAGAAATCTTCAAGTGCCTTGATTCTATCGAAATCAACGGCGAAAAGGCAGAAGCGGAACTGAAAAACGGCAAATGGTATTTCAAACTGACCGCAGGAAAATACACCGTAAAAGCCTGATTGATTTTCCTGATTGCTTTATATTGCCTGTTGAGGTGCGTGGTTAATAATGAGAAAATATGTTATTGATCAGATTACTTTACCTGTGTTTTCCATCCTTATGATCTTGGTTGGCGTTATTTGCTTTGAAGGCATTGCCTTTCTTATTGTTGCGCTTATTATGCTCTTTTTGTCTTGTTTTTTGTGTTACCGTGTACTTTTGCTGCCGCTTGATTTGATTTGCGGCAAACAAGAAGCCGAAGTGCGTTTTTCAAGGCAGTATGTGCTGATGGATTATCATACAGATCTAAAACGCAGTATATGCATTTGGCGTTTTTATAAAGATCAAAGAAAACTGGATTTGGTCAATCCTGATCTGTCAATAAGGGAAGATATTGTTGCTTCACATACGCCGCCAAAAAATAAAACAATTAAAATATATTATTACAAATATTCAAAAATCCTTTGTTCGTGGGAGCAAGCAAATCAAAACACCCTCGAACCATAATTTGCAACAGAAAGGATAAGCAACTGCAAGTGTGCTGAAAAGTATACTTGCAGTATATTTTTCAGCATAAAATATACCTTTTCGGGTATAATGTTATGTAATATTATTGTGTTGACATGAATTTATACCCAATCGGGTGCAAAATAAATGAAAATTATTGACATTATACCCAATCGGGTGTAAAATGTGTGTATGAATACGATTGCTATATTTATCAAACAAAAAAGAAAAGAAGCAGGGCTGACACAAGAAGAATTTGCTGTTCGGTCAGGGCTTGGACTGCGTTTTGTGCGTGAACTCGAGCAAGGGAAAGAAACCGTGCGCATGGATAAGGTCAATCAGGCTCTTGCCATGTTCGGAATGCAGGCTGTACCGGGAAGGATGGAAGGATGACTGCTATGCACTTTAATGAATATATCGACTCCCAAAAAGACCGTTTTCTCTCGGACCTTGCGCGGTTGGTGAAAATCCGCAGTGTGCGTGAAGCAGCAAAAGACGGTGCGCCCTTCGGGGACGGTCCGAAAAAGGCACTTGATGAAGCGATTGCAATCTGTGCCGAACACGGTTTTTCTATGACCAATTACGATTACTACGCAGGGGAGACCGATCTCGGAGACGATCCTGCGCTGATGATCCTTGCCCATCTCGATGTTGTTGACGAGGGGGAGGGATGGACAAAACCGCCTTATGAAATGACCGTTGAAGACGGTAATCTCTACGGCAGAGGCACCATGGACGATAAAGGCCCCGCATTGGCGGCTTTGTATGCCATGGAAGCGGTGCGTGAGAGCGGTATCAAGCTCAAAAACGGTGTGCGTCTTGTGCTCGGCTGTGCGGAAGAAACAGGCAGCGAGGATATGGACTATTATTTTTCCGGGCGTCCCACCTTGCCGTATTGCTTCTCTCCTGATGCATCTTATCCGCTGATTCATCTTGAAAAGGGCAGATTTGCACCCTATTTCTCTAAAAATTGGGAGATTGACAATGCCATTCCCCGTGTTATGAAAATCAACGGCGGTACGACCCCGAACATTGTTCCCTGCAAGGCAAGTGCCGTTTTGCTCGGCTTGACTGCCGCACAGGTGCAGCCCGTGTGCGATGAATACAAGGCAAAAACAGGCGCAAATTTTGTTCTGACCGAAGAATTCAACTGCGAGGGCGGTGTGTGCTGTAAAAAGCTTGTCATCACCGCTGAGGGGGTTGCCGCACACGCAAGTGAGCCTTATAAGGGTGTCAATGCGCAGACTGCGTTGCTTGCTCTTCTCTGTGCCCTTCCGCTTGCAGACAGCGAAGCGAAAAATGCAATTCATGCACTCAACAAACTGTTCCCCCACGGTGACACCAAGGGTGAAAGTGTCGGCATTGCCATGGAGGATGAAATTTCGGGCGAGCTTACCTTCAATTTCGGTGTGCTCGAGCTGCTTGAAGACGGTCTGACCGCTTGCTTTGACAGTCGTGTTCCCGTGTGTGCAACAAAGGAAAATGTGTTCGATGTGGTGGATGCGGCCCTGCAAAAAGAGGGCTTCGCATTGCAGTCGGATGCCCACATGATCCCCGCACACCATGTTCCCAAGGATGCTCCCATTGTCAAGACCCTGCTGTCGGTTTATGAGCAATACACGGGCGAAAAGGGCGAAGCCTTTGCCATCGGCGGAGGTACGTATGTGCACCACATCGAGGGCGGAGTTGCCTTCGGCTGTGAAATGCCGGGGGTGGATTACCGCCTGCACGGCCCCGATGAATTTGCCGATCTTGACACACTTCTGCTGTCAGCCAAAATGTTTGCTGAAGCCATTGTCAGGCTTTGCGGAGAATAAAAAAACCGCCTTCGGGCGGTTTTTTCAATGCAAAATTTTGTTTTTATGTTCCGCAACAGCAACAGGAATCATCTTCAAACGGAATGTTATTCTTTCGAAGATAATCCTTTGCGGCATTTTTGGCGGCAACCGTTGCCATGTGTGAGCAGTAAAAGAACTGCGGCGGCAGGTCGGTTTCCATGTTGTAAACGATTGCCATGTTGGTCATCTGCAATACGTCAATCACGGGTTTTTCGGGCAGAACATTGCACAAGGTGCGTGCACAGTCATCTAAATATTCACTGCCCTCAGCCGAATATCCGCAGGAGGTGATCATACCGTCTTCACCGACCACCAATGTCACAACAACCGTTTCGTCTGTATCAAGCGGCACACTTTTGCCGATTCCCAAATTCTTCATCTTCATTATACATTGAAACGGAACAGAACGATGTCGCCGTCCTGCATGACATATTCCTTACCTTCGGAGCGCATCAGACCCTTTTCTTTGCAGGCGGTGGTGGAGCCTTCACGGATGAGGTCGTCAAAGGAAACCACTTCCGCACGGATGAAGCCGCGTTCAAAGTCGGTGTGGATTTTGCCGGCAGCCTGCGGTGCCTTGGTGCCCTTCTGAATCGTCCATGCACGCACCTCGGGCTTTCCTGCGGTCAGGTAGGACATCAATCCCAACAGGTCATAACCTTTCTGAATCAGCACATCCAGACCGCCCTTTTCGATTCCTGCATCGGAAAGGAACATTTCCTTTTCGTCTGCGGGCAGGTCGGCAAGCTGTGCTTCAAGCTCTGCGCAGATGGGAAGGCAGGCACTGCCTTCTGCGGCGGCAAGGTCGCAAACGGCTTTGTAGTAGGGGTTCGCAGCCAGATCGCCTGCAAAATCTTCTTCACTCATGTTGCAGGCATAAATAACGGGTTTGAGCGACAACAGTGCCACGGTTTCGGCAAGGGCACGTTCTTTTTCGTCCATTTCCACTGCACGGGCATTCACGGCATTGTCAAGATTTTCTTTCAGGCGGTTGAAGAATGCAATGTCGGAAGCAAGGCTTTTGTCACCTTTCATTGCCTTGGTGTCGCGGTCAATGCGGCGGGCAAGAATTTCGGTGTCGGACAGAATGAGTTCAAGGTTGATGGTTTCAATGTCGCGCACGGGGTCGATGTTGCCTTCCACATGCACGATGTCGTCATTTTCAAAGCAACGCACCACATGCACAATGGCATCCACTTCGCGGATGTGTGCAAGGAATTTGTTGCCGAGGCCTTCGCCCTTGGATGCACCGCGCACAAGACCCGCAATATCTACGAATTCCACCGTTGCGGGGGTGATTTTATCGGGATCATACAGCTTTGCAAGCGCTTCCAGACGGCTGTCGGGCACGGGAACAATGCCCACGTTAGGTTCAATCGTGCAGAACGCATAGTTCGCAGCCTGTGCACCCGCATTGGTCAGGGCATTGAACAGCGTGCTTTTGCCGACATTGGGAAGACCGACAATACCTAATTTCATATACATAACCTCATTTCAAAACAAATTGCCGATATAAATTCATCTTATTGTAGCACGAAGTAACAAAAAATGCAATGCAAAACAAAAAAATAAAAAACTTGCCTTTTCATTTTCTTTATGTATAATGAAGGTATATAATGAAAATACTATACCTTTCGGCAAAAGGAGTTTTAAAAATGAACAACAAATTCCACGGTGTATTTCCCGCACTTCTGACCCCCTATGACAAGAACGGCAATGTCAATTGCGAAACCATTGAAGCACTCATCGAGCACAACCTCAAAAAGGGTGCCACAGGCTTCTATGTAGGCGGTTCCACCAGCGAAGCATTCCTGCTTTCCATGGATGAAAGAAAGACCATCCTTGAAACCGCAGTCAAGGCTGCAAACGGCAAAGCTACCATTATTGCGCACGTCGGTTGCGTTTCCACCGAACACACCGCCGAACTTGCCCGCCATGCCGCAAAAGTCGGTGCAGATGCAGTCAGTGCCGTGCCGCCTTTCTACTATGGCTTCTCTTTCAACGAAATCAAAAATCACTACATGACCCTTGCTGATGAAAGCGGTCTGCCTGTTATTATTTATAATTTTGTTGCCAACGGCGGCAGCAAACTGTCACAGGAAAACTTTGAAGTATTCCTGCGTGATCCTCGTTTCCTCGGTGTCAAGCACACCAGTGCAGACATGTTCCTGCTTGAAAGACTCAAAGGTATGCGTGACGATGTTGTTGTGTTCAACGGCTTCGACGAAATGTTCATCAGCGGTCTTGCCGCAGGGGCAGACGGCGGCATCGGCAGCACCTACAATTTTATGGCTGAAAAGTTTGTCAAAATCGAAACGCTGTTCCGTGCCAACAAAATTGACGAAGCTCGCGAAGAACAGAAAAAGGCAAACAACATCATCGCAGCCCTCATTCAGGTTGGCGTGATTCCCGGTTGCAAGGCAATTCTGCGTTCACAGGGATTCGACATGGGCGAAGCCAGACGTCCGTTCTCGCCGCTTACCGCCGAACAGAACGATATGCTGCTGAAAGTTTACAGCGAAAACGTATAAATAAAAATGAACATAATCATTGCGGGGATCGGCAAGCTGGGTGATGCGCTTGTTGAATACCTCGTGCAGGAAAACCATGACATCACCATTATAGACACCAATCCCGTAACAGTGGATGCCGTTGTGAACAAGTATGACGTGTTCGGTATTGTGGGCAACGGTGCAAGTCTGCCGATTCTGCAGGAAGCTGAGGTGCAGAATGCGGAATTGTATATTGCGGTCACGGATTCGGACGAACTGAATCTTGTGTGCTGTATGGTTGCAAAAAAAGCGGGCGCACAGCACACCATTGCCCGTGTGCGCAACCCCGAATATGCAAAACAAGGTGCGTTCATGCGCTCGGAACTGGGACTGAGCATGCTTGTCAATCCCGAGTACGATGCGGCACATGAAATCTCGCGTCTGTTGCAGTTCCCCGCGGCGGCAAAAATTGAAAAATTTGCCCGCGGCAGAGTGGATATGGTTGAAATTGCGCTTACGGAAGGCAACCCCCTTTGCGGGCTGTCCTTAAAACAGATCGGTACGCGTTTTGCCGAACAGATCCTGATTTGCGCGGTCAGCCGCAAAGACGATGTGTTTATTCCGAAGGGTGACTTTGTGTTGCGTGCAGATGACCGCATTTCCATTGTTGCCAGCCACAGCAATATTGCATCTTTGTTCCGCACACTCGGCATCACAAAGAAAAAGATCCGATCGGTTATGATCATCGGCGGCGGTAAAATCGGCTATTATCTTGCCACCCGTTTGCAGAAAGCCGGCGGTATCAAGGTCAAGATCATTGATAACAACCGCGACACCTGCTATGAACTGGATAAACTTCTTCCGAAGTGCGACATCGTCTGTGCCGACGGTACGGATTCGGATGTTCTGGAAGAAGAGGGAATCGGTGAATGCGATGCTGTGGTGGCACTTACGGGGATTGATGAAGAAAACATCATCATTTCTCTGATTGCGGAACTCAACAAGGTTGACAAGGTAGTTATCAAAGTCAACCGTTCTTCGCTGAACCGTCTTCTGCACAAGCTGCAGAGCGAAAGTTTTATTGCTCCCCGTTACATCACAGCGGCAAACGTGGTGCGTTACGTGCGCGCAGTGTCACATTCCAGCGGTATGAGTAAGATTCATGCCCTGCACAAGCTGGTCGGTGATCAGTTGGAGGCCATGGAATTCATTGCTTCTTCCGATTTCCCCGGTTGCGGAGTAAAACTTAAAAATCTGAATGTTCGCAAAAATACCCTTGTTGCATGTATGCTTCGCAATGATACACTTATATACGCAAACGGGGATGCTGAAATTTTACCTGACGACCGCGTTGTGGTCATCACCGCCAATGAAGCTGTTTCCGACCTGCGGGATATTTTGGAGTAAAAAAAAGAAAATGAATTACCGTATGCTTGCCTATTTTTTCGGGCAGATTTTACGCATTGGCGGGCTGTTGATGTGCATTCCGCTGATTGTTGCACTCATTTACGGCGAAAGCCAAACCTATCTTTCATTCATCATCCCCATTGCCGTGCAGTTGCTCGGCGGGTGTCTGCTTGTGCGTCTGTTGCCGAAAAACAGCAACATTTATGCACAGGAAGGGTTTGTATGTGTGGCACTGACATGGATTCTTCTGTCTGCTGTCGGTGCATTGCCGTTTTTTATCAGCGGCTGCATGCCCAATTACATGGATGCATTTTTTGAAACCGTTTCGGGCTTTACCACGACAGGGGCTACGGTGCTTGCTGACATTGAAGCCATGCCGAAGGGGATATTGTTCTGGCGAAGCCTGACGCATTGGATCGGCGGTATGGGCATTCTTGTGTTTGCCATGATGTTTTTGCCGAAAACGCAAACAAAAAAAACAAGCATGATGCATGTTATGCGTGCAGAAGTGCCGGGGCCGTCCGTCGGCAAGATCGTGCCAAAGGTCGGTGATACGGCTCGTATTCTGTATGCAATGTATATCGTGTTGACTGTGGCAGAAGTGTTGTTATTGCTTCTGGGCGGTATGAATCTGTATGAAGCATTCATTCATGCGTTCGGAACGGCGGGTACCGGCGGTTTCAGCTGTTTCAATTCCAGCATTGCAGAGCAATCCCCATTCTTGCAATATGTGATTATTCTGTTTATGTTGTTGTTCAGCGTCAACTTCAATCTGTATTATCTTGTGTTCCTCAAGAAATGGAAAGAGGCCCTGAAGAGTGAAGAACTGAAGGTCTTTCTGATTCTTGTTGCGGTTGTTGTTGCCGTGATCACGCTGAACATCCGTTCGCAGTACGACACCATCGAACATGCCTTCCGCGCAGCGGCATTCCAGACCTCCTCCATTATTTCGACCACAGGCTTTGTGTCGGAAAATTTTGATCTGTGGCCGGCCATGTCGCGCATTCTGATGGTTGTGCTGATGTTTGTCGGCGCATGCGCAGGTTCCACAGGCGGCGGTATGAAGGTCAGCCGTATTATGATTCTTATCAAAGATGCCGTGCGCGATTTAGGTCAGCTTGCGCATCCGCGCAGAGTCAAATCCATCCGGTTGGAAGGCAAGGCCGTGGATGAACAAACCGTCAACAATGCCTCGACTTATCTGCAGTTCTATGTGATTTTGTTGGTGCTTGCTGTGATTCTTGTTGCAGCATTTGACGGAATGGATATGGTATCAACATTCACTTCGGTGGTGACATGTCTGAACAATGTCGGTCCCGGTATTGGTGAAGTTGTAGGCGCAGTCGGCAATTATTCGACCCTTTCCATAGGATCCAAGGCAGTACTGTCTTTCTGCATGCTGGCAGGCCGTCTTGAAGTTTTCCCGATGTTGATCATCTTCTTCCCGTCCACGTGGAAAAGAGCATAAGGGTTGCATTTTCCATTTTGCATTAAAAAAACCGCCCGGCCGGGCGGTTTTTTGGTTTTATGTTTGTTATTGTTTTGCGCCGTTGTCGAACATTTCAAGGGTCTTTACGGTGACTGCGAAGCAGCCTGCAAGCCCTTCTTCGTTCATGTTGTCATAAGAGTCGCGGCGGGTGTGGTAGTAGGGCTCGATCTTGTGGTTAAGCCCGGTGATACCTGCTGCACGGAAGCCTGCCTGTGCGAATGCTGCAGAGTCGGTTGCACCGCCGAAGGGAGGTACAAGACCCTTTTCACAATGGATACCGAGTTCGGCGGCTGCTTCCATAAACAAGTCGCAAGCATCTTTGTCGGCTTTGACGGTTGCGTTCAGGTCGCGGTAGTTGGCGGCAAGGAACTTGGGATCGTGAATGGTATCGTAAGCATAAATGAAGGTGGGAACATCGTCGAATTCGCCCTTGTGTGCTTCTGCCCATGCTTTTGCACCGCGCAGACCTGCTTCTTCGGATCCCGTCAGCACAACGCCGATTTCGGTGTTTTCAAATTCAATGCCTTCGTCCTTGAGATATTTAAGCAGTGCAATACCCATGTAGCAACCGGAAAGGTTGTCGTTAGCACCGTCCACGATGGTCTTCTTATCCCACATTTTGAACATGCCGATCCACAGCGGAACAAAGACAAGACCGCCGAGTGCGAACTTGGAAAGCAGGGAAGTCATATCCATGGCACCGATTGCACCATTCTGTGCGATGGCGGCAATGGCAAGGCCGATGAAATAGAACAGACCGAGGAAAGAGCTGATGATGTGCAGGTCAAAGCCGAGATAGCCGAAATGATAGTTCATCGGCCATTCCCATGTTGCATCGGGGTGGCCGTTGAAGATGATGCGGCGCTTGACTTCGCCTGTGGGCTTCTTGAGGGCGGTCACGTTGTGGCCGGTCTTTTCGGGGAACAGCTTGTCAACCGCCTTTTTGTAGGTGCCGAACTGCAACAGCGCAATGGCAAGGCCGATGCCAAGGAAGATAAGCGATGCAATGGGGGCAAAGAACAGACAGGGAATGGCAACAAAACCGCAGCAAACGGTCAGATAGATCCAGCCGTAGAAAGAGCCGGGATTTTCTTTGAACGATTCAACCGTAACGCGGTCGCATCCGCAATCATTCTTCAGCACGTCTGCCATGTATTCGCAAGCAAGCTTTTCACCTTCCGAGCCGGGATCGCGCTTGGGCAGGTTTTTGCAGATGTGTGTGATTTCTTTCACCATGTACTTGGCGGCATCGTATTTTTTGTCAATAATACTTTGCAGATTCATTTTTTATTCTCCTCACTTTTTTACTTTAGATTGATAATATAATAAATTCGACAAAAGTGTCAATGAAAAAAGAAAATTGTTCACAATGTTCAAAGTTTGTTCACAAAAAAATGAGAAAACAGTTTTTGAAAAAAGGGTGCAAACTATTGAAATTTATTGCTTTTATAAGTATAATAAAATAAATATAGTATGCCCGCAAAGGATTTGTATATATGAAAGACAATTTTGACCGCCGCAACGACGGCAGAAATAAAAAGGACGGTAAGTTTGACCGCAAAGACAACAGTCGCAATTTCCGAGATGATGACCGCGAAGACCGTCCCGAACGCAGGGATGACCGACGCGACGATCTCATCATCGGCAGAAATGCTGCCGCAGAAGCCCTCAAATCGGGGCGTGAGATTGACTGTGTTTACATCGCAAAAGGCGAAAGAAGCGGTGCGGTCGTGCCCATTCTTGCCAAATGCAAGGATCGCAACATCCCCATCAAGGAAGTGGACAGCCGCAAGCTTGATTTCATGTGCGGCCATGCCAACCATCAGGGCATTCTGCTGAGTGCCGCCGCCCATGCCTATGCCACGGTGGAAGATATTCTGGCAAAAGCCGAAGAAAAAGGCGAACCGCCGTTCATCATTTTGTGTGACGGCCTCGAAGACCCGCATAACCTCGGCGCCATCATCCGTACCGCCGAATGTTGCGGTGCACACGGTGTCATCGTTCCGCAACGCAGAAGTGTAGGCCTGACGGGTGCAGTCGGTAAGGCAAGCGCGGGTGCACTCGAATATGTGCCTGTGGCAAGGGTGACAAACCTTGTTGCAACCATTGAAATGTTAAAAGAAAAAAATATATGGGTCTATGCTGCCGATGCCGACGGCACAGCCTGGAACAAAGCGGATCTGACGGGTGCCATTGCCCTTGTCATCGGCTCGGAAGGAAACGGCGTGGGCAGACTGGTCAAAGAAAAATGTGACGGTGTTTTGTCTGTCCCCATGAAAGGGCACATCAACTCCCTGAATGCTTCCGTTGCCGCCGCAATCTTAATGGCCGCCGTAACCGTTGCCCGTGAAGGATGAATAAAATGAATGATTTTAATCAATTTTTGAATCTGCTGCGCGAAAGGCAGACGGAAACCGAAAAAAAAGCCGAACCGAAAAAGCAGGAAACTGTTGTTGCCGTAAATGATCGGCGCAATGTTGTTATGCGCGGCGAACTTGCAAGGCCCATCGGTGCGGATGTTTCGGAATTTCTGGAAAGCATCCCCGCGCCGGAAGAAGCCCCTGCACAGCCCGTTGTTGAAGAAACAAAAGAAGAAGCGGTTGGTGTGTTGCCGCAGGAAGATGTGCAGGAAGAACAACAAGAAAATGCGCAAGAAGCCGTGCAGGAAGATGTGCAAGCGGATGAAATGGAAGACGAAGATATAAAAAATGCCGTCATTCCTGAAATTCCCGCTGAACCGCCTGTGCAGACTGCGGTTGCAAAACAAGCCCCCGCAACCGATAAAACAAGAAAAGTCATCACTGAAGAACTGTCTTTGTTTGATTTGCAGATCAATCCCGACGGTGGTGTTGCCCCCGTTGCCTTGCCCGAAAAAACAAAGATAGCAGACGGCGGCGTGGCGGTTGAAAAAACCAAACACATTGCCAATAAAGGCAGCTTGCTTCGTGCCATTGCAAAAACCGCCCGCGAGAGCGATCAGGCAGACGGCCAGATCGTTATGGAGGGCTTTGATGCCAACGATCCCGTGCAGACCGATGAACAGGCGATGGAGGAAGAACTGCGCACGGTGCGCGAAAAGCGCATTGAGGAATTCGGTCTTCCGAAAAATCCGGAAGAAACCGTTCTTCCCGAGCACAGCGAGCCGCCCAAAACCAAAACCCTTCCCTTGCCCGCATTTCTGGCAAAAACGGCAGAAAAATTTGCAGACCGAGAAACACCGTTTGTTGATGTTGAAACGGATGAATACAACATTCCCGAAGATCGTCGCCGTGTCAGCATTGCCTTGCGCGATGCCATGCGCAAAACAGGCGTCAAGGCGGGCATTCACGCGGGGTTGGGGTTGATTTTGCTTGTGGTCAATCTCATCACCACCGCCTCTGCCAATGACAACAACGGATTTTTCACCGTTTTCGGTGCAAGCATAAACGCTTATGCGATTTTTAATTTGCTCTTTTTCATTCCCTCGGCGGTTTTGTTGCTTCCCGACTTCAAAAATGCAATCATCACCGTGCTCAAACTGCGTGCCCGCACCGAGGCGGCACTGCTCGGAATGTATCTTGCGGTTTTTGCACAGAATATTGCATTGTTCTTTACGGAACTTCGTCCCGAGCACGATTATCACCTTTTCACAGGTGCATGTGTGCTGTTGGGCGCATTGTATACCGCTTCCAAAATTTTCTGGATCAAAAACACCCGCTACTGCTTTAAACAGGCGGGCGTGACCGAAACAAAACTTTACCTGCGCAGTGTGCGCGACCCGCAGGCTCTGCGTACCCTTCTTTGCGAAAACAATGTGGACGGTGTGTGCGTGGATTTGAGTCTGAAGACCCGTTTCGTGTCCGATTTTCTTAAGCGTTCTTCGGATGCCGCACGCTCTGCTATGCCCCGTTCCGTTCTGACCCCTGTGCTTGGTGTGTTGTGCGTGCTGTGCGGTATTATTGCCGCGGCAGTGCAGGGAAGTCCCGTTTGCGGCATCAGCGCCGTTGCGGGGGCTGCTTGTTTGTCTTTCCCCGTGTGCGGAGTCGTCATCGGCAGTCTGCTGTTGTGCGATACAAACCGCATTCTTTCCGATAAAAAGGCCTGTGTCGGCAGTCTGCGCGATGCAAGAAATGTTGTTACGGCAGATCATCTTGCCTTCGGCGGAAAAGATTTGTTCCGTGTAAAACTCGTCAACACAGCAACTGTGGACGGCGTATCCGAAAAGGCCGCCGCCGTAACCGCTGCCATGCTCGCAAAAAAAGCAGGAGACACCATGGCAGCCGCTTTCCTGCCCGTGCTTGCCGACTACAACGGCCGTCAGCCTGTTGTTGAGGAATTTGCGGTGGAAGAAAAGCTGGGTGTCAGCGCATGGGTAGACAATTGCCGTGTGCTTCTCGGCTCTGCGCAGATGCTGGTTAACCACAACATCCAGCCCGGCAAATTGCCGAATCCGCAGGCAGGTGAGCAATATCTGTTCCTTGCCATCGAGGGCAATGCGGTTGCCGTGTTCACGATTCTGTATACCTGCCGCGAAAATCTTTCCCAATCGCTGAATGCCGTGTCAAAAACGGGTGTGAACCTGCTTGTTCGCACAACAGACCCCAACCTCACTGCGGAAATGATTCAGCATGCCGCCGCCTTGCCTGAAAACAGTGTGCGTATTGTGCCCAAAGCCGGCGGAGAACTGTTTGACCGCCTGTATGAAAATGTGTCTGACCGCGAAAGTGCCGGAATCATCGGTGCGGCAGGGTTCAGCAGTCTTTGCAACGGCATCGGTGAAGCTGTTCGTCTGGACCGTTCGGGCAAAACCGTTGCCTATGTCTGCACTGCCAGCGCTGTTGTCGGTGTGTGCGCCGCACTTCTTTTGTGCATCACGGGAAGCATCGGCAAAGCCTCGGGCTGGAGTGCCGTTATATTACAGATCATCTGGAATGTTGCCGCGTTTCTGTTGCCGCAGGTGCTTTACAAATTATCTGTTCTGAAAAACGAAGGCTTGCAGAAGGTGCGTGCAAAAAAAGCACAGCCGCAAGTGCATGCAGAGCCCGAAGCAGAGCCGGAAACGGTTGCACCTGTTCAGCAAGCAAGCGAACAGCCTGACGAGCAGTTGCATTTTGTTCTTTCAAACGGCTTTGCGATGAAGAACGAAGAATAAACACAGATCCCTGTTGTGTCGCATTTGCACAGAAAGGTTTGACAAATACCTGCAAATGGGATATCATGGATAAAGCGGCTTAAAGTCGCACAAAAAACAAATATACAAGGAGAAACATCATGGCTGAAACAAAGCTCAATTACAAAAAGACGATCCTGACCGGTTTCGGATTTTTGGCAACCTCCATTGCATGGGCGATCTACGATCCCTACATCACAAAGATCCTCAACCGTTTGCTGACCGAAAGCGCAACCGTAACCAAGATGAGCGATTTTTTGGTTGAAAAACTGCCCATTCTTGCCCGTCTTGCCGAAGCACAGGGGGAAGACGTTGTGCTTGCCGGCGGCGGATTTACACTGGTTCCGCTGTTTATCGGTATCATCATGACCTTCGATAACATTTTCGGTGTTATCTTCCAGCCCACATTCGGCAGACTGTCGGATGAATGCCACTCCAGACTCGGCAAACGCCGTCCGTTCATCGTGGCAGGTGCTCCGATCTCGGCTTTGTTCTTCTTCCTGGTTCCTGTTGTTTATCTTGCAACCAAGAGCCTGCCGCTGACCATGATCTGCATCATCCTCTTTGTTTTCACCATGTCCTTGTGGCGTGCGCCTGTTGTTGCCCTCATGCCCGACCTGACCCCGCCGGCACTTCGCAGTGAAGGCAATGCCGTTATCAACCTCATGGGCGGTATCGGTTCTGCTGTCGGTATGGTGGCCGGCACCATCGGTATTGCACTGTGCGGTCTTCTCGGCGGCATCTCCAAAGAAGCACTTGCCGCAGACGAAACCCTGTCTTTCCCCTATGTTTTTGCCATCGGTTCTCTTGTTATGATCGCAGGCATGCTTGTGCTTCTGTTCTGCGTCAAGGAACCTGACTCCCGCATCAAACTGCAGGGTGAAGCCAATGCCTATGCAGATGCAAAGGCAAGAAAGGCAGCTGAAAAAGAAGCCAAGAAGGCAGAAAAGGCCGCCAGAAAGGCTGTCAAGCTCTCCAAGGGTGAAAGAAAAAGCCTTCTGTTCATGCTCGGCACATTGTTCTTCCTGTTCTGCGGTGCAAACGCAATCACCACCTTCTTCTCTCTGTTTGCACAGGAAATCCTGCACAAACCCACCGCAGAAGCCACCATTCTTATGCTCATCTTTGCCGTTATGTCCGGTGCTGCCGCTCTTCCCGCAGGTAAAATGGGTAAGAAGCTTGGCAGAAAAAAGACCATCGTGGTCGGTCTTTCCGTATTCCTTGTTGCATTTGTCGTGTTCTTCGGTGTGTTCGTGGCACTGCTCGGCGGCAAGGGGCTTTCCATTAACAAGTATGTCAATGTCAATAACTCTTATATTGCAGTTGAAGAAAAGATCAACGAATATAATGCCGATCTTTCCGATGCCGCAAAGGCAGACGGTATTGATCTTCCCGAAGGAAGCACGCTGAGTGTGGACGGCTATATTGCCTTCCTGACTGACGGCAGCGAAGCCGACAAATACATGGATTTTGAACTCTTCCTCGGTGAAGAAAGCACAGCCATTTCCAATGCCGTTATTACGGCGGCTGTCAATATCCTTGAACTTGAAGAAGGCACTCCCTTCGGCGAAGCCCTGACGGCTGTGCAGGAAGCCGTATCGGATGTTACAAGCATTCTCGGCATTCTCATTTATCCCGTTCTTATTCTCGGCGGTGCCGCCAATATGTTCATCACCGTTAATACATTGCCGCTTGTTCTTGAAATCGGCGGTGTCGATAAGGTTGGCACCTTCACAGGCTACTACTACACCGCAACCTTCTCGGCACAGATTGCTTCTCCCATTCTTTACGGCTTTATCCGCATGTTTGCAGGTACCTATATGTCGCTGTTCTACTACAGCCCCATCATGTTTGCCCTGGCCTGTATGCTGCTCATCTTCGTCAAACACGGCGAAGCTGTGCCGGATGAACTCATCAAGGAAGCCGAAGAAGCAGGCGACTAAAATAAAAAAGGGCTGTCTTTCACGGCAGCCCTTTTTTAAAGTTTATTTTGCATTTGTTTTTAACACACTAACAGGAGGAAAAACATCATGCCTGATAAAAACAACTGTGCCCCCCGTCCGCCGATGGGGTGGAATTCATGGGATTGCTACGGTGCGGCTGTGAATGAGGAACAGCTTCTCGGCAATGCCGAATATATGCGGGATTATTTAAAAGACTACGGCTGGGAATATGTGGTTTGTGACATTCAGTGGTCGGAACCCACTGCCGTGGGCTATGCTTATAACAATTTTGCTCAACTTTACATGGACGAGTATTCCCGGCTGATTCCCTCGCCCGAACGGTTTCCGTCTTCTGCCGACGGCAAGGGCTTCAAGCCTATTGCAGACAAAATTCATGCTATGGGGCTCAAATTCGGCATCCATATCATGCGCGGGATTCCGCGCCAGGCTGTGCATCGCAACACAGCAATCAAATGTGAAGGTGTCACAGCACGCGACATTGCACAGCAGTATTCCATCTGCCCGTGGAACACCGACATGTACGGCATTGAATACGGCAGAAAAGGCGCACAGGAATATTATGATTCCATATTCCAACTCTATGCTTCGTGGGATGTGGACTATGTCAAGGTAGACGACATTGCCAACACCGAGCATTTCCCGAATAACCCCTATTCCGCCGCAAAAGAAATTGAAATGATCCGCAAAGCCATCGACAACTGCGGACGCGAAATGGTTCTGAGTCTTTCCCCCGGACCCGCCCCCGTTGCCAATGCGGGACACCTGTGCCGCAATGCCAATATGTGGCGCATGACGGGCGACTTCTGGGACAGATGGGATGCCCTCAAAAAGATGTTTTATAAATGCGACGAGTGGTACGCATGGCGTGCCCCCGGCTGCTGGCCCGATTGCGATATGTTGCCGTTGGGCAGAATTCAGCTCACCGAAACCGACCCGAAATACAAAGACAGGGTTACCCGTTTTACCAAGGATGAGCAGAAAACCATGATGGCGCTGTGGTGCCTGTTCCGTTCCCCCTTGATGATCGGTGCGGAAATGCGTTTGAATGACGAATTCACACTCTCGCTTCTTACCAACCGTGACTTGCTCGATTATAACCGCTTCGGTGAAGGTGCCGTGCCCGTGCGTTTTAATGACAAAGAAGCCATCTGGGCCGGCAAGGATGCCGACGGCAATACGGTTGTCGGCTTGTTTAACATTTCGGAAGAAGAAAAGGAAATCACCGTCAGTCTGGCAGACCTCGGTTTGCTTGCAAAAAAAGTTTATGAAGCCACGGATTTGTTTACAAAGGAAAAATCCGTCCTTGGTGCAGATGTGACTGCCGTATTGGCACCGCATGCTTGCTGTGTATTGCGGATCCAATAAGATATAGAATTGTATTATATTCCATTGGGAAAGGGAGAATATAAATGAAATTCATGTTGCGGACTCTGAAAGGCTACCGCTTGCTTGCGGTTCTTTCACTGCTTCTGCTTCTTGTGCAGGCGGGGTGTGATCTGCTCTTACCCGCCTACACGTCGGAACTCATTGACACGGGTATTCAGAACAACGGAATCGGTTATGCAACACCGCTTCGCATGACCGAAGAGGATGCCGCAGCTGTATCCTTGTTTATGACGGACACGGAAGCGCAGGCACTTGCACAACACTACGCCTTGCAGGACGGGATTCTTGTTTTGCTCGACGAATCGGAAGAAAACCTGCAAGCCCTTGAAACCGTGTTTATTGCACCCTTGTTTGTAAAGCAGACTGCCGTTTCGCAGAATCTGCTGACTTTGCCGACGGGGGAACCCCTGCATACCTTGAAACCCGAACAGCGTGCCGAACTGCACAAGCAGGCACTTGCTGCCCGTGCGCAGATCGAAGAAGGGGCTGCTGCCCTCGGCGAAACACTCAAGCGCAACACCGCCGTGTCGGTGGTTGTCTCCATGTTCAATGCCGCAGGCGGGGATGCCGACAGTCTTCGCACGCAGTATCTGTGGCAGACGGGGCTTTCCATGCTCGGTATCACGCTTGCCATGGTGGCGATTGCCATTTTGCTCAACTATGTTACCGCCATCATCGGATCGTCCGTTGCGCGTGATCTTCGCAATCGCGTGTTCAACAAGGTCTTGTCCTTCTCGGGCAACGAAATGAACAATTTTTCCACCTCGTCCCTCATCACCCGTACCACCAATGATGTGCAGCATGTGCAGATGGTCATTATGATCGCTCTGCGCATGGTTTTGTATGCCCCGCTGATGAGCATCGGCGGTGTCGTTATGGTCATGCGATCCACCCCCGGCCTTGCATGGATCGTGGCATTGGCAGTCGGTATCATCCTTGCGGCTTTGGGACTGCTTTCCGTCTTCATTTTCCCCAAATTCAAGATCATGCAGAAGCTGGTGGACGGGCTCAACCGCATCTCCCGCGAACTTCTGTCGGGCGTGCAGGTCATCCGTGCATTCGGCAGGGAAGAAGAAGGCGAGCGTCGTTTTGAAAAAGCCAACACGGATCTAACCAAAACCATGCTCTTTACATCCCGTGCCATGTCGGTGCTTGAGCCGTTGCTGAACCTGATGATGTACGGTTTTTCGGCACTCATCATCTATGTTGCCGCACCGCGCATTGATGCAGGCACCATGGAAGTCGGCGACATGACCGCGTTTACCACCTATGCCATTATGATTGCAGGCGGTTTCCTTATGGTTGCCATGGTATTTGTGTATGCACCGCGTGCGCTCGTTGCCGCAAACCGTTTGCAACAGGTGCTCGACACCGAACCGATGGTTGCGCAGGTTGAAGATGCCGTTGAACTGACCAATGTAAACGGCCTTGTGGAATTCAAAAATGTGTCTTTCCGTTATCCGGGTACCGAAAACGATACCCTGCATAATATTTCCTTTACTGCTCATCCCGGTGAAACCTTTGCCATTGTCGGCGGCACGGGATGCGGCAAATCCACCGTATTGAGCCTGTTGGAACGCTTTTACGATGCCACCGACGGCAGTATCACCATTGACGGAATGGATATCACCAAGGCAAGTCTTGCTTCGCTTCGTCGAATCCTTGGGTATGTGCCGCAGAAGGGCATACTGTTTTCGGGCACCATTGCAAGCAACATCGGCTTTGGCGTGGATACTTTGCCTGAAGAAACGATGCACACAGCCGCCGAAGTTGCACAGGCAAAGGATTTTATCAACGACAAACCCGATGCTTACGAAAGTGCCATCGCACAGGGCGGCAGCAATGTGTCGGGCGGTCAGAAACAACGCCTTTCCATTGCCCGCGCTATTGCAAAGAATCCGAAAATCTATCTGTTTGACGACAGTTTTTCCGCCCTCGACTACAAAACCGATGCCGTACTTCGTGCGGCACTCAAAAAACAGGTCAAGGATGCCACCGTTATCATTGTGGCACAACGCCTTTCCACCATTATGCACGCAGAACAGATTCTTGTGCTTGACGAAGGCAGAGCCGTTGGGCTTGGCACCCATGAAGAACTGCTTCGCACCTGTTCCGTTTATCGCAACATCGCCGAATCGCAACTCAATGCAAGCGAGTTGGGACTGGAGGAGGTGACGGACGGTGAATAAGATGAAAACAAGAAAAAAGAAAATAAAAGAAGACCGCCTGCCCGATAAAAACCGTCCGCAGGATTTTAAGGGCACGGTGTTCAAAATTATCCGCTACATCGCATCCTTCCGTTTGCCCGTGTTTGTGGTGTTGGTCTGCTCGGTCGGCAGCACCGTTTTCAACATCATAGGCCCCAAAATCCTCGGCTCTGCAACCACCCTTTTGTCTGAAGGTCTGTTTGCCAAAATCCGCGGAGACGGTGGCATCGATTTTGAAGGTATCGGTGCAATTCTTCTGCGCGTTGTCCTGCTTTACATCGCAGGCTACATTTTGGGTGCCTTGCGCGGTTACATCATGGCCGGGGTCACACAGAAAGTGTCTTACCGCCTGCGTAAAGAAATTTCCGTCAAAATCAACCGCCTCCCCATGCGTTATTTTGAAGAAAACACCGTCGGCGATATTTTGTCACGCATCACCAACGATGTCGATACCGTTGCCAACGGGCTGAATCAGAGTGTCACGCAGATCATTTCCTGCGCTGTCACCGTGGTCGGCGTGTTCATTATGATGCTCACCATCAGCCCCCTCATGACGGGGCTTACCATGCTGTTGCTGCCTGTCAGTTTCCTGCTCATCGGCACGGTTATGAAGCGCTCGCAGAAATACTTCCGTGCACAGCAGAAACTCATCGGTGAACTCAACAGCCGTGTTGAAGAAACCTACGGCGGTCACACCGTCATCAAGGCTTTCAACCGTGAAAAAGCGGTCAGTTCCGCTTTTGCCGAAACCAACGAACAACTGCGCACCTCTGCCGTGCGTGCACAGTTTTTGTCGGGGCTGATGCACCCCATTATGATGCTTATCGGTAATTTGGGTTATGTCGGTGTGGCTGTGTCGGGCTCCTTCCTTGCCGCAAGCGGTGCCATCGGCATCGGCGACATTCAGGCATTCATTCAGTATGTCAAAAACTTCACCCAGCCCATTCAGCAGTTGGCACAAATCGGCAATATGTTGCAATCCATGGCGGCCGCCGCCGAGCGCGTGTTTGCGTTCCTGGAAGCCGAAGAAGAAGTGCAGTCTGCCGAAGAAACCCTTCGTGTGGATGACGTGCGCGGCGATGTGGATTTTTGCAATGTCCGTTTCGGCTATACAAAGGATGTCACCGTCATCAAGGATTTCACCGCAAGTGCAAAGCAGGGACAGAAGATTGCCATTGTCGGTCCCACGGGTGCGGGCAAGACCACGCTTGTGAAACTGCTGATGCGGTATTATGATGTGGATGGCGGCTGTATTAAACTCGACGGCATTGATATCTGCCGTTATGACCGCCGTGAACTGCGCCGTGCCTTCGGCATGGTTCTGCAGGACACATGGCTGTTCAAGGGCACGATTATGGAAAACATCCGTTACGGCAAACTCGATGCCACGGACGAAGAAGTGATTGCCGCCGCAAACTTAATCGGTGCACACTCGTTCATCAAAGCCATGCCCGACGGATATAACACCAAACTCAATGAAGAAGCGGGCAACATTTCGGCAGGGCAGAAACAGCTTCTCACGATTGCCCGTGCCGTGCTTGCCGATACAAAACTTCTCATTCTTGACGAAGCCACCAGTTCTGTTGATACCCGCACCGAACAGCTGTTGCAGGCGGCAATGGACAAGGCCATGCAGGGCAGAACGAGCTTTGTGATTGCTCACCGTTTGTCTACCGTGCGCAACGCAGACCTTATTCTTGTTGTGCGCAACGGCGACATTGTTGAGCAGGGAACCCACAACGAGCTTCTTGCTATGAACGGATTCTATTCCGAGCTTTACAACTCGCAATTCCGGGATACAGAAGAATAAGCAGGGGATGTTCTTATGTTTTTTCACCGTTTGTCAATCAAAATGACGGTCATGTTCATCATGGCCGCCTTTTTGCTGTCTGCTGTTTCGCCACTTGCGCTTTGTATGGAGTATTATGAGGAAGAACAAGGCACACAAGCAGAAATGGTGACCGACGAAAAAGGAGAAATCGTTTCCGAAGAACTGCCGACCGATGAAAACGGCGACCCCATCCCCACTTTGCCGCAGTATATTATTGTGGAAAACACCACCGCAGATCCCGATGCGACCACCGAACCCCCCACCCAAGAACCCACCACAGTCGAATATGAAACCGTGACCGATGAATACGGTGAGGCCGTGACGGACGAAAACGGGGAACCGATGACCGAAATCGTTACCGAAGCACCTATGACGGATGAAAACGGTGAAGTCATTACCACCGAACCGCCCACAGAAGCCGTGACTGAGCCGCCCGTGCCCGATGCACTCAGCGAAAACGGCCTTTTGCTGACCCTTGCCGCACGCGATGCAGACTACGGCTATCGTATTGTTATTCCAAAAAACTGCCCGAATGAAACAGGCTATGCGGCAGGTCTTCTGCAAACCACCATCCAAAAAATGACGGGTGTGCTGTTGCCCATTGTGTCCGACAATGCAAAGCCGCAGGAACGCGAAATTTGCCTCGGTGACACCAACCGCAGCAAAAAGAAGCCCGTCGGTGTATCTGAAAACGGATTTTATCTGCACGTGCAAAATGAACGGCTGTTTTTGTATGCCCTGGGTGAACAGGGAGCGATTTATGCCGTCACCGCTTTTCTGAAAGAAGAATGCGGCTGCAATTGGTTCGCTTCGGGGCAGACCGAAATTCCCGAACGTGATGCTTTGCAGGTTAATGCAAAACTGTCTTTGCAGCGAGGCGTCTGCTTTTCTTACACCGAAACCTACGGTGCACTCACCGATGCCTCATTTTTGCAGATGAACTCCCTCACAGGCGGAGCTTATACCTTTGTGACCGATGACGGTTCACCAACACGAACCTATCTGACCGCTTGCGAAGCAACCCTCGGCACACGTTTTGTTTCATCGGAAGAATATTTTGAAACCCATCCTGAATACTTTTCATTATATAATAATGAGCGCAATGCCGCACAGCTTTGTCTTTCAAGCTGGGATGTGTATGCGGTCTGCCTGCAGGAAATTGAAAATATTCTGCGTGCGGAATGGATGCCCTCGCAGAAAAAGCAGGTCATTTGCCTGTCTTTGCCGCAGAATGATGTCATGTGCCGGTGCACACAGTGTGCGGCACTCACACAGCAAAACGGCTCGTATGCGGCGGTGCTCATTCAGTTTCTCAACCGCATTTCCGCAGGGCTTTATGCCGAAGGCTATTCCAATCTGCAAATCGAAACCTTTATCGGTGGTTCCGTATTCACCGTGCCCACCGTCATCCGACCCGCGGAAAATGTTATTGTGCGTGTGAGTGCGCAGAACCGCTGTGTCGGCCATGCGCTTAACCACGCTGCGTGCGAATACAATCGTTATTTTTTAGATATGCTGCGGCTGTGGATTCAGATTGCATCCACCGTTTATGTGGATCTGCCCAGCGAAAACACGGTGCACACCATCGGCATGTTTGCCGATATGAATCATTTGCAAACGGATATACAGACGCTGTATTACCTCGGTGTAAAAGGGCTTTGTGCCGCGGATTCGCCGTTTTCGGCAGATTGCGGACCTGCGTTCCGCCCTTTACGTACATACCTGCTGACTTGCCTTTTTGCAGATCCGTATTGCAATTTTACCAAGCAACGCCGTGCGTTTCTGCGCAGCTGGTATGGAGATGGTTTTTCACAACTAGAAGAAATTCTCGACATTCTCAATGACAATGCGGGCAATACACAAGGGCATTTGTTTGCAGACAGCGACATTACCGAAAGTCTTGCTTTAACGGCATCCGATGTGCAGAAAATCGACCGACTGTGGGATGAAGCCATTGCTGTTTGCTCGGACGGCAGACAGCTTTTGCACACCGAACAAAGCCGCCTTGCATGGCGCTTCTGGCAAGCCTGCTGCGGTGTCGGCGCGTTCGGGGAAGACAGCGAAACGGATGTTACCAAACAGCTCATGGCAGACCTGCAACAAGCGGGAATCTGCCGCTACAGTGTAGAAAACGAGACCCTCAATTTGTCTTTTTTATCGCAGACACTGCGTCCGCAGGAATGGAACACCCCTGTTCTGACCCTCATGGCACCGTGGTTGCAAGCTGCCCGCAAGGTGCTCACAGCGGTCTGTGTAATCGGTTTGTCGGTGCTCTCGGTTGGGGCATTGCTGCGCAAACGTATTTTGTTTTTGTTGCCCGTATGGGGCTTTGTGGTGGTCTGTGCGCTGTTGCCGTGGCACACCGAAAGCATTGCAAATGAAGCCGTTGGGATGGCAATGCTGACTTCGCTGTTCCCGCTTTTGTTTGTGGGGGTTTTGTGCGCATTGGTGCTTCTTGCAAAATATGACCGCGGAAAAACGGCAGATATCCTCGGTTTATTTTCCAAAAAACAAGAAAAAGACCCGCCCGATGCAGATCGTTCTGTGGTGAAAAAGCAACAAAACCTGCGTGTTTTGTTAATAGGCATTCTCGGTTTTGTTGTTGCCGCTATACCGTATTTTGTGCTCATTTTTCTGCCTTCTCATACGCAGACAACGGGTGCGCAGTTGGTGCCCGTTTGTGAACTGCTGTTGAGTGTGTATTGCGCGATATGTGTCGTCATTTTGACGATTTTTATATTGCGAAAAAGGAAATAAACATTTCTGTATATTTTCAACAATTTTCACAGTTTTTTCAGCATTTTTTCTACTCCAAAATGTATAACTCACTCTTGACATACAACAAGGTGTATTTGTTAAATATTTGTCAATGTGCCTTGTTCACAACTTTTTTGTTAATAACTCCCGCCGAATCCTATGTAAAATGGGCTTTTAGGCAGGAGTTATTAACATTATCAACAGAGTTTTTAACATTTTTAACACCATTGTTGACTATACAGAGAGTATAAAAAGGTTTACAATTAACATTGTACAAAATACCAAGAATAAAAATGAAAAGTTGGCTAAAAATGAAAACAGGAACCAAAAAAGAAACGGAGAGTGGTCATTTTGCTCAAAGGGGTCAATCGGCAGGTCGTGGAAGTCAGCCAGACAGAAAGTGTTTATTTTGAACGGATTTTATTTTTTGTCAAACCCGAATATTACGGTTTAGGGGAAGCAAAATTGAAAGAAAAAGCAAGTGCTTGTGTCGGCGAAACATTGCGTCCGCCACAGGCTAAAAAAGAAAAGAAATTTCGCAAAGGGCTTGCAATGGGCTTGTCGGCGGCAGGCGGTGCGGCGGTAACGGCATTGGCGGCATTTTTGATGCAGCTGGCGGCATAATGCCGCCTTATTTTTTTTGCGGAACTTCAAAAAAAATGTCGATTTCTATTGCATTTTTCTTTTATTAGTGTTAACATAATATGCTGTTAAAAATAGACTTAATTTATTTATTGAAGGTGAATACATTGATTCAGGACCGCAGAAATATTGCAATTATTGCCCACGTTGACCACGGCAAGACCACACTGGTCGATAAGATGCTGCAGCAGTCGGGCATTTTCCGTGCAAATGAACAGGTTGCCGACCGCGTTATGGACTCTAACGACCTTGAACGTGAACGCGGCATCACCATTTTGTCCAAAAACACATCCGTCATTTTCAACGATACCAAAATCAACATCGTTGACACCCCCGGTCATGCCGATTTCGGCGGCGAAGTGGAACGTATTATGATGATGGTAGACGGTGTTCTGCTACTTGTCGATGCGTTTGAAGGCTGCATGCCCCAGACCCGCTTTGTATTGAGCAAGGCGTTGGCATTGCGCAAAAAGCCCCTTGTTGTTATCAACAAAATCGACCGTCCCGGTGCACGTCCCGAAGAAGTCATCGACGAAGTGCTTGACCTCTTCATTGAACTGGGTGCCGACGACGATCAGATCGAATTCCCCGTTATTTACGCTTCGGGCCGTGACGGCTATGCAGGCACCACCCCCGATGTGCGTGACGGCGATATGCGTCCGTTGTTTGAAGCAATTATCGACAACATTCCCGCACCCGAAGGCGATCCCGAAGGCCCGTTGCAGCTGTTGTTCTCCTCTTTGGACTATGACGATTATGTCGGCAGAATCGGTGTCGGCAGAGTCGAAAGAGGTCACATCAAATACGGTCAGAATGCCGTTTTGTGCCATACCGACGGCACCACAAGCAATGTCAAGGTTTCGCGTCTGTATGCTTTTGACGGACTTCGCCGTGTGGAAGTCGAAGAGGCTTTTGCCGGTGATATCGTGTCCGTTTCGGGTGTGGAAGGACTCAATATCGGTGAAACCCTTTGTGCCCCCGATTGCATTGAACCGCTTCCCTTTGTAAAAATCGACGAACCGACCATTTCCATGAACTTCATTGTCAACGACAGCCCCTTTGCAGGCAGAGAAGGCAAGTTCGTTACTTCCCGTAATATCCGAGCCCGTCTGTTTAAAGAGGTTGAAACCAACGTCAGCATGCGCGTGGAAGAAACCGAAACCACCGACTCGTTCAAGGTGTCGGGCAGAGGTGAACTGCATCTTTCCATCCTTATCGAAACCATGCGCAGACAGGGCTATGAATTCCAGGTTTCCCGTCCGAAGGTTATCTTCAAGGAAATCGACGGCAAACTGCACGAACCCATGGAACTGCTCATCGTCGAAGTCCCGCAGGACTATGTCGGACCTGTTATGGAAAAAATCGGTTCCCGCAAAGGTGAACTCGAAAACATGGGTACCCGCGACGGCGGTACAACCCACCTTGAATTCAAGATTCCCGCAAGAGGCCTTATCGGCTACCGTTCGGAATTCCTCACCGATACCAACGGTTACGGCATTATGAACAATCTCTTTGCAGGCTATGAACCCTACAAGGGCGATATCCAGATGCGTGAAAGAGGTTCCATTGTTTCGCACGAAACGGGTGAAAGCACCGCTTACGGCCTGTGGAACACCCAGGAACGCGGCAGACTGTTCATCGGCCCCGGTGTTGATGTTTACGAAGGCATGATCGTCGGCGAATGTGCCAAAAACGAAGACCTTGTCTGCAACGTCTGCAAGAAAAAGCAGATGACCAACACCCGTGCATCGGGCTCGGATGAAGCCCTGCGCCTTGTGCCGCCCTCGAGATTGAGCCTTGAACAGAGCATGGAATTCATCGGCGACGATGAACTGCTTGAAGTCACCCCTGTTTCACTTCGTCTGCGCAAGCGTGTTCTCTCCAAGGAAATGAGACTCAAAGCCGAGCACAGAAAGAAATAAAATGACTCGGCAAATTATTTCAAATGCAAAATGCAAAATGTAAAATGCAAAATTATCGGAAACCGTTTCACGGTTTGAATTATAGAGCATGAAGTAATTTGTAGCAGAAAGATGTGTTTGTATGCAAAACAATAATGCAATTGAATCAAAATCGTTTGAGTTTGCAGTTCGGATTGTAAATCTTCGTAGATATTTAATCGCTGAAGGGCATGAATATGAACTCTCAAAACAATTGCTTCATTGCGGTACAAGCATAGGGGCAAATGTGGCTGAAGCACAATGCGGTCAGTCGAAAGCGGATTTCAATGCAAAAATGAATATTGCTTTAAAAGAAGCCAATGAAACCCATTATTGGTTACGGCTTTTGCATCAGACTGAATATTTGTCTGATTCTCAATTCAAAAGCATGGAAAGTGATGCAAAAGAACTGATTGCATTATTAACGGCTATTTGCAGAAAAACAAACAGTTAAAATTTAAGTTAAAAGCAATATTTCTTTTGACTATCAAGTTTTAAAATTTTTTATAATGCCAGCGCAGCTCCTTTAATTTTGCATTTTGCATTTTGCATTAAAAAATGCAGCTGGATTTGAGGAGTATTATGGAACCTAAAAACATCGTAAAGATTTCAGTCGGCGGACAAAACTATAATCTTGTGACAGACGATAAAAAAGGAGAAGCCAAGGAGCTTGCCGCTGACCTTGACAAGAAAGTGACCCGCCTGATGAAAGAAAACGCAGGCTGTACATACACGCAGGCTGTGGTATTGGCGGCACTCGACTATGCGCAGACCGCAAAGCACGCTATGGAATCCGAAGAAAAACTGCGCAGTGAGGTACGCGCTTATCTTGAAGATTCCGCCAAAGCCAAAACCGAACGCGACAAGGCAAACCGCGAACTTGAACGCCTGAAACTCAAACTCAAGCGCTCGCAGAACACAAGCAAATCCTCCCTGTGGGGAACGGAAGAATAAAAATGAACAGCATCCCGACCGTAAAAAAGGTGAGGATGCTGTTTTTTATAGGTTCTCCACGGAAAGATGTGGGATAAAGAAAACAAATTGCGGTTTGTCGGGGAGGTAGTTTTGCAGAATTTTGGTTGATTGTCAATTATTAAAAGTTTTGGTCAAGCTTTTTCAAAAGCTTGTGGGTTCAAAGGGCAACGCCCTTGCCGCTCGTCGCAACGAGCGGAATTCCTTATGCGTCAGAAAGCGCAGGAAGAGTTTGAGAAACCCTCGCCGGGGGTTTCTCAAGTGCGAAGCACCATAGCAGACCGATCAATATATTGATGATAAATCATAATTCAGCAAAACTAAAATTGTAAGTTTATTTCATTTCATCTAAAAATCAAGTGATTGCGTTTATTGTTTGTGCTTTGCACAAATAGAGAACCCCCGGCGAGGGTTCTCTACGAAAAACAGTCCACCGGACTGTTTTTCTACTCTCCTGCGCTATTGTGTGGCAAAGGAATTTCGCCCGTTGCGACGGGCGACGAAAGGCTCCGCCTCTCGACACCGCAAACTTTTGAAAAAGTTTGATCAAAACTTTTAATGACTGACGATCAACAAACTCCCCGATAAACCGTAATTTACCGCACAAAAAGGAGCTGCTTTGTTTGTAGCCCCATTTGTGATTGTAGTTTATTTCTTTCCGATTTTCTTTTTTGCCTGCTTTGCTTCCAGACGGCGCTGTGTTTCTGCGGCGCGCTGTGCTTTCTGCTGTGCTTCCAATGCAAGCATTTTTGCATATTCTTCTTCCACACGTGCTTTTGCCGCATCGTAGTCTGCAAGGAACGAATCAAGGTTGCGGTAGCAGTCATGCAGAATCAGGTTGCGTTTTGCCGCAAGATAGGGCTTTGTCACCTTGGCATAACTGTTGCGCTCCCGCTTGGCGGTGCGGATGGCGGCACTGCGTGCCTTTTTCTGTTCTGCGGTGTCCGCCGGCAGGTTATAGGCATTTTCAAGATCAGCCGGGTCAAAGGTCTGCACACCGTCGGGGTACTGATTCAACACAATCTTCTGAATACGCGGCAGGGTCTTTATCAGGCTCACAAAATCCCTGCGCTGTGTTTTTTCTGCGCTTGTTGCACCCTTGGGCAGGGATTTGGCAAGCGAAAGCAGTTCTTCTGCCTGTAAGAAATAGCCGTTTTCACCGGCAGATACGATTCTTTCACTCAATTCGAGAATTGCCGCACCAAACGGTGTGTTGAAGCGGCCAAGCTCGTTGTTGACAAAGGCGGCAATTTCAATTTCTTCATTGATGTGCTTCTTTTTTTTGTTTGCGGCACGTTCATCCTTGTCTTTGGTGCGGATGATGGTCTGCTCTTGCTGATTTTCGTATTCTTTGGTTGCAAAAATGCCTTCGCAGGCTTCGCAATACAGTTTGTCGTCCAGCAGTCCTGCGGCTTTGTCTTCTGCCGCCGAGCGCAGGCGGATCACACGGATGACACCCTTTTGTCCCGCTTCGGTCAGGTCATAAAAGAACCACGGAAAGATGTCGATGACCGCGCCGACAAGGCTTACCTTCATCAGCACATCCAGCAGGGAATACAGCACATTGCCCTCGTTGTAGTTGCCGTTGTCGTCATACACCATCAGCACCGAATAATCCGTGCCGTCAAAGCCGTTTTTGCGGTAGACCCACGGCACAAACAGGTTCGTGACGGCACCGACCGCACCGCCGACATAGTGTTCAACCAGTCCGAATGCGCCGTCAATGCGTTCACCCGACAGATATTGCTGATAATCGCGTATATCCGACTCGATGGCTCTGTCCACAACCTCTGTGGTATCCCAGAAACGGTTGAGAAAGAAGAACACGGCAATCAGGAAAATGCTCTTTTTATAAGTCAGCAGCAAGCCGAGGGTGATGAACACCTGACTTGTGTTCTTGACGATTTTGAACTTGCGTTTGCCCAGCACACGGATGAGTGTGGGGGAAAACAGCATTGCCCACATGGATGAGTTGTAGGTGAGGGTATCGATAACACCGTACATGCTCATGGAGCCGACCTTGCCGTAGTGGAAAACCCACTGCAGCAGGATATTCTTGCACGATTCCATAAAATCGTTCCACGCGTCGGTGCACTTGATCCAGAAATATTTGTTGCTTGTGACCGCACGCAGGGCATCCATAAAGCCAAGGTCTGCCACTTCGGAAACGGGCTGAATAATGCGTTCTCGCACACCGAAGTAAGCGGTCATGCTCATGGCACAGCCCACGATGATGAACACGGGGTAGATCATGCGGTAGGTGTTGATGTTGTAAAGGTTGCCGTCGGCAAACAGGTCTGCCATCACGGGCAGGATGATACCCGTCAGGCTCGGTGCAAAATTGTGCACAAGGCTCGTTACCATCATAATGCGCACACGTTCCTGTGAGTTGGGCGATAAGACATACACAAGGTTGCTCACGCCCGTGGAGTACCAACCTTTGACATAGCCCTCAATCTGCCCGATTAAGAACAGCGAAACGACCATTTTCATGTAGCCGACCTTTTCATAAGGGAAGAACAAGGCAAACATAGACAGCATCGCGGCGGGGATAGCGAGTTTTACATACACGCGGTACTTGCCGTCGCGGCTTCGCAGATGGTCAATGATATACGCGTTCAACGGAGCTGTTACATAGCCGATGGCAGTGCAGATATAGCCTAAAAGAATGAGGTCGCGGTGATTCATCTGCAAGGTGGTTGCCGTGAAGGCATCGTTGACACCGAAGCCGAATCCGAACGATGTGGCAAGGCGCATACCCAGCCAACCGACCGACAACATAAAATATTCTTTGTAGGCAACATAGTCGCCCGGGGCGGGGTTTTTCCAATAAGCACGCACATCGCGCACAAGGGATAAGCCCTTATTGATGATGGTCATACAATCCCTCCTTTGAACACAAGCGTTGTTACACTGCGGGAAGAAAGCACAAGGTCGTCCGCGTTGAATTGTACCTGTGCAAGGTCGTGTTCTGCATCCGTCACAAAGCCCTGCACGGTCTGCCCTGCAATCTGCGGCAGACAGAGCTGCTGCGCCGTTTCGGATTTGTTCATCACCACAACCACCGTTTCGCCGTCCTTTTCAAACGCGGCGGCTTTTATGTTGGCATTCTTTGTTTCGGCGGGCATGTATTTGGCACCCACCGCAATGTATTTCGAGAAATTGCCGAAGGCAAAATAGCGTTTTGTAAATTCAAAACCGGGCTTGGCAAGGTCAATGTAAAGAAGCCCGTCGCAGTAGTCCACGTTGGAAACTGCAATCCAGTTCTGCCATGCGCAGGCATGCAAAAGACAAATATCGTCAAGCATGGTTTCCGCTTGCACAAGGGCAGAGTCCATGCCGTAATCCCTGCCGCCCTGCATGTGTGTCCATTCGCTCACGCGCACCTTGGCATTGGGGTATTTTTTGTTAAGCCATCTGCGCCAGCGTTTGACGTAAGAGATTCGGTCATTCAGAAAATCCGTGATCGCACCTAAGTTTACGGGCAGCGGCAGGAAGTAGGAATGCACATCCACACCGTCGGACATGGATTTTATCTTTTGATCGCCGAGCATAATGCGCGAGTAGGTTTTGTTGAACCAACGGATGTCGCCGTTTTCCGCACCCGAAAGCAGAACACCGAGGTTGGCTTCCCTGAACTTGTCGGCACAGATGCGCATCAGTTCCCACACCTGCCACGGACGGTAATGGCAACCCTCCTGGCCGTTCTTTTCCGTCCATACCCACACGGGTTCATTGACGGGGGAGAAGAATTTTACGGGCACACCCATGGAAAGGAAATGCTTTGTTACCTGCACGCAGTAGTCTGCAAAGGGAGAAAAATTCTTGCGGCGGATGTTGATGCCGCCTGCTCTGCTTACACAACTTTTGCCGTTGATGGTGTATTTTTCGGGCGGGGAATTGCAAAACAACACCACTTCTTCGCAACCGTTTTTCACGACAGACAAAAGCATACGCACGGCGTTTTCATCACGATTCCAATCGTAGGTGCCGTCATTTTTCAGATGGCATTCTGCCATGCGGCAGGTCTGGTCAAAAACGGATGATTTTGAATTCTGCGAGCCGCCGCCGAGGTTGTGGCGGTAGCAGGTGATGCCGATGCCTTTTTCCTTGTCAAACAGCAGTTGTGCAATGCGCTCGTAGAAGGGCAGTCCGCTGTCGGGGTCTTGCTGTGTCCAGCCGCCGACAACCTGTGCCCACCATGCACCGCTGGCGCCGAATCCCTCCATGGTCTGTTTTGCACGGTCTGGATAAAGAATCAGTTTCTGCATAAATCTCCCTCCAAACATTTTCTTTATTATACCAAAATAAACCAAATCCGTCAAATGCTTAATTCTGTTAAAAAATCTATGCGAAAAAGCAGATAAACCGCAATTTATCATACAAAAAACGGAACTGCTGTTGCAGTTCCGTTCGGTTTGTTCTCGTTTTTTTTCTTTTAACCCAGACTTTCGGCAGTGGTTGCGGCAGGTTCGGTCGGTGTGTCGTCTATGGTCAACGCGGTCATCATCACCCAACCGTAGTTTCCGTCACTGCTGGTTCTGCCCCAGAAGCACTCGTTCTCCGTGTCATATTTGAATGCACTCACAGCAACTTTGGCTCCTTTTTCAAGCACGGCAACGCGTCCGGCATCGGAGGATGCGGTTTCACGCAGATACACGCCGTCTTCTGCCGTCACGGTGTAATTGCCTTTCGGCGGTGCGGTGGGACCTGATTCGGATGGCTCGTTGATTGCCAGCGGCATGGTTGTGGTGGTGGCTGAAAGATCTTTTTCTCCCGACAGCACATCGGGAATATCCGTGAAGGAAAGTTTGAAGTGGTTCATCACCAGCAGGAAAATGCAGATAATGCCTAAAAAGATGGCCCCGCCGAGCATAACGCGCGTATTGTTGCGCTGTTGCCGGTCAATTTTTGCATTGCGTTTTGCCTGCTTTTTCTCCCACTTTGCATCTTTTTTTGCCTGTTTTGCGGCCTTTTTCAGTTGCCTTTCGGTGGGCTCGGGTTCTTCTTCGGGCTCGGGTTCTTCAAGTTCTTCGGGTTCGTATTCTTCTGTTTTTTCTTCGTCGTTAAGGTAAACAGGTTCATCAAAATAAGCAGAATCGTCCTGTGGTTCATAGGATTGAAAATCATCCGTCGCAACGGGCGGTTCTTCTGTTTGATTTTCCGTTGCGGACTGCACATTTTTTTCAAAAGCATTGGCAAATGCCATCATAAAATCTTCGGCATTGCGGTTAGGGACTTTGGTGTTTTCGTTCTCCATAATCTCCTCCGATTAAAAAAACAACTATATATATTATGCCGCAGTTTTGCCCTGATGTCAACGAAAAGAAGATTGCATTTTGATTACAATTTTGCAACAATTGTAACTGTTTTTATTCATTTTGTAAGTAAAAAAAAGGCAGTTTGCTTACTTGACTTTTTGTGCGTGTTCAATTAAAATAAGTATAATCGGTATTTTGCCGATTTGCAGGGTAATGCCCTGTTTTATTATTCTTGATTTTAACGAAGAAAACGAGGTGGAACAGACATGGACGCAGACAGTAACGGCGCAAATTCCGGTGGCCGACCGCGAAGTTGCACGCACGATTACGTAATACTTGCGGCAAGTCCGTCTGTTGCACCGACGGATTTGCGATAACACACAAAGTGCTATCCTCGACTGCCGTCTTTTTGCGTATTACTTCTGTCGGGATTTTTTCCCACACACAAAAAAACAGGAGGAATACGAATGGAAGGCATTCAGAAAATCACGGAAATCATCCGTAAACTGCTCTCCGGCAAGAAATATCCTCAATTGCGCGAAATGCTCGCCTGCATGGAGGGTGCCGACCTTGCCGAAATCTTTTCGGAACTCGATAACGACGGACTGCTCGTCGTGTTCAGACTGCTTCCGAAAGAGCTTGCCGCCGAAGCCTTTGTTGAAATGGATTCGGATCGGCAGGAAACACTCATCACATCCTTTACCGACCGTGAATTGACAGGACTTCTCGATGAACTGTATGACGACGATACCGTAGACATCATCGAAGAAATGCCCGCAAATGTGGTGCAGCGCATTCTTAAAAACGCTTCACCCGAAACCCGTCGGTCGGTCAACGAACTGCTCAAATACCCCGACAATTCCGCAGGCTCCATTATGACCACGGAATATGTTTATCTCAGAAAACACCTTACCGTCAAGGAGTCATTTGCGTTTATCCGCAGTGTTGCACTTGACAAAGAAACCGTTTATACCTGCTATGTTACCGACAACCGCCGTCTGCTGGGTGTTGTGTCCGTCAAGGACCTGCTGCTTGCCAACGAAGACACGATTGTGGAAGAAATTATGGACACCAACGTCATCAGTGTGCACACCGAAGATGACCGCGAGGAAATCGCTGCTCTGTTTTCGCATTACGACTTCCTTGCTATGCCTGTTGTGGACCGTGAAGACAGGTTGGTCGGCATTATCACCGTTGACGACGCCATCGATGTTCTGCAGGAAGAAGCCGACGAAGACATGGCCATTATCTCCGCCGTTACCCCGACCGACAAGCCGTATCTGAAAACCGACACGGGCGAACTGTGGAAAGCGCGTATTCCGTGGCTGTTGCTGCTCATGCTCTCGGCAACGCTGACAGGAATCATCATCAACCACTTTGAAAATGCACTTTCCGCACTGGTCGTGCTCACCGCTTTCATTCCCATGCTCATGGGTACGGGGGGTAATGCCGGCAGCCAGTCTTCGGTCACGGTCATCCGTGGTATTTCATTAGGTGAAATCGAATTTGCCGATGCACTCAAGGTCATTTTCAAGGAATTCAAGGTTTCTATTCTTTGCGGCCTGACCCTTACGGCGGCAACCTTTGCAAAGGTCTTGCTCATTGACCGCTTGCTGTTGGGTAATACGGACATTACAGTTCTTGTTGCCTTTGTTGTGAGCATCACGCTCGGTGTAACGGTCATTCTGTCGAAAATCATCGGCTGCTCGATGCCGCTGTTGGCAAAGAAACTCAATTTCGATCCCGCAGTCATGGCAAGCCCGTTCATTACCACCATTGTGGACGCGGTGTCGCTGCTGGTGTACTTCGGCTTTGCAAGCTGGATATTACATCTGTAAACTATGAAAAAGGAGCAACAAACATGAAAAGAAATTTCAAAGCCGTTTGCAGCGTTTTGATGATATTGCTTCTGGTTTTTGTTTGTTTTGTTCCCGCCTTTGCCGCAACGCTCAAAAACGATGCGGTTTTGCAGGTAAAAGAAGACGGCACTTTCAAAATCTGCATGTTCAACGACCTGCAGGATAATAAAAAGCCCCATTCCCGCACGATTGCGCTTATGGACGCGGTGCTCGACAGCGAACAGCCGGACCTTGTTGTGATTGTCGGCGACACTCTGTCTGACCGTAATGCGACTGCTTCCGTAAACAGCATTGAAGCAACGCTCAAAAATCTTCTTAAACCCATTGCAGACAGAACGATTCCGTTTTTGTTTACATTCGGCAATCATGACCACGAAGTGACCGATATTCTTTCTCTTGAAGATATGATCGCCGTTTGCAAGAGCTTTGAAAGCTGTGTAATCCCCGAAGAAGTCTGCGATCCCGGCACCTATAATGTGCCTGTGCTCAATTCCGATGCAACGGGGTATGCGTTCAACGTCTATATGATGGATACGGGGAACAAAAACGAAATCGAAGGCGGCTACCGCGGTGTTATTCCCGAACAGGTTGATTGGTACAAAGCCACTGCCGATGCCCTGAAAGCGGATAACGGCGGCAAAATCGTGCCTTCACTGCTTTTTCAGCACATTCCCGTCAAGGAAATTTACGGGCTTCTTGAGGAAACCGAAGACACCAAGAATGCTTATTTCAGTACCTCTGACCACAAATGGTATCGCCTGAAGGAAGACAAGCTTGTCGGCGACAACAATTTCTGTCACGAGGCACCTTGCTCCGAAAATCTGACGGTCACCACCGGCCAGTATGAAGCATGGCTCGAAAAAGGCGACATCATCGGCGCATTCTTCGGTCACGACCACATCAACAACTTTGTCGGTATCACCGACGACGGTATCAAAATGGGTTACAACGCAGGTGCAGGGTTTGCTACCTACGGTGACAAAGGCAACCGAAGTGCAAGAATTTTTGTTCTTAATGAAAATGACCCGGCCGCTTATGAAACTTACAATGTGACATACGATGAGATCATGAATAAAAAAACACGCTTTGTCTTCATTGATTTGTTCTGCTATAAGACCACCAACGCCGTTATGCGTTTTCTGGATCCCGTCATCGGTTGGATTTTTGATTTGCTGTAATTGAATCAATAACAACAGCCTGCCCGGTAAAACGAGCAGGCTGTGTTTTATGTGTGCGTTGTTATGCTGCGTAACGGGTGGTCAGATTGCCGTCATTGTCAAATGTGAGGGTCAGGGTAAAACTTTCCTGTGTGCCGTCTGTATAGGTGATTACGCCCGTGATGACATCGTTGACGGAAGACAGGGAAGTTGCGGGGGCGGCTTTGAGGGTGTTTTTGAGTGTTTCCGACACGAACCAGTCAAAGGTCATGCCGTCGTTTTTTGCATAAACGGTTTTGTATTCTTTACCCGTCACTGTAATAACATCGCCCGTTTTTACGGTCTGCACATATTTGCCGAGGGATGCAAGGAGGGATTCATCGCCGACGGTAAGCTGACCGTTTGCGGTGCAGGACAGGGTGATTTTTTCAACACTGTCGGGGTTGTCGAGCTTAATGCGGATGTGATCCATCGTTCCGAAATACAGAGCCGTTTCGCCTGCTTCGCCGTGAATCTTCCAACCGCTTTCGGTGCCGTAAAGAGCCTGCAACTTTACTTTCAGTTCATAAGGAATCTTGTTGATATCAAGATCGCTCATGCCGCGTGTGTCTTTAACAAACAGAATACCGCCCAAGGGAACGGACACATTGCTTTCTTTGCCGAGTGTGGTTTCGGTTGCTGTTGCCGCATTGGCAACGATGAGACAGAAGTTTTTGTTCAGAATGTTACTTGTTGCGGATGTGATTGTGCTGTCGCCGCTGTTATCGGGTGCAAGGGGTGTGTTGCCGTTAAAAAGTGTAATGCCTGCCGCCGCCAGCATAACAAATGCCAATGCAAATGCCGCGGTTTTGGAAATGATATTTTTTCTTGCTGTTTTTTTTTGATTCATAATGTTCACCTTACTTAAAATATTTTCAGCCATATCCCTATCGGATCTCATACATAAAATTCTCCTTTATCAATTGATTTTTGAGTGCGTTTCTTGCTCTGTGCAGCAAAACGGAAGTGTTTTTTTTCGTTTTCTTCAGGATTCTTGCGATTTCCTCAATGCCGAAATCTTCAAAATAAAACAGCATCAATACATGCTTATATTCGGGGTTGATATGATTGAGTGCCTCACGGACGGCTTTTCTTTCTTCATCTCTGAAATACAATTCCGCAAGCTTTTGTTCATCGCTTTCGAGATTGCGGATTTCATCAATGGAAACGTATCTGCCGTGCGCATTTTTCCGCATCCAGTCCAATGCAAGATTTCTTCCGATCGTGTAAAGCCATGTTTTGAAAGAAGCCATTCCTTTGTTTTTCGGTTTTTTGGTCAACAGTTTCACAAAGGTATCTTCGGTCAGATCTTCTGCAACGGCTATATTATTCACGATGGAATGAATGTAATTTTGCAGTCCGGGACGGTATTGCGATACGATTTCGACCAGAGCATCTTCATCACCTGCAAGAAAACGGCGGTAGCTACCTGCACCGTTATCCATTGGTTCCTCCTTTCCGAAGACCGTGTACGAGGCGGAGCGTTCCCGGCTTTTGCGGCCTTCATTTCTTACACGAAGAAACGGGACAATTATTACACCGATTTTTGAAAAATATCGGAACTTGCGGCAATGAAACGGAAAAACACTTGATTTTCTTTGCAGAAGCGGGTATAATAATATCAAATCACGATTTAGTAAATCACGATTTGAGAAAATGAGGTGATTTTGTGTTTATCGGAAGAGAATCGGAACTGCAGTTTCTGGAAAATAAATATGCTGCAAAAAACGGACAGCTGGTTGTGCTTTACGGCAGACGGCGTGTCGGGAAAACAGAAACATTGAAAGAATTCTGCAAAAATAAAAAGCATATTTTTTATTCCTGCACACAAAGCACGGACAAGGTGCAGCTGCAGAAATTCTCAAAACGCCTTTTGCAGGAGGACATACCTGCCAAAAAGTATCTTTCTGAATTTGCGGATTGGGAAAGTGCATTCGGGGCGATCCTTGAGTTACCTTACGGCGAAGAAAAAAAACTGATTGTAATCGATGAATTTCCGTATATGTGCAAGGCAAATAAAAGCATTCCGTCCGTTTTGCAGAATCTTTGGGATACACAGCTGAAGGACAGCAATGTGATGGTGATTCTTTGCGGCAGCGCCATGAGCTTTATTGAAAAAGAGCTGCTTGCCGAAAAAAATCCGCTGTACGGCAGAGCCACGGGCATATATAAAATGACGGAAATGGGTTTTTATGATGCCGTAAAATTCTTTCCCGCGTACTCTGATCCGGATAAAATCATCGCCTATTCAATTCTGGGCGGTATTCCGCATTATCTTTGTCAGTTTGATCCCGATTTGCCTTTGTCCGAGAATATAAAGAAAAACATTCTGACCAAGGGCTGTGTGCTGTACAGTGAGGTGGATTTTCTTTTGCACCAGGAGCTTCGGGAGACACCGATCTACAATTCCGTTATTGAAGCCGTTGCACTCGGGAATACGAAGCTTAATGACATCAGTCAGAAATCTTTGGTTGAGGATACTTCAAAAACAAGTGTATATCTTAAAAATCTGATTGAATTGGGCATTATTGAACGGGAATTTTCAGTCGATTCGAAAATCAAGGAAAAAGCAAATACAAGCAGGGGCACATACCGTCTTACCGATAATTTTTTCAGATTCTGGTATGCGTTCGGCTTTACCAATTATTCACAGCTTGAAGACGGGGATGCGCAAGGCGTGTTTACCCATGTTGTCGAGCCTGCACTGCATGAATTTGCTTCCCATGCTTTTGAAGCTGTCTGCAAGGAGTTTGTAAAAGAAATGCAGAAGAAAAATCGGTTGCCGTTCCGATATGTAAAATTAGGCCGCTGGACAGGAAAAACAACGGTGCGTGATGCCGCGGCAAAAAGCGGATCGCGTATCGCCGAGACGGAAATCGATTTGTTGGGAATCGGAAGAGATGAAAAGGACTATCTGGTCGGTGAATGTAAATTCAAAAAAACTCCCTTTTCTTATGCCGAATATCTTGATACAAAAGCAAAGCTTTCACCGCTGAAAGAAAATGCAGCCTTTTACTATGCTTTGTTTGCGGAATCGGGCTTCGATACGGCTGTACGGAATGAAGCGGCAGCAGACCAACGGATCCTGCTGTATGAACTGTCTGATATTGTGAATTTCAAATAAAGAAAAATCCCGTCTGCGGTTGAATGAGATGAAGACGGGATTCATATTTGATTTTTACAGCAGCCCGAGCAGGCCTTCCACATCTTCATCCGTGGTTGCCCAGCTGGTTGCAATGCGCATGACGGTGTGGTTGTCGTCTTTCTTTTCCCAGAAGCCGAAGCAGACCTTCTCACTCAATTCTTTCAAACGGGTGTTTTCAAGCACAATGAAAATCTGATTGGTCACGGTTTCAATGAAAATTTCATAGCCTTTTTCTTTTAAATCCTTACGGACTTTTTCAGCCTGCACATTGGCATTTTTGCAGATCGTCATGTAAAGACCGTCCGTGAACAGGGTGGCAAATTGCACACCGAGCACTCTGCCTTTTGCAAGCAATGCACCGTGCTGTTTGACAGTGGTGAAGAACTGTTTCGGAGCGCCGTGACGGGGAAAAATAACCGCTTCGCCGCACAGGGCGCCGCACTTGGTGCCGCCGATGTAGAACACATCGCAAAGCTGTGCGAGGGTGGGCAGGTCGAGGTCTGTTCCGTTGCTTGTCAGTGCATAGCCGAGTCTTGCGCCGTCTAAAAACAGCGGAATGTTATACTTTCGGCAGATGTCGGAAATCGCGGTCAGTTCCGCTTTTGAATACAGTGTGCCGTATTCGGTCGGATGAGAAACATAGACCATGCCGGGGAAGATCATGTGGTCATGATTGTCATCGGCATAGAAGGTGGCAAGCAGATCGGCAAGTTCGTTTGCATCGACTTTGCCGAGATGATGCGGCAGGGGGAGAACTTTGTGGCCGTCGGCTTCCACTGCGCCTGCTTCGTGCCCGTTGATGTGGCCCGTCACCGCGGCAACAACGCCTTCGTAATTTTTGAGCATCGCATCAATAACGGTGGCATTTGCCTGCGTGCCGCCGACCAGAAAATACACATCGGCAGTTTCGTCACCGCAAGCGGTACGGATTTTTGCTCTTGCATCTTCGCAGAAGCAGTCCACGCCGTAGCCCGTTTGTGCAATGAGGTTGGTTTTGATCAGATTTTCAAGAATCGCAGGGTGCGCACCCTGAATATAGTCACTTTCAAAATGAAGCATAAGAATGCTCCTTTCTTTTTTTGTTTCAATTACTTATAGCATCTTTTCGGAATAAAGTCAATGCGGATGAGGTATTTTTCATAAACGGAACTAAAAAAATGTACATATTGATTTTTTGAATGTAATATGGTATAATAACCATCGTTCAATACGTAAAATACTACAAAGGAGTTGAAATACATGAAAAAAATCATCTGCAAGGTTGAATACGATACCGACAATGCCGAACTCGTTGCAAAGTTCACAAGCGGCAATTTCGGTGATGCCGACGGTTATGAAGAATCTCTTTACAAAACCGCAAACGGCAAATTCTTCCTGTATGTAAACGGCGGCGCAGAATCCATCTATCCCGCTGAAAACATCACCAGAATGTCTGCCGACAAGGCAAAGGCATGGCTGGAAGCACACGCTGAATAAAAAAACCGCCTTCGGGCGGTTTTTTTATTCAAATGCAAAATGTAAAATGCAAAGTGCAAAATGAAAGGAATGGCGTTGCCATTATAGACGATGTAATTTTATATTTTGCTGTTTCATTTTTCATTTGGTCTGTTTTTTGTGTTTAATTTCATGCAAAATATTCGACAGATGTTCAAATAATTGTGTTTTTTATATGTAACATTCTTCATATTCTATAAATCGGAGCGAAGCCACCCATAATTTTGCATTTTGCATTCCTGCATTTTGCATTCACGGTTTATCACTATCCTTTTCTGCAAATCAGCCGTTGAAATAATTCACCGTTTCTCCTTCGGTGACTTTTACGCGGAAGGTGCCGTCGGGGTTGTAGGTGTAGTCGCATTCGGCAACGGTTTTGTTGCCGCTGTAATATTTATTCCCCGCAAGGCGGCGCGACGCATCAAAAAAGGCATACAGGGTGGTGTTCTGCGTGAATGTGCCGTCCGTGTGCAGGTAGGGACGGTTGAAATAAACCACCGTAAACGAACCGTCCTCGTTTACTTCGCACACCGAGCCTTGGCCGAAGGCCTGCCCGATGGCAACGGGGGCAGTGCCGAAATAATCCCCGCCGTCTGCGCTGACGGTGTCTGTTTTTTTGCCCGTGCGATCATATTGCAGGGTGCAAACGGGAATGCCGTATTCGTTGTAGGTGCATTTTGCACTGCCGTCGGCGGAATAGGCGGTCTGATATTCGCAAAGGGTCGTGCCGTTTTTGCTGTAAACGGCGGCGGCTGTGTCAAACGCGGCATTAACCACAACATACAAGTCAAGCCCTGCATAGAAAGTGCCGTCCGACAGGCGGTGTGTGCGGTCTGTGAATAACAGGGTGTAACTGCCGTCGGCACCGATGGAAACCACGGTTGCATTGCCGAAGGCGCCGCAGTTGATCCATGTGCCCACCACAATGCCGTAATCGGAGGTAAACAGCTGTGCACCGTCCATGGCAACACTGCGCAACTGCCGCAGTCTGCCGTTTTCCTGCCAAACACGCACAAATCCGCCGTCCGTGCCGTAGTGCACTTTGGTTCTTGCAAAGCGGTTGCCCGAAAAATCGGTGTATTCTTTAAAAATTTCCCTGCCGTTTTCATAAACGGTTTCTATTTTTTTGCAAGCCGCAATCGTACCGTTTGCAAGGGTATAGCCGTATCCTTTGTCGGCGGTCGCTTGTGAAATAACGGACGAAAGCACACCGTTGGTGTAATAAAAATCGGAACGGAACAGCACCGCACCCGTTGCGGTGTCATAGGTGAATTCTATCGCCTTGTTGCCGTCTTCATAATTGAATGCGGCATAGTAGCAGGTGCCGTCGGGGCTGTAGGCAGTGACCATGGCACCACCCGGTGCATACGAGCCGATAGCGGCATAGGGAGTGCCGTTTTGTGCGGCAACAGCGGTTTGAGCCTGCACAGGAACGGTCGGTTGCACATCTTCTTTTTGGCAGGCGCAAAGCAGGACAATACATAAAAAAAGCACAACGAGCATACATTTTTTCATTGGTTTCATCCCCGCTTTCTTTTGTAAAATATAATACAATATATCATACCTGCCGTAAAAAATCAAGCCGAAGAAAAGCAAGCATTCTGCAAAAATGATTCGGGATGAGAAAAATGCTGTCATATTATTTAAAATTTTTAAATTTTTCTTGCAATTTTTATTCATTTTGTTTATTATGTATATATGTTACCAAAAGGGAGGGATTTTCTTGGAAAATGAAACCAAACGCATTTCCGAAGGGAAATTGTTGTATGACCCGTTGTTTGACAAAAAGCCTGATGTAAAGATTCAGGATGACCCAACAAAAGGCTTTTTCGGCAAAGCCATCGTCAAAAAGGCTGGCTTTGTTGTGTTGCTGCTCTGCTTTGTCGGCATTTCCATGTTCTTCAGCTTCAACTCCATTGCAAAAGATTTGTATGCGTTTGCCGAAAACGGGGACGGCACCTACATGCTCGACGAATACCACGGCGGCAACCGCAAGGTGCTGGAAGTGGATTTTGTGCGCAGTGAAGAGGATGTGCCCGACACCACAAAGCCCGTTACCTCCGTGCGCCGTTTTGCCGTGTGCTGTGACGAATCGGTCAACTTCATTTTTGTAGGCAAGGATGTGGAAGTCATTGACTCCAAGGCTTTTTACACCTGCAAGAATCTGTATGCCGTGATCGTGGATGCCGAAAACAAGAACTTTGTTGCACCCGACGGTGTGCTTTACAAATGTGTGGATGGTGTTGCAACCGAATTGGTGCTCTATCCCACCAACAACAGCAACTACCGCACGGCACTTGCTATGGGTGTGAAAGCCCCCGCAACTGCGGAAGATGTGCCCGCTTTTATTGAAGCAATCACCCCGCTTCTTGAAGCTGAAAAAAACGCCGCGCCCAACGAAGATGGCAAGATGACCAAGAACGAATTTGACCTTCGCTTTGATGAAATCGGCACAAAATACGAAATTCTTTCCACCGTGACCGCAGTGGGCGAACTCAGCTTTGCGTATGCCGACAGATTGCAGCAGGTTACCGTTCCCGACGGACTTGTTTCCATCGGCAATCTCGGTTTCTTCAAGTGCCATCAGTTGCAGGAAATTGACCTGCCCGACGGTCTTGTTGCCATCGGTTCGGATGCGTTTACGGAATGCCACGGACTGACAGATATCTTCATTCCCGCATCCGTTGCGTTTATCGGACATCATGCTTTCAATAAATGCGACAATGTTCCCGTTGTGCGCATGGCCGCTTCCGAAGAAGCCACAGAAGATATGGAACTCGGTCAGCTCTGGAAGCCGCAGAGAAGAAAAGTTCTGATGAAAGACATTGAAGTTGTTTATAATGCAGCAAGGGAGGTGCAATAAGATGGCAGGTAAAGCAAAAAATGCCCTTTCTTATGTGCGTGCACATTGGAAAACGGCAGATGCAAGCAAGGGGCACCATGTGTCTTTCCGTGAATATCTTGACATCTTCATGGGGGTTACCTTCAACTACGGTGCGCAGGCACCGTTGGGCTACATCGGATTCAGCGCAGGTTGTTTCCTGATCATGTACCATTATGACCTGCCGTATCTTGCATTCTCGGTCATTTCGCTCATCGGTATTCCGCTCAGCTACTTATGGAATATTTTAGGCTGGCTGGTTGCAGACAACCTCGGTTTCATGCCCAAGAAAACCGAACGCACGGTGTACGGTATTTATCTGACCGCGGTTGCACTCGCTTTGGTGCTTCTGATATTCGATGTTTCGGTGTTTCTGCCTGCCGACAGCCGTTTGCTTGTGTTTCTGAACAGCCTTTCGGGTATCAACGCGAAGAGTTTCTTTAAGATTTTCGGTGTGCAGCTGCTTTGCAGCGGCTTCAGCGGCGCAAGGGGCATTTTCTGGAGAAAAATCCTTGTTCCGAAATACGGCAGATACAAATATATGCTCTATTCCGATGTGATCCAGAAGTGCGTTCTGATCATCCTCATCGGCTGGCTGCCCATTTACAATGTCACCGATGTCAACGACCGTCTGTGGATGGCATATCTGCTGTTCAGTCTGTTCGGTCTGTATGATTTCAGTAACCGTGTGGAAAGCTGCACACAGGTCATCAGTCCAAATCCCGAAGAACGCATGATCGTGCGCGCTTACCCGGTCAAGATCGCACATTTGCTCAACTCCGTGTTTGCGGCGGTTATTCCCGTGCTCGGTGCGTTTGATGACATCAACTTCTTCCGTTGGGTCATCCCCGGTGTGTTCATTCCCTGTGCGCTCATCACCTTGTATTTTGTCAGGAATGTCAAGGAGCGTATTCCCCAACCGCCCATCGAAAAGAAACAGCAGGTTTCGTTCTGGTACGGTATTTTCAGTGTGCTTCGCAACAAGTATCACCGTCTTAACACCATTTCAGGTCTTATTGACTCGCTCGGCAACGGTATGATCGGTCTTTCCACGGTTATTTTCCTTTACACCTTACGACTGAGCGGTCTTGAATACAGCCTGGTGGCAAGTCTGCTGTGGGCATTCAGAGGTACAATTCCTGCACTGCTTTCTCCCATTGTTCTCAAGCATTTCTCGTTCCGTCAGATGGCGATCTACAAACAGATCGTGGAAGTGATCAGTACGCTGATGAGTATTCTTGCGCTGACCTTCCTCGGAGACAACATTATTCTCTGCGGTTGGGTGCTGTTCGCATCGCTGTGGATTCGCGGCTTCGTCATTGAGCCTGCAAACTTTGCAAAGAGCGATATGGGTGCACGTCTGAACGACTATCAGATGTATCTGTCGGGTGAACGCATGGAAAACTTCACAGGTGTGTACGGTTGGTTCACAAGCCCCATTACAACCTTTGTCGGGCTGATCATCCCCGTGCTTCTTCTGCACAACGGTTTCAACAGCAACTGGGACGTTCTGTTCCTTGACGATGCAAGATTTGATATTCTTGTTATTCCGCTTATCTTTGACCTTGTCGGCCACGCACTGATGATCATTCCTTACATTTTCTGGGACTACAACACCCCGCAGTACCTGTATGCCATGAAGGTTCTGCAACAGCGTGCACAACTTGCGGAAGAAGGCTACACCCCTGCCACCTATGAAGGCGGCCTCGACTTTGAAGAAGGCGACGATGTTAAGAACGGACTGCCCGCACACATCCGTCACCTGAAATTCGAAAAACCGCCCAAAAAAGAAAAGCAAAAAGTTGCAAAATAAAAAAATCAACAGCAAAAACGGGATCTGCACCGGCAGACCCCGTTTTTGCATTATTTCAGTTTTTCGGTGTATTATCAACCGACAATTCCATATACCTTTTTCGTTCCGTGTAGCCGAGTTTTTCATAAAAGGGAAGTGCCGAGTGCGGCACATTCCACACATTCAGCGTCACGCAGTCGCAACCGCATCTTTCAGCTTCTTCCTGTGCTTTTTGCATCAGCAATGTTGCCGTGCCTTTGCCGCGGCAATCAGGGTCCACAAACAGGTCATCCACATACAGTTCTTTTCTGTTTTGCAACAAAAGATGGTCTTGCACCGTTTGCAGAATGCAGAAAACATACCCGCACACCCCTGCATCTTCGGCCACAAAAATGCGGTAGGTTTCGTCACAGAGTAGTTCTTGCAGTTCTTCGGGCGTGTATTTGGAAGCACCTGTTTTGAAAATATCGGGTCGTGCCTGCCCGTGGAAGGCGGCAATACAAAGCAGCATTCTGTGTAAATCGGGAATATCACCGCTGTGTGCGGCACGGATAAGGACTGCCATGGCAAATCTCCTTTTTTTTTGCTTATTATACATCTTTCCCGTTGTTTTCGCAAGTCTTGTTGGCAGAAATTCGGAATTGACATTCGGGTGTATTCGTTATATAATTAAAATATATTATTATGCGTAATTATTATTTTTTTGCATTGAACGCAGAAAGGAGGCTTCGCAGTGAAACGGTTTTTAAAAATTCTCCCCATTCTGATGGTGATTGTTTTGTTCGGTGTCGGATTTTTGTTCTCCGGTGTACAAGCCAGCGACTGCCGTCACAGCTGGAGCGAATGGTCCGGCAGGGACGGTCAGCACCGCAGGGAATGCTTGCTTTGCGGTAGTGTGGATACGGGGAAATGTGAATATTACAGCATTATTTTAAGACCGACCTGTAATGAAGGCGGCCACACCGAAAAAACCTGTACCTTATGCGGTGATAAGATTTTTGCAGATCAAACCTCAGCAACGGGCCACACATGGGATGAGGGGACACTGCTTCTGGCACCCACCTGTGTAGACAAAGGAACATTGCAGTATGCTTGTCTTGCGTGCGAAGCAACCTATGAAGAAGCCGTCGATGCAACGGGGGAACACACCGTTGTCAATGATCCTGCCGTTGAAGCCACCTGTTCTTCCACGGGGCTGACCGAGGGCGCGCATTGCGGTGTCTGCGGCGAGGTCTTTATAGAACAAAAAATGGTTACCAAAAAAGCCCACGAATGGAATCTTGAAAATACAACCGTGGTGAAAGAGGCAACCTGCCTGCCCGGTCTTGAAGAAACAAAATGCAAAAACTGTGAGGCTGTCGGGCAGCGTTCGCTCCCTGCCGTGCAGGAGCATACGCATTATGAGCAGATTGCCGCTACCCCTGCAACCTGCACTACCGACGGATGCACACAGCATGTGATCTGCTTTGTTTGCGAAACCGTTCTGCTGCAAGGTGAAGTGCTTCCCGCCACAGGGCATGACTGGATGGAAAATGTTCATAAGCAACCCACCTGCACCACCGACGGATTGATTGACCGTTATTGCAAAAAATGCGGCGCGAATGACATCGGGCTTGCGTTGCCTGCAACGGGCCACACCGTTGCAACCACGCCCGCAAAAGCTGCAACCTGCACCCAAGGCGGGTATACAGCAGCCGTAACCTGTTCGGTCTGCTCGTTTGTGTTTGCCGAGTCGGTTGCAACACAGGCGCTCGGCCACGATTATGAACTTGCAAATGTGCGGGAACCAGCATGCACCGCAGCCGGAAGAAAAACCTTTGAATGCAGCCGTTGTACGGCAAGTTATTATGAAACGATCGACGAACTCGGCCATGATATGTATGTTTTTTCCACAACGGATCCCACCTGCACGGTCAGGGGGCTGATTTTGCAGAAATGCGCACGCTGTTCCCACACCGTTTCGCAGAGCATCAAGGCACTCGGCCACAATGAACAATACAATGTTATTGAGCCCACCTGCACCGAAGGCGGCTATACCAATGTTACTTGCTCGCGCTGTGATTACAGCGGCAAAATCAACGAAACCCCGGCAACCGGCCACAGCGGGGAAATGTATGAAACCATAGCCCCGACCTGCACAGAGGGTGGTTACGAAAAACTGCGTTGCACGGTTTGTTCGTTTGAATACGAAGCCAATGCCGTGCCCGCAAACGGGCACACCTATGCCCCCGGGCTTGTTGTGGACCCCACCTGCACCGAAGACGGCTACACGGTTTTCAATTGCCTTTATTGTTCCGTCAACAAAACCGAAAATCCCGTTGCCGCAACCGGCCACAGCCTGTATGAATCCCAATCCAACGGTGACGGTACACACAGCGGCTATTGCAGCAAATGCCGGCAGACCGTAACACAAAATTGCGCGGGCGGGGTGCTCTCCTGCTTGCAAGCGGCAGTTTGCGAACAGTGCGGCGGAAATTACGGCACGGTTGCAGGGGAACACAGCTTCACAAAATACACGGTTGTGAATGACTCTTACCATCGTCTTGACTGTGCAAACTGTGATGCACAGGGCGAAACCACCGAAACACATTCTTTTGTTCGCGGCGCCTTTGTTCCTTCTGCCCGCGGTTTTGTTTATACCTGCAGCATCTGTTCGCATCAGGTGTGGGGCAGACCCATCGGCGATGCGGACGGCAACGGAATAATCGGTGATGCGGGCGATGCAAGGGCGGCACTTCGCTACAGTGTCGGGCTGGATAATCCGACCGATGCCGACAAAGCTGCTGCCGATGCAGATCGCGACGGGGTTGTGAGCGCCGCCGATGCAAGGCAGATTCTGCGTGCAAGTGTTGGCCTGGAAGAAGCGGTCCGCAGCGTTTTGTTTGTAAATGAAGACGGCAGTTTGCCGAATTGAAAATATTTTGGGGGAAACTATGAGAAAAATGATTAAAAAATCCCTGGCAGTGCTTCTTGCAGTTCTGTTGATAATTCCTTCCGCAACGGGGCTGTCTGCATTTGCCGATGCACTGAATGAGCAGACATATTATATTGTTACCTACATCCTCAACGGTGAAGAATATGCTGCCCAGGCCTATCACTACGGCGAAACAATTGTGTTTCCCGAACTGGAGGTCGCCACGGGCTATACCTTCTCCGGCTGGTCCGACAAGGACGGCGTGATTTATGACGAAACTGCCGTTGTTCTCGGCGACACCCGGTTGTTCGGCTCTTTGACACAGAATGATTACACGCTGACCTACTGTGTCAACGGTGAAATATACAAAACAGAAACCGCACATTACAACGATGCGCTTTCGCTTTTTACCTATCCCACCGAAACGGGCTATAGTTTTTCGGGTTGGTTCGCTGATGCGGCTTGCACAAAGCCGGCTCCTGCTGCGATGCCTGCCGAAGACCTGACCGTTTACGGCAAATATACGCAAAATCACTACACCATCTATTATTTTGTGGACGGGGTGGACACTGCCCTCAAGCAGGAAAACTATGCCTACGGCGACACCATTGAACCCTTGGATAAATATGATGAAACCGTCGGAATGACCTTCTCGGGCTGGTATCTTGACCCTGCGCTGACCCAAGCCATTCCCGAAACCATGCCCGACAGGGATCTGACCTTCTATGGCAAACTCACACCCAACAAATATGTGCTGACCTATTATCTCAACGGCAATTATCATACATCCCAGACTTATGAGTACAATCAGCCCATTACCTACCTTGCCTATGTGCCGCAGGAAGGCTTCACTTTTTCTGACTGGATGCTTGCGGACGGTGAATACAAGCCGCTTCGTATGCCTGCGCACAATGTAACCGTGTTCGGCACCGTAACCAAACTTTCGGTTGCTGCACTTGACGGCGGCAGTTACGACAGTGTTACCGTGGGTGACCGTGTGGAAGTCACGGTTTCACTGGATGCACCGTTTCTGACGGGGCTTACGGTTGCTGATTTTGTTTTCGATGAAGATGTTTTCATGCTCGACAGTATGCAGTGGCTGTGCGGCGGCACGCAGGAAATTGATCTCGGCAACCGTGTGGCAAGCGTGTCTTTTGATGAAAACACCGATCTTGACGGTGCTGTGCTGCAACTGACCTTTGTTGTGCTCGGCAATGCCGCAGTCGGCGAACATGAAATTTCTTTCTCTGCTGCTGCCACAACCGATATGGGCATCGGCGCGGTCGATGTGAACACAACTGTCAAACCTGCCAAGGTGCAGATCATCTGTGCCGCGCATCAGTTTGCCGACGGCAAGGTTGTTGCCAATAAAAATAATACCCATTCGTTGTATTGCGCAAACGGTTGCGGGGTCAGCATCAATCAGTCCTGCGACGGCGGCACGGCAACCTGCCTTGCAAAAGCGGTTTGCTCTGTTTGTGAAACGCAGTACGGGCAAAAACTTTCGCACAACTATTCGGGTGAACCCAAAGGCAACGGCGACGGCACACACTCTTACCGTTGTGTCAGCGGTTGCGGCGAATACGGCAAAGACAAAATCGGCTGCACCTACGGTGTCGCGCTGAACAACGGCGATAACACCACCCACAAACTGTCTTGCACCGTCTGCGGTGAAAGCAAAAACGAAAACTGCTACGGCGGTACCGTTACATGCCTTACTGTGGCAACGTGTGAGCGTTGCGGCGTGGTTTACGGCAATGTGCTTAATCACGATTACAGCGGCAATGTCAAAAACAACTATGACGGCACCCATGTGTTCCTTTGTGTGAACGGTTGTAATGAATACGGCGGTCTTACGGATTGTGAATATTCCTATGCCCATAAATCCGACGGCGTGCACACAAAAACCTGCACATTCTGTTCTTATACAATCGACGAATACTGTTCGGGCGGCAAGCCGAGTTGCCTTGCTCCCGCCACCTGTGCCTTCTGCGAAACGGCTTACGGCAACACCCTTGATCATTCTTACACGGGCGAAGCCAAAAACAATGCAGACGGTACCCATTCTCTGCTTTGTATCAACGGCTGTGACGCCTACGGAGAACCCGTGTCCTGCACCCCCGGCACCTTTGTTTCCAATGAAAACGCAACCCACAGCGCGGAATGCACGGTCTGTGGCGCGATTATAAACGGCACATGCACGGGCGGCATCCCCACCTGTGCCGAATACGCAAAGTGTGACATCTGCAACGGTGCCTATGGCGATCTGTTGCAACATGATTACAGCGGTGAACTTGCCCCCAACGGCGACGGAACGCACAGCAGGCTCTGTGTCAACGGCTGTCAGAAAACGGGCGGTGAATCGTCAGACTGCACCTTCGGCGACTGGGTCGGCGACGGCATTTCCGCGCACACCAAAACCTGTTCGGGATGCAAAGATGTGATTTCCGAACCCTGCACCGGCGGAACGGCAACCTGCACACAAAAAGCGGTCTGCACGATTTGCGAAGCCGCTTACGGCGACCTGCTTGCACACACCTTCCCGCAGGGCGAGCAAGGGCAGGCTGTTTCCAAAAATGACGGCACCCACACCCGCTTCTGCACCGCTTGCGAACAGGATGTGGTTCTGCCGTGTGACTATTCCTGCATTCCCAATCAGAACGGCACGCACATTGCCATCTGCCGGTCCTGCAATTACACCGTGACCGATCAGTCCTGCTTCGGCGGCAAAGCTACCTGCCTTGCGGCAGCTGTTTGCGAAGGCTGTCTTGCTTCTTACGGTGATCCGCTGAAACACGATTACAGCGGCAGTGCTAAAGACAACGGCAACGGCACACATTGTCTGCAATGTGTGAACGGCTGTGAACAGTTCGGCGGCGAACAAATCACTTGCCGTCCCGATACCTTTGTTTCCAACGGCAACGATACGCACTCGGCATCTTGCCTTGATTGCGGCGCAAGCCTGACTGCAAATTGTTCGGGCGGTGTTGCTTCCTGCGAAAAGCAGGCTGTTTGCGAATACTGCGGCAGCGGCTACGGCGAGGGCGGCGACCACCATTTTGAAATTGTGCATGACGATACCCACCATTGGGGTGCATGCACCGGTTGCGATAAAACAACCCCATCCGATGAACACACCTTCACAGCATGGGCGATCATCACACAAGCCACCACACAGAATACAGGTCTTCGCAGAAGACTTTGCACCACCTGCGGTGCGGTCTTTACCGAAATTTTACCGCGCCTTTTCGCCATGGGTGATGTGGATTTTGACGGCGAAATCACGGCTGCCGATGCACGCATGGCTTTGCGTGCTTCCGTTGGTCTTGAAACTCTCTCTGCGGCGGCGCTTGTTTCTGCCGATGTAGAAAAAGACGGCGAAATTACGGCAGGTGACGCAAGACTTCTGCTTCGTGCTTCGGTTGGTCTGGAAGATGCCACCGCATGGGGCAACCTCGGACTCGACAACGAAGGCAATGTGATTTCATAAAATAAAACCGGGGGATTTGCAATGGAACTGCTCAGCCTTGCCGTGCAGTTTGCGGCACAAAAGCATAATACACAGCGCCGCAAAGGAACGGACATACCCTATCTGTTGCATCCGATGGAAGTTGCGGCAATTGTTGGCACAATAACGAGCGATCCGTGCATTCTTGCGGCGGCGGTGCTGCATGATGTGGTGGAAGACACCGATGCAACCCCCGAAGAAATTTGCGAAATGTTCGGTGCGCGTGTTGCACAGCTCGTGGCCGCCGAAAGTGAAAACAAAAAAAAGGACCGTCCTGCGGCAGAAACATGGATGTTGCGTAAGCAAGAAACGATCAATGCCCTGCAAAACACAACAGACATCGCTGTCAAAATGATCTGCCTTGGCGACAAACTTTCCAATCTGCGTTCTTTCAAACGCGATTATACGGAACTGGGTACGGTGTTTTTTCAGCGGTTCAATCAGAAGGATCCGCAGATGCACCGTTGGTATCACCGCAACATTGCCGATGCCATGCCCGAACTTATGCACACCGATGCGTGGAAAGAATATGATGCGCTGATCCGAACAGTTTTTAATGGTGAAGATAATGGAACAAAAAAGAACCAAACTGACTTTTAAACAATTGAGTTTTTATGCGCATATGGCGGCGGATGCCTATGTGGCTGACCCTGTGCATATGTATGCAACCAAGCATGAAAAATGGAGAAAACGTTATGACTACCATTTTATGCTTGCGCGGCTTATGACCTCCAACCGTGAAGATATTATCTACACCGACGAGGAAAACAGAGGCATCTGCATCTGGCGCGATGCACACAATGACTATACCATTTTTGATTTCTGGCTTTGTCCCACATGGCCGATGCTGGCAATTTATGCCAAAAGCACCATCAAAATTCTGAAGGCCTACAGCCACCTCAATGCCAAGGTGTTCGAAAAAAACACCCTCATCATTTCTCCCGTTTTCACTGACCCCTCCCATCAGGGCAAGGGCATTGCAACCAAGCTCATCAAGCAGGGGATTGCCGACCTTGTGCCGCTGGGCTATAAGCTCGGACTCGAAACCCAGAACCCCGACAATGTTCCGTTTTATGAAAAGTTGGGATTCCGGACCATAAAATATGATTATTGGAAAGGCGAAAAAATCCATAATTATTATATGGTATACGATCCCGTCGCTGATAAATAAGGAAATGCAACCGTCACCAAGCGTGGCGGTTTTTTGTATGTAAATTACGGTTTATCGGGCTCTTATCAATGAAAATTTTCCTCTCAAACACTTGTCGCCCCTGAAAGGGTGGAGGAGGGCGGTCTGTGCGTAACCGCAACTCCCCGACAAACCGCAATTTGTCTTCTTGCATTTTTGTTTTATTTTTGTTAAAATAATAATGGATTATTTTGTGCGGAGTTTTTATGCAAAAAGATGTTCACATTCAGTATTTAAAAGGTGTCGGGCCGGCAAGAGCCAAGTTGTTCAGCAAACTCGGTATTGAGTCGGTCGGGGATCTTCTGCGCTTTTTTCCGCGCACCTACGAAAACTGGAAAGACACCGTTTCTATCCTTGAAGCCGCACCCGACAAGCAGGTCTGCATCAAGGCAATCGTTGCCCAACCGCCCGAAGAACACCGCACTGCGGGCGGCAAAATCTTAACCAAAACCACCGCCACGGACGGCACATGGGTCATGACCCTCACATTTTTCAATAACCGCTATATCAAAAATCAACTCGAAGAAGGGCAGGAATACCTCTTTTTCGGTAAAATGCAAGACAGCATCTACGGCGGGCGCGAAATGCTCTCGCCCCGTTTTGTAAAAGCCGAGGGCGGCACGGGCTTGCATCCCATTTATCATCAGACCCGGTCCCTCAATGCAAAGGCCATCGCCAAGTGTGTGCGCACCGCGCTGAACACCTACCCCGATTTGTTGCAGGAAACCCTGCCCGATGCACTTATTAAGCAATACCGTCTTTTAGGACTGCGCGAAGCGGTGGAAAAAATTCATTTCCCGCAGTCAGAAGACGACATTCTTGCTGCAAGACGGCGCTTGATTTTTGAAGAACTGCTCGTTCTGCAATTGGGGCTGTTGCAAATTCGTTCTGACAAGGCCGAATTCCTTGCCCCTGCCATGCAAACGGATTTTACAAAAGACTTTTATAACCTGTTGCCGTTCACACCCACCAATGCACAGCAAAACGCCGTGCGTGAATGTGTGGCAGATATGCAGAAAAGTAACCCTATGAACCGCCTGTTGCAGGGCGATGTGGGGGCGGGCAAAACCGCGGTTGCGGCGGCACTGGTTTACACGGCCGTGCAAAACGGCTTTCAGGCGGCCGTGATGGCACCCACCGAGGTGCTTGCCGAACAGCATGCGCAGACCTTTTCAAAATTTTTTAAGGATACGCCCATCCGCTGCGCCTTATTAACGGGTACTGTCACCGCGGCACAGAAAAAGCATCTTAAAAATGCCCTCAAAAACGGCGAGATCGATCTGCTCATCGGCACCCATGCCATTTTGCAACGCGATGTGGAATTCAGCAATTTAGGGCTGGTTGTTACCGATGAACAGCACCGCTTCGGGGTCGAACAGCGTGCGGCTTTGCGCGCAAAGGGCGTCTGCCCGCACACGCTTGTTATGTCTGCAACCCCCATTCCCCGCACCGTGGCACTTGTTATTTACGGTGATCTTGACATCAGCATTCTGAACGAACTGCCCAAAGGCAGAAAGCCGATCCTGACCTATGCCGTGGACACCTCTTACCGCAAACGCCTGTACACGTTCATCAAAAAGCATATTGATGCCGGAGGACAGGGCTATATCGTCTGTCCGTTGGTGGAAGAAGGCGAAACAGACCGCGTATCGGCACAGGTTCTGTATGAAAAATTGGCCGCGGACGAATTCAAAGATTACCGTGTGGGGCTTCTGCACGGCAAAATCAAGCCCAAGGAAAAAGAAGACATCATGCGCCGTTTTGCAAGCGGTGAAATTCAGTTGCTCATCTGCACCGTGGTGGTGGAAGTCGGCATCGATGTGCCCAATGCTTCGGTCATGCTCATTGAAAATGCGGAGTGTTTCGGGCTTTCGCAATTGCATCAGTTAAGAGGCCGTATCGGACGCGGACAGCGGCAATCGCACTGTGTGTTGGTGTCCGATGCCAAAAATGATGTGTCGCTGCGCCGTTTTCAGATTCTTTGCGACACCAACGACGGTTTTCGCATTGCAGATGAAGACCTGCAACTGCGCGGTCCCGGTGACTTTTTCGGTGCACGGCAACACGGGCTTCCGAGCCTGAAAATTGCCGACCTTGCCACCGACAGCCGCATTCTGCACACCGCACAGAGCGATGCAAAGCGGATTTTGCAGGAAGATCCCACCCTTTCAAAAGACGAAAACAAAGGCTTGCAGGCTGCTGTTGGTGCTTTGTTTGCCGATATATCATAATCTTACAGGAGTTTTTATCATGGAGAAAATTGCAAGTTTTCAGGTTGACCATACCGTTTTGCAGAAGGGTATGTATATCTCCCGCGTGGATGGCGATGTTGTGACTTATGACATCCGCACCCGCAGACCCAACGTGGAAGAAGTAATGGACAATGCTTCCATTCACACTGTAGAGCATCTTTTTGCAACCTTTGTGCGCAATTCCGAACACAAAGACAATGTCATTTATTTCGGGCCCATGGGTTGCAGAACGGGCTTTTATTTCCTTGTGCGCGATGCTGTTTCGCATGAGCAGGCAATCAAACTAACGCAGGATGCCTTTGCGTTCATCGCTGCTTACGAAGGCGAAATTCCCGGTGTGAGCGCCGTGGAATGCGGAAACTTCCGTGACCATTCCTTGGCGGGTGCCTTGGAAGAAGCAAAGAAATTTTTGCCGTTTATTGTTGATTGGACGGTTGAAAAACTGAATTATTGAGCAAATTAACCAATAATAGTATAAGAAATTCTACATATTTTTTTCAAACGTTCCGATTTTTTTCAGCAAAAGCACTTTTCTTTTCACTTGAAAAATGATATAATAAACAAAGTGTGTCGGCTCATACAGAGCTTTATATTGTGTTTTATCTACACTTTTTGAATATATGGATGAAAAAAAAGGAGAAACCGCTGTGGAAAAGTATATTGTTCACGGTGGCAACAGACTGACCGGTAAAATCGAAGTCAGCGGAGCAAAAAATGCGGCTGTTGCAATTCTGCCTGCAACCATTCTTGCAAGCGGGGTTTACAACATTGAAAATGTGCCGCAAATCAGCGATATTTTTGCATTGACCAACATATTGCAGACCCTTGGAGCTGAATGCGTTTGGTTGGATCATTCCACATTGCAGATCGACACAACCCATGTTGTAAGTCGCACGTTGCCCGCTTCTTTGTCTAAATGCCTTCGCGCATCTTATTATTTTGTCGGTTCCCTTCTGGGACGTTTCAATTACGCAAAAGTTGCTACTCCCGGTGGCTGTCAGTTCGGTGCAACCCGCCCGATCGATATGCACATCAAAGGATTTGAAGCACTCGGCGCAAAAATTCCCCCTTCGGATGAAGAAGCAGACGATGAAATCATCATTGCCAAAGCAGAGAACCTTTTAGGTGCTTATATTTATCTTGACAAGGTTTCTGTTGGTGCTACCATCAACATCATGCTGGCGGCTGTTCGCGCCAGAGGCCGCACCGTGATTGAAAACGCCGCAAGAGAACCGCATGTGGTTGATCTTGCCGTCTTTTTGAACAAAATGGGTGCGCACATCAACGGCGCGGGAACAAACACCATCAAAATTGAAGGCTGTCCCGACCTGCATGCGACCGATTATTCCATCATTCCCGATCAGATCGAAGCCGGCACTTACATGGTTGCCGCCGCCGCAACAAGGGGCGAGCTCACGGTTTGCAACGTGATTCCGAAGCATCTTGAATCCATCACCGCCAAGCTTCGCGATTGCGGTGTTACGGTGTTGGAAAATGATGACGATTCCGTCACTGTCAGTGCAAACGGTCCGCTTCGTCCTTGCCACATCAAAACCCAGCCGCATCCCGGTTTTCCGACCGACATGCAGTCGCAGTTCGGTGCTTTGCTTTGCACATGCACGGGCACATCCACCATCACCGAAAGTGTGTGGGATGACCGTTTCAGCTACACAAAGCAATTGGCAAAAATGGGCGCAAAAATCAATGTCACAGGCAAAATTGCATCCTTTGAGGGCACTTCGCTGAACGGGGCAGAGGTTATTTGCAACGACCTTCGTGCCGGCGCGGCAATGATCATCGCAGGTCTGTGTGCGCAGGGCGAAACCGTCATCGGTAAAATCCATCATGTTGAACGCGGTTACGAAAACATTGTCGGCAAGTTGCAGGCTTGCGGTGCCGATATCCGCAAAGAAAATTTCCCCGGTGAAGAAGAAAACTGAATACCGTAAAAATAAAGGGACTGTTTTCACAGTCCCTTGTTTTATGTTTGTATGTTTATCAACCGAACAGGTTTTCAAAGATGGAACGGAATAAATCGAAAATTTTGTTGAAGAAACTCACCAGAATATTGATCGGGTTGCGCACAACGGCAGTCATATTGCCGCTGTTGGTAGCAGGAGTGCCGTCATAGTTGCTTGTGAACTGCGACAACCAACTGATCATGCCTTCCGGGTAGGTCAGTGTAACGGTTTCATCAAGGCCGTTGACGGTGCTCATGTGCGGGTAATCGCCGTTTTCAACCGAGAACATATCGAACGTAACACTGTACCATGCGTGGTGTGCACTCGAGGTTTTGTTGCCGTCAGGATAGCAGACTGTGGAAAGGGTAGAGAAGCGGCAGTCTTCGGGACGGTTGTTTGCGGATGCAACGTTGTTCCATGTGGGCACAACACCGGTTGCATAGATAACAAGCGGATCTCCTGTGCCCGAAACAAACCAGTAGGGAATGTTCGCAACAATCTTGGCTTTGTCTTTGCTCAGGGAACCTGCGGGGCAGATGGGGAATGCAGCGGCAAACAGTTCGGGGTAAGCATAGGTCATGTTCAGTGTCATTTTGCCGCCCATGGAAAAACCGCCGATGTAAATGCGGGTCAGGTCAACATGGTCTGCATTTTTGGCAATGAAGTCGTCAATGGCGGCACGAAGCGGATAAACGGTGTCGTCCCCCCAGTAATTGAGCTGTTCTTCGGGTGAGCGTGCGGCAAGAATGAATGCACCGCCACCTGCAAAACGGCTCTGGAAGTCTTCACTTGCCCAGAATGCAATGTCGTTTTTGGTGATCTGATGACCGTCGCTGCCGCCTTCCGTCATACCGTGCAACCAGATGACAAGCGGATACTTGTTGGTGTCATTTTCCTTGACGGGAGAGAAGTAGCGGTAGTCGATGGCATAGCCTTCGGTCATGGGGCCGACACCCTTTTGGAATGCCGCCACAAGTGAGGGCTTGTCCATGTTTTCAACCGGGTCGTTCTTGTCCCAGGCGAGCGCACACACCGAAAGGGTGAACAGCATAGAGAGTACGAGCAGAACAGAGCATAATTTTTTCATTTTTTATTTCCTCCTGTTTTTAATTTTTTCCTTTTACCGCGTTGTATTTTTCAAGGTTGATTTTTTGCTCGGCAAGCATTTTTTCAACCCACAACTGCAATGATTCCACCGTAATGGAAAAGCGTTCCAGTTCATTCTGAATAAACACAAAGTCTTCAATTTCATCATCGTTGATCACGCCGTTGGAGGTGATTTCAATCAGGCGTTCCTGTTTGTTTTTGATGGAATTCATGCTGGAAAGCATTTCAAGCACCGTCTGCGCAAGGTCTTTGACCTTGACTTCGGGCACATATTTTTTGCCGATGGGGCATTCCTTTGCACAGAAGTGGTTGCAAAGGGTCGGGTCGCCGTAAATTTTAGACAACAGCAGAACTTCACCCGGCAAAATGTCATATTTCCCGTTTTCGATGCGTTCAAGGCGTTCGGGCTGCAGGGGTTCTCCGAGGCCGGCGGCGATATCGCACACCTCGTCACGGGTCAAATCTTTCTGCTTGCGAATATCTTTGTAAAATGATTGCGGCATGTTTTGGCTCCAATGCTGAAAATTAAATTCTTTTACCAAATTATAGCACAAGAAAAAGTCAAAAGTAAAGACAGAATTGTAAATATTTTTTTTCATACTTAACAAAAGCGTATTCTTATGATATAATAAAAACAATTATACACTTCGGAGATTGCCATGACCGATATATTGCTTGTTATTGTGCTTGTTTTATGCCTTGTTGTTGCAGGGTTGCTTGTTGCGATTCTGCTGAAAATGAAAAACGCAAAAACCGCAGACCCAACGGATCGCATTGTCGGTGCCGTGCACGGCGATATTTCTCAATTCCGCAGTGAAGTGAATGAACGCGAAGCCGTCACACGCCGCGAAACGGGCGCCGCTTTGGCTGATATGAGCGCAAAGGTGCAGGCTGTTACGGAAAAAAATTACGAATTTCAGATGCGTTTTCAGCAACAGCTCAATGTCGGATTTGGTGCAATCCGTGAAAAGCAAATTGAAACCGCCGAAAAACAGAGTGCTGTGGTGGCGGATGCCATCGGCAAAATGCAGCAGTCCAATGAGAAAAAACTGGATGAAATGCGTGCAACGGTGGATGAAAAGCTCAATGCCACCCTCACCGCCCGTCTTGACACCTCATTTCAGACCGTTTCCAAGCAGCTTGAAAATGTATATAAATCCTTGGGCGAAATGAAAGAGTTGTCTGCCGGTGTGACCGACAATGTCACCGCCCTCAACAGGGTGCTTACCAATGTCAAAGCAAGAGGCACATGGGCAGAAGTGCAGCTCGAAGCCATTCTTGACCAGACCATCCCCGGCAGATATGTAAAAAACTATGCCCCCAACGAAACTGCGGAACGCGTGGAATTTGCTGTCTGCCTGCCCGCAGGGGAAGACAAAAAACAGACCGTGTATCTGCCTGTGGACTCCAAATTCCCCATGGAAGACTATGTGCGTTTGTGTGATGCGGCAGACCGTGCCGATGCAGTGGCGCTTGCCGCCGCAAGAAAAGCACTCGAAGACCGCGTGCTCAACGAAGCCAAAACGGTACGCAAATACATCCATGTGCCGCAGACCACGCCCTATGCCGTGCTGTATCTTGCCACGGAAGGCCTGTATGCCGAAATTGCCGCTTCCAAATCGGGGCTGATGGAACGTATTCAAAGTGAATACGGGGTCATGATCGCAGGTCCGTCCACGGTGACGGCATTGCTTAACTCCTTTGCCATGGGTTTCCGCACGGTTGCCATCAACGAAAAGGCAAACGAGATCCGTCTTCTTCTTGCCGCTGTCAAAGGGCAGTATGAAAACTTTGCCCTACTTCTTGACAAGGCAAAGAAAAAGGTCGATGAAGCAGGCACTACCCTTGAAAGCGCACAAAAGCGCAATTCGCTTATCTTTAAAAAGCTCAGAAGTGTGGAAGAACTGGAAGCAGAACAATCCGATTCTTTATTACAATTGCCGATAAATGAGGAATGAGATAAACCGTAATTTGTTCAGCCCATAATAAATAATTTAAAAATAATCAATAATTCTTCGGAAAGGGAGATCAAAATGAAATACAAGGACATTATTTCGACCATGACCCGTGAAGAAAAGGCCGCACTTTGCTCCGGCAAGGATTTCTGGCATTTTCAGGCATTGCGCAAGTTCGGTCTTGAGGCAATCAATGTAACCGACGGCCCCCACGGTTTGCGCAAACAGAAAACACAAAAAGAAAGCGGAACCGATATGTTGCAGGGCATTCCCGCGGTTTGCTTCCCCACAGCAAGCGCAACTTCCTGCTCATGGGATCCCGCACTCATTGAACGCATGGGTGCCGCACTCGGCGAAGAATGCAACGCAGAAGGTGTTTCCGTTCTGCTCGGACCCGGCAACAATATCAAGCGCAACCCGCTGTGCGGCAGAAACTTTGAATATTTCTCGGAAGACCCCGTGCTTGCAGGTGAAATGGCTGCCGCATGGATCAACGGTGTGCAGTCGCAGGGTGTCGGTGCATCGCTCAAGCACTTTGCCGCCAACAACCAGGAAGCACGCCGCATGACGGTCGATTCCGTTGTGGACGAAAGAACGCTTCGAGAAATTTATCTTGCAGGCTTTGAACGCGCCGTCAAAAAGGCACAGCCCTGGACGGTCATGAACGCCTATAACCGCCTCAACGGCACCTATTGCGCAGAAAACAAATGGCTTTTGACCGATGTATTGCGCGATGACTGGGGCTTCAAGGGTATTGTGATTACCGACTGGGGCGCAGAAAACAACATCGTGGACGGTCTGAATGCAGGCCAGAACATCGAAATGCCCTCGTCCGACGGTCTTGCCGCCGCAAAAATCGTGGACGGTCTGATTGACGGCACGCTTGACGAAGCCGTTCTGGATGCCCGCGTGGACGAAACCCTTGATATTCTCTTTAAAGGGCAGAAGACCAAGGCCGCCGTACCTTATGACAGAGCCGCACACCATGCCCTTGCACGTGAAGTGGCAACCGCTTCCATGGTATTGCTGAAAAACGAAGACAATATCCTGCCTCTTGCCAAGGATAAAACCGTTGCCGTCATCGGTGAAATGGCAAAAGCCCCCCGTTATCAGGGCGCAGGCAGCAGCCTTATTAACCCCACACAGCTCGACAATGTCTTTGACGAGCTGCTCAAGCAGGATATCGGCTTCCTGTATGCACAGGGCTACAATAAAAAGACCGACAAGACCGATATGGCACTCATTCGTGAAGCCGTTGACACCGCAAAGCGTTGCGAAAACGTGTTGCTGTTCATCGGGCTCACCGACGAATTTGAATCCGAAGGTTTTGACCGCAGTCATCTTGATATTCCGCAGAGTCACCTCAACCTGCTCACCGCTGTCAGCAAGGCAAATCCCAATACAATTGTTGTGCTTGCAGGCGGTGCACCCATCCGCATGCAGTGGCTTGATAACTGCAAGGCAGTGCTGCACACCTTCCTGCCCGGTCAGGCAGGTGCAGGTGCCGCTGTGGATCTGTTGTTCGGCAATGCAAATCCGAGCGGCAAGCTCAGCGAAACCTATATCAACCGACTGGAAGACACGCCGTCTTTCAATAACTTCCCCGGCTCGCCTGTCACGGTCGAATACAGAGAAGGTCTTTATGTCGGCTACCGCTATTACGACAAGGTCGAAAAAGACGTTCTGTTCCCGTTTGGCTACGGTCTGAGCTATACCACATTTGAATATTCGGGCATGAAGGTATCCAAGAAGAACATCAAGGATACCGACACTCTCAAGGTCACCTTCAAAATCAAGAACACGGGCGACAAAGCCGGTGCAGAAGTTGCACAGGTTTATGTAGCTGACAAGGAAAGCACGGTCTACCGTCCCGTCAAGGAGCTCAAGGGCTTCACAAAGGTTTATCTTGAACCCGGTGAAGAAAAGGCTGTTACGATCGAACTTGATAAACGTGCATTTGCATTCTGGAACACCGAAATCGGTGATTGGTATGTGGAAAGCGGTGAATTCGATATCCTCGTCGGGGCATCTTCCCGCGATATCCGTTTGAATACAACCGTCAAGGTCACTTCTTCCGACACGCAAGCTGCTATCCCCAACGACAAAGAAAATCTGCCTGCCTACTTCGCAGGCGACATCATGAATGTGCCCGATGAACAGTTTGAAAAGCTGCTCGGCAGACCCATCCCCAACGCAAAACGCGACCCGAATCAGCCCATTGATATCAATTCCTCGCTTGAGCTTGCCGAAGGCACCCCTGCAGGCAAGGTCATCAACGGTATGATCCGCACCGTCATCAAGACCATTGCAGGCGGTGCATCCAACGAAGGCATGATGCTTGCCATGGCAACGCAGATTCCCATTCGTTGCTTTGTTTCCATGAGCATGGGTGTGTTCAGTGAAGACATGGCGCAGGCACTCATTGATATTCTCAACGGCAAGAGTGCACTCATCGGTGTCGGCAAAATCGTTGCAGGTCTTGCAAAAACTGTCGGCAAAATCGGCACACTCATCAGCTCTATCTGATTTTATATGTAACAAAAAGGATTGCCAAAACGGCAATCCTTTTTGTTGTTGTATTCAGTTTATTTCTTTTTTCTGAAAAATTTAATCAGCAGAATCACGGTTACTCCAACCACTGCCGCAACGAGGAGTACGGGCAATGCAAATTCCCGCACCGTGTCCATGGGTGTCCACACCACATCGGCGAATGCGAAAACAGAAAAACCGACAAACATTGCCGCTGTCAGAATTGCAGTCAGAATTTTGTTCATATTATTCACCTGCCACTATGAGAGTTGTTATTCCTTTGTCGGTCATGTAAACGGATACACAGCCACCTGCAACAAGATAATTCTCTTCGGGAATTCTTTGTGAAAAGTTTACCTCCCACATCTTTGCATCTGCATCAAAACGGACACTTGCAGAGGGATATTCGCCTTTGCATTCCGCTTTTGCCAACTCGATTGCTTGTTCGGCAGATGCAACAATTGTTTCTTCTGTGTTCACAAATCCATTAAAACAAATTCCTGCTTCACCTTGCAAGGGTGTATAGACGGACAAGACTTCCTCGTATGAGAATGTTTGCAGGGTGTTTTCGTCTTTCTGTGCACATCCGAACAAGAAAAGCATGCACAGCAGAGCCAAACAAAACAAAAATCCCTTTTTCATCATCATTTTACCTTCTTTTTACGGAAGAAGATGAACAGCACAGCAAGTGTGACGGCCACAACTGCAACAACCAACAGCACGGGAACGGTAAAATTCTGCTTGGGGATGGGTTCTGCCGTGTCGCCTGCGGAAACGGCATCCGTATTTGCTTCGTCTGCTTCGGTTGCGTTGCCGTCGGTTGCAAGGGGTTGTGATTTGGTATTTTCAACAGGGAAGTCGCGTTCTTTGTCAGGTGCTTGCACGGTGGCAATGTCGCCGTCCAGCAGCACCCAGCCTTTCATCCCTCTGAAATACATGATTTCGCCCCAGATATTGCCGTTTGCATCGGTGTAAGTATGGGCATATTCGGGCAGGTACTCGGCTTCGGCCTCCACGATCATGTTATAAAGCGAATTTGCGGCACCGGGGTAATCATACATCGGCACTTCGTCTGCATAGAACGAAATATCGGGCTGGACTTCAACGGGTGCAAAGCTGTCGCTGTAGTCATTGGTGAAATCCGTGCGGTCATACGGGCGCACACACCCTACAAGGTTGATCCACGCGGAGTCTGACACACCGGGAAGATAGCAATTGCCCCACAACACGCCGTTTTCGTCTTCATACACATACTGCACGTTGAACAGCTCGTCGGCGGCAATCACTGCTTCTGCAAGGACTTTTCCGTTGGGTTCTTTGTATTGGTCGAGTGCGGAAGTCGCTTTGTAGAAGCGGTTGTCGTATTGCATTTCCTCGCGGTGGTCATCATAAAATGAGTCACCGTAAGGTTCCCAGATAACATCTGCCGAAACGCTGACAGCCAACACTGCCAACAGACAAAGGCTTAACAAAAGGCATAACACTTTACGCATGAAAATTCCTCCTTATGGTTTTTCTATTTATAAGAGTCAGAATCAACTCGTTTTGTTGCAATCAGTCAGACAATTTGTGAATAAACAGACCGCTTAACAGCTTCGGCTCAAACCATGTGGATTTCGGGGGCATGATCTGCCCTGCATCCGCAATGCGCATCAGTTCATCCAACGAGGTCGGATACATCGCAAAGGCACATTCCATGTCAAGCTCACAACGGCGTTCAAGCTCTTTGAGCCCGCGGATGCCGCCGACAAAGTCAATGCGTTTGGAAGTGCGAGGATCGGCAATGCCGAATAAGGGGGCGATCACAAGATTCTGCAACACTGAAACATCCAGGCTTTCCACGAGATCGGCTTCGTTGCAAAGTCCGTCCTTGAGGGTCAGCGAATACCACTTTTTGCCGAGGTACAGCCCGAAATTGTGCCTTGCACAGGGTTTGTAAATGCCCTCTGCTTCTTCCATTTCAAAGCATACACTCAATTTCTCCAGCAATTCTTCTGCCGTATTGCCGTTCAGGTCGGCAAGCAAGCGGTTGTAATCCATGATTTCCAGTTCATCCGCACGGAAACACACGCAAAGGAAGAAATTGAATTCTTCTTCACCCGTATAGTCGGGATTTTCTTCCCTGCGTTTGAGCCCGACCTTGACCGCCGAAGCACAGCGGTGGTGGCCGTCGGCAATATACAAAGCGGGAATCTGCGCAAATGCGGTCTGAATAATGTTGATATCGTCCGTGTCGGCAATGCGCCACACGGTGTTTTTAATGCCGTCTTCGGTGGTGAAATCATACAAAGGCTGTGTTGCAAGGTAGCGGTCAATCACGGCATCCACAGCGGCTTTGCGCGAATAGCAAAGGAAAATAGGACCCGTGTTGGCATTGCAGGTGTCCACATGGCGGATGCGGTCGGCTTCCTTGTCGGCACGGGTGTGCTCGTGTTTTTTGATCACATTGTTGATATAATCGTCAATGGATGCACATCCGACAATCCCTGTCTGCGGTCTGCCGTTCATCACCTGACGGTACAGATACAGGCAAGCCGTGTCTTCCTGCTCGCAGATGCCGTCCGCGACGAGTTTATTAAGGTTTTCGGCGGCTTTGGCATACACCGTATCGCTGTAAAGGTCGGTGCCTTCCGGCAGGTCGATTTCCGCCTTGTCCACATGCAGGAACGAATACGGATTGCCCTTGACCATCTCGGCGGCTTCGGCACTGTTCATAACATCATACGGCAGTGCCGCAACGGCAGAAGCATATTCATTTTTGGGTCGGATTGCCTTAAAGGGACGAAGAATGCTCATAATACTCTCTCCATTTTTGTTTTTAGTTTTCGGAAAATGCGTTGTTGAAATACACGCGGTCGGGGCCTGTGTAGCAGTAAATGCCCGAAACACCCGAGGTCTGCACAAGGTAAGAGCTTTCGGAAAATACGGGAATCATGCACCCTGCCTCCTGCAAATAGTCTGCCGCGGCAGTCATGTGCTGTTGCTGTTCAGCGGTGCTCACGGCGGCTTTTGCGGCATCGGTGAGGGCTTCGTATTCTGCATCAGCCAGGGAAATGCAGTTGTCGGGGCTGTCGGGAGTGAAACGCAGTAAGAATCCCAAGGGGTCGGGTGTGCGCACAGACAGCGGGCAGAATGCAATTTCGTAATCGCCTGCCGCCACGCGGGAACGAAGAAGCGTTTCGTTCACCGTTTCAATGCGGATAATGCAGCGAAGCCCTAAAATGCGTTGCCATTTCTGCATCTGCCGTTTGATGAGGTCGGCATATTCTTCGCTTGTCAACACCGTCAGCTCAACGGAAGTCACTTCTTCCACTTCCACGATCTGAATTTGGGTTTCGGGCGGACCGACCGATCCGTCATCTTCGGTGGGGGCTTCCTCTTCGGGAAGAACGGGGGGAGCGTTGGGGTCAGCCAGTTCGCTTTCTTCGGTGGGCTGTTCTTCGGGCACAACGGGCACTTCTATGAATTTCGGCTGTGAAAGCTCTTCAAAGCCTGCCAGCAGATATTGCACGGCGAGGTCTTCATCATATAAATTCACACACGCGGGGGTGAAACCGCACACAGACGGAATCAGCGAGCCGATGTAGGGTTGTTCACCCATCTCGGCAAGCGATACGGCATCCGTGGCGTATGCAATGCCCTTGCGCACATTTGCATTCTTCAGAATTTCATGGTTCAGATTGAAAACAAAACCAATGACGGTGTCCTGCAATTCGGTAACGGTAGTGCTGCGTTTTATGTCGGTTGCGGTGAACATGGCATCGGTCATGTATGCGCCCGAATAGAATTCCTGCGACATCTTGTCGGGCACATTGTTGCCGTTTTTGTTGTAATACAAAAAGACCTTGGTCGGGGTCGGTTTGTGATTTCCGTTGTAGGTTTCGCTGGCATAAAGCGTGTAGTCGGCATCGGTGAAGCTGTAAAGGAAGAACGGGCCGTTGGACATATAATGGCGCACCATCATGCCGTATCTGCCGCCGCAGGCTTCAAAAAAGGTGCGGTTGCAGGGCATGCAGATGCACTCGGTCAGCACGTGCAGAAAGTTGCTTTGCGGCTCACTGAGGGTGATTTCGAGTTGGTTGTTTGCAACTGCCCGCACACCCAGGGACGAAACATCCGCCGTGCCCGCTTGCACTTCGCGTGCATTTTCAATGGAATTCAGCAAATACGCATCCGCCGCACCCGTTGCGGGGTCAAGGGCACGTTGCAGGGCAAACACAAAGTCGTCCGCCGTTACGGCAGGTGCAAAGTTTTCGGGCAGCAGGTCTGCCATTTCCTTGGCGGTGTAGTCGGTGATGTTCCATTTGGCATCCGCACGCAGGTAAAAGGTGTAGGTCTTTCCGTCGGGGGAAATATTCCAATCGGAAGCCGCACCGCCGACGATTTCGCCGTTTTCGTCCACGCGCACAAGCCCCTCAAAACAGTTGGTGACAATGAGTTTTTCGGTATCACTGCGGGCAATCTGCGGGTCAAGGCTGGTCATATCGTCATACACGGGGTAATAAATAAAACAGCCAACAGAGTCCTTTGCGCACGAAGAAAAAGACAAAAGCAGGACAATGCAAAGTAAAACGGCGGTCAATTTATGTTTCATTCTGATTCTTCCTTATATTTATTCAATAATATCATACCAAATCCGCAAAGAAATTTCCACCTTTTTTGAAGATTTTTTATGTGCAAATTACGGTTTCGCGAATAGAGAACCCCCCGGCTAAGCCGGGGGTTCTTCATATGCGGGCAAAGCCCTATTATACTGGCATCGCCTTAAGGCGTACCCTACGGCTACCAACCGCAAAGGCTTGTTACTTGCTACCCGTAAACGGGTCTGTGTATTC
>JAFQCH010000025.1 GCA_017416485.1 Clostridia bacterium | reverse complement strand
TACATAAATGAGAATTAATTAAATCTTTATAGACGAATAAAAGAGAAGTTCCGTAAGTTGGACTTCTCTTTTACTTTTGCATTACATTTATATATTAGATATATATTATTTCTTCACACACCATCTCCCTCGCCCTTGCTTCAATATTTCCCATTCTCTGCACCCACTCCATTTGATTTTCCTTTTTCAACTGCTCTGTGACACCCTCAGCCGCTTTCATCTGCTCCACAAGCATATCAAACATATCCCGTGCTTGTTTCTCAACCTCGGCACAGTGATGATAAAATCTGCCTTGACTAAACAATGAACTAAAAAACACCTTCTTATTCTTTTCAAGATGTGATTTGTAGAGCATTCCCCATTTGCCGAGCCTAACACTTGCCTCTTCAGGTGGCAGTTTGAGATTCGGGATAAGGTAACCATTCACTTCATGGTATGTAATTTTCATTTGAGTCATCCTTTCTTTTTTCTTAATTGTAATAATAGTGCTGATTTTTGGTTCAAAAAGTAATTGTAAACAAATTGTAAACGAGCGTTCTTAGACAGTTTTACTTTAACTAAAATTTAAAGTCCAAAAACACCCATAACCCCAGTAAAATAGGGCTTTTTCACCACCTTTCCTGTCGAAATTTGTGTAAGATTTTGTGTTGCTTTTCGCTTAATTTATGGTTCTATTTTAACATCTACAGGAGCCATGGCAGCGCCCATATTGGCGGCATCAGTGATTCCCAAATCCTGAATGGTACCGATCATGGCGGCTTCGATACAGCAGCCCGATTTTGCGTGACCGACAAGCACGGCACCTGCGGCGGTGGCAGTGCGCTGTGTGGTCGGCGGGCGCTGACTGCCGTATTCAAGCGGAAAACGAAACTGCTTTTCGGCAGAACAGAAATGAGACGAAGCACACACAATCGCGGTTTTTGCTGCCTGGCTTTCCGTAAACAAACCTGCCATGCACAATCCTAATGCAAAAGTGGAACACGCTCCATATAATCCTGCCATGGGGATCTTCAATTCTTTTGCGGCAACAGAGCTTGCCACACACTGGTCGAGAAGATCCCCCGAAAACAGCACATCCACACTCTGCGGCGGTAATTTTGCTTTCTGTAAAACACGTTGCATGGCTTCTTTCTGCAACGCCGCTTCTGCCTGCTCCCATGTTTTGCAGTTGATATCATCATTGTCGTAACAAAAATCAAATTCCTTGGCGCACGGGCCTTCCTTTTCTGCTTTGCCACCGACAGCCGCACCGAACAACACGGTCGGACGGGATGCAAAAACAATAACACTTTCCTGTTTTTCGATCATAATACCCTCACAAATTCACAAAAATATACATATATTTTTTCCGATTGCGATGCAATTACAATGAAAATTTATTTGTAAATTATTTACTTTTGCGAGAGAAAAGAGTAGTATAAAAGCAGATTATCAAGAGGTGAAAATCATGTGGAAACAAAAAATCGGCATTTCGGTCGGCAACCGTTATTGCATTCCGACCGTGCAGGCTGTTGAACTACTTGCAAAAATCGGTTTTGATGCGATTTCTCCCGAATGGAGTGACCGTGAACAGCTCGGCGATATTGTTGCCTGCGCACGGCAAAACGGAATGGCGGTGCAATCCTTACACGCGCCGTTCGGCAAAGCCAATGTGATGTGGAGTCACGATCCGTCCGTCAGCAAAGCGGCATTGGATGAACTGCTTCTTGCCGCCGATGTGTGTAAAGAATTGCAGATTCCCGTGTTGGTTGCACACGCATGGATCGGTTTTGACTATACCTTTGACGCTGAGAACCTGCATTTTGACAATTACGATGCCCTTGTAAACCGCGCAAAGCAGAACGGCATTCAGATTGCATTTGAAAACACCGAAGGGGAAGAATATCTGTTTGCCCTGCTTGACCGACACAAAGACAATCCGACAGTCGGCTTTTGTTGGGATGCGGGGCATGAAATGTGCTACAACCGCGGTGAAGACTTGCTCGGCCTGTTCGGCGACAGACTGTTGATGACGCATCTGAACGACAACCTCGGGGTCAGCCGTTTTGACGGAAAAACATTCTGGACGGATGACCTGCATCTGCTTCCCTTTGACGGCATCGGAGATTGGGATTACAATGTGCAACGTTTGCAGAAAGCAAGAAAATTGGACTATCTGAATTTTGAACTGAACATTCAGTCAAAACCAAACCGCCATGAAAATGACGTGTATGCCAATATGCCGATTGACTTGTACTTCACCGAAGCCTACAAACGGGCTTGCAGGATTGCTTATAAATATCAACAACAATGAGGTGGATTTTTTATGCCGTTTAAAACAACCGTATCCGCAAAGAAAAATATTGCTACTGCCGTTTCAACAACCGTCTGTTTGTTCGGACTCGGCTTTGGCGGTTTGAAAATATCAGTCAAAGCATGGCTGTTTTTTGAGTTAATTTTACTTATAACCGGGTTCATCTGTATTTTCCTTACCGCCAAAAATCGCCGCACGATAGAATATCAGTGCAAGCAATTCAAAATTTATAACAACCTAAGCAAACAGGTTTTTGTTTGCATGTTGAATGAAGTCGACATCGTACAAACCGAAAAGCAAAAACAAACCGATTGTTGCACCATCAAACTGATAAATGAACCGATGATTTATTTTAGCGATGTCAACAATTACACTGGACTGCAAGCTGCCATACAGGCTGATCTGCAAGAAAATCAATAAGCGAATAAAATGCTTACGTTTCAAGAGGAGGTTTTGCAATGAATCATCCCATGAACCCCATTCTGAATGCAGATATTTTCGTTCCCGATGCGGAAGCACATGTGTGGAAAGACGGCCGAATGTATCTGTACGGTTCTTTCGACATCGCAGGCAAAAAGGGCTATTGCAGTGACGAATACCATGTGTATTCATCTGACAATCTGATTGATTGGGTTGACCACGGAGTATCGTTCCGATTGAGTCAGGCAACATGGGCAAGCGGCAACACGGCGTTGTATGCTCCCGACTGTGCATACCGCAACGGTGCGTATTTTTTGTACTACTGTGTTCCCGACGGACGGTGCGGTGTTGCAAAATCCAAAAGCCCCTGCGGACCGTTTGAAGACATCGGCCCCATTGAACATGTGAACATGATCGATCCTGCCGTGTTTACGGATGATGACGGACAAAGTTACCTGTATTGGGGGCAGTTTGACGGTGTGCGTGTTGCAAAGCTTAAAGACAACATGACCGAAATCGACCCCACCACCATCACACAGCCATTAAGTGTTGCCGAGCATGAATTCCACGAAGGCAGTTCGGTCAGAAAAATCAACGGAAAATACTATTATCTGTTCACCGATACCCATCGGCACGGCGGCAGAGCCACCTCGCTGGGATATGCCGTTTCGGACAACCCGATGACGGGATTTGAATACAAGGGCGTTATCATTGACAACTTCGGTTGTGACCCCGAAACATGGAACAACCACGGCTCGCTCGAATGCTTCAACGGACAGTGGTATGTTTTCTATCACCGTTCCACGCACTGTTCGCCTTTTTCACGCCATGTCTGCATGGAACCGATTACAATCAACGAAGACGGCACCATTGACGAAGTGAAAATGACCACGTCTGTCGGCAATGATGCTATTCGTGCAAACCGGCCGTTAGCGGCACACAGGGCTTGCGAAATGGGCGGTACGGCTTACATTGCAACGGATGCTGAATCCATTGACGGGCTTGCAATCCGTGCATCCCGATCGGGTGACAGTGCTGCCTACCGTTATCTTGCATTTGACGGCGAAGACAATTTCGGTATTATGATGTCTGCCGACAGCGATTGCAGGGCGGAAGTTTATATCGATGACAATTATCTTACTTCCTTGATAGTCAACAAATGTGAATCATCTTTACAATATTGCATTAAACATTCCCCTGTTTTCGGGGTACATTCGCTTACAATCAAACTCTTTGGCGATTTCAAAGACGCAAAAATATCTGAATTTTCTTTTTCAAAGGGGTGATCCGCGTTGCACTCTGACCGCACTTCCCTGACCGAAGGGTCAATCCGGAAGTCGATGTTGCTGTTTGCCTTGCCTGTTTTTTTAGGCAATGTATTTCAGCAGTTATACAATACATTCGATGCGTGGTGTGTCGGCAATTACATAGGCGACAATGCCCTGGCGGCTGTCAGTTCGTCGGGCAGTCTGATTTTTATGATGGTCAGTTTTTTCAATGGTGTTGCCATGGGCGCAGGGATCGTGATTGCCCGTGTTTTCGGTGCAAAACAGTTTGATGCCATGCGCAAAGCCATTCACACAGCCATTGCATTCGGTCTGGTGGTCGGCATTGTGCTGACGGTTGCTGGGGTTGTGCTGACCCCGATCATTCTGCAGTGGATGGGCACACCCGATGAGGTCTTCCCCGAATCCGTCGCTTATTTCCGTTATTATTTCCTCGGGGCGATTTTTGTTGTGATGTATAACATTTTCGTCGGCATTCTGCATGCCGTCGGCGACAGCAGGCATCCGCTGCATTATCTGATTTTTTCAACATTTATCAATATCGCACTTGATATGCTGTTTGTGGCGGTGCTCGGCTTCGGTGTCGGCTCTGCCGCTGTTGCCACCACCATTTCGCAAGGGGTCAGCGCATTGCTTTGTTTGTTGCATCTGCTGCGTATTGATGCAACATATAAAGTCTGTTTTCGGGAAATCCGTTTTCACAAAGACAGCCTCAAGGAAATCATCCGTTACGGGTTGCCTTCGGGTGTACAGAACAGTGTGATCGCCGTTGCCAATGTGGTGGTGCAGACCAATATCAACAGTTTCGGCAAAGCCGCCATGGCTGGCTGCGGCTCTTATTCCAAATTAGAGGGCTTTGCATTTCTGCCCGTTACTTGCTTTACACAGGCACTTTCCACCTTTGTCGGGCAGAATCTCGGCGCAAAACAGCATGAACGTGTCAAAAAAGGGGTTGCATTCGGTGTTGTATGCAGCTGTGTGCTTGCCGAAATCATCGGCGGACTTTCTTATATTCTTGCACCGCAGCTCATCGGCATGTTCAGTGACTCAACGGAATCCATTGCATTCGGCACACAGCATATGCGCACCATTTGCCTGTTCTATTGCCTGCTTGCGTTTTCGCATTGCATTGCAGGGGTCATGCGCGGTGCAGGAAAGCCGACCGTTCCGATGATTACGATGCTTGCCTGTTGGTGCGTTTTCAGAGTCAGCTACATTACGGTTGCTTTGAAGTTTATTAACGAACTGACCACTGTTTCATGGGCATATCCGATTACATGGACTTTGAGCAGTATTATCTTCCTCATTTATTTTCTCAAAGCGGATTGGATACACACATTCGATAAAAAAGAGCAAAAGGCTTGACCGTTTTGGCCAAGCCTTTTGCTTTTATAATAAGGTTGTGATCCAATAAATCACCCCGTACAGTGTTGCGGCGGCGGTGCCGAAGACAATAACCGGCCCTGCAATGGAGAACATATTGACGGCAGTGCCGAGTATGTGTCCTTCCGTTTTGAATTCGAGTGCAGGTGACACCACGGCATTGGCAAAGCCCGTGATGGGAACGAGCGTACCGGCACCTGCATGTTTTGCAATTTTGTCGAACACGCCGATACCCGTCAATATGGCTGTAAAAACGATCAATGTGAATGACACAAGGGTGCCGACAGCCTTTTCGTCTTCAATTTTAAGGGCATAGACCGTTTTGAGCGCTTCACCAATGGTGCAGATCATTCCGCCGATCAAAAAGGCTTTCAGGCAGTTTACGGCACACGGCGAATTCGGCGAAGCGGCTTTGGTCATTTCGGCATATTCTTTTTTCTTTTTATTGTTGTTCATTTTATGCACCTCTCTGCCGAGAGTATGCCCTGAAAAAATGAACATCAGTCATTTTTTTCTGCGATTTTGATTTTTGCAACCGTTATTTTGTAGGATTCGTCATAGCAAGGCGGATTATTGGCATAATACAGCGTTTTGCCGTCGGGGGCAAAAAACAGAGACGGACTGTAAGAACAACGCTCATAAGGGCTCAGGGTATACGGGATCGGATTGTCAATGGGAATAAAAGTTTGGCCGTAATCAAAACTCAAAAACATATCGGTTCCCGTATCGCTTCCGCCTGTAATCGGATGTTTGCCGACCACAACAAGGGTTCCGCATTCGCCGCCAACTGCTGCCCATGCGACATACGGGGACGAACCGAAGGTTTTGCCGTCTGCCGACACGATTTGTCCGTAATTAGCAACATCGCCCCAATCATCCAACGAGGTTGATGTTTTGTAATAAATCGGATTTCCTTCTATGCCGACCATTTCAAAGACCATGAAATATTCGCCGTTTCCCATTTCGGTAAGGGATACCATTCCGGGACGAAGCGTGCTGTCTTCACAGGCAACACACTCGAACTTTTCACTCCAGTTCACAAGATCGGTCGTATACTTATAAACAAGTTTCTGCGAATGTTCGGGATCGGAATCATCGGAATAGAAGCAGAAAAGTCTGCCGTTTTCTTCCTCATAAATAAGAAAAGGCTCCCACACACCCCAGTCGGTTCCGCCTGCTTTGTCAACATTGCAGAAAGCGGTAAATGTTCTTCCAAGATCCGTGCTTGCATACAGTGTTACAGTGCTGTCGGTCACACCGTCTCCGTAAACGGATGTGCCGCCGAGAATGATCGTCCCCTTTTCAAAATCCCCGATATCTGCAGGAAGTTCATACAAAAAAGGCATCCATTCATTCCAGAAGTTTTCATTCAGGGTGTCTTTGACCATGCAGACATATTGCCAGGAAGCAGCATCGTCATTACTTTCGTAAACAGGATAGGTGCTACCCCATTTTTCAAATGCAATCAGCAGTTTCCCGTTGTTCTGCTCGTTTTTCTGGTGTTGCAAACGGATGATGGTGGGATATTCACTGACAACCGTACCGTCTGCTTCGGCGGGCACAAAAACATCGCTTTTTTGAACCACGGTAAAATCGATCGGCAGGTCATATTGCTTTTCACCGCAGGAAGAAAACAAAAGTAAAATGCCAAGCACAAACAAAGCAAGAAAAACTTTTTTTTGCATAGGTGTTCCCTCTTTTTCTGTAAGTTATAAAAATATTCTACATGCGCACTGTGTATATGTCAACAAAAAAAAACCGCAGTCCTTTCGGATTGCGGTTGATTCTTAATTTGCTTATTCAGCAGTGTAAGGAAGCAAAGCGATCTGACGAGCGCGCTTGATAGCGATGGTCAGTTCTCTCTGATGAGCAGCACAAGTGCCGGTCACTCTGCGGGGCAGAATCTTCGCTCTTTCGGAAATGAAGCGGCGAAGCTTTGCAGTATCCTTATAATCGATAACAGCGTCCTTTTCTACACAGAAAGTGCAAACCTTTTTACGGCCTTTTCTGTTGTTGGGACGACGGTCACCTCTATCACTCTTTTCGAATGCCATTGGTTAATCCTCCTTAATAGATTTGACTCAGAACGGAAGGTCATCTTCTCCTGCGAGTTCGCTGAAGTCTTCACTGCCTGCGTTCTGATAGGCTGCGGGAGCACCGACACGACCGCCGGTTGTTCCGCTTTCGGCTTTGGAGCCGCAAAAACTGACATTGTTCGCAACGATTTCGGTTGCGGTGCGCTTGTTTCCGTTTTTGTCTTCATAACTGCGTGTCTGGATGGAACCCTGCACGGCAATCATGGAGCCTTTCTGGAAATACTTGCTGACGAATTCAGCAGTCTGGCGCCATGCAACGACGTTGATAAAGTCGGTCTGTCTGTCTTCACCGTTTTTTGCATAACCGCGATCAACCGCCACAGAAAATGTGGTTACGGACAAACCGCTTGCGGTTGTGCGAAGTTCCGGATCAGCAGTCAGACGACCCATGATAATTGCACAGTTGAGCATTTCAAATACACTCCTTATTTAGCAATGATCATTGTGCGAAGAACGCCGTCGGTAATGTTAGCGACACGATCGAGCTCCGCCGGGAAAGCAACGTCAGCAGAGAAGTTGTAGAGCACATAGTAGCCTTCAGTCTCGTAATTGATGGCGTAAGCAAGTCTGCGCTGACCCCATTCATCGACACTGTCAAGAGTACCGTTGGCTTCAATAAGTGCCTGGAACTTTTCTACAAGACCCTTTGCTTTTTCTTCGCCCTCTTTCAGGGAGAATACCATTACGGTTTCGTAGTTTGACATATCTGCACCTCCTTTTGGACTTTGGCCCTGATGATCCACAGAGCAAGGATGATTGCTGCCATTTGACAGCCATAGTATTATATCAACAAGAATAAGACTTGTCAATAGCTAATTTGCTTTTTTTCGGTAAATTTTATTTAACAATTGTCCAGATCAGATCGAAAATCGGAAGGCTGGTGATGGTTTCAAGAATGAACTGAATGAATTTGCCGAGCGGGGTGCCGAAATCGAAGAAATAGTGATTGAATTCACCAACGGGGGCGCCTTCGTAATCGAGCACGAATGCCTGGGTATAAACAATGCCGCCTTCGTTGATAATTTCTGCACGGATGTAGTTGCCTACGCCTTCGAGTTCATCAAGGTCAACCGCATTGCCGGTTGCAACAACCTTACCGTCGGAAACCCAAGAGATGAGCATTGCATTGTCGCAATCGATGGAGATAATGTCAGCATCATCGTCAACAGTGATGGCATCAACCTGCGGACCTGCAACGGTGTTATCTGCACGGAACTTATTGCCGGTGCCTTCGTCACCGTTTGCATTTTCTGCATAGATTGCATCTGCAATTGCCTGCAGCTGAGCGCCGAAAGCCTGCTTATCTGCATCGTCGGTTGCAAGAAGGGCTGCAGCATAGCCTGCAAGTTCATCCGCGTTGCCGACATATTTGCTGGCTGCAAACATTTCACCGTTTTCAAGGGATGCTCTGAATGCATTGCTTGTCAGTTCTTCAAGAAGATGAATGCTGAAGCCGGAATCAACAATGTCAAGATTGTGTGCATCACTTGTTGCAATTGCATAAACGGTTCTGCCCTGCGGAATGAGGTCAGTCAGCATGATATCCCACAGCTTACGGTCAAAACGGGTTCTGGAGTCGCCCTTTGAGTTAATATCGATACCGATGCAATTGGGATAATCGGCAAGCAGGTTTTCAAACTTGTCAACGATGTAATTATAGTGAATGGTGTCGGTGTTGTATGCATCAGCTGCATAGATTTCATCACGGGCATTGGAATATTCGCCGGGGTGATTGATAACAGAAACACCACCTGCACCGGCAATACCGGAAAGAGCAGTCACATAGTCGCTTGTGCCTGCAAGCATGCCGTCGCCCCAATCTGCGAACCATGAATTGACATGGCAGTTGTTGAAGGATGCTGCGTTGTGCTCGTTGCCAAACGGAACACGCATCATGGGCTTACCGTCAGCCTGTGCATAATAGGTATTGCCGTCTTCAGTGTCTGTCAGGGTGTAGGCTTTGCCGTTGGCAGCAGTACCCTCTGCTTTCAGAGCAACAATAGGGGTGAATGCGCCTTCCTTGATGCCGAGTGCAATTTTGATATCGGGATCCACATGACCGTCGGTCCAGTTATAGTCAATTGTGCCATGGTCAGTAACAGCCATTGCATCAAAGCCGAGCTCATAGTGGCGCTCAACCATTTCAACAAGTGTGTTACTGCCGTCGGATGCATTGGTGTGACAATGCAGATCAGCTTTGTACTGAATGACTGCATCCCAGTTTACATTTGCATAAGGATTGGTGATTGCGTAATCAACCTCGCCTGCTGCCGAAGCAATGGACAGGCTGCAGGTCAGCACAAGACTGAGTGCCAACACAGTCACAACAGATTTTTTGAATTTGTGCGAGAAAAGTTTCATCATAACTTCTCCTTTTCTTAATAGTTGGTTTTATTATACCGAAAAAAGAAAAAAATGTAAATCTGCGATTTTCACAAAAGCAGATTTACATTTTTGTTTGTTTTATACATAGTTTTTGATTCTGTATGCCGTGTATTCGTGGCTGAAACGGTAACCTAATTTTTCGGCAAGCGACACAGATATCCGTGTTGCTGCATCCCAGTTCGGATAGAGATTGCGTTGCAGGCATTCAAGAATCAAGCGTGCTCCGCAAGCGGCGGCAAGACCGCGGCGGCGGTGATCTTCTCGGGTGACTATCTCAATTTCGATTCCGCCGTTGTAGCTTGAAAATGAGGAAGATCCTGCAATGATCTCTCCATTTTCAACAGCAACAACTCCTAAACCCATTTTAGAAAAGCTCGCATAATCGGGATAGTTGCAGACAAAATCCTTTGACCATTCGTTTTGCAAACATTGATGATACAAATCTTCATTGATAAGATGCAAGGAAACGGTTTTGTCGATTGCATTGATGAATCCGTTCAGTTTTTCCGCGTCAAAAACGGGATCCTTACGAATGGCAAAACGGAAGAATTTTTCGCACTTTTTACCGTAAACGGCTTCAATACAGGTTTGCCATGCTTCATTCTGCGGCACAAAAATTGCAAAATCACCATGGAAGGAAGACGGTTTAAAAGCCGCCAATTCTTTGCTTGGCTCCCCTGCAAAAAAGACAAAAACATTCAGCACCGCCATGGCACAGGTAGGATGCAGCATATCATCCGCATAAATTTCTCCCACCATGCCCTGCAAGGCAGAGAGGATACAAGTGTCCGAACAGCCGTCAAAAAGCGGTGCGGCAAGGGACGGATTTTCCAATTTAAAAATCATGCTTTTGCTCCGTTAATATAATCTTCCAAATATTTTCGCACGGAACGGCTCATTTCGTAAGAAAAGTCGGAATTGTGTTTGCGATCACAGAAGCGGCGGCACCATTCTTCGAAGGACAGTACACCTTTTTTGTAATCAAACATACAATGAAGTTCTTCCCTGTCCATTTCGTGGTAAGTGTTTTCGTGCACAATGTGCGAAAGGTCGCAACGGGCGGGCTTTTCGCGGTCAAGCTGTTGTTGGGTGGGATAACCGAAAACCACCATAGCAGCAGGAAAAACATATTGCGGCAATTTAAGCATTTCACGATGCTGTTCGCAATTTTCCATAATGTCGCCGATGTAGCAGCTGCCCAGGCCGAAGCTGTGTGCAGCGGTGACAGCATTCTGCGCGGCAATCACAGCATCCTGCACAGACAGCATGAGATCGCCGACTCCAAGCGCACGCGGATTGCAATTTTCCTGTTTGTAAAGATCATACCATTTTTTGAAATCCGCACAAAAAATGAGCACCATCTGTGCATCGGCAATAAAGGGCTGATTGTCGCAGGTAACGGACAACTGCTCTTGCAATTGCTTATCCGTGATATCGAGAATGGTATACATCTGCTGGTTACCGGCCGTGGGTGCGGCACAGGCGGCCAGAAGGATTTCGCGCTTGACGGAGGGGGCAATGGGTTTGCCTTCAAAAGCACGCACGCTTTTGCGTTCATGCAGCTGACGGATGACTTCGTTCATGAGTAAAATTTCCTTTTACAGTTTGATGATTTTTTCGTTGACAGGAGTGTTGGGTCTGAAATGCGGAACTTCGATGCGGCGGCCGTTGTTGGCAACGGACATACCCGACAGCAGACCGACAGCCGTCCATTCGCAGGCTTTGTAAACATCGAGTTCGGGCTGTTTGTTGTCGCGCACGGCATTGATGAAGTCTTCCACAATGAAGAAGTCGCCGCCGTCATGGCCGGCTTTTTTCTGTTCTTCGGTTGCATTCTTGTAGCGTTCGGGAAGATAATCCGTGAATTCGGAAATGTCGTGCCATTTCATGTTGTGAATGGGGCTGTCTTCACCAATGAGAGAAATACGGTCGAAATCACTGCCGTGGGCTTTGGAACGAAAAGCCCCTTTGGTGCCCTGGAAGTAATAAGAGTCCATGTTGTGCGGATGGGCAGACATGCAGTCTGTACGAATCTGAATGAGCTTGCCCTTTTCGGTGCGGCACATGGTAGTGGTTCCGCTGTCCTGTTTGAGTCCGATATCGTTGTAGATGCCGGGCGAGAAAGTGGAGATTTCAACCACACGGTCATCGGGGAACCATTGCATGGTGGGGCCTAAGCTGTGCGTGGGATAGAAATTACCTCTGATGCCGCACTGCCAATAGGAACGCCATGAGGTTTTACCGTTGGGATAAACAAACAGATCGCCGATGTTGTGCATATACATGCCTTCGGCATAGTAAGGCTCGCCGAACACACCGGCTTTGACCATATTCTTGACAACCTGCACCTTGGGTGCATAGATATAGTTTTCGGCAAACATATAGATTTTGTTGTATTTTTCAACCGTTTCGCAAAGCCACCACAGTTCGTCCATGCTGACACCTGCGGTCACTTCGCTCATGACATGTTTGCCTGCTTCCAAGGCTGCAATGGTCTGCGGCACATGGCACTGCATGGGAGTGGAAATGATGACGGCGTCAATATCGGATTCGAGCATGTCTTCAAATACACGGTAGGTCTTCTGTACGCCCGTTTTTTCGGCTATATCTTTGAGATGTCCTTCGTCAAGATCACACACGGCTGTAATTTCCACGTCTTCAATGGAATTAAGCCCCATAAGAGTGGACATACCGCGCGTACCTGCAATACCGACTTTAATCTTTTTCATAGTGTTTTCTCCTTTTTTTACAGTGTAATTTCTACGCTGACTGCCTTGTGTCCGGTCAGTTCTTCGCTTCGTGCATCAGGCTGTGAGAAAGCGGCAAAGACGGTAAAACGATTGCCGAAAACAGCTCGGTTTCCGTCTTCATCGACACTTGTGAATGCGCGTTTATTGAGTACGATTTCTACTTCCTTTTCTTCGTTTTCAGCAAGGGATACACGCTTGAAGCCGCAAAGGCTGTAGTTTCGGACTGCAAAGGAAGAAGTTTCGTCCTTGATGTAAATCTGCAGAACATCTTCTGCACATTTGCCGTCATTTCTGACATTGACTTTGAGGGTTGCGCCGTCGAAGTTGCCGTCAATGTCGGCGTTCTTTGCAACTGCAATGCTCTGTGCATAGCAATCGCCGTAGGTAAGACCGAAACCGAAAGGATACAGCGGCGTGCCTTCAAAATAGCGATAGGTACGGTTCTTCATGGAATAATCGCAGAAGTCGGGCAGGTCTTCGGTGGATTCATAGAACGTAAGCGGCAGTTTGCCGGAGGGGGCATATTCACCAAACAGCAGTTCTGCAATATCCTTACCGCCTCTTGCACCCGGATACCAGCACTGCACCACGGCATCTGCTTTTTCGTCAGCAACGCGAAGATCCATGGCACTGCCTGTCATATTCAAAAGAATCACGGGTTTTCCTGTTGCAAGAACTGCATCCATAAGCATTCTCTGCGGAGCAGGAAGTAAGAGCGAAGTCTTGTCGCCGGGGCCTGCATCCCCTTCTTCGCCTTCGAGCCATTCGTCAAGACCGAGCACAAGAATCACCACATCGGACAACTCACAGATTGCCTGTGCTTCGGCAAGTTCATCGGGCTTGTCGTGCTTGGAAAGGAATTCAATGGATTCTCTCCACTTGTGGCAACCTTCCGAATACCAGACACGGGCATCGTCACCGAGATAGTCCTGAATGCCTTCCAGAACGGTGATGTAGCGGGAAGATGTGCCGTGGTAATTGCCGACAAGTGCATCGCGGGAGTTGGCGTTGGGACCGATAACAGCAATGTTCTTGATCTTTTCTTTATTCAGCGGCAGAATGCCGTTGTTTTTGAGCAGAACAAGGCTTTCTTTTGTTGCCTTGTGGGAAAGGTCAATGTGTTCCTTGCATTCGACAACGTTGTAAGGAATGTCATCGAGTTCGGTTTTGTCAAACAGACCGAGCAGGATGCGGGTGGTGAACAGACGCACACAGGCACGGTCGATGTATTTTTCGTCAAGGATGCCTTCTGCGTGGGCATCGAGAATGCGTTGATAGGTACAGCCGCAGTTTACGTCACAACCGAGTTCAAGAGCGAGCTTGACGGATTCTTCGGGTCTTGTTGTGACCTTGTGGTTTTCGTGGAAGTCCTTGATTGCCCAGCAGTCGGAAACATAGTGGCCTTCAAATCCCCATTTGCCGCGCAGATATTCATTCATAAGCACTTCGTGTGCACAGCAGGGTTCGCCGTTGGTGCGGTTGTAAGCCCCCATGACGGCTTCGACATTGGCCTCTTTGACACAGGCTTCGAATGCGGGAAGATAGGTTTCTTCCATGTCTTTGCGGGATACAATGGCATTGAAGGTATGTCTTTGCGGTTCGGGCCCCGAATGCACGGCAAAGTGCTTTGCGCAAGCGGCGGCTTTGAGGTATTCGCCGTCGCCCTGCACACCTTTAACAAACTGCACCCCCATGCGGGAGGTCAGATACGGGTCTTCGCCGTAGGTTTCGTGCCCTCTGCCCCAACGGGGATCGCGAAAGATGTTGACATTGGGCGACCAGAAAGTAAGTCCCTTGTAAATATCGCGGTCGCCGCGACTACTCTGCATGTTGTATTTGGCTCTGCCTTCGGTGCCGATGCAGTCACCGACAGCAAACAGCAGGTCTTCATCAAACGAAGCCGCCATACCGATTGCCTGCGGGAACATGGTGGCGGTGCCTGCTCTTGCAACACCGTGCAGGGCTTCGTTCCACCAATTATATTCTGGGATGTTAAGTCTTTCAATGGCGGGAGAATCAAATTTAAGCTGTGAAGCCTTTTCTTCCACAGTCATCTGCGCCACCAATGCTTCGGCACGTCTTTTTGCTTCTGCTCTGTTCATAAGCTGCTCCTTTTCTGTTCAATTAATTATTCAGAATCGGGAAACCGTCGGCATCCCATAAAACTTTTCTTTTTCTTGCACTGCGGCAGGGGTCATACAGCGAATCCCCGTCGCTGTAGTCGCATTGTTTGTTAAAACAAACCGCATCACGGGAATGATATACAAACATCCACTCGCCGTTTTCGTCCTGCACAAATGAGTTATGCCCGGGGCCGTATTCATCGGGCAAATCTTCGCTCGTCAGCAACGGATAAGGCAGTTTTGTCCACGATGCACCGTTGAGAAGATCTGCTTTTTCGTCTGCATACAAAAGACCGATGCAGTATTCGGGACCTGTTGCGGATGCGGAAAAGGCAAGAAAAATCTTACCGTCGTGAATCATAGCCGCGGGGCCTTCATTGACGGGGATTCTGACGCATTCCCAGTCGTATTCGGGCTTGGTGAGCAGCACGGCGGGGGTGATGGTCTTCCACGGGGTTGCAGGGTCGATTTGCGCCATGTAAACATTGGAATTGCCGCCGTTTTGAGCCCATGCAACGAAATGTTTACCGTTACAGACGAAGTGCGTCATATCGAGTGAAAATCCGCGGAATGCAAATTCATCGTCCTCGCAGGCAGTGAACTTTCCCTTGTCTGTCCATGGGTCATTATAAGGATCATTGCCCTCACACATAATGCAATGGCAGTCGATATCCCATACGTTATCTGCACTGCCGCTTGCGGCAAAAAGAACATACCATTTGCCGTTAATTTCGTGGATTTCGGGTGCCCAGATGAAACGGAACGCCGTTTCAGACTCCTTTTCATGCCAGATCACTTTTTCTTGTGCTGTTGCCAGTTCGTCTATTGTCTTCGCTCGACGCAGAATAATACGGTCATAGCCGTTGGGGTCGTTTGCACCGTACATGGGGTAGGATGCAGTGAAATAGTAATATCCGTCCGTGCCTTTTGTGACAAAGGGGTCGGCGCGGTCTTTGATGAAAATATCGGTTTTGATACCCATGGCTGTCCCTCATTCAGAAACGGTGAATGTGTGCTTCAGGGTATCGCCTTTTTTTGCATAGGGACTGTAAGCGGTGACAATTGCTGTGTACGAGCCGGCTTTGAGCTTTCCGATATTTGCATTTGTTACATCACCTGTTGCACGGACATAGTCGGAAATAACGGTATTCTGCCAGACTGTTTTTTTGTTGTTGTCGCAGATTTTGATTTTGTAGTTTTCCGCTTCGTAGAAGCCTTTTGCACTGCTGAAAGACAAAATGCAATTGCCGTTTTCGTCTTTTTCCGCAATCACGGTTGCATTCTGCGGGAATTGCGGAGCAGTGTCGGGGGCTTTCTGCTTTGCCCATGTGTATGTACGTTTATTTGATTTGTTGAGGTCAGTAAAATAATATTCGATGTTATTGAAGAAGACACGGTTTTCGATGTCATACAAACGCATTCTGACATTGCCTTTTGCATCGGCTTCGACCATCCAGAATCCGCCCGATTTGCCGGGAGCATCCTTGTCGCCGTCGATGTAGTTGAGATTGCCCATGAATGCAGACAGCGAGCCGCAACCGACCGCCGTGAAAGATCCCTGCCATACGGAGCGCGGGTCGCTCGGCGCATAGTGGGAATGTCCCGAGAAGTCAAACACCTGCGGATATTTCTGCAACACTTTGCGGACTTCAAATGTTCCCCAGTTGATACTACCGTAAACGGTGGCAGTGGGGTGCGGATGCTGATAAACAAAAACGGGTTTGGTGGGGGTGTCGGCAACGGCTTTTTTTAGTTGAGCATCCAACCATTCGAGCTTGGTGGAAAACTTTTTCCCGTCGTCGTTATAGGAAACGCCGATAAAATGATAGCCGTTGAGTACGGTATGGGTATCCACTTCTTCACTGATGTATTTTTTATAAACGGTATAGCCGACGGTGGCATCCACATCACGGTAATCAATGAATTCATGGTTGCCGAGGATGGTCAGAACCTGTGTTTCTTCGCGTTTGTTTTCGGCAATGATGCGGTTATACATTTGGTATTGTTTTTCATCGCCGCCGCCCGAAAAGTCACCGGCCACAACAACTGCATCAAATGTGGGGTGGGCAGTTTGCTGTGCAGAGTAAGCATACATATCTTCAAAAAGACGGGCAAAACGGATTGCCGCCGCCTGATCTTCTTCACCATTGAGGTGAATATCGCTACACACGGCAAAACGAAGCAAGGGTGCAAAGTCGACGAGTGCTTTTTTGTTTTCAAATTTTGCACCGTTTTTTAAGTATGACAAGCCGAACATTGTACCGAATGCGGTTGTAAGCACTTTATGTGCAAGTTGCGCTGTTGTATTGGAAACCATTTCAATTCCTCTCTCTTACCATTTGTTTTCTACATATTCGCAAAATGCGAACAGGTCTTTTATTTCAAGTTTTGTTCCGTCGTCAAGGGTTACATCGCCGTTCCAGATGCCGTAGATCTGATGGCAGTTCATTCTGCCGACCTTAAAATCGACATCGCTGTGATTGTCAAAGGTGGGGGTCATGGTCATATTGAATCTGCCGTCTTCGGAAATGATTTTCCACGGCTCCATAAAGCGGTCTTTGGGGAATGTTTCAACATCCACCGCGCCGAATTTATGCACCTTGCCGTCATAGAAAATGCAGGTTTCGGTGGCATTGGATTCGTCTCCGATCGCCCATGTGATTTCAAAACCGAACAGATGCTTGTTGCCGTCTGCATCGGTTAAATAAGTGGATGCACTGCCCCAGTACCAGACCATTTCGTGAATGGTGTTCACCCTGCCCCAATCCATGGCACAGAAGGAATTTTCTTTGGTGAATTCATACACAAAATCACCAAAACGGAAGGTAGCCGCCGTGGGCATACAAGCTTGTTTGGTGGTCATAAAATACCGTGTCGGATCTTCTTTAAACGGTAAAACGGTGGTGATGTTTTCCATTCCGTCGGGAATATCCATCTGCACGGTACACTCGACCTGTTTGCCTTTGTGCAGTTTTTTAAAGAACAAAGTGCGTTCGGTTTTTTTGGTTTCGAAATCGAATTCCGCTTTGCCGATTTTGCCTTTGAAGCGGTTGGGTGCATCCCCTTTTGCGGGCGGAACGAATTTGTTGCCGCCGACAAAATAAGAGCCTGCATCTGCAATGACTTCGCCTTGTGCAAGGTCTGTCAGTTTTGCCGCCACATAACCACCGATATTGATGTTTGCAAAGCTGACAAGCAACTGCATTCTGCCATCGGTGATGGTGTAAAAATCCCATTCCTTGCGGCTGATGATGCCTTTTTTGACCTTGGTACGGTCATATTCAAACACATTTTTCCGTGCCCAGCCTTTGGCAAGCAAGGTCCCGTCGGGATTGAGCAAGGGGGTCGGCTCGGTATATTCGGTCTGTTTTGATTTTTCTGTCCATTCAGTAAAAGGCACATAAGTTCTTTTGATTTCCGGCATTGCACACCCGCCCTTTTTCATATAATCATTTTTATCATAACACATCTTTTAAAGAATGTCGATAAGTACCTAATATTTTTATCAAAAAAACCGACCGCGAATTCACGGTCGGCTGAAAAAGGTATTTGATTTATTCGGCAACCGGCTTTTGGTTCAAGACAAGCACATAATCCCCGGTGGTACCGGAAAATGCAGTAACCTTGGGGTCATTCGGTACTGTGAAGGTATAAGATGTTGTTGCAGAAGCACTGAGTTTCAGATTTTCATCGTTCGCAACATAAATATCTCCGAGCAATTCTGCCTTTGATACACTTGCATCCAAGATGCCGCCAGCATGAATCTTTAAGAATGCATTCGGTCTTTCCTTGGTATACTGATACGCCTCTGACATGGATTTACCATCATGCTCATAAAAGCCCTGATTAAACATTGCAAATCCTGCATTTGCCTTACATACAACGTTTGCACCTTCATAAATATGGACTTCACCGCCGGGCAGGAATGAAAAGCTTTCCTCAATGGAGAAGTTACCTGTATAGAAATTAAATGTCATATCACCGTCATACTGGTAAAAATCTGCCTTATCTGAACTCAAATCATATGAGATTCCGAGGTATTCAATTTTCATGGATGAGCGAACAAATGCGATATCTCCATAGAAATTATAGATTTCACGGTTATTCACAGTGTCAATTTCACGAACGACATATGAATCTTCCTTTAAACGGATGATTGCATTACAGTCAGCTTTGCTGTAGTTGCTGATCTGCGGATTTCGCACGTAATTATATTCGTCATTTCCATACATTTTACCGGTGGCAAAAAGCTCGGCACCGTATTCAATGCGCAAATCTGCCTGCAAATTGCGCATATGTGATTCATAAATCGGATAATACTTGTATTTACTCAACACTGCATAACGAGCAGCAAATGAGCCGCCGCGCCATTTTACGACATCATAGGTTTCATACATGGTGCCTCCGGCTTTCAGGGTTGTCTGACCGCCGTTATTCAAAACATAACCGGAGCAATCGAGAATACCGCCGTCATTGACAACAATTTCTCCGCCGAGAATGATCTGACCGTACGCGCCTGAATTGCCGTACCCGGCAACAGAGCCGCCCTCCATTCTGCTGGTAACAGCATTGACAAGAAGGGTACCTTCAACTGTCAGCCGAACACCGGCAGGAACAGTCAGTGATCTGTAAAGAAAAGCCGTTCCGCTCTTTGCATTCAAATCGGGATTATAACCATTTTCCATATAAGCGGTCATGACATTGTCGCACGGAATCAGAAGCATAACACCGGCAGGAACCGTTGCATTCGCACCAAGTACTGCATCTTTGATGACCGCAACGGTATCACCCGATACACTTGCGGCAAGTGCGGAATCGACCGTCGAATAGAGCGTGATTCCGTTATTATTTTCTATAATGGCGGCATAATCAGAAGTTGTAACATTTTTCTGATCATTACAACGCGTGCAGGAATAGACAATCGTATTTTTTCCTGCATTGGTCGCATGATTATAAGCATAACCTACAACATCGGAAATGATGCTGTGCTCGTGTCCGCGTGCGGGAACAACATTCTGCGCTGCAAGAACCGCATTACATGCCGAGCAATGTTTGCCTTCGGTAAGCCCCGTTGCGGTGCAGGTCGGTGCAACGGCTGCATCAACAACTTCGGTGTGTCCCTTTGCGGGAACAACTGTCTGTGCCGCGAGAACCACATTACATACCGAGCAGTGTTTGCCTTCGGTAAGCCCCGTTGCGGTGCAGGTCGGTGCAACGGCTGCATCAACAACTTCGGTGTGTCCCTTTGCGGGAACAACTGTCTGTGCCGCGAGAACCACATTACATACCGAGCAGTGTTTGCCTTCCGTAAGGCCTGTTGCTGTGCAGGTTGGAGCCATTGCGTTATCGACAACTTCCGTATGTCCCTTGGCTATCGCAAGAACTTTTTGACAGACAGTGCATGTTTGGGCTGTTGTGCAGGTTGCGGCAGCACCGGCGATATGGCCGTTTGCGGGAATTACTTTCTTTTCCCTGCTGAGTTGCACATCACAAACAGAGCAGTATACAACCGAATCATAGGCACCTGCGTTTTCACAATCGGGAGCAACTTCGTTTTCTTTGACTGCTGATGCCGCAGTATGGCCGAGTGCAGAAACGGTTTCCTGTGCTGCAAGAACTTCGTTACAAACCGAGCAGTGCTTGCCTTCAGTAAGCCCCGTTGCGGTACAGGTGGGGGCAACAGCAGCATCCGTTACTTCGGTATGCCCGAAGGCTGCTGTGAGAACAGCCTGACATACCGTGCAGGTTTGTGCTTGGGTGCAGGTTGCAGCCGCACCGTCGGTATGGCCGAGTGCAGAAACGGTTTCCCGGGCTGTAAGAACTTCGTTACAAACCGAACAATGCTTGCCTTCAGTAAGCCCCGTTGCGGTACAGGTGGGGGCAACAGCCGCATCCGTCACTTCGGTATGCCCGAGGGCCGCGGTGAGAACGGCCTGACATACCGTGCAGGTTTGTGCTTGGGTGCAGGTTGCAGCCGCACCGTCGGTATGGCCGTTTGCGGGGATTTCGTTCTTTTCTCTGCTAAGTTGCACATCACAAACAGAGCAGTATACTACAGAATCAAAAGATCCCTTATCTGTACAGGTAGGCGCAATATTGTTTTCAACAACTGCTTCCGCCGCAGTATGCCCAAGAGCAGCAACGGTTTCCTGTGCGGCAAGAACCGCATCACATACCGGGCAATACTTACCTTCGGTAAGCCCCGTTGTGGTGCAGGTGGGTGCCACGGCAGGTTCAATGGCCTGTGCATGGCCGAGAGCCGGAACAATGTTCTGCGGCACAAGAACTTCATTGCAAACAGAGCAGTGTTTGCCTTCGGAAAGCCCGGTTGCGGTACAGGTTGGCGCAACAGCGGCATCGACCGTTGCGGTGTGGCCGAGGGCGGCAAGTTCTGCATATGTTGTATAATCACACATTGCGCAGTATTCATATGCTTTCCAACCACTGTTTTTGCAATCTGCCGGCTGTGCATTTACCTGAACAAGGGTGTGACCGCGTTTTTCAATTTTTTTCTGCGCTGTCAGAACTTTTCGGCATACAGCGCATTTGCTTCCTTCGGTAAGCCCCGTTGCGGTGCAGGTGGGTTCTTTTGCCGGCATAACAATCGGTGTGTGCTCTAATTTATCAAAAGTATACGTTTCCGTTTTGTCGCAAACAAGGCAGGTATAAACCTTATTCCCTGCCACCGCACACGTTGCAGCACGTTCTGAAGTCAAGGCATATTTGTGTTGCGGATTTTCTTCCGCTTTGCCGAAGATGCCTTTGAAGAACATGGTTATCTTACAAAAAATGCAGGAAATTTTACTAAAAAACCCGGAATGATTATGTTCGTGACAACAACCGCAATAGTCCTCTTCCGCGGAAACAATAATACCGTCAGACGGCTGATCATTTACCTGTGCAGCATTTGCATTTGTTGCAAATAAAGAAATAAAACAAACCAAAATGACCAACAGCGAAAGAAAAATTGATTTTCTTTTTTGCATAATTTCCTCTCCTAAAAAAACACAAACGCGGAGTCCTCTGTGCGTACGGCAGAGTTGCCGTACGCACGGAAAAAGACTCCGTTCCGATTACTTTTTAATCAATATCAGCCAAGAACAACATCATCAAAAACATGGATGTTGATATAGATGGTTTCTGTGATGGTGGAATTGACCATATCACCGATATTGCTCATGTCAACAGCAATGTCAAGCTGTACGGTATAATAGTCGCCGTTTGCGAATTCACCGACCTTCGTTTCAAAAAGCTCATCGCTCAGAATGTTGGTAAATGCTTCAACAAAGGCATTGAAGGGAGCTTTATCCGCATCGGGTTCAAAAGAAGCATCTTCGTAAAGAAGTTCAATTGCTTCGCCGTTCATGGTGGTGACGGTTGCGGAAGTAACCTTGGCAAGAACCTTGTTGACAAAACCATCAAGAGAATTGAGAACTGCACAAAGTCTGTTGACTGCACTTGTCTGGCTGCCGAAGACACTTTCAATATCCATTGCGGAAACAAGGCTAAGACCTGCACCGATTGTAACATCGTCAAGATCTCTGTCGAAAGAAGCAATATAATTTGCAAGTGCATCGGGAGCTTTGACATCAATAACAAGATTGCCGTCAACGACCGTTGCTGCAATGTGTTCGGCAATGGTAGCCGAAAAGCTCTTGACCTTTGCAAGGTTTTCTTCAGAGCCGGCAAGCTTGATGTTCAAAGTGAATTCTTCTTCACCGACAGTAACAGCATAGGAACCAAAAACAAGGTCTTCCCCAATATTTGCAAGCTTATAGAAGAAACCTGCACCAACTTCAAAGAGTGCATTCTTGATAGCAGTGTTCTGGAAAACGCCGTCTTTGTAAACAGTTTTGTCAACAACCGTAACATCGGCATCACCGACACAAGCTTCAAAAGCATCGCCGACAGCAGTCATAAGGCCGTCAAAAGAAAGACCTTCAAGATCTTCCTCAAGTTCCCAGATACCGTCCACATCAATAACAAAATCAAGAGTTTCCTTTTCTGTATCAGCTTCAATAGTAAGCAGGGAATCAAAACCGGCTTCCGTCATCCAGGAATTTGCAGTAGCTGCGAAACCGGGAAGAATGGAAACATCTTCTTCGGGTTCTTCGGAAGGATCATCAAAAACATGGATGTTGATATAGATGGTTTCTGTGATGGTGGAATTGACCATATCGCCGATGTTGGACATATCAACAGCAACATCAAGCTGTACTGTATAATAGTCGCCGTTTTCGAATTCACCAACCTTCGTTTCAAAAAGCTCATCGCTCAGAATGTTGGTAAATGCTTCAACAAAGGCATTGAAAGGAGCTTTATCCGCATCGGGTTCAAAAGAAGCATCTTCATAAAGAAGTTCAATTGCTTCGCCGTTCATGGTGGTGACGGTTGCGGAAGAAACTTTGGCAAGAACCTTGTTGACAAAACCATCAAGAGAATTGAGAACTGCACAAAGTCTGTTGACTGCACTTGTCTGGCTGCCGAAGACACTTTCAATATCCATTGCGGAAACAAGGCTGAGTCCGGCACCGATTGTAACATCATCAAGGTCTCTGTCGAAAGAAGCAATATAATTTGCAAGTGCATCGGGGGCAATTACATCAATAACAAGATCCCCGTCAACGACAGTAGCAGCAATGTGATCTGCAACAGTAGCTGCAAAACTCTTTACCTTTGCAACGTTTTCTTCGGAGCCGTCAAATCTGACAACAAGGTCAAAGGCTTCATCATCAACGGTTACGGCATATGTGCCGTAAACAAGATCTTCGCCGAGATTTGCAAGTTTAAAGAAGAAACCTGCACCGATTTCAAACAGAGCGTTTTTGATTGCGGTGTTCTGGAAAACACCGTCTTTGTAAACGGTATTATCAACAACAGTAACAACGGAATCTCCGACATACTTTTCAACTGCATCACCGATAGCCGTCATAAGACCGTCAAAAGAAGCACCGGCAAGGTCTTCTTCGAGTTCCCAGATACCGTCCACATTGATAACGATTTCAGCCTTTGCATCGGCAAGATCAACATTGCCTTCCACAAGGGAATCAAAGCCTGCACTTGCAGCCCAGGCATTGGCATCATCAACAACAGCAGCAAGCAGTGCCTTGCGTTCTTCAACAGATTCTTCAACGGGTCGGCCGCAATATGCACAAACCTTGCCCTTAAAGCCGTCTTCAAGCCATGTGGCAGCAACATCACTGTCTACACTTTCGTCGGAATGGGCTATCTGTTCTTCAAGACCGACGGAAACACGCAAGATATCTCTTGCATCACCGGCCAGCAGCTTGCCGTCTTTATTATAATCAGCCCAAATGAACTGATAGCCTACAGGCTGTTCAAGAAAAACAGAAAAGCGAAGAGCCAATCTTGCATCTGCGGCACTGATGATACCGTTATTGTCAACGTCACCCAGGCAATATTTTGCAATAACAAACTCTTCTTCAGCATCTGCTTCTGTCGCAAAGGCAGGCACAACAAGCATCATGACCATCATTGCGGAAAGTAAAATTGCAATAATTTTTTTCATATTTCTTCCTCCTGAAATATCATTCACTTGCAATAATACCACAGTTTATTCGCAATTGTCAATTGAAAATTTTGTTAAATATCATTTTTTCCAACACAACCTACAATCAACAACAAAATTCTATTTTTGTAGCATTTTAATCATTCATTTACAATTCCGAGTCGAACACATTCAGCAATGTGCTCTTCAATTGTTCTGCCGTCAATGTAAACCGCTTTGGTGACAGCATGGCCTTTGAAGATGTGAACTTCAGCATACGCTTCATCGAAATAATTTTCCGTCTGCCGCCATCCCCAATCCTCCTTTTGGGATGCCGGGACAAAATACAGCCATCGGAAATCGTCTTCGGAGAACTGCGTTTGCAGTTCATACCCGCGCATTTGTGAAGGTAAATTATACCATCGCCCTGTTTGCGAGCGAATATAATTTCCCTTCGGCCGCTTGTCGGTTATTTTGATGTCCGCAAAGCCATCCGCACCCGTTTTTACGGCACAGTATGTTCCTTCATATATTCCGTCCGTCGAAAAATCATACATCAGATACACGTTTGACGGATGCATCCATTCCACCGCGTTCAGTTCAAACTTATAAACGGCGGCACGGTTTTCGAGTCCCCAATCAATGTAGGATGTGTATGCGACCATGCCGGTAGGAACAAGTAATTGCAAAACGAAAATGACAATTAAAATAACTGCATTGTTTTTCTTATTCATCAGACTGCACCTCCTGTTCCTTGACGGCAAGTTGTTTGACTCGCTTTGAGAAGCGGAAGTTGATAAGCAGAATTGCCGCGCCGACGATGATGAACAGGATACCGTAGCCGAACAAATCAAGATCGAAGATGTAAACCACGGAAGCGAGCAGAGCGACGATCATCACAATACCCAGATTCAGCGGAATAAACCGTCCGTTCTTTGCACCGACAACAATGAGACTTGCCCCCTGTGCAACACCGGCAAAAAGTGCGGGGTAAAAGATCCACTCATCAAACATATTCGTGTCGCCTGCAAATGAAAGCAGGAATACAACGGCAGCAAACACACAGAAAAACAGCTTCGGTTTGTTGGCAAGAAGATTCTTTTTACCGAGCAGAAAACCGATCGCAACACAAGCTGCAGACAGCAAAAAGGCAATCAGCGCAACAGAATCCAACTCAAAATCATAGTCGTCATAAAATACTTCCGGATGCAGGTGTATCACATTGACAACACTGACCACCGCCGTACCGAGCATACCGAGCGAAGCGGCAGGCATGACATTGTTTGTGCCTTTGTCGGCCATAAAAAGAGCAAGAAAAGCAAAACCAAACAGGGCGAGAAATCCTTGTTCAAAGTGAAACAAGCAAACACCGAGCAGGACAAAGCTGGCTATTGTACTCAGCCACACACTGTAAATATAGCGCACATCTTCTTTGTTTTTGCGTTTTTTAAGGGTAAAAAAGATACCGACCAGCAGCAGAGCGATCGTCACGAAGAAATACACAAGCTTGCCCGTGTAATCAAGTTTGTTGATTCCGAACACAAGCACCGCCGCATAGTAAGCCACCAACGGCGACACGGCATCCAACAGAAAAATAACGGGCAAGAACAGCAAGCCGTCAAACAGGAAACATTCAAAAAAGTCAGTCGAAACGGAAAAGATGCTGTCTGCCAATGCGACTGTAGCGGCACAGCCTGCACACCACAAAACGGCTGTACCCTCGCGCCATGCAAGGCTGCCATATTTTTTGCGGTAGGTGTAAAGTGCGATTGCCTGCCCCGCAAGCATCGGAACAAAGGCAAATACAGACAGCAAGGCATCTGGAATATATTCCCAGAACCCGCCGAACACAAAGATCAGACCGCTGCCGAGCAGCAGACTGCCGATGACGGCAAAAATGACAATGATGAGTTTTTGCGGATCGGTCTTTTTTTCGCGTTGCACACGGCTTTGTCCGTAGATAAGTTCTTCAATTTCAACCGAAAAAACTTCCGCAATGCGAGCGAGGGTTTCGATATCGGGTTGTGTACGGTTGTTTTCCCATCCCGACACGGTCTGCCGTGTCACATTCAATTGGACGGCAAGCGCTTCCTGCGTCATATTGTTCTGCACACGAAGCCGTTTGATTGTTTTTGCGACCTTTGTCACAAGCATCACCTCCACCTCTATTGTGGCATAAAAAACAGATTTTGTCACGCAAATTTACGCAAAACAGAACGACACAATTTGTTGCATCAATGAAATAACGACAAAAAAAGTAAAAGTCCCCAAAAATCACATGGGGACTTTACTCTTAATAGGTTGCATAATGGCTACTTATAAATTCGGCATAGTGCGGATAATTCGTTGTGATAAAATCATATGCCGCTGTCAAATATACTTCGTTTGTTACAGAGTCAACTTCTGCAGTGCCGATATAAGTTCCCTGTTCATCGTACTGGTTATAATACAGGATGTCCATATCATAGGGATGCGATTCTTCGGGATTTTCGTTTTTTCGGTACAGATAAGAATCTCTTTTTCCGTTTTCGTCATAGGTATAGATCTGCCAGCAATAAAATTCATTATTCTGCTCAATTTTTATACGATCAGTTTTACCGGCGGCATTATAAGTATATTGATAAAGAACATAACCGCTGCTATTTTCAACACGCAAGGATGCAATCTTATCGTCCTCGGTATGTTCGTAATAATAAGTTTCATAAATACTCTGCTCATCGCTGCATTCCACGCGCTCGACCAACTCGTCTTCATTGTAATAATATGTTCTCATATCCAGTAAAGTGCCTTCCGCCGTATATGCTTTTAACACACAGGTGTTGTCGGTATAGGTATAAACAGAATACGAACCGCTTCCGTTTTTAATGGAAACAAGCCTTCCCTGTTCATCAAATTCGGCCAATGTGTTGAATTTTTTGTCGCCGGGTTCAAGGGTGTAAACCGTCAGGGCACTGCCGTCTTCGGCAAAACTGACAGCAATTTCCGTTACACCTTTTTCAGTGGTCAACACAATGCGGTTGCAGGTCTGCGTCTGCGAGGTTTCACCTGCAAAAACAAAATTTTCGGTATTGTCGGTTTTTTCTGCCGTAAAAGTATAGTCTTCCAAGACGGGAATCGTCGGCTCTGTTTTCTGCACAGGTGTGCTTGTTGCAAACTCATAGCTTTGCTGTTCCTGTGTTGCGGAATCACCGTCAGTAATGGTTCCGTTTGCCACATTACCGTCGGAAATATTCTGTGTTGCTTCTTGAGAAACTGCTTCTGTCGGATCAACAGTTGTTTTGCCGCAGGCACACAAGGCAAGCAGCAGTGCAAAAATCATTAAAAAGGCAATAACTTTTTTCATATTCTTCCTCCATTCGATGATAATTTATTATACCATTTCTGAATCCTGCGGTCAACAATCAGTTTTTATTAGTTCAAGCACCGCATATTCTGCAAGCAAAAATCCTGCCACAGGAGGCACAAATGCTATGCTTGCGGGAGCATGTCTGCCATTGGCATCATCCACACAGACAGATCGCGGTTCTTCGTCTGACCACACAACAGGAATATCGCCGAGATTGCGGTTTTTCAGTTCCCTACGCATCACACGACACAACGGGCAGGTGTTGGTTTTGGACAGTTTGCTGATCTGTAATTTTTCGGCATGCAGTTTGTTGCCCGTTCCCATGCAGGCAATCAGCGGAATGTTTCTTTTTTTGCATTGTTCAACAAGGCTGATTTTTGCAGACACGGTGTCGATGGCATCCAAGCAAAAATCATACTGCACATCAAAAAACTGTTCCGCTTTGGCGGCTTCGTAAAATTCGGTCAGAATGCGCACTTTGCAATCGGGATTGATGTCAAGAATACGCTTTTGGGCAACTTCGGTTTTATTTTCACCGACGGTGGAATGCAATGCAAAAAGCTGACGGTTTATATTCGATTCACTGATCACATCCGCATCAATGATCGTTAAGGCACCGACTCCGCAACGCGCAAGTGCTTCTGCGGCAAACGAGCCGACGCCGCCCAACCCGAAAACGGCAATATGTGCATTCTGCAAACGGGCAACCGCCTGTTCACCGAGTAAAGTTTTTGTTCTTTGCAGCCAATCTTGCATAACAAACTCCTTTTATTTGGTAGATATATCTATAATACACGCTCTGTTTTTAGAATACAATACAAATTTTTTTTATGCTCTTGCCTTTTTGTTGATTTTTATATAAAATATATAGTCAGAAATATATTGCAGGAGGTTACTATGGCTTTTCCGATAAAAATCCCAAAAACATTGACCCGTGTTTGCGAAATCTATAACAAGTACGCAAAAAAACAGATTCCGACCGAACTCAAACTTGCGGGAGCAAAGAAGCCCGACCTTTCGGGGCTTGATATTCCGCTGCCGAGCAAACGCAGTGAATACACCTGTTCACTTAAAAAAGACGGTGTGCTGTGGCTGGGGGCAACAACCGGTCTCACTCGTTACGATCCCAATGCCGAAAGAGAATATGACAAAATCATGTATTTCAGTGCAGACCGTGACCTGCCCGACAACCATGTCAAATCCCTGTGGGCAGACGGCGATGCCGTTTGGGCATTGACCGAAACGGGTGCTTCCAGAATCACAATGGTGGAATACACGGCAGAAGAACTCGGCGATATTCTTCGTGCTGAAACCAAAAAATATGTTGACCGCAGAGGCATGGTAACACAAAGACACCTGACCGTTCCCCGTGTCAAAGAGTCCAAGGTTCCTTACAACCATTCCGACAACGACGGTTGCTTCACCGCAAGCTATGCCATGGGTGAAATGTGCCGTTTCCATGTGCTGAAAGAAAAATACGGTGCCGAAGATGAACGCGTGCTTGAAGCAAGAAAGAGTGCGACCCGTGCCGTGGAAGCAGCACTTCTTCTGATGAACATTTCGGGCAGAGGAAACGGTTTTGTTGCAAGAACCTATGTCACAACTGCCGAACCCTGCCCCGATGACGGTCTTTTCTACAAAAAGCAGGGCGACAAGACCTATGTTGTCACCACATCCGATTCCATTCATAAAAACATGGTCGGCATGGTCTTTGACTCCCCCTGTCCCGTGCCCGACAGACTTGCAAAACTGTACCGCGATGAAGGATTCACGGATGATGACATCATTTACAAAGGTGACACCAGCAGTGACGAAATCACGACCCATTTTGTCAATATCTGGATGGCACACGAAATCCTCGGTCCCGATGACCCTGAACTGGATGAACTGCTGATCATGTCGGGTACAAACACGCTCAATCACATTATTGATAACGGCTTCGTACTTCGTGAATGCCACGGCAAGCCGACCACATGGGCAAAGTGGAACATTGACTATTTCAACACCTCCTTCGGTTGGGCGGATGCCTGCCTGAACTCGGCACAGATTCTCATGTATCTGCGTGTTATGATGTATGTCACGGGTCAGTTTGAAGGAAAGTGGAATGACACATTCAATACCCTGATTGCACAGGGATATGACAAACTGCCCCTCAAGCACGAAGAACGATTCCACATGAGTTCCATGATATCCATGGCAGATTCCGTGGAAGAAATGATGTTCGGTGACCACATGCTTGCAACCCTTGCACTCTGGCCGCTGATTCTGCTTGAAACGGATGCTGAACGTAAGGAAAACTTCCGCAAGGCATTCAAGAGTTGGAACGGCACCATTCGCCGCGAACACGACCCGGGTTATGACATTCCGTTCCTTGCAGCCTGTCCCGATGCTTATGTTGACAGCGAAATGATGATTGACTGGTTCCGCAGAACCAATGCAAGCCGTCTTTGCTCGGGCTGTGACATTGATTCCCGCAAGGACATTGCCCGCCGTTACCGTTTCGGCGGCTACAAGGAAACATCCGCACTGCTTCCCCCCGACGAACGTTTTATTTCCAAATACGACCGAAATCCGTATGAATGGAAAACCGAAGAAGGCGGCATGACACAGATCGAAAGTTGTTATGTTTACACATTCGCTTACTGGCTCGGCCGTTACTACGGTCTGATCGAAGAATAAAGGAGGAACGAAAAATGTCTGAATTTTCCAAAATTCATCTGATCGGCAATGCACATCTGGACCCCGTGTGGCTCTGGAGATGGCAGGAAGGATGCGGCGAAGTCATGCAGACATTCCGCTCCGCACTCGACAGACTCAATGAATATGACGATTTTGTTTTCACCTGTTCATCCGCGGCTTACTACAGCTGGGTCAAGGAAATTGATCCCGCTATGTTTGAAGAAATCAAAGAGAGAGTACAGGAAGGCAGATGGGTGCCCGTCAACGGTTGGTGGGTGCAGCCCGACTGCAACATTCCGTCCGCTGAAAGCTTTGCAAGACAGGCTCTGTATTCGCAGTTATTCTATTATGAAAACTTCGGCAAAATCTGCCGCACCGGTTACAATGTGGACTCCTTCGGCCACAACGCAAACCTGCCGCAGCTTCTTATGAATGCCGGCATGCCCGCTTATGTTATGATGCGCCCCGGCATGCACGAAAATGCTGAAATCCCCGAAAGTGCATTCATCTGGAAGCACCGTGACGGCTCCAAAGTCATCACCTACCGCATTCCGAATACCTACGCTCCGTCAGGCTCTCATTCCCTCGAAAGAGAAAGAAAAGTATATGAAGATGCCATCAACGAAACAGGCCACGGCGTTATGTTCTTCTATGGCGTCGGCAACCACGGCGGCGGTCCGACCAAATCCGATATGAACTGGATGATCGAACACATGGAAGACGACGGCTGGCACGAAATGGAATTTTCTTCCCCCGATGATTACTTCCGTGATCTGCTTGTTGAAATGGTAGATCTCCCCATGTGGGAAGACGAATTACAGCACCATGCAAGCGGTTGCTATTCGGCAACCTCGCTTGTCAAGCAGCTCAACCGCAATGCAGAAAACGAACTGTATGCGGCTGAAAGTTTCGCAACGGTTGCAAACTTCATTGCCGATATGAATCCTTCCAACGAAGAATTTGCAAAAGCATGGAAGGAAGTCTGCTTCAATCAGTTCCACGACATTCTGTGCGGTTGTTCCATTATGGAAGCATACGAAGATGTGCGCCATACCTTTGGTGCCGCCATCAACACCGCTATGAAGAAATACAACGAAGCCGCACTTCGCATTGCGGGCAAGATCGATACATGGCTTGACGGCGTCAGCGACCCGGTGGATACCTGCGTGCGCCATCATTCCGCCCCCGGTTTCCCGCGTCCCGTTGCTGTGTTCAATCCGCTTTCTTTCGATGTGGAAGTGCCCGTGCAGACCTATCATCCGTCTTCCAAGGTCAAAGACTGCGACGGCAATGAAGTGGTGTTCAGCAATGTGCGTTCTTCCCGTTCCAACGATTCGCACCTTGACACCGTTTTCCTTGCAAAAGTACCCGCTATGGGGTATGCAACCTATTGGCTGGATGAATTTGACGGTGATGAATATGCACCCGACAGCGACGTAAATGCAAACGGCCTTTGCATGGAAAATGAATACCTCAAAGTGGCATTCAGCAATGAAACAGGCTGCATCACTTCGCTTATTGACAAACAAAACGGTTACGATTATGCCGCAAACGGTGAGCTTGCCGTGCCGACCGTTATTGACGACCACAAGACCGACACCTGGGCACACAATGTGTTCAAGTTCCACGACATCAAAGGTGTTATGGCTCTTGAAAGTATTGAATTGATTGAAGACGAATATGCAAGAGCCGTTATTCGCACCGTACACACCTTCGGCAAATCCGTTCTGCATCAGGACTTCATTCTCGGTGCAAAGCAGAAGACACTTCGCGTAAAATGCCGTGCTATGTGGTCTGAACAGTTCACCATGCTCAAGACTTCCTTTAAGCTTGCAGGCGAAGACGGCATCAACACCGCTGAAATCCCCGGTTCGTTCATCAAGCGACCGACCAACGGTGAAGAAGAACCGCATCAGCGTTGGGCCGACCTGACGGTCACGGTTGACGGTGTACGCAGAGGTTTGAGTATTCTCAACGACAGCAAATACAGCTACGACTGCCCCGACAATGATCTGCGTCTGACACTCTTGCGCAATGTCATTTTTGCAGACCACTATTCTCCCCGTCCCGAAGCGGATTTCCGCTTCTGTGACGAAGGTTTGCAGAGCTTTGAATACGGCATTTATCTGCATGAAGGCGAAGCCGAATGCAGTGATGTGACCAAAGAAGCCGCACTGTTCAACATCCGTCCCAACTGCGTACCGATGGGCTACCACAAGGGCTCACTGCCGCAGAAGCAGGGCTTTGTTCGCTTCAATGCAGACAACATTCTGATGACAGCGCTGAAACTTTGCGAAGACGGCAGCGGTGATATCATTTTGCGTTGCCACGAAACAAAAGGCAAGGAAACACACTGTGCTGTATTCTGCGACCTTGTTGAAGCGGCATTCCGCACCTATTTCGAGCCCAACGAAATCAAGACATTCCGTATTCACAAAGACGGTTTTGCGGATGAACTGAACTTCCTTGAAGGCATTGTAAGTAATGATTAAATAAGGAGAAACAAAAATGGCTAAAATTCTCGGCAACAATTTACCCAACATTCCGTGGCAGGATGCGCCCGAAGGATATCCGTACCCGATGTGGAGATACAACAACAATCCCGTGATCACCCGCGACAATCTGTTTATGGCAAACAGCATTTTCAACTCTGCCGTTGTGCCTTACAAGGACGGTTTTGCAGGTGTTTTCAGAGTGGACTTCAGAAGCCGTGACCAGAAACTTGTTGTCGGTTTCAGCGATGACGGTATCACATGGAACCTGAAAGACAAGGTTATTTTTGAGGGTTATGACCCCCGCCTGTGCCTGATCGAAGACAAATATTATCTGTCATGGGTCAACCACACCCCGCACGGCACCACCATCGGCATTGCTTATACGGAAGATTTTGAAGAATGGGTACAGATGGAGGATGCCTGCTATCCCGTTGCAAGAAACGGTGTCCTGTTCCCCCGCAAGATCAACGGTGAATACTGCCTGCTCATTCGCCCTTGCGACAAGGGCCATACCCCCTACGGCGACATTTATATCAGCCGAAGCCTTGACCTGACCTACTGGGGCAAGCACCGCTTTGTCATGTCCCCTGTGAAAATCTGGGAATCCACCAAAGTCGGCGCAGGCCCGACTCCCATTGAAACAGACGAAGGCTGGCTTATGTTCTATCACGGCGTGCTGACAAGTTGCAACGGCTTTACCTACAGCATCGGTGCCGCCATTCTTGACAAGGACGAGCCGTGGAAAGTGCTTCACCGTGCAGACTGCTATCTGCTGGCACCCCATGAACCTTATGAAGTCTACGGCGATGTTCCCAATGTTGTATTCCCCTGCTGTGCACTGACCGATGCCGAAACGGGCAGAATCGCCGTGTACTACGGTGCGGCAGATACAAGCGTGGCACTTGCATTCACCACCATTGATAAAACCATTGATTACATCAAGAAAAACGACCTGATGAAATAATTTCCGCAAAAAACCTGCAAGCCTTTCAATCGGTTTGCAGGTTGCTTTTTTACCATTCTTTTATAACGGCGGGGTTTTCAAAAATTTCATCCATTTTTTGTATGAACGGCATGATATCGGCGGCACCGCCGATTTTGTGGTCAAAAATCAAAGTCAACGGCAAAACTTTTTTGGTTCCGATATCCACCTCACCCTGCTCGTTTTTAAAGGCATAGGTTTCATCTTTCACCCTGCCAGCGGCAAGCAGAAAAACGGACGGATACATGGGGGAAATGTAGGTGATATTCACATTCAGATTTTCATACAAAGTGCCCCAGTTTGTGAAGCAGACCGTGCCTTCGGTAAAATCATCCGGACGCAGCCCCTCGTATTTGGGTTTTGTACCCGAAGAATGCTTTTTCTTTTTGAACAGTTTCGAAAACTTTGCAATTTTGTTTTTGCCGAAGTATGCACTCCTGAACTGTGCAAAGGTAGTACCGACCTTGCCTTTAGCGGCATAACCTGCCATGCGCTTTGCCGCCACATTGAAATAGGCATGGTTTGTATTGGTTTTACTTAAGCGGTATTTCAGTTCATCAAGCTGTGCGGCGATTTCGGCAAGGGATTTATCTTCCAGATGACGGGCTTTAACCTGAATGGTCTGTCCGTCTTCGGAGCACACAGGCACGGTCACATCGATGTGCTTTTTAATAATGAGTCTGCCGCTTGTGGAGTGATGGTTATATTCAATGTGTGCATTCAGGCGCGGGGCAACCTTAAGCCCTTCCGTAAGCACTTTAATCATCAGGGTATTGAACGGCAAAGCATACCCACACTCTGATTTCAGGACTTCGTATTCTTCCCAAAATGCGGTGATGTCGGCATTGTAATTGCAACAAACGGCGGGAATCTCGCGCTGTGCGTTCACAAGTGCATTGCTGAACACGCGGCTGCGCACATCCAGAATTTCTATTTTGTCACCATCTTCGGGTGCCAGTTTTGCTTGGTTTATATATTCCTTAAAACTCATTATATATCCCCCTTTACTGTAACAATTATATTAAATCAGCACAACTTCGTCAAGCACTTGCAAAAAAAGAAATATCATGATAGAATGAAAATAAGTTTATTTTATGAGGTGCAGCATGAATCCCATTCCCGCAAGAGAGCATCCCGGCATGCACACAGCATTGCAAAAAAGCAATGAACCCTTTGTGCAGGTAACGGAAGAATCGGGCTTAAAAATACGCATGCAATACCCACTGCTCGGCATGCAGAATGCCGAAAACAGGTGTTTTGTGCGCAAAACGGTTTTTGAAAAACTGCTTTTGGCACAGTCTTTTCTACCCGACGGCTACAGCCTTTGCATTTGGGATGCGTGGCGACCGTTTTCACTGCAGAATGAACTGTATGAAACTTACAAAGCGGATATTCTGAAGACTTTTTCCCTTGAAAATGCATCAGAAGAAGAACAGGAAGCGGTGCTTACAAAGTTTGTGGCACCCCCGATTGCAGATCCGCTTGTGCCCCCGTTGCACGCCACAGGCGGTGCGGTGGATGTAACAATTCTTGACAACAACGGCAACGAACTTCGTATGGGCACCGCTTTCGATGCTTTCTCGGATAAAACACAGACCGATTATTTTGAAACACACAACGAAAGTGAAGAAATCCGCAACAACCGCCGTTTGCTTTACCACTGCATGACCAAAGCAGGATTCGAAAGTCTGCCGAGCGAGTGGTGGCATTATGACTACGGCAACCGCTTTTGGGGCTATTTCAACAACTGCCCCGCTGTTTATGAAGGCATTTTCACAAGAGATAAAATAAACCTGCTCTGAAAGGATGTTACAAATGGATGATTTTTTGAAAAATCAGATCATCAACAGTGTAAAATACATTCCTGCCAATATTGCAAAATCGTTCTTTATTCCGAAAAGTTCACCCGAAACCAAAGCACTGCGCAAAAAAGGTTTTGTGCGCGGTGTTTGCCATGCGCCCGAAAATCACAAGCAGCTGCATGAAGCCAACATAGAATGGGTACGCCTTGATATTCCCTATCCGTTTGACAAAAACAATGAACTACGTCAGATTTATCTTGACCGCAAGCAGGAATGCATTCGATTCACCGAAAACGGCTTCAAGGTCATGGCAATTACCTATTACCCTGCCGAATGCATCAGATTCGGCGCAGATGTACGCACGACAGATGGAGAGCAGAAACTTCGTTCAACCGCGCGGTTTGTTGCAGAGGACTTAAAAGATTGCATCGGCGGTTTTCAGGTGGCAAACGAAATGGGCATGCCGCATTTCACCCTGCCGCTGACTATGGACGAAGCGGTGAAATTTATCGGTGTGCAATTGGAAGAAATGTACCCCTTGCGCGGTAAAAATATCATCGGCTACAACTCCGCAGGACCGCAGATCGACCTGCATCTTCCCATGAAGCAATATCACAGATACTGCGATTATGTGGGACTCGACATGTATCTCGGTTGTTTCTTCAACATGCCCGGGTTCATATTTATGTTTTCCGTTATGGCGCGTTTTCTGTGGGCTTTCACAGGCAAGCCCATTCTGATGCAGGAATTCGGTTACATCGGTGACGGCAAGCCGAAAACAAAGGTCGAAAAAAAGGCAATTCTGCAATCCTACGGCTTTGACAGCGAAGAACAGGCAACAAAAAATATTGAAACCTTTGTGGGTAATCTCTCCCCGCATTTTGCAGGGCATGTGCGCAGAGCCTGCGGAGAAGATGTAAGCAAATATGCAACACTGCTTTTCAGCGGGGACATGAAAAATCATCTTTACAAAGAACTGCCCCGCATTACCGTCATTCCGGGTATTCCGCACACACCTGAAGGACAGGCAAAGTTTTTCAAAAAGGTGATCAAACTTTTCTATGACCTCGATTTTGTGTGCGGCACCATCATTTACTGCTATTCCGATTACGAAAAATGCGGTTACTGCGGGCAAACCGATTGCCCGACCGAAACCCGTTGGGGACTGGTTGACCAAAAAGGAAATCCGAAACCTGCTTACTATGCCGTCAAGGAAATGTACGGCAAAATCAAGAAAAATGAGGACTGAAGCATGGATGAATTCATGAAAAACCAAATCATCAACAGCATCAAATACATTCCGACCAATATTATCAAATCCTATTTCACAAAAACATACTCCGATGAAACCAAAGCGATCCGCAAAAGGCTCGGTTTTATCCGCGGTGCCTGCCATGTAAGCGAAGATTACGGGCAGGTCAAACACGCAAATATCGAATGGATTCGCACCGATGTGCCGTTCCCGTTTGACAAGAACGGCAATGTGCGGGACGTTTACACAAAAAGAAAAGAAGAATTCAAGACCATAAAAGCGACAGGATTAAAAATTATGGCAATGACTGCCATTCCGTCACATTGCGTTGCTCTCGGCATCGACCCGCGCACAAAAGAAGGCAAAGACCTCATCTGCAAAGCAGCCCGTTTTACAGTGGAAGATATGCAAGGGATTCTCGACGGTATTCAGGTTGCAAACGAAATCGGCATGCCCAGATTCACCGTGCCGCTGAACATGAAAGAGGGCATTGAATTCATCGGCATGCAGTTAAAGGCGATGTACGATTACCGCGGGGACATCATTATCGGTTACAATTCCGCAGGACCGCAGGCTGACCTGCACGCGGGCTTAAAGCCGTATCACAAATACTGCGATTATGTGGGGCTTGACATGTATCTCGGTTGCTTCTTCAAGCTGCCCGGATTTATGTTTTTGTTCGATGTGATGGCAAGATACCTGTGGGGCTTTACCAAAAAGCCCATCCTGATGCAGGAATTCGGCTACATCAGCGACGGCAAGCCAAAAACAAAAGCCGAGAAAAAGGCAATTCTGCAATCCTACGGCTTTGACAGCGAAGAACAAGCACGTGCCGACATTGAAACCTTTGTTAATAATCTCTCGCCGCATTTTGCAGAGCATGTGCGTTATGTTTGCGAAAACGACCCAACAAAATATGCCGATTTTCTGTTTGACGGCGACATGACGAATCATCTTTACAAAGAGTTGCCCGGCATCACCGTGATTCCCGGCTATCCGCACACACCCGAAGGACAGGCAAAGTTCTACACAAAACTGCTTGACAGATTTTACAACCTCGACTTTATATGCGGAGCAATCGTGTTCTGTTACACTGATTTTCCGCACTGCGCTTACTGCGGTCAGAGCGACTGTCCGACCGAGACCCGTTGGGGTCTTGTGGACAACAACGGCAAGCCGAAACCGTCTTACTACGCCGTGCAGAAAGCATTTGAAAGTTTCCGCAACAAAGACAAAGCTCCAAAATGAGCATCATACAAAAAAAATCTGCAAACCATCAAACCGGCTTGCAGATTTTTTATTGTTTTAAAACTTTTTGGAAGTTCCGCCGTGTCTTGCACCGGAGGAGGAAACTCTTCCGCTGGTTCCCGATGAGGAGGAAGACTGCGTTTGTTTGGGTATTTTCTTTACATTTCTGTACAGGAACCGGTCGCGGCTTGCGGTGAGCACAAGTGCATCACGGCGCACATAATACTGCGCATCGCGCTCCTTGCGCACGGACTTATGGGATGCGGTTTGAATTTTGAGAATGATGAAAGATACCGCAAAACCGATCAGAAGACAAATCGGAACATACGTCCACGGTAAGGTCTTTATTTTGCCGATTTCGTCTGCTTCCTCTTCAGCAAAACGGACAAACAAAGAAAAGGCTTCCTCATACTCCTCAGTCATTAGCCAGGGGATGATTGAATCCAGCAGATCGTCCGAATCTTTATCTGTCACACAATCATACAATGCACCACTCGTGGACAGCGCAATATCGCGATCTCCGTCGGCACCTGTTTTGAACAAAAGCAGCATACCGCTTCGGTCTTCCCCTCTGCCGTAGCCGTTGTAATCAAAATAGTCATCGGCAAAATCGAGAGAAGATTTCCCTTCCAGTGAAGATACCGTCAGCACAACAAAATCTGCATTTTTTTCATCCGACAAGGCAGATAATTCTGCATTCAGCGCCGTTTCCTGTGCTGTTGTCAGCACATCCGCACGGTCAATGACGAAGTAAAAATTATTTTCCTGCGGTTCAGATTCAACGGCGGGGGCGGCAAAATCCGTATCCAACAAGCGCTTTAATTCCGAAACAAAAGCCGTTACGCCGTTTGTGGGAACAAGTGAAGAAGTATACAGTTGAAACAGTGTATCCATTGTTTGGGCTGTGAATTTTTTCTGCGCAGTGCCGGCAAGATAATAGCCGTACGTATCATTCAATAAATCATAGGCGCACACAACGGCATTTTTTGCACTGACACGGTTTGCATAAACATCGGCGCAATACTGACCGACATTAACAAGCCCTGCGGTGTCGGGCACAAGGCAAAACACAACGCAATAGCCGTGCTCGTCTTCAATGGTGCGGCAAATTGACTCGCAGATATTTTCATTCTGCGAAGAGATCAGGTCGGTTTCATCATAAATATGTGCATGGTCAGCTGCGGCAAAAACAGGCATTGTGCAAAAAAGAAGAACAGCGCACAAAATCAAAAGCAATTTCTTTTTCATGGCTTTCCTCCCCTCACAGCATCTGCCACAGCCAGCATGCGGCATAGGCAACGGCACCGATAATGGGTGTGAGCATGGCAATGCGTTTCCACACTGCTTTTTTATCCACAGGAAGATCACCCACGAATTTGCCCGTCTGTCCGTTCATGGCAAAGGTGTATTTCTGATTGTTCCATGTGGTATTGAGCAACCACACGGGATAGAGTGCATATTTATATGCACCGTCTGCAATCTGCATGCCCGTGCTTTCGGGAATGACAGAGCCGTAACCGTTGACGGTATCACCCAAAGCGTCGACGATGCTTTGCTTGACACGTTCATTGGCACGTTGTTGGCTTTGTTCGGCAGAAACATCATAGCGCTCGGCAAGAAAACCGGCAAGATATTCCGTGCGGAAATCCACTGCCTGCGTGATATCAAACGGTTCCACGGATTCCATCAGCGCGTCATCTGCTTTTTGCGAGCCGTCCACGGGAACATTTTCAAAGGGAATGGTGCCGCTTCTGAAAACATCAAAATACGAGGTTTCGGTATAATTGAATTTTGTGTCACTCCACAGCCTTGTTTTTGTGGCTTTGTAATGTGCACTTGCATCCGCAGTGCCCGAAAACAACCAATACGGCACATAAACACCCTTGATTTCATCCAGATGGTTTTCGTCCTTAAAAACGGCGGGAACGAATTTTTTGGATGCAATATGCTTTTTAAGTGCTTCCTTGGCTGTTTTTTTGTCGACCTGAAACGGGATAACAAGCTGCGGACGCAGGTCGTTTTCAAACTGTTCTTTCAGCACAACGGGGCTGTCGCAATACGGGCAGGATGTGGCTCCCGTGGTGCTGTCGGCAACGATTTCACCGCCGCAGGAATTGCAGACATAAGTGCGGATTTCGTCTTTTTCCGTGTCATCCCACACTGTGTTTTCGGATTCCCATGTAACCGTATCGGGCGCGGTATTCTCCTGCTCCGCTTCGGTTTCGCGCAGGGCATCCAAATCAAATTCCGTGTCGCAGTACGGGCATTTCAGATTCTGCGAAGCGGTGTCAAACTCGACATTGCCGCCGCAGCAAGGACATTTTTGTTGTTGTAAAACTGCCAAATTTTAATCAGCTCCTTTTGTTGCCGCAGGATGAACAGAAATTCCCCTGATTGATAGTACCGCATTCGCAAGTCCACGTTGTCGGACGAGGCGCACCGCAATTTGAGCAGAAATTGCCGTTATTTTCTGCACCGCAGGCACATTTCCAGCCTGCAACGGGGGCAGGTTTCTTATTACCGCAATTGGGGCAGAAGTTGCCTGTTGCAACCGTGCCGCAAGCACAGGTCCAACCGTCAGCGGCGGACTGTTGGGCTACCTGCTGTGCCTGATACTGCTGCTGTTGCATGCCCTGTTGGAATAGTTGTGCGGTGTTGCCCATCATATTACCCGCCATGCCCATTCCCATGAACGCATTGACTGCACCGTTAGGATTATTGGCAGCACTCATAGCAGCATCGGTCATACCTGTGGTCTGATATCCGCCTGCAAGCATGGGGTCAGACATAATGATGCTCTTTTTGATTCTCTGTATTTCGTCTTCGTCTTCTTTGGGCGCATTGAGGGCATTGAAAGTAACATCCACCAATGAAAGGCCTCTGCCGTTCTGCCATTTTGCGGTGAGAATGTTATTCATAGCTTCGCAAAGTTCCATGGTATGTGCGGGAATGGAACTGTAGCGGACACCCATTTCGGAAAGTTTTGCAAATGCGGGTTGCAGGGCATTGATGAAGTCAGATTTCAGATGCGGAATCAGTTCTTCTTTTGCGTATTCCTGTTCCACATTGCCGGCTACGGCTGTATAAAGACGAAGTGGGTCGCTGACTTTAAACGAGAACATACCGTTGCAGCGAAGGGTGATATCGTAGTCAATGCCGCGTCTTTCATCGATGATAACACGGAACGGAATGGGAGACGGCGTGCCGAACATATTGCCTGTGATTTCTTTGGTATTGAAATAATAAACACGCTGATCCTTTGCGGGTTCACCGCCGTAGGTAAAGCGCTTGCCGACTTCTTTGAAGGTTGCTTTTATGCTTTCACCAAGACTGCCCGTAAACAGGCTCGGTTCTGTGGCGGAATCATACGTATACTGACCGGGTTCGGCACAGAATTCAACAACCTTGCCCTGTTCAACAATGATCATGCACTGTCCGTCTGCGACCACAATGCCAGAACCGTCGGAAATAACATTGTCACTTCCCTTTGTGTTGGAAGAACGGCCCGATACTTTTTTCTGCCCTTTTATGATGAGCACATCGGAGCTGATGGCATCACATGTAAAAAACTCTTTCCATTGGTCGGCTAAAACGCCGCCGAGTGCGCCGATACCGGCTTTGATAAGACCCATAATTTATTTCTCCTTTATTCGTTATTTGTTTTCAGTTTTTCTGCAAGCTGATTGCCCCAAGCGCGCATTTCAAGTACGATATCACCGTTGGCTTCATAGCAGCAATCGCGTTTTTTGAGGAATCTGTATTCCCCTTCCTTGAGTGCCATCATCACGAGACCGCCGATAAAGGCACTGACAAGAATGATAACAAACAGCGGCAGACGGCAAGAAAGCCAATCGCCCGAGCGAAGCGGCAGGGTGAAGCTCATATAAATTTCGCCTTGTTCAAACAATTCGGCAAAGGTGTAATCCACACTGCCGTAGGTGTAATTGCCTGTTGCGTATTTGGGCAAAGAGCCGTCTGTATAAGCTGTATTGACAATGCCGAATGCGGCAGTCAACAGACCGCCGACAGCAGAACCCGTCATCAATGCGGGAATCACCGTAAACGGACTGCGGCAAGCAAGCGGCATGGCAAATGCCGTGGTGAGCTTGATGTTTTCAAAGAATGCGTTGATTGGCCCCGTGGTACCGAAGTTCATGTCGTCGGTATCGGTTTTGCCCTTTTTGAAAATCTTGCAACAGAAAATGCCGAAGAATGCAGTCCAGCCGACGGTGATGAAGCAAACACTGTAAACAGTCATCAATTGTGCATCACCCGTTGCAAGAAAAGCACTGACCGCAACACTGAACGCAGCAAGCGAAACAGGCCCGATCAGATCAAATCCAACCATCAGCCCCATAACAATGGCGGCAAGAATAACATTGGAAGAAGCAAGTTCATTGAGCGCATTGCCCAGTGTTTGCGACAATGCGGCAAACGGCACCTGAATGCCGTATTTGACAAGCATAAACACCGTTGCGGCGCAAGCTACGGGAATGATCAGAATCAGCACAATCAGATCCACCCCTTCAATCACGGTAAGCCCCTGCAGGTCGGCAGGAATCTGCTTGATTTTTTTGCGAAGTTTATTGAACAGATTATCGAGCTTTCTGCCGATGGTAATTTTCAGTCTGCTCCAGCCGGCATACAGCAGTTTAATAAGCAGTGCCAGTGCAACCGCCATGATGAGATAGCCCATATAACCGATGGGAACGGACTGACCGTAATTCTGCGGTGTAGCAAAAAAGAAAGAATACATGCTTTCGCCGTCGGCAACGGGATTTGCAAAAAATGCAAAATACAAACTCAATGCAAACGACGGTGCAACGGCGGGAAGTCCTGCGATGAGATATGCAACAATAACCGCCAGCACGATAAAGAAAAAGTCGGTCATGCAGAACAGCAAAAACCACAAGGCGGGTTCATTTTCCGCGGCCGTCAGACCGAATATATGATAGGTTTGAAACAGATTCTGGATGACAAAAAAGAAACCCGCACCCAAGGCACCGAACAACTGCACAAGAAACATAATGGATGTGGCACGATAAATTTTAGCCTTGGTATCAAGATAAAGTTGTTTCATAAACATCCCCCTTTTCTTTTTTATTGTAGCGGAATTCAACAAAAAGGTCAACTGTTTTCATTAAAAAAGGAAACAAGTATACAAAAGAAGTACATATTGACAACGGTCAGTAGCTTTTGTATAATATTCATTAAGAAAATACGAAAAGGAGATGTTTACCGTGTTTGCAAAAATTATCAGATTTTTAGTATCTATTCTTATGCTGATCTCCCCCACGCTGCCGCACATGATCGACCTGCCCGCTATTCCGAGTGGTCAGGATCTGAATCTTGAAGAAAGATTTGAACTGACCTGGAGCGACGAATTTGACGGAACGGAACTTGACCGCACAAAATGGCAGACCGAATGGTGGGTCACAGAACGCAAAGGCGGCTACTGGCATGAAGACATGGTTTCGGTCAAAGACGGCAACCTGATTATTACCACCGCATATTTCGATGAACCGCTTGAAAACAGATACTACGACCAATGGAAAGACGAAATCAATTTCAAGCCCTACAAGGAAGGCTGGTACACCGCTTGCATTTCTTCCCAGGATCTGTTTGAGCAGAAATTCGGCTATTATGAAATCAGATGTATTCTTCCCAAGTCCACCGGTATGTGGTCTGCATTCTGGATGATGAACCACGGTGTTACCAAGGTGGACGGCTCCGGTCAGGACGGCACGGAAGTGGACATTTTTGAATCCATGTACTACAAAGATGAATGGCTCGGCTACGGAGATTGCATCATCAGCGGTATTGTCTATGACGGCTACGGCCCGGAAACACAGAATGCAAGCATCGACAAATGGTATGCAAACAATCCGTACGAAGAATACAACACCTACGGCCTTGAATGGAATGAAAATAAATACATTTTCTACATCAACGGTGTTGAAACCGGCAGAATCACCGCCGGCGGTGTGAGTCAGAATCCCGAATGGTTGCTTGTTTCCTGTGAAGTGGCAGGAGAAAACGGTGTTGCCCATGCAGACCGCCACGGCACAGGCAAAATGAGCATGGAACCCGGTGACACGGCTGAATTCATCGTGGACTATGTAAGAGTTTATCAGTACAAATAAGTCATAATACAAAACTGCAGGTTCTGAAGGACTTGCAGTTTTTTATGTTTTAAAATTTTTAAATTTTATTATTAAAAAAGGGTTGACTTTTGCACACAATTGCATTAAAGTGAACTTGTATGTGCATTGCATACAAAATTAATACCAAAACCGAAAGGAAAGTGATACATTTTGATTAAACTCGGTGTAAACAGTGTTCTTTTTAAGGCTTTTTCATTCCGTGAAGCTGCTGAAATGATCAGCCGTTGCGGCTATGACGGCGTTGAGATTTCGGCGATTGAAGGAATGTGCGAGCATCTGAAATTAAGCGAATGGAAAATGCGCAAAAGTGAACTGCTGAGCATTTCGGAATACTATAATCTCCCTTTCCTGTCTACGGAAGTCGCATCGCGTGACAGAAACCGCCTGCTGACCGCTTTTGAAGCATGCGCAGAGCTCGGCATTCCCGTTGCAAACATCGGTTCGGGCGGCAGCACGGGCGACGAAGAATCTTTCAAGGAAGCCATGGAAGCCATTGCTGTTTCTGCGGCGGATGCAAAGAGCTTCGGTGTATCCCTTTGTGTGAAAGCCCATGTCGGTGCAGCTGTGCATGACACCGCAACAACACTTCGCATGGTGGAAGAAATCGGTCTTGAGGGCTTCGGTGTGGACATGGACCCCAGCCACATTCACAGAGCAGGTGAAAATCCCGCCCTTGAACTGCCGAAAGTCATTCATGCCATGAAGCACATTCACATCCGTGACTGCAAGGGCGAGGGTCCGTCCCCCGGAGAACCCATGATGCAGGCTTGCGGCAGAGGCGACATTGATCTGTACGGCTACTTCACCGCGATGGTGGATGCAAAATATGACGGTCCCGTTTGTCTGGAAGTCATCGGCGGCGAACAGACCATGGCAAATGCAACGGCAATCGCAGCCGAAAGCTACGGCTATATGAATGCAATCCTCAAAAAATTAGGTGCAAGATAAAAACATTATAAGGAGATACGACTATGGCAAAGAAATACCCGAATATTCTATTCTTCGGCATTGACTCTCTCAGAAGTGACCACATGAGTCTGTACGGCTATGACCGTCTGACCACGCCCCATATTGACAGATTCATTGAAGAAGACGGCGTTGTATTTGAAAATATGTACAGCCCGTCGATCCCCACCACCCCGGGTTATGCTTCGATGCTCACCGGTTGCGACTGCTTCAGCACCGATTGCGTGGCACTTCGTCACGAAGGTCCGCTGACCGATGCGGTCACCACATTGCCCGAAATTCTCAAAAAATACGGTTACACCTCTACCTATATCGGCGGTCATTCCGGCAGAGGCTTTGACAATTATCTGACCTATCCCGACTGGAATCCCGAAAAGGCAGACAAGATCAACGAAGTCATTCTGCCTGAATTGGACAGACTTGCCGAACAGGATCAGCCGTGGCTTCTCTTTATGCGCCACATGGATCCGCATTCCCCCTACTATGCCCCCAAGCCGTTTGACAGAATGTTCTATGAAAACGACGAATTTGATCCCAAGAACACTTCGCTTCGTGAGTGCTATTCGTTCAAACCCTTCCGAGATTATTTCCTTTCCTGGTTCCCCGAAGGCTGCACCGATGCCGAATACATTGTAGCCCAGTATGACGGCTCGGTCGCTTACATGGACAGCTGCATCAACCGTGTTCTTGTCAGACTCGAAACACTGGGCCTTTCTGACGATACAATCGTTGTGTTCACCTCCGACCACGGCGAAACCCTGACCGACCATCACTGCTATTTCGATCATCATTCCATTTACGATAACTGCCTGAACGTGCCGTTCTGCTTCCGCTATTCCAAGTTCCCCTATGTCGGCAGAGTGCCCGATATCACCCAGACCAAGGATATCGTCCCCACCCTTCTTGCCGTTGCAGGTATTGAGGACTGCGGCGTGAAATTCGACGGCAGAGATATGACCAAGGTATTCACTGAGGGTGTCAAGCAGCAGCCCGAATTCTACATCACCGAAGCCACCTGGATGCGCAAGCACGGTTGGAGAACCCCCGAATGGAAGCTCATTGAAGCACTCGAACCCGATTTCCATTATCTTCCCCCCGTGGAACTTTACAACCTCATTGACGACCCGGGCGAACTGCACAATGTGGCAGAGGAAAACCCGGAGGTTGTCAAATTCCTGCATGACCGCATGATGGCACACATTGCAAAGCGTGAAAAAGAAGTCGGCCATGAAAACCCGATGTATACCAATCTCAACTGGAACGGCTTCGGCAGACCCTTTGAATCGAGCGACGAAGCATACAATACGCTTCACATCGGTGATCCCGAAGCCGCACAGAAGCTGCAGGATAAGCTCGAAGCCATGGGTGTTACGGAATAAGGTGATTTAAAATGCAAAGAACTTGCGTAATCGGCATGGGCCCCATCGGCAACAACCATGCCACAGCCTATACTCAAACAGATTTAGCACAGCTCGTCGGTGTGTGCGATAAAATCCCCGAACGGGCAAAAGCCGCGGGTGAAAAGTACGGTGTTCCCTACTTTCTGAATGCCGAAGAAATGCTTCGCGAACTCAAGCCCGATATCTGCTCGGTCACAACAGGCGGTTATGAGTATTCAAGCGACCACTATGAACCCACCATGCAGGCATTTGAACACGGCTGTCATGTGCTCGGCGAAAAACCCATTTCCAACAGCATCAAACTGGCACAGGAAATGGTCGATACCGCCGCGGCGAAGGGGCTTTGCTACGGCATTGACATGAACCACCGCTTCACCCCTGCCGCAAGACAGGCAAAAAAATGGCAGGAAGACGGCAGAATCGGCGAATTGCTGTTCTGCAACATGGCACTGTGGATCGGCAAATTCATGCCCTTGGATTCGGTGTATTATCACTTAAAAGCACTCAATCCGCATTCCGTGAACATCATGCAGTATTTCTGCGGCCCGGTCAAGGAAGTTTCCTGTTTTGCCATGAAAGCAAGCGGCAGAGATATTTATTCCACCCAAAGCACCAATATGCGGTTTGAAAACGGTGCGGTCGGGCATCTGACCAGTTCCTACGATATCCGCAGAGGCCATCCCATGGAGCGCTGTGAAGTGGCAGGCACGGACGGCAGATTCGTGTTTGAAGATATGTGGAGAGAAGCGGTTTTGTACCCTGCAGAAACCTACTTGAAAGAAGTTTACACAAACCCTGTGTTTGACGGTTTCCAAGGCTTTTACGACACGTTTAAGGACAGAATCCATTCCTTTGTGCGTCAGGTCGATGAAGGCTGCAAGCCTGAAGACATCGACGGTAGCGGCAAAGAAGGTCTGGAAGCCTCCCGCGTGATTCATGCCGCCATCCGTTCGATTGAAAACAACGGTGCGGTGATTCAGGTTAAAGATATTACAGAATAAGAAAGGATAAGAAATATGGCTAATTCTCCTTTGAAAGTCGGCGTCGTCGGTATGGGCGGCATCGGTCATACACATTGCAATGCGTATATTGCGGACGAACTTGCAGAGCTTGTCTGCGTGTGCGATCTCAGAAAAGAAAGAGCCGACGAAGCGGCTGAAAAGTTCGGTGTTGAAAAGTTTTACACCGTCAAGGAAATGCTCAATGCGCATCCCGAACTTGATATCGTGGATGTCACCACATCCGGTATTGAAAACGGCTCGTGGCACTATGTGCCCGTTATGGAAGCCCTTGCCGCAGGCAAGCACGTTTTGACCGAAAAGCCCATTTCCAACGACATTGAAGAAGCACGCGAAATGGTGCGTTTTGCCTGCCAGCAGGATCTGTATCTCGGCTGCAACCTCAATCACTATTTCTCCGAACCTGCTTTCATGGCAGACAAGCTGATTGCAGACGGGCAGATCGGTGAGCAGGTGTATGCACTGACCAAGGTCGGCTTCAACGGCAGCACCGTCGATGTCCCGAACATTGACCCAACCTCCCGTTGGCAGTACCCTTACTCCCATGCAAAGGCATTTTTGACCCATCCGTTCTCGGTCATGCGCCATTTCAGCGGCGATGTCAAATACATTCAGGCATTCATGGATAAGCCCGGTGCAAGAAGACAGGGCGGCGACATGATGCTTTCCATTCAGAGTATTCATATGCAGTTCCAGAACGGCTGTGTGGGTTATCTGCTTTCTCAGCGCGGTGACGCACACTTCGGCCTCGGCGGTTGGTGGAGCTATGAGCTCGCCGGCACAAAGGGCACCTTCTGCATCGAAAACTGTGTTGAAAAGCTCACCGTATGGCAGAAGGACAAAGAGCCTGTGATCACCAACACAGGGGTTACGGACTTCGGCGCCACCTTCCCCATCCGCATTCATGCGTTCCTCGAAGACGTTACAAACAAGGTCGACAAAGAACACCTGAGAGCCAGCGGCAGAGATGCATTGGCAACGATGGAATACATCTTCGCAGCGATCGATTCTTACGAATCCGGCGGCGAACTCGTCCGTCCGCACGCCCTGCCCGCCTTCCACGGCTCGGTCAATATTATCAAATAAATTTTTGCAGAAAAGCAGGCAGTCGATTTTAATTTCGACTGCCTGTTTTTATATGCTTTTATGTATTTTATTCTGCAATGGCGGGAATGAGAGACAGATTTGCATCTTCCTGCATAAAGCGGGGATAAAGTGCGTTATCATAAACGGTATGTTGGGTGTCGCTCATCACAAGATAATCGACAAATGCGGCATAATCCGAGCCGTATTGGGTTGCCACGTGGGCGGCATCCTTAATGAACCATGTATAAGCGGGATAACGGCAGGTGGAAGCATTGATGATATTGTCGGGAGAAATGAATTCAGCCGCAACACCTGCGAGGTCTTCTTCAGTCAGTGTTTTACCGAAGGTAGCAGCCGTGCCGTAGAAGGATGTTCCGTATACTTCAATAACCGCATCGCCCTGTGCATTGCCGCGTGCAACAACGGGAGTCATGGGTTTGTTATAGTTGGAAAGGAATGCTACGGGAATATCGCGGGCAATCGCACCGTCTACAATATCTTCGGTTGCAAACAGGAAGGTTCGCATTTCGGCAAGCTCATTGAGAACGGTTTCATATTCATCCTCATGGCCGCCAAACATAAATTCGACCGCTTCGTCAAAATCAGCTTCGGGGCACATCGACCAAATGCCCATGGCAAGACCGAAAGAATCGCGAAGGCCTGCATCAAAAACGGTTGCCTTGTGCTCATCCACCAACGAATTGACAAAATTACAGACAATGCCGAGCAGCTTACCGCGGGTAAGAAGTTTTACAAGGGTCTTCACAAGAACATTCTGTCCGCTGACGGCATTTTCAAGGAAATTGCCGAGCATGTCAGCATCAAACAGGATATTGCCCGTGAACAGGTCGCCGATGGTGTAAATACCATTGAGGGCACCCGAAACGAAAGTGCAGTTATAAACCGAATCATAGCCGTAATAGTACATATAAGCACTTGTTACAACCGTACCCATGCTGGCAGAAACAAGGCGGACCTTATCCTTGCCGGTTTCTTGCTTTGCTGTTTCAATAAGGGTATTGAGTTCTGCCGCCAGCACACGGGGAGATTTTCTCCAGTCATAAGTAAAGAAGAAGCAGTTCTCCGCACCGACGGAATCCACAGCCGTGGCAAGAATACCTTCCTCCGCACCTCTGCCCTTTTTGTCAAAGAAATCGGGATATTCATCCATGGACGTAGTGTATGTATCCACAAAAATGTTTTCAAGTGAATTGAGCTCATGGTCGGCAGCAATCGGCCCGAACAAGGTGTTGGCTGTATCCACAAGCGCCTGCACCATGCCTTTTTCATTGAACAGCATCATGTTGAACAGAAGTTTGACCACGCCGGGGAAAATATTGCCGAATGTAAAGGTCAGAGCAGGACTGCCGTCTTCATAATGAAGCCCCATGAAGTCAAAACCGCGCACAACCACAACGGGCTCGCCATCATAGGAAACTTCTGCGGATTCGCTTTCGGTTGCGAATGCAGGGATCATACAAGCAAAAACAAGAATTGCGCTGAGCAGAATGCTGATAAACTTCTTCATTTTCAATACATCCTTTTCTTTAATTTATGCGAGAGTTGCAAGCATAACAGCCTTGATGGTGTGCATGCGGTTTTCCGCTTCCTTGAACACAACCGAAGCCGCGCTTTCAAAAACTTCATCCGTCACTTCAAAGGCATCCAGATTGAAGCGTTCGCCCATTTCTTTGCCGACCTGCGTTTTGTGGTCGTGATAAGACGGCAGACAATGCATAAAGATGCACTGTTCGCCTGCATTGTCCATGAGTTTTTTGTTGACCTGATACGGGAGAAGATCATTGACTCTTTCTTCCCATGCTTCGATGGGTTCGCCCATGGATACCCAGATGTCCGTATAAATGACATCCGCCCCCTTGGTGGCTTTCATCGGGTCTTCTTCAAAAGTAAGCGTTGCACCCGTTTCGGCGGCAATGGCACGGCATTTTTCAACGAGTTGTTCTTCGGGAAAATACTTGGCAGGTGAACAGGCGGTGAAATGCAGCCCCATTTTGGCACAGCCGATCATTAAGGAGTTGCCCATGTTGTAGCGGGCATCGCCCATGTAAACAAAGTTAATGTCTTTGAGTCTGCCGAAATGCTCACGGATGGTGAGGAAGTCGGCAAGGATCTGTGTGGGGTGGTATTCGTTGGTAAGCCCGTTCCACACGGGAACCACGGAATATTTTGCGAGTTCTTCCACCTTTTCCTGCCCGTAGCCACGGTATTCGATGCCGTCAAACATGCCGGCAAGCACGCGTGCGGTGTCGGCAATGCTTTCTTTTTTGCCGATCTGCGATGCAGACGGGTCAAGATAAGTACTGCCCATGCCGAGGTCATGTGCGGCAACCTCGAAGCTGGAACGGGTGCGGGTGCTGGTTTTTTCAAAAATTAAAGCAACATTTTTGCCGCGCAGTGTATCGTGCAGGATGCCTGCTTTTTTCTTATGCTTAAGGTCTGCCGAAAGATCCAGAAGATATTCAATTTCTTCCGGGGTAAAATCAAGTAAGGTTAAAAAATCTCTGCCCTTTAAATTCATTTCAAAAGCCCTCTCTTGCAATAATATACAAATATATGCACAAGAATAGCATATTATGCATATCATTGTCAAGCGTTTTAATATTTATTCAATCACAACTTTACGGATGGTGGTTTTGGCAAGGCACATATCGTCTTCGGGCCCGCCGCTGCAATAGGACAGTAGCATTTCCTTTTCATTCAAAAAGAAAACGGACGGATAGCAATAGCCGTGATCCTCTTCACTTTCAAGCACAACAAAAGATGAAAAGTCCAGTCCGTTGTCGCTGACAGCCATCACAAACGGATTTCTGCCCGCATGCACCCATTTTTCGTTGGGATCGAGTCTGCCGTTATAAAGAGGTATGGGATTCCAGAATGCAAAATACTGCCCCGAATAAGGATTTCTGCGGATGAGCATGGGCGATTCGGGCGCTGTAAAGCGGGACGGGATGGGGAGTGTCCATGTTTCGCCGTGATCGGACGAAAAACTTTCAAACTGGAACATACGGTCGGTGCGGAAATACTGATACAATCTGCCGTCGGGCAGTTCAATAATACCGGGTTCCTGCAGACCTGTTTCGGAATAACCGGGGTTAGGCAATTCAATAAAACCTGCAAGGTTTTTCCATGTTTTGCCGTCGTCGTCCGAACCGTATACACGGCATTTGCCGAAATATTCGGCATGACGATCGCCGTTTTCGTAGGTTTTTACTTCGTGCTTTGCGGCGGGAATGAGAATTCTGCCGTTTTTTAACTGCACGATGCGGGCATTGTTGATGACATTATAACTTTCTTCATCAAACGGCATGCACTTGACGGGATCGCCGAATACCGTTTCGTCTTCATTTGCAAGGCGCATATACACTTCGGAAAACGGATCTTTTTTGCAAAGATAAAAGATTGCAAGTTTGCCGTTCTGCAATCGAAGCAGGGATACACTCATCAGATTGAGCGTATTGTGTGCGGATGCAGGGACAATAACAACAGGTTCTCCGGGAAAGGTCTGGCCGTCATCGTCCGAATACAGTGCCGCGATATCGCATTTTGCATCGTCATGGGAGTTGTCTGTATTATAACGGCTGAAAACAAACAGGATTCTGCCATCCTTAAGCCGTGCAAAATCGCCTTCACTGTTGCGTGCATTGTTTTGCTGCGGCGGCAACAGACGGACAGGTTCGGAATATTTTACAATGGGTTGATTCATAAAATATCTCCTTTCTGCCAAACATCCCTTAATTTGTCAGGTCAAGATTCAACAGGTTATTGAAGATTTTCAGGAACATATTGATAATGGAACGGAAGAAGTTTGCAATTTTTGCCATGATTCCGATTTCTGACCAGGAATTCTTGCTGTTTTCTTCCGTCATGGGTTCAAGCACTGCCTTTTTCTCATTGTAAACGGTGAACTGCGGGAAAACATCGTAAGAATCAATGGTCATTTTGCCGTCGGTAATAAAGAATGCGGAAATGAGTTCTTCTGCACATTCGGGGAACACACTGTGTTCAAGACCTTTGACGATCCATGTGGTTTCGGGGAACAGACAAGTGGACATGTCGATCTGCTTGTCGGGGGAAATGTATTTCCCGTAGCCGGCTCTGATGCGGGCATTGATGTAATCTTCGGAAAGAGTCTGATTGACAAGAGCAGTGGTAGCACCGAAGGTTGTGTTTTCAACGGTGGAAGCACCGTCGGAAAGGACTTCATTATTCTCGAACAGCGGAATGCTCTGGAAGCCGTATTTGGAAACAACGGCAATGTCAACACCCTTGCGTTCAAACTGTTTGAGATCGGATTCAAACGATACGGCAACCTTGTTGTGGAAATTGTTGATCTTTCTGATCAGGCCTGCATATTCGCTTTCTCTGCCGCTGAAATTCAATTCCATGGCTTTGTCAAAATCTTCCAGATCAACCATTGCCCAGATGCCGGGCATGGTGCCGTAAGTAGCAAGAATAAGACGAGGCAGGATATTGGCACTCACCTGTGCATAAATATCATTGACAAATGAGGTGGCAAGGTTCAAGCCGTTGGTGATGACTGCCATATCAATGATGGCTTGAAGAAGATCATTGACGACGGTGTTACTTGTTGTCATGTAATAGTCAGCATAGCGGTCAACCGAAGCGACATCAACCTGAATTTTACCGCTGAATGTGCCGCTGACGGTGTTAACACCCGACAGAGCCTGACTGTAAAGGCAATAGTTATTGATTTTTGAAGTGCCGTATCGAACCATATAAGCCTGTACAATACAAGCACCTTCGCATCTGCCGATAATGTTGACCTTTTTTGCCCCTGTGACTGCCATAACAGCATCAATGTAACCACTCAAATCGGCAGCGACTGTCCAAGGGTCCAGGCGCCAGTCATAGTAATACATATAGTCACGCATGGCATAGGTGCCGTTTTTCTTGGTGTCCTTCAGTGTAGAACGCGACCATGTCCACTGAATACCCGAGCCGTCGGAGGCTTCGCCGTTTTTATCAAGTGCAATTTCTTCAAATACGGGATAAACCGCATCATACAGCGCATCGCAATAGGCATCCCATTCTCCGGTACGAACGCCATCCATAAAAATCGGAAGGCATTCCTTGACTGCATTGCCGAGATAACCGTCTTCCACCTCAAGCGGATAGATCTGCTCTCCGTCTGCATTATACAGAGGGGTACCCTGCCCGCGAACATAAATAACAGGATCGGAAGTGCGCACATCTGCAAGTGCAGTCATAGGCAGGCAAACCCCTGCCAACAATACGGCACACAGAAAAACAGATAGAATTCGGATTGCTTTTTTCATACATCAGGACTCCTTGCTGACTCTTTTGGCGGCAACAGAAAACAAACCGCCATATTAAAAATATTATATTATAATTTAGTTCAAAAATCAATAGACAGTTTGTAAATCCTGACAAAAGAAACGGACCGTTATCCGAAAATAACAGTCCGTTAAAATATTTTATCTTTATTCTGACTTCAACCAATTATTGAAGAGCTTATAGATAAATGCAAGTATGGCATTGACAAAGCGGATGCAATATTCCTTGATAGTCATGGGCTTTTCCACAACATCCTCAACGGGCGAGCCTTCATACGGTGTAAGAACACCGCTTTCGGCATCATAAATCATATACTGCGGATAATTATCATCTGTAAACACGGTCATTGTGCCGTCTGAATGGATGAATTTCTCCATCAGCACATGCTCACTGTCGGGGAAATTTTTATGAGAAGAATCCTTGATGATCCATGTTGTATCCGGAAACAGGCAGGTGGATGCATCAATATTGTTATCGGGAGAAAGATAGATGTCGTTTCCGTTTTCCTTGCGTGCTTCAATATAATCCTCGCTCAGAATCGCACCGCGATTGGCGCAGGTTGCACCGAAGGAGGCACGGTTGAGTATAACAAGAGAATCCGACAATTCCTTTGCGGTTTCGTCAAGAGGAATGCTGATATAGCCGTATTTTGCAAAGGATGCAAACTTAACACCGGCTTGTATACCGTCAAGAATGATTTCATCCACACGCTGACGGACTTTGGTGTCGTAATTGTCAAGCTTTTCGATCATGCCGGCATATTCTTCTTCCTTGCCGCCGAACATGACTTTCTTGGCGTCCTCATAATCCTCACTGTTGACCAGTGCCCAGATGCCCGGGAAGCCGCCGTAGGTATTCAGCAGCATTTCGGGCATGATTTCCGAATACAGCTTATCCACAAACAGATTGATAACCTCTGCAAGCACGGGCAGAGTGTAGGTATTCTGCGCAAGTGCAAGGAAGGAATACAGCAGTTCGGAAAGGCTGTCATCCTCGAGATCAAGATTGGAATTCATCCATGCTTCCAGAGAAGCGGTGTTCAGTCTGATATTTCCGCTGAATGCGGCACTGACAGCATCCACACCGTACAGGGACTGCACATAAAACGCAACGCAGTTGACATTGTCATAACCGTATTCGGCAAGGTAAGCCATCACGATGTTTGCACCCTCGCAGCGACCGACAAGGTTTACCTTGTCCGAGCCGGTTTTACGCATGACATCGGCAATATAGCGTTCCAGAACCTCCGCATTGGCAAACGGGTCAAGTCGCCAGTCGAATTCCATAACATAGTCACGGATGCCGTAAGAAGCGGAGGGCCCCTTCAGAGAATTGTAATTCCATGTCCATGCGACATAAGAGCCGTCTGCAATTTCGCCGTTGTTGTCAAGCTGAATTTCTTCAAACAGCGGAATCACTTCCTCGCGAAGCTTATCGTACCATGCATCGTATGCACCCGTAGTGAGTGCATCAATAAACAAAGGCATGCACTCTTCAACAATGGGCATAATTTCAATATTCAAGGGATAAATGGCTTCACCCTGTGCATTCACAAGTGTCGCACCCTGCCCCTGACAATATACGGTGGGAACTGCCGCACCCGATGCAGCGGCAGCAGGTGCTGCCATAGGCACAAGCATCAGGACAACCAACAAGACAGACAAAATATTGCAGATTCTTTTTTTCATAAATGTTTCCTCCTGTTTGAATATACTTATGTGGATATTATATACCCGATAAAAACCATTTTCAACATATTGTGATAAAAAATAGATTATTTACAAAACAAAGCAGTTTTTGTAAAAAACAACAAATTATATTCACAAATATTTCATCTTTTTTCCGTCTGCCTATCAAGAACAGAAAGAATTTCCGCAATGCTGTCAAAGTTTACTGCCGTAAATTGCTGTTTTGTGCAGGCACAAACTGACAAAGAATAATCATCCTTCACTTGGGTCTGTATCCAATGATTTTCGTATTGCATATCTTGCGGAAAGTGCAAATACGGACAAAATGAATATTCTTTTAAATTATATCCGATTCCGCACCCTGTGTTCTTCCCGTATGCCTCCTTGCTTGCCCAGAAGGCGGCAAAAAGCTGTTCATCATATCGGCTTTCCAGCATACACATCTGCTCCGCTTCGGAACAGACCTTTTTCACAACATTTTCACCGACGGGACGAAAATCCTGCACATCGACACCGACAGGAGATACATCCACCGCACAGGCCACCGCCGTATCACAGTGAGAAAGATTGAAATGATATTCTCCGTTCACGGCAAACGGCTTGCCGTTTTCATCCGTTTCGATTTGCGGCATTGCGGTAACGGCATATTCCTTGAACAGCGCAAAGCGAAGCAGCAGAAAGGCAAGCACGCTTGTGATTCTGTCTTTTTCCTGCTTATAAGCAAGGGCTTTTTCGATGCGCCATTGCGGCAGATATTGTTGCCAGTTTGCAGGCAAAACGGGTAATTCATTTTGCCATGAAAGGTAATAAACCATATTTTACTCCGAAAAAAGGGACTGTAAAAAACAGCCCCTTTTGCATTTTTTAGTCTTCGCTGTATTCTTCGAGCAGTGCAATGACATCGGCAACTGTTTCAATGCCGACAACGGCACGATCGGGAATTTCGAGGTCAAAAGCATCTTCAATGGCAACAGCAAGGTTAACCAGTTCCAAAGAGTTCAGACCGAGATCTGTTCGGATGTTGGTCTGTTCGGTAATGCTCTGGGGGTCGAGCTGAACAAATTCACAAATGATTTCTCTGAGTTTTTCAAGCATATTTCTTTTCTCCTTATACTTTAGCGGCTGTCTTAACAGCGGCATTGTAAGCATCAATAACTTTTTGACGGATGATCTTTCTTGTGGTTGTTTTTTCAAATTCCTTGAAAACAACAAAAACATCCTGAACCTTCTTGTAAGAAATCATTTTGCGGTTGACATCGTTGTAAACATCGTCGGCAACTTTCTTTTTGATTTCTTCTTCGGTCATACCTTCAAAATCAGCGGGTTCCACATAAATTGCAACCGCAATGATTTTGCGCAGTTCGCCTGCAATTTCCTTTTCGGCTTCAAGCGCACAGGCTTCGCGGATGTAAGACAAGTTGTCCATAACAGCAAATTCAATGTCTTCGGGGAAAACATTCTTACCGTTATCGAGGATAATAAGGGTCTTCTTTCTGCCGACAACAAACAGCTCGCCTTCTTCGGTTGCGGTGCCGTAGTCACCGGTCTTGAACCATTCTCCTTCAAAGGATGCGGCCGTAGCTTCTTCGTCTTTGTAGTAACCGCTGAACACGTTCGTGCCGCGAATCCAGATTTCGCCTACACCGTCTGCATCGGGTTCGTTGATTTTGAATTCACAACGAGGAAGCGCAAAACCTGCGGAAGTCGGGTCTTTGTCTGCTTGCAGATTCAGGGTGACGGAAGGTGAAGTTTCGGTCAGGCCGTAACCGTTGTAAACACGGAAGCCGAGATCACCGAGGCCTGTGACATAGTCTTTTCTGGATGGAGCACCGCCGCAGACAAGGGTCGGAAAACGATTGCCGAAGCTTCTGCTGATGGTTTTGAACAGCACATGGCGCAAGTCAATGCCGTGCTTGCGCAGTTTGTTGCTGACCTTGACGAGCTTTTTGAGAATTTCGTCCTTGCCGCCTTCTTTTGCCTTTGCCCAGATACCGTTGTAGATTCCTTCCAGCACCAGCGGAACGGCATTCATGGCATCGGGCTGGAACAACTGAATGTTCGGCAGAATATTCTTTAAGCTGTCGTTGATGTAAATGACGGCATTCATGTAGAAAGCAACCATCATGTTGCAACTGAGTTCAAAAACATGGTTGATCGGAAGCAAAGAGAAAGAAGAATATTCGGTCGGAATGGTTTCGATAACATTGTCAACATTTGCGCAGAAATTGCGGTGCGAAAGCATAACGCCCTTGTTGGCACCCGTTGTGCCGGAGGTAAAGATGATGGCACAAAGCTGTTCGGGGTCAATTTCCGCATCCACATAAGACTTGTCGCCTGCCGCAATCAGTTCTCTGCCTTTTTCGATCAGGGCATCGATTGTGAAATAGCGGTCTTCTGCAACTTCCTTATTGAAGGTCACACAGCAAATGCAATCGGGATGGCTGTCCATGTGTGCTTTTGCGGCTTTGAAATATGTTTTGGAGCAGAAAACGGCATCGCAGTCAGCCTTTTCGATGAGGTGGCTGATTTCTTCGTCTGTCATTTCCTTGTCAAGCGGAACGGCAACACCGACACCGCAAACAGTTGCATAGAAGGAAAGAATCCAGTTGAAGGATGTTTCGCCGATGAGTGCAATGTGTTTGCCTTTTAATCCAAGTGCAGTCAGGGCAGTACCCAGTGCGGCACGTTTTTCTTTGAATTCGCTGACGGTGTGGTTCACAACATCAAATTCGCGGCCTTTTCGCTTCTGCTTCTCAACAAAAGCAACTCTGTCGCCGTAGGCACCTTCCACACGAAGCACCATGTCTTTGATGTGAACAAGCGGGCCGATCATGTGAATTTCGTGACGGATAGCATCCAACACTTTCTTTTCCTGTGCGGTCAATTCAATGGAAGTCATTTTTTATCTCCTCTGTCAAGGTATTATAAAAACGGCTTGAAACCGGATTTATTTACAGTTTGAATTCGTCAAGATTGTCAAGCGACATCTTGCGTTCGCCTTTTTCGATTTCCTTCACAAGCTTGACTGCAAGGGAGTTAACGGGAGTGGGAACTCCGCATTTTGCTCCGTTTGCGGCAATGTAGCCGTTGAAGTAATCAATTTCGGTGATTTCACCTCTTTCAAGTGCCTGCAGGGTGGAAGGTTTGACAGCACCGAAGCCTTTTTTGCCGATGATGCGGAACAGAACAGTTGCGCAGGCATCGAACCATGCGGCATCGGTCAAGGTCAGCAGGTTGTAGTCAAGCACTTTTTTAAAGGGAGGCACTTTGAGTCCCATAGCCTTTGCAACATAAATGCCTTCTCTTGCAATGCCGAGGAAGACCTTGCAGGCTCTGGGATCATCCAGCAGAACGCCGAGCTTTTCACCGCAGATGGCAGCAAGGGCGTTGATGCAGGAGTTGATAATGAGCTTGGAATACTGACGGGCAATGATGTCTTTGTCAATGATGGTGGGAAGAAGTGCGCTCATCATTTTACGAACTTCTTCAAGCTTCGGAGAAGACTGGCCTTTGAGCATACCGATGTAAAGGTCGCCCTTGGAGGTCATTTCAACTTCACCGAAGGTGTGCATGGTGGCGCCGTAGCCGATGGCACAGCCAACCGTGCGGTTTGCGCCGACAACTTCGGCAAGAATTTCGGTGCAGATACCGTTCTGCATGGAAATAACAAGTGCATCGTCTGTCAGAACAGGCAGAACACTCTTTGCGGCAGGTGCCATGGAGAAGGTTTTGGTTGCGATGAAGCATACATCATATTTACCGGGCAGTTCATCAACAGATGAATAGGCATCGAGCTTCATGGTATGTTCGCCCTTCGCCCCCGTCAGATGAATACCTTTGTTGCTGATAATGTCTGCAAATTCGCTCTTGAGTTCAAGAACATCAATGTCGTAACCTGCCTCTTTGACAAGCACGGCAATGCAGGAACCGATAGCGCCGGAACCAACTAACAGAATTTTCATTTTTATATCCCCCATTCAATAAATTGTTTACCAAGTAAAAGTCCATACTTCATGCAAGGAACCACTGATTGTGCCTGATGCGGTGATGCCGAGCGAGCCTTCACCGAAAGCCGACAGCGGCATATACTCCTCATAGCGGATAATCTGCCCGAGCTGATTGACGGTGACATTGACCGTAGCACCCGGATAAGTATAATTACCCTTGTTGATTTTTGCAATGCCGAGGTCAAGTGCATTCATATCCAGATAATCCATGCAGAGTGCATGATAATACGGTACGGGTGCTTCGAGTGTGGCAGTTTCGGGCACAAGAGAAATGCTGTAGGTGGTATCGTAGCCGTCTTGGGTAACGACTGCAGAAGTTATTCCGTTGCCGTCGAGTGAAAAAAGCCTGTCCGACGGCGGAATAACAAGATTCGGCGTAACAGGTTCACCCGATTTCGGCCCGATGCACGAGCCGTTCACAAATTGATAGTTGAGTGTTTCTTCACCCGTGAATTTTTCAATGATCGGATTCGCAATGCCGACTGCAAAGGGCATGCTGCATTCAATCAGCTTCATATCAATATTCTGATACTTAACGGCACCGAAATTTTGTGCAGTCTTCACGGAGTTGACTGCCGTGCACATGGCATTGAGAATTTGTTCCTTGCTTGCCGTCACATCCAGTATAACAGCGGGATTGCTGTAGACTTGCGTGGGTTGCTGCACGGACGGTGCAGTTTGCGGATTCTGGCTGTAGGTCGGTTGTTCGTAATAGGTTTGCGTGGGTTGTGTTTGTTGAACAACGGGCTGATTCTGCTGTGCTTGTGCATTGGATGCTGCTTGCTGCAAGTCAAGGAAAACCCCGCTTGCCGCCTCATTCGATGATTGCAGAATCAAAACAAACCCAACGCAAAACATTGCGATCAACATGCCCAACAGCACATATAGTAATGGCTGTTTTTTCATGTTTCTTCCCCCTGATCGTTCTTTATTGCGTTTTTTATTCTGCTGTGGTTTCAATGTGTCGGACAAGGTCGCCGACGGTTTTCATCATGGCAAGTTTGCGGTCGGAAATTTCAATGCCGAATTCGTTTTCAACCGACACGGCAAGATTAACAAGATCCAGAGAATTCAAACCCAGATCCATGCGCAATGATGTATTGTAATCAATTTTTTGTCTGTCCACGGGAACATATTCCCCGACAACAGCAATCAAACGTTCAAGCATCGTCTTCCCCCTTGCGATCACGAATGACTGTGTATTCTTCTATCACTTTACTCCTCAATATTTTTTGGGTGGATGTTTTCTGAAAACCGTGCTGTGCAATCATCACATGGCTGACCGCTTTGTAGCCCGGCAGGTCTGCATTGACCGCCATCACATCCGCGCGCGCTTTGGTTTCAATTTCCGATTCCGTCATGCCTTCAAAATCGGAAGCATCCACATACAAAACCGCGGCAATGATTTTTTGCAACACGCCGAAAATTTCTTTTTCGCTCTCCATCACCACAATTTCACGCACATAAGGAATGCGGCTGCGCAGGATGCTTTCGATTTCTTCGGGATGCACATTTTTGCCGTTATCAAGAATAATCAGATTCTTTTTTCTGCCCGTCAGCACAAGATGACCGTCGTTGGTTACCTTGCCGATATCCCCGGTTTTGAACCAGCCGTCTTCAAACGAATCAGCCGTAGCAGCCGGGTCATTGTAATAGCCCGGGGTGATATTTTCACCGCGAAGCCACACTTCGCCTTCCCCTTCTTCATTGGGGGCATGAATATGAATATCCGTATTGAAAAAAGATTTACCGACACTGTCGGGATGATGCCTTGTGCTTGTGTTGAGTGCGGCAATGGGAGAGGCTTCCGTCAGCCCATAGCCGACATAAATATCGAAACCGAGCTCCGTTAAGCCCTTGATGTATTTTGCATTGGCTGGTGCGCCCCCGCAAATCAGCAATTTAAGTTCATCGCCGAAATAAGCATGAATATCCTTGAACAAACTGCGTCTGATGTCAATTCCAGTTTCAAGCAGTTTGTTGCTCAATGCAACGGCACGGTCCGTTTTTTTATCTATACCGTCCTTACGCAGACCCTGACGGATGTGATTGTAGAAACTTTCCAGAAACAACGGAACGACCACTGCCATTTTCGGCTTAAAAAAACGGAAATTGCGCATCAGATTGCGCATGCGGTCATTGATGCAAATGACCGTGTGTATGTAAAGCATGGGTAAAATATTGCAGTTGAGTTCGTAAATATGGTTCATCGGCAAAACCGAAATGGTCGATTCCTCCACGGGCACATGCTCGGCAATGGCATTGATGTTGCTGACGAAATTTTTTTGTGTTAACTGCACACCCTTATTTGCACCCGTTGTGCCGGAGGTAAAAATAACAGCAGCAATGTCTTCGGGGGCAATTGCGAATTCCGAAAAGCGACGGTCGTCCTGATTTCGGAGCAGCTTTCCTCTGGTCAACAGTTCATCCCAACCGATAAGCCCGTTCGCCTCACCGTCCATGGCAAAAAGTGCACGAAGTTGAGTTTGATTGCGAAGTCCCGTTTCATAAAAAGTGGAAGAGCAGAACAGTGCCGCAGCGTTGCTTTTGCAAAGCAAATCGTCGAGTTCATTTTCGGTCAGTTCCTTGTCCAGCGGCACGGCCGTGCCCACACCGCAGGTGATTGCAAGAAAGGCAACAATCCAGCGGTATGAATTTTCTGCCAACAGAGCGATGTTGCATCCGCAAAAACCCATTTCTGCCAATGCGGTGGAAAGCGAACGAACATCATCGCAAAGTTTTTCTGCCGAATAGTGAATTTTTTGCGTATCTTTTTTTTCAACGATCACCGTATCAGTGCCGTATACCTCGATACGATTGACCATTTCTCTCAAATCAGACAGCGGGCCAAGGGCAAGCATTGATTTTCGTTGCACCGAAAAATCTGATCGCATCTGCAAAACCCTGCCCTTTCCGATTATTTTGAAGTTCAAATTATATTATACACAACACGCTGTTGCAAATCAAGAGAAAAATCCTTATCTCTGAATAAATAATGAATGCTTTTTGAATAAACTATTAACAAATAAATGCTTTTATTTTGTCAATCATCTTTTGCGCATCGCTTCTGCCGAGCAGATAGACCTGACGGATGACTTCGGGGTCGTGCTCCACCCTGCCAATGTGCAGAGGTTCACTCGGGCGAATAACAAGAACTTCCCCGTTTTGTTCCGCCCTTTTCAGGTCATCCAGCTGTGTATTATACATAGCCGGACGATTTTGCATAGTCTTCACAAAAGGTGAAGCCTTGCCGTAGCGCAGGGGCATGAGTTTGCTGATTGATTCTTTTTCTTTGCGGTAGCCGTCGTGTTGTGTGCAGACGACGACCGTTTTATTGTATCCCATTTCAATAAACTTTTTAAACGGAATAGAGTCTGCAACACCGCCGTCCAACAGCAGTTGACCGTCGATTTCCACATTGCGGGATACCATCGGCATGGATGACGATGCACGGATCCATTCGACTTCGCCATCACGCATATGATTGCATTTATGATAAACGGGCTCGCCCGTTTTTACATCGGTGCAGACACAATAAAATTCAGTTGTGCTGTTTTCGAAACTTTCATGCGCAAAGGGCACAAGCGAATCGGGAATATCGTAAAAACAGAACTTTGCGCCGCAGATGTCGCCCGTTTTCAAAAAAGAACGCAGACTCATAAAGCGGGGATCCTTGCAGTATTTCACGCTGAAGCAATAAGAACGGCCCGGCTGACGGGAGGCATAGTTGATGCCGTGAACGGCACCAGCGGAAACACCCATACAGCCGTCAAAATAAATTTCATTTTCAAGCAGAACATCCAGCACACCCGCGGTGTAAATGCCGCGAGAAGCACCGCCTTCCAGCACGAGTCCCGTTTTTTTCATTTTCATTTCCCCCTATAATATCTTTTAATAAAATAACATAATAAAAATTATAAGTCAATAAAAACAAAAAATTACTACACTTATGAAAAATATGTTGCACTCGGCAAAACAGTTGACAGCAGACGGCAAATAATGATAAAATATAAAGTAGGCAAAAAGAGGAGGTGTGCACATGGCGAATGCAAAATTGAAACTGAACACGGCGCTGGTTGTGCGCATTTCCGTCATTCAGCTTGCTATTGGCGTGTGGGATGAAATTCTTAATTCCACCTTGCAGAATGTATTGGTGCTCGGCTTCGGCAAAACAGAAAGTTTCAAGGGCGGCATCATTGCGGCAAGTCAGTTGCTGACCATGCTGTTGTTGCCGGTATGGGGTTCTCTTTCTGACCGTTGCCGTGCAACACGAGGCAGAAGAACACCGTTTATTCTGACGGGCGGTTTTGTTTGTGCCGCCGTGCTTGCACTTTCGGTTTTGTTCCTTGAAAAGCCTTCACTTGTGCCGTTTTTGGTCTGCTTTTTCCTGTGTGCGATAACCGTTTGCATGATGAATCCTGCCGCAACGGCATTGGTACCCGACCTGACACCGAAGCCGCTGAATGCCAATGCCAGTGTCATCAACCGTATTGTCTGCTCTTTGGGCGGGGCTTGGGTCGTGCTGCTCATTTTCTTCTTTGACACTGATTTTACGGTGATTTACCTAACCGCCGCAGGCACGATTTTAAACTGCACCTTGTTTTACTTATTTGCCGTGCCCGAAAACCGTTTACTGCAACAGCAAAAGGATATTCTTGCAAAATACAACGGCACAACAGACATCACACAGACCTCGCTTCGCGTGATGTTCAGGAATTTGCCGACCGGCAAAAAGCGCAGTTTTGCGGGCATTTTAGCAGCCAATTTTTTTGCAAAATTGGCTTATTACGCTTTTTCATCCGCCTATCTCAATTATGCCGTCACGCAGTGGGGCATGAAATATGCGCACACTTCCCTGCTGACCATTGCAATTTATCTGTCCGGACTTGTCAGCATTCTGCTGACGGCAAAAATTGCCGCAAAATGGGGCAGAAAACGCACCTTGTTTATTTCGTATGCGTTTATGCTTGCGGGCTTTTTGCTTGCCGCTGTGACTTCGCACTTCGGTGTTGTTTCGGTGTTGTCGTTGCTTCTCATCGGCATCGGATGGTCGATGGAAAGTGTGCTCCCCTTGCCGATGCTCATGGAAATGACGGATGCGGGCACGGTGGGCATTGTGACCTCCGTGTATACCGATTCCTGCAAACTCGGCAGAGTGGTAGGGCCGTTCCTGGCGGGCTTTTTGCTGGACAGCCGCTTGGGCTACAAAGCACTGTACCCCTTTGCCGCCGGTTCCATTCTGCCCGCATTTGCAACCATACCGCTGATTCGCCACGGCAATGTGCAGTTGCAGGAGGTGCAAAATGAAAAATAAGCTGTATCATTATTTCTCGGAAAAAGCATTTATATACCGCTTTACGGTTATTGCATCGGTATTTCGATTCAACAAACAGATGCAAAAGCGCGGCATTGGCAAACAGCATATTTCCTACCGGCACTACCTGCGTGCATTTTTGCTTGTGCGTTGTACACTCGGCGAATACATGGATTATGAGTTGTTTTTGAAAAATGATGACGAGATAAAAACTTACCTCACCATGTATAACAAACACAGGATTCTTTCCCGTTTGGGTGACCGCCATGCGGCACTGACCATCACGGGAAGCAAACACGGTTTTAACCAAAAATATGCACCTTTCCTCGGCAGAGAATGGATTGCGGTAAAGACCTGCACCAAAGAAGAATTTTTGCAGTTTGTGCAGGAGAAAAAAGAAGTTGTTTTCAAGCGACCTGATGCTTTTCAGGGCAACGGAATAGAGCGTTTTGTTTATACAGACGGCGATACTGCCCTGCAAAAATATGAACGGCTGCAAAAAGAAAATGCACTGGTTGAAGAAGTGCTTGCGCAACACGAAAGTATTGCCGCATTCAACCCGCAGACGGTAAACACCCTGCGTGTTTCCACCCTTTGCGTTAACGGCAATGTGCACTTCATCGGTGCTTGCTTCAAGACAGGCTACGGCAATTCGTCGGTTGATAATCTCGTGAAAGGCGGGGTCGGATGCGGTGTGGATGTAAACACGGGTCGCGTTATCACAGACGGCTTTGACCACGACCTGAACACGGTAAAAAAACACCCCGTCAGCGGTTGCGTGTTCAAAGATTTTTGCATTCCGAATTGGGATAAAATCAAAGAAACCGTGCAAAAAGCCGCGGTATTCTGCGAACAAAACGGCGACGGCCACCTGATCGGCTGGGATGTTGCCGTTATACCCAACGGGGCTTCCATCATAGAAGGCAACTGGAATCAGGGATTGACACTCATTCAGAACAGACAGTGCGGAAAAGCCGCAGTCATCGAATCCGTTTTGAAAGAAGAAGGAATTTTATGAAGCAGATTTTGCAGATTTTTATTCTGCTTTTAAAAAATTTAATTTCGCGAATCTCAAGCAACCCGATGCACTTAAAGTTACCCACCAAACCACATAAAACGGTGGCTGTGTCCCCTGCCGAAAGCCGTTTTATGCAAAACGAAAACGGTGTTTTTGCAAATAGCAATGAAACCAAATCCGCAACGATTCTGCTGACGGGCGACCTGTTGTGCCAACGAAAACAGCAGAATGCGCACAGAAAAGAGGACGGCAGTTTTGACTTTTCGGCTATGTTTGCACCTGTCAAAAAGCTGTTTGCGGAGGCTGATTTTGTGGTTGGCAATCTTGAAACGATTTGCGACACAAATCTTGCTTACATGAGTGAGAGCATCACAGCGGACGGACTGCCCTTTTTAAATGCACCGCCGCAGTTTCTCACCGCTTTAAAGCAAGCCGGTTTTGATGCTGTTTGCAGTGCAAACAACCACAACTGTGACGGCGGGTTGCAAGGCTTGCAAGCCACATTAAGCGAACTGAAAAAGGCAGATTTACCCGTTACGGGTATTTTTGAAAATGAGAACACAAAGCGGCATTTGCTGTTCGATGCAAACGGAATCCGCGTAGCATTGCTTGCGTATGCCACCTTTTACAACTTCAAAAGTGCGGCTGTTGCAAACAAAGAATTGCTCAATCTGTATTCCGCAGAAAAAGCAAAAAAGGACATTGCAGATGCAAAAAAAGACGGCGCACAGTTTGTAATCACCTACATTCATTGGGGCACGGAATACACGCACAAAGTAAGCAAAAAACAAAAACAGATTGCAAAAGAACTGGCAAGTGCCGGCTGTGATTTCATTGCAGGTTCCCATTCGCACGTTCTGCAACCGTTTGACGTTGTAAGCGGTGTTCCCTGCCTGTTTTCGTTCGGCAATTTCATTTCGTCACAATCAAAGGAGGGCACACGCGAAACAGTCATTCTTCAATTGCAGTTAAAAGAAGAAAACGGCAAGATAAATCTTACAGATTTGCGTGCTCTTCCTTGCAAAACAAGCGTTGGTAAAAATGAATCGTCTTTTTGCGTTGAACCGATTGACCGCACAACAGATGCAGACATTTTTGACCGAATCCAAAAAGTGCTCGGTGAAAAAATTGAATTGCAATAAAAAAACAAGAGAGAAGCCGCTGTGACTTCTCTCTTTTGCTTTATTTACATTGCTTCACAAGGGAGTCCATTTCTGTTTTTTTACCCACACGGTCGCAGATCTGACCGACTAAAAACTGTGCTCTTGCGTTGCCTTCGATAAGCACCCAACCGTTTTCGGTCAGGGCAAGATCCCAGCCTGTATAGCGGTTTTCGGGGCAGGACAAAGCGAGTTTTGTTGCGGTTTCCACTGCTTTTTCCCATTCGGGAATCACAAGTCCGTCGAAGGTGATTTTGCTGTCGGGATGCGCGGAAAATGCGTGGTTCATTTCATCCCTTGCGGTGTGGAAAACCTTGCCTGTTGCGGCATCGATCTGCACGAGCAATCCGCCCGAACCTGCATTGTCGACCACGCTTCCCTTTCTGCCGATTCGCAGACACGGATAAAAAACATGCACTTTGTACTCATCGGGCGTTTTGCCTGTCAGCACGGTCGGAATACGCACGGTATTCAGAGAGCTTGCATTCAACGCAGCAAAAAACGGATGCTGCACAACATATTCTTCGCACAAAAATTTGCCGTCTTTCAGTAAACGGGCAAACAGAGCTTTGGGGTCGGTCTGTTCGTTTGTTGCAAGCAGTTCCACCCCGTTGCCGAAATAGGAATCCACGGGTTTTTTGATGAACTTCTTATGCTGTTGCACAAATTCAGAAAACGAATCAAAATCACTTTGCGTTTTGCAGAAAATGACTTCGCGTTTATAAAAGGGCTTTAGTTTTTGGTAGGTTTTCCATTTATCGTCAAACTGCTTCATGCTTTTGATGGTGTTGAGTTTGTTGTAATAAGAAAAACGCTGTGTTTCGTTGATGAAGGCATCCTTGTAGGCACGGTCTTTATTGTAAAAATCGTAATAAAAATACTCATCGAAATGCGTGCCATGCAACCAGAATTCCCGTTCCATGTCTTTGAGAAGCTCGTCTTTTTCTTCTGTGGGAATCCCCGCTGTCGGGAAGAATTTTTCAAGATAATCTTCGGGTTCATTTTTCAGAATCCGATAAAAAAGCATATTATAAAACGGAATGCGAGAATAAATGCCCAGAATAAATCCGGGCACTTTTGAATATCGTATGCTGATTTTTGCCATTTGGCTCACGCCTTTCAGTGCGTAATATGCGAAAGAAAAAATTCCTGTCGTTCATCCGTGTTGAGGATGGTGACGGGCTTGACCTGGCTGATGTTGATTCCCTGCTGACGAAGTGAATCGGTGTAGGCATCAAAGGTACCTTGCTGCAAAAGATGCACCTGCGTTTTGCCGAGCACATCTTCGCGGCGGCGAACATTGATATAGAGATTCGAGTCGCACAAAGCCTTGTCAAGGGTATCGGAAAGCAAAGACAAATCAATATCTATATCGCCTTTGGGTTCGATGAGAATGTTATAACACGGCAGTTTTCCGTCTTCCATACTGCCGTAGGCGCAGAATCGACTATATGGCAGATTGACCTGTTTACAGGCCCTTTCCACCGCCCAATCAAGCATCTGCTGAGTGGTTTTTTCACCCGTGATGTTCAGAACAAGGTTGCTTCTGTACATAAATTCCACCTTTGGGGTTTTCTGATAATATCCCGTCACACGCACCACATCATACATACGGTAGCGGTAAAGGCCTGCAAGGTTGGTGATAATGACTTCATAGTCCTTGCCGATTTCAAGCTGATCCAGCAGAAGCGGTCTTGTGTCGGCGGGGGCATCCACGGGCAGGAATTCAAACAAGCAGCTCTTAGGCAGTAAAACTGCATCGAGAGCACTCATTTCCAAAGGCATTGCCATCAGGGATTCGCTTGCGGCATAGCCTGTGTTATTAAACGGCAGATCGCCGCAGTATTTTTTGAGTTTCTCTGCATACAAAGCCAGTGAGCCGCCACGCATGGCAGAGGTCCATGCAAGGTCAGGCCAGATACGCGGGCCGATGGGGGTATCAAACCCTTTTTGAAATTCCGCGCGCAGTTCTTGTGCTCTTTTCGGATTGGGTTTGCATTTTTTGAGCAGTTTTTTGCGCAAATCTGCGGGACAACGGACAGATTTGCTGATGGTGCCTTTTTCAATGTCTTCCACCAACAGTTCCCAATTCTTTTCGAGGTATTCAAACATGCTTTCAAGGTACATTACAAGTGCTGCCGTTAATGCCGTAACAGAACGGTCTTCCAGTGCAAAACGCAGTTTCAGATAGTTCATATCTGTTTCTTCGGGCTGTTCGGGATACAGAATCGCCTTGGGGGTAACGGAAAAGAACTGCGCAATGGGACGCAAGAGATTGAACGGAATAGCAGACAAACAGCTTGCCGTGTTGCCGTTCGGCAGATTACGATTGACGACCTCGATGGTCAAAAATGAATGCTGACCGGGCATGGGAATGCCCTGCTTTTTATAGTAATTGAGCGTTGCGGCAAGGGGGGCGCAGAAGCCCATAATCTGAAAATTCCAGACGGCTTTTCCGCACAAGGGAATCAGCTTCGGTTTGCCTGCACTACCCGAGGTCTGAATATAATGCTTGATTTTTTTGTATGTGATCAGGTTCTGTTCACCTGCGATCATGCGGTCAATAAAGGGCTCATAATCGTCATAATCGGTGATGGGAACGGCATCCTGATACTGTTCGAAGGTTTTGATATCTTTGAAATTGTACTTTTTGCCGTATTCGGTGTCGGCATTTTTTTGCATCAAAGACAAAAGAAGTTGCTGTTGATTGGGCATGGGGTCTGCCGTGTAACGGGAAGAAATCGTGTAAACAAGATTGCCTAAGAAGCCGCCGAACTGCGACGTTTTGCGCCAGAAGAATTCACTGCCCATCTTTTCAACTCCTCTTTTTACATAATATAATTAGTTTAGCATAATACATTATAAATTGCAATGTTTAAAATAAACATAATTTGTCTATTGCTACACAAGTGTATAAAAATGTTCACAAATAAGCAGTTGCAAGCGAACGGATGCGTGTGATATAATGAATACATATCAAAACAAGGGGGCTGGAAACATGAATCAATATGATATTCTCATTGCAGGCGCATCCACAACAGGCAGTTGGTTTGCACGCAAAATGGCTGAACAAGGATTTAAAGTTCTTCTGATTGAAAAAGAAGAGCAGAATGATGTAAACCGCGACTACGATATTATCCACTTCGGCAAAGAAGACATGGAAAAGTTCGGCATGACCATTCCTGCCGTTACGGACAAGGACTGGGGCTTCACCTTTGCTTCGTCCGTTATTTATTCCCCTTACGGCAATCATCCGAAAATCGGCGCCCCTGCCCCTGTGGTCGGTGTGCACAAGCATGACTACATCATGCGCATGAACGAAGAAGCAAAGAATGCGGGCGCGGAAATCATTTACGGTGCGGCATTTGACGATTTTATTTATGACGAAAACAAACGCATCATCGGTGCGACCTACAACACCAAAGACGGCAAACAGGAAGTGTATGCAAAACTGGTTGCCGATTGCACGGGCATTCCCTCAGCAGCAAGAACAAAACTGCCCGACACTTCGGTTGTTGAAAATTACAAGTTGACAAACAAGGATATTTTCTTTGTTGTGCTGTATTATGCCGAATATGAAGACAAGAATTTTAAGCCCCGTTCGCTGGACGGATTCTGCATGCAATACAAAGCATGGTCAGCTCCGTCGGGCAATGAGCATGGTGCAATTTTAGGCATCGGCGCGGGCTACGGCTATGACTATGCCGAGGAAATTTTTAAGGATTACAGCAAGAACATCAAACGCCCTGCATACAGAGTCGAAAAAGTGGAAAAGGGCATGACCCCCTATCACCGCACACTGTATTCCTGCGTGGATGATAACTTCATTGCTATGGGCGATGCCGCATTCCTGACCAAGCCCACCTGCGGCGAAGGGGTGACTTCTTCGCTTGTGCAGGCTGAAATTGCGGTAGATGTGATTTCAAAACTGCTCAAAGAAAACAAGGCTCTTACCAAAGAAGCACTCTGGCCCATCAACTGCCGTTACATGAAGGCACAGGGTAAGGATTTTGATTCACTTCGGCCGTTGCTGTTCGGTGTTATCTCCGCCGATTATGATGAAGCGGAGTATCTGTTTGCAAACGATTGCATTTTCAGCACAAAGATTCTGGGCGGTATGGGTGAAGAACTCGACCTCACTGCGGGTGATATTGCAAAGATGCTCGCCGTGATCACCAAGGGGGTTGCCACCAAGAAACTGCGCGGTGAAACCGTGGGCAAGATTGTGAAAGGTCTTCTGCAAAGCGGCAAGGTAGGAAAACTGTATGACAACTACCCTGCCACCCCTGCAGGCTTTGCCGCATGGAAAGCACAGGCAGATGCACTGTGGGATGAAATCGGCGGCATGGCAGACACCTGCGACCCGGCATTGCTTAAAAAATTAGGATACGAAAAGTAAGATTGTTTACAACAAACCCACCGAACAATTCGGTGGGTTTCTGTTTTAATTATTCTTTTACGATTTCATCATACGGAAGATTTTCAAGCATCTGCATGGTGACTTCTTCTTTTTCGTACTGACTTACATATTTTTCCTGATAGTAATTTTCTGCTTTGCAATCGAAACTGCCGTCGGGCGAAACGGTGATAACCGTGCAACCGCGCTGTGTGCCTTCATTTTTGATGCCCGGGTAAGCCAGATAGTCCACACTCAGGCTGTAGGTCAGGCGGATTCCCTTGTACTCTATGGAGAAGTTATTGAGATGGTCATGGCCGCAGAAGGTTCCCTTGGTGGAGCCGAGTTCGAGCATGGTTTCAAACAGATTGTCTTCCTTGATGCCGGAGTAAACAACCTTTTTGCTTTCCCCTGCAACACCGTAAATGTATTTTACATTTTCGGTGTCTTCAAATCCGTTTTCGGCATATTCGTACCAAGCATCCTTCTGTTCCACAAGCGGAATGTGCATAAATGCAAGGGATTTGATAGCAGAGTTTTCTTCTCTGCCGAGTTCTTTGAGCACGGCATTGTTCTGTGCATTGAGGGCAAGAACTGTGTTTTTGTACCATTCTACCTGGTTTTCGTGAATATTATCATACTTCCACATAATGCCGAGGATGTCGCCGTCCACATAAGAATGGCTGTCGAACACGAAAAGGGACTGCGTGATAATGCCCTCGCTGTTTTTCACATTGATAACCTGATTGCCGTAGCCGTCCACTTCTTCGGGACCGCTTTCAAACAGGCAATATGCAAAATCGTCATTGCTGTAGAATTCGGAAATCTGCGCACGGCTGTAATAACTGTAGGCTTCCGTGTCGTGGTTACCGAAGCAAACCGTCCAATACACACCAAGCTGTTCCATAAGAGTCGCAAAGACCTTTGCGGAAGAAAGGTTATTGAAGGTACCTGCCTGGAACGGTACGGGGTAAGAGATATCGCCCGTCACAACAACAAGGTCAGGCTTTTCCGCAGTAATCATTGCCGCAACGGCATTAAGAGCCATGGCATCTTTTTTGGCAGTCATGTAACCGCCGCCGATATGCACATCGGTCAGTTGCAAAATTTTAAACTCCCTGTCTGTCACAAAAGTCCAGTAGCCGTTTTCGTCTTTTTCGGGCACAAGCTGATTTTCAATTTCCACTTTTGCAAAGGATGCGGCTTTTGCTTTTGAAGACTGCAAAAGGGCTGCATTCACCCCTGCTGTGATGCCTGCAATCAGAGCAACACACAAAAAGATGATGCCGAGCACTTTCAGAGCTTTTTTGCCTTTGGGTGCTTTGACTGCCTGGTCGGCGGGTGCGGTTTTGGTTTTCATTTCATTGCCTCCTGATTTGATTTAATTATTTTATAGCATAATAAGAGTAAAAAAGCAATATCAAAATGCCATACAGCTATGCTGATTACATACACGGCTGCGCCGTGATTGCATACCAATCCTTCGGATCGGATAAAAAAAAGACAAGTCAAAAGACTTGTCTTTTTTTGCGAAAGAGCAGTAAAAAGGTGCGTAAACAAGGCAAAGAAAAGCGAAAAGGTGCGTAAAATGCCGAGTTATTTGTCAGAAGTAGCATTTTTGTTTGATTGTGAAAATTTATCATATTGTTCTCGTAAGTGAAACAAACCGAACAAATGCCGAAGCGTAAGCGTTAATCCGACAAAGCCAACAATGGCTAAAAACAGATGCCTAATATCCCAAAGAGGATTTTTATTAACAATGCAAGATAAGGTTATACCTGCAACCGCTATCGTTGTAAAAAGAAGCCCGATCAAAACATATTGCATTACCAAGTGTCTTAAGTAGATGTTTCTATATAACTTTCGTTGCAGCAAATCTTCTGTTTTCGTTATACGATAAACAGATGTGGTTTTAAGCAGTTCTATAAAACTACCGCCTATTTCGGTGGCATTGAGTTGACTTTTTAATGCTTGCTCGGTTATTATCATTTCACTTTCCTTGACAAAAGAACAAGTAAAGAAATATTTAACATCCTTATTTTGTGACCGAATAAATCTAAATTTTCTGAATCCGGAGATTTTATCTAATCTCCACCCATCTTTCTCCAGTTGTTCCAGTTTGGACTCAATTTCTTCACATTTCCATATTGGAGAGAAGAAACGCATTGACATTGTCTCTTTCAAAATGCCACCTACTTTACAATTGATTATATCATAAAACCTTGCGTTTTTCAATGATATATCGCTGTTGCGAAATAAATCAACGGCTTGCCGTTGTATATCATCAATGCGAAGCATTGTATATCATCAACACGCAGTGTTGTATCTCATCAAGCTGCAGGGAGATGCACGCTAAAGCGTGATGAGATACAGCCCCAAAGGGGCTGATGATATGCACCGCACTTCGTGCGGTGATGATATGCCAAGCCTGCGGCTTGGATAAAAAAAGAAGTAACTTTTGGTAGACAAAAGTTACTTCTTTTTTGGCGGAGAAGAGGAGACTCGAACTCCTGCGCCGGTTACCCGACCTACGCCCTTAGCAGGGGCGCCTCGTCACCAACTTGAGTACTTCTCCGTATGGTAACAAATAAAGATAAATTCGATTGTGTTTAAGTGGCGGAGAGAGTGGGATTCGAACCCACGGTACTTTGCAGTACGACGGTTTTCAAGACCGTTCCGTTATGACCGCTTCGGTATCTCTCCTAATGCACAAGTAGTTTACCATAAACAAAGCGCAATGTCAAGCAGATTTTTATAGTTTTTAAAATATAAATAAAAAATTATAAAAAGTGTGCCGCGAACAACACGACACACTTTCTGCTTTTATCAACAAACAACGATTTTGCCGTCAGCCACACTGATGCGGATTTCTTCGAGTCCGTTGTCCCCTGCGGCAATGATAAGGTTTGCAATGGGGTCTTCAATATTGCGGCGGATGCAATAGCGGATATCACGAGCACCTCTGGCACCGCCTGCGGATTCTTTTGCAACGAGTTCGGCAACACCGTCTTCGACGATCAGGCGGATCCCCTTGTCTTCGAGTGCGGGGATGAATTCGTCAATGAGGAGCTTGGCGATTTTCTTGTAATCTTCTTCGGTCAGTTCATTGAAAACGATGATTTCGTCCACTCTGCCGAGGAATTCGGGACGAAGGAAATCGCGCAATGCCTTCATTGCCTTGTTTTTGGTAACATCATTTTTTTCCTGACCGAAGCCGAGCAGTGTTTCCTTGCGTTCACTGCCGGCATTGGAGGTCATAATGATGACGCAGTTTGCAAAATTAACGGTTCTGCCCTGTGCATCGTTGGTTTTGCCTTCATCAAGAATCTGCAACAGGATGTTCATAACATCGGGATGTGCTTTTTCGATTTCGTCAAACAAAACCACAGAATAGGGTTTGCGGCGCACTTTTTCAGTCAGCTGACCTGCTTCGTCATAACCGACATAACCGGGAGGCGAACCGATGAGCCGCGACACGGAATGCTTTTCCATGAATTCGGACATATCCAGACGAATGAGGGTTTCGGGGGTATCGAACAGTTCATCTGCAAGGCGCTTGACGAGTTCGGTTTTGCCGACACCCGTAGGGCCGACAAAGATGAACGATGCGGGACGTTTTTGCGGACTCAACTGAATACGGCTGCGGCGGATGGCGGCGCAAACGGCTTCAACGGCTTCATTCTGACCGATAATGCGTTTTTTGATATTGCCTTCCATGCCTGCAAGGCGGTTGATATCGGTATCAATAATCTTACGCACGGGGATGCCCGTCCACAGGCTGATGACCTTGCCGATGTCATCTTCAATAACTGCATTCTGCTTTGCTTTTTCGGCAAGCTCGGCATTTCTGCCTTCTTCCATGGCAATATCGGCACGCACCTTGGCGATTTTTTCATAGTCCATGTTTTCGCTCGGAGTGCTCAGTTCTTCATCGAGCTTGCGAAGCTCGGCAAGTTTCTTTTCACTCAGGTCAAAAGCACTGATGGCGGGGTTGCGAAGGTTGGCACAGGTGCACGCTTCGTCGAGCAAATCGATTGCTTTATCAGGCAGAAAACGATCCGTAATATAGCGTTCAGAAAGAACCACCATTTTATAAAGCAGATTATCGGAAATGCGAACACGGTGGTATTCTTCGTATTTATGCTTGATGCCCTTGAGCATTTCGTGGGCTTCTTCCACGGAGGGTTCTTCCACTTTCACGGGCTGAAAACGGCGTTCAAGTGCGGCATCCTTTTCGATGTGCTTACGGTATTCGGTAAAGGTTGTGGCACCGATAACCTGCACTTCGCCGCGCGACAGGGCGGGTTTGAGGATGTTGGCAGCGTTCATGGAGCCTTCCGCATCGCCCGTGCCGACAAGGGTGTGCACTTCGTCAATAAAAAGAATGATATTGCCTTCCGCCTTGACTTCTTCAATAAGTCCCTTGATGCGGCTTTCAAACTGGCCGCGGAACTGTGTACCGGCCACCAAAGCAGTCAGATCGAGCAGATGAATCTCTTTGTCTGCCAGCTTTGCAGGCACTTCACCTGCGGCAATGCGGATAGCAAGCCCTTCTGCAATGGCGGTTTTACCGACGCCGGGTTCACCGATCAGGCAGGGGTTATTCTTGGAACGGCGGCACAGAATCTGAATCACACGGGCAATTTCGTTATCTCTGCCGACAATGGGGTCAAGTTTATTTTCTTTTGCGCGCTTGGTGAGGTCGGTGCAATACTGACCGAGGAACTTGCGGCTGTCGTCCTTTTTCTTACCGCGCTCGCGTTTGGCACCGGGACGGGGACGTGATTTTTCGCCTTCTTCAACAAGTTCGGCCGGCAGATCCACTTCATCGTCCTTATTTTTGGAAGTGAGTCCGTGTTCGCCGAACAGGTTCTGCAAAAACGGCAGGGTGGAAGCACCGCCGTTTTCAAACGCATCACCGTCTGCCATATTGCCGAAGACATCACCGAACTGATCGTTGAGAGCATCGAGATCTTCTTCGGTAACGCCCATTTTATTCATCATATCTTTGATGGGGCCGATATTCAGCTCCATTGCACATTTGATGCAAAGGCCTTCCTGCGTGGTCTTATCCCCTTCAATTTTGGAGATAAACACTGCAGCAGGACGCTGTTTGCAACGGGAACAAAGTTTAAAATTCATATAATTTCCTTTCGCGGGGGAATGAGTCTTTTATTTCTCTTATTTTTTCTTGGAAAATCTTTCCTTGAACTGGCGGAATGTTTCGGGCAAATAAAATGCAAAGGCAACAAAGGTAAGAATAACCGAAATCACAACAAGCACTTTCATCACCAGGTCGGGTAGGGTGAACAAATCACGGAATGCACCGACTTCGGGGCCGAACGCAACAATGACGACCATGACAACATAAAACACCATGGTGGCAACCTTGCCGGGCATTTCGGCAGCACCGGGACGGATTTCAAATGCAAGCATAACAGCTCCGCCGATGAGCATGATGAGTTCCTTTGCAACAAACAGCAGGAAGACCCATGCAAAAGCGTGGATGCTTTCGTTTTCGGCTTTCCAGAACACATAGAACAGAACAACAGCCAGAGTGATCTGTGTCAGTTTGTCGGCAATGGGGTCAAGAATTTTGCCCAATGCGCTGATCTGATTGAAGCGACGGGCAATTTTGCCGTCAAAAAAGTCGGAAAGGCCGGAAAGAGCAAGAACAACAACCGCCCAAACGGCTTCGCCTTTCAAAAACAGAACGGCAATGATGGGCACCATAACGATGCGCAAAGCCGAAAGAAGATTCGGGATCGTCCAGACGTTATCAAAGAGATCGCCTGTTTTTTTGTGTTTCTGAGGATTTGTGTTTTCCATTTTTTGTTCCTTCCTTTCACGCATTCTGTGCTGTTATGCCGTCGCCGTTTGTGAGTTCTTCAAACAACTGGGGAGAAACGGTTTCGACCCAGGCGCAGATTTTAGAATTTTCAACAGCGGCTGTCAATGTATCGTTGATATTATAGTCAGCCGCAAAATTTAACAAAAGCACAAAGACCGCCAACGGGATTGCCGCACGGACAACGCCGAGCGCCGCACCGAGAAAACGGTTGACGGGCTGCTTTTTATTCCTGTAGATTGCCCGATTGAGCATTTTTGAGAACAACCGAAGAACAACAAAGAGAATGTAAAAAATGATAATGGTTGCAAGCAGTGACAAAACCGAAAGGCAAAACGGTTTGATGTAATTGACTTCCAGATTATCCATACTGAAAAAAGCGGTTGCATCCCCTGCGGCGGCAACGGCGGAATCCAGAATGCCGTAGTTTTCAACCATTGCGGCAATGCCGTCCGGCAATTGTTCGAGAATACCGTTGATCACTGTCTGCGGGTCGTTGTTGGCCAGCGTTTCGGGCAGCATGGACTGCACCTTTGTAAGCACGGGATTGCGCACCGCATTGTTATATGCAAACAATGCAATGGGGTCTGCCAGGATTTTGGCACCAATGAGTGCCCCGATGGCTGAAAGAATACTCATAAGGGTCAGGAAAAATCCCTTTCGCGCCGCAATAAGAGCCGAGATAACAACAACGGCAATCAACAATATGTCTATAATGTATTTTTCCATCTACAAAAGACCTCCTCGGATCTTTCAGAATAATGTACAGTATAAATGTTGCAAACTTGTTAACTTCTTATAAATCAATTGGCAACTTCATCTGTTTGGGCAAGGCGGCTGTGCACCGACCAAACGGAAAACCCGTTTTCATGCAAGCAGAATACACGCGCACCTACGACCTGCAAGCGGTCTATGTTATACACAGACCGGGCTTCGCCTGTGAATGCCCCTTTGCGGTCATAAACAGTGATGTTTTTTTCATCCGCCACTGCAAAATATTTTTTTTCAACGCTCAAACGGGAAACATTCGGAGAAACGGCGGCCGGATCCAGAATGGCTTTTCCGTTTTTATCCCACGCAAATACGCGGTGATTGTCTTCATCCACATAGCCGCTTGACAACAGCACAGAAATTTCATCGGCATGTTGCAGATCAAAGCTGAGCAATGAAGAAATCGCATACTCCAGCTTGGTTTCGGCAACTCCGTCTTCAATGTATGCCACAAAAGAATCGGTTACAAGTGCCAGCGTATCGTCTTTCATAAAATCAATTGCAAGCACGGTAACATCGTTATAAGACAATGTATAAAGCGGCTGTGTTACACCGCGTTCAAAAACCTGAATCTGACTCACATAGCCTGCACTTTCACTGCCGGCCAGTGCAACGGCATAGCGGTCTTTGCTGTCGGAAAGTGCAATATGGGTAATAAAGTGCTTTGCACTGCCCCATTCAAACCGAAGACTTCCGTCGGCGGCATACACATATAATTTTGACTGAAAACCGCCGTCAGCCAGCGTTGCAACGGCATAAGTGCCGTTTGTTCCGACAGCCGCTGTCAGCAGGTCAGCATTTGCCGTATATTCGTCATAAACAGCCGCATTGATCTCTATTCGGTAATTGGGTGTGCCGCGGTCATAAACAAGAAACTCGCGGTCATAAAATGCAAAAGCAGGAGATCTGTATGCGTGCTGCGCGCTGCGGGTGATGCTGCCGGCGGCATCAAAATACAGCATATCACTGTCTGTAAGCACCGCAATCCCCGTTTCATAAGCTGTCATATCCGCAACAGCCTGCGAAGGGATTGAATACAGAATCTCACCTTGCGGGTCCACTGTCAATGTATCGGAAGTATAGTCCGATCCCGAAGAACCGACAATCACCCGTGCGGCAGCAAACACAAGAATGCCGAACAGCAAAACCATGCCGATCATTTTCACAACAGCTATGCTCTTTTTTTGGTTATCTTCCTGTCGGGTTGCCACAATGCCGCCTCCTCTCAATAATAAATTCGGTTCAGATACAATCCGTCGCCCGGCACGGTGATACCTGCCTGCAGACGGTCTTTGGATTCAATGATTGCGGGAATGGAATCGGGTTCAATTTTACCCGCAGCGATATAAAGCAAGGTGCCGGTCATAATGCGGACCATGTTATACAGAAATCCGTCGGCCCCAAAGGTAAAAATAACCTTTTCACCTTCCCGGCGCACATCGGCTTTTGTGATGGTTCGCACAGTGGTTTTGGCATCGCTGCCCGCCGCCATAAAACAAGTAAAATCATGCGTGCCGAGCAAATCCTTTGCCTGCTTGTCAAGAAAACCCGCATCCAACGGATATTTGTAGTGATAGGCGCGTTTATGCAAAAACGGGTCTCGCACGGGAGCATTCCACACCACATATTCATATTCTTTTCCTTTGCAGGAAAAGCGGGCATGAAAGTCATCGTCTGCCACTTCGCAAGACAGAATCACAATATCCATCGGAAGATATGTATTCATTGCCGCAACAACATTTTCGCAGGGATAAAACCGCGGGGCTTTGAAATTGCAGCAAAAGCGGTTTGCATGCACACCGGCATCGGTTCGGCTGCAACCGTTGACAACGGGCATTTCGCCAAACATTCTTGCGGCGGCTTCCATGATGCGCTGTTGCACGGAAATTGCATTTTCCTGAAACTGCCAGCCGTGATAGGAACTGCCGTCAAAACGGATGGTAAGAAGATAATTCGTCATCAGATCACCTTCTCAAACAGGAAAAACGACCCCATGTTCACATAAGACGTGACGACCACAGCCGCAAAGCAAACGAGCGTGACGGCGAGCATTGCAAAATCCTTACCGCCGAGTTTCATCACACGCAGTCTTGTGCGTTTTTCGTCACCGCCGTAGCAACGTGCTTCCATCGCAAATGCAAGTTCATACGCACGGCGGAAGGAGTTGACAAACAACGGCACAAGAATCGGCACAAGTGCTTTGGCACGTTGCACAAGCGAGCCTGTTTCAAGGTCGGCACCTCTTGCTTTCTGCGCAGACATGATGATGTCGATTTCTTCGATCAATGTCGGAATAAAACGCAGGGCAATGGTCATCATCATGGCAAGGGAATGGACTTTAATTTTGAATACTTTCAAAGGTGAAAGCAAACGCTCAATAGCATCGGTAAGCAAAGTGGGCGAGGTGGTGTAGGTAAGCAGGGTGCTCATAAGAATCAGCGAAATGATTCGCACTGCAATGAACACCGCCGAAAACACACCGCCTGTGGTTATTTTAAAATCCCAGCTTTCCACAGGATGCCACAGCACAGTGCCGTCATCATTGTAAAAAATCTGCAAAAATGCGGTAAAAACGAGGATCACAAGAATCATTTTGAGGCCTTTGAGGATGGTGGCAAACGGAATGCGGGACAAAAGCACCCACGCAACCGACATCACAAACATCAACAACAACGAAAAAAAGTTACGGCACAAAAACAGCGCGGCAATGTTCAGCACAAGCAGAACGATCTTCATGCGGGGATCGAGCTTGTGAATGAGTGACGTGCCGGGAAAATACTGACCGATGGTGATATCACGGATCATGCTGTTCCCTCCTTTTTGCCGAGCAGGTGCAATAACATATCTGCCGCATCTGCCACGGAATAAACACCTGTGTTGACCTCATAGCCCATTTCTTTCAGGCAGACAGCAATGCGGGTAACGGCGGGCACATCCAGTCCCATTTCAATAAGTTCTTTTGCACGGCTGAAAACGGAATCGACCGTACCGTCCATAGCAATCGTGCCTTTGTTGAGCACGAGAATGCGGTCGGCAACCGCGGCAACGGTTTCCATGCTGTGGGAAACAAGCAAGACGGTGGCTCCCGTAGAAGCACGGTATTTATTGATCATATCCATGATGACTTTTCTGCCGATGGGATCAAGCCCCGCCGCAGGCTCGTCCAGAATGAGCACTTCGGGCTTCATTGCCATAACACCTGCAATGGCGGCACGGCGCTTTTCACCGCCCGAAAGATCAAAAGGAGATTTATCGAGCAAATCCGAAGGAAGACCGACAATGTTTGCGGCTTCAAGAACGCGCTGTTCAATTTCTTCGGGAGATAATTTCATATTGGTCGGGCCGTAAGCGATGTCCTTACGAACCGTTTCTTCAAACAACTGATATTCGGGATACTGAAACACAAGTCCCACGCGGAAGCGCGTATCGCGGGCTGTTACCTTATCGGTATTGATATCTTTGCCGTCCAGCAAAACTGCACCGCTGTCGGGCTTCTGCAAAGCATTGAGCATCTGCATGAGGGTGGATTTGCCGGAGCCCGTGTGCCCGATTACGCCGACATATTCGCCTTTTTCGACAGCAAAGGAGCAATTTTTCAGCGCTGCAATTTCAAAGGGGGTGCCTTTGGAATAGGAGTAGTTGATATTCTTTACTTCCAAAAATGCCATATCAACCCTCCATTCCTGCGGCAAATGCCTGCACAAAATCGTCTTCCGTCAGCACATCACCAAGGTCTGCACCTTTCTCACGAAGTGCCGCCGCAAGACGGGCAACTTCGGGAACATCCAGACCGACTTTCTGCAACAAGGTGCTCTGTCTGAAAATTTCGGCAGGGGTGCCGTCGAGCAGGATTTTGCCGTCATCCACAACCATGACACGGTCTGCATGCACAGCTTCTTCCATGAAATGGGTGATAAACAGCACCGTGATGCCTTCTTCTTGATTGAGCTTGCGCACGGCTTGCATGACTTCGCGTCTGCCTTTGGGGTCGAGCATGGCAGTGGGTTCATCCAGCACGATACACTGCGGTTTCATGGCAAGAATGCCTGCAATGGCAACACGCTGTTTCTGACCACCCGACAACTTGTGCGTTTCATGATGGCGATAATCATACATACCGACACTGTGCAGCGCTTCATCAACACGCACACGAAGTTCCTTCTGCGGAATGCACAAGTTTTCGGGACCGAACGCCACATCCTCTTCCACAATGGAAGCCACAATCTGATTATCGGGATTCTGAAACACAACACCGATGGTCTTGCGGCAGTTCATTTCATTCTGTTCATCTGCCGTGTCCATACCGTTCACAAAGACCTTGCCTTCGGTGGGCAGATAAATGGAATTGGACAGCTTTGCAATGGTGGATTTACCCGAACCATTGTGGCCTAAAATGACCACAAACTGCCCTTTTTCCACAGTGAAGCTGACACCTTGCAGAGCCGCAGGTCCGTCTTCTTCGTAAGAATATGTTACATTCTGAAATTCTAAAAGTTTATTTTCCACTTTCTTTATCTCTTCCAACAAGCGGTGGAGCCGCAGGGTAAAACCATACCCGAAGCGGTCACCGGCAATCCGATTTCATCGGCGGAAATTTCACCGCCGTATTTCTTCTGAATGGTTGCGCCTAAAATGTACTGCATAACCGAGGGAGAAAGTCCCGCTGTGTAGGAATTGATCAAGAACAGCAAACTGTCTTCATGCAGAAGTTCGGCACAACGGTCCACAAAGTTATACACTTCGTCTTCGAGTTTCCACACTTCCCCGCCGGGACCTCTGCCGTATGAGGGCGGATCCATGACGATGATGTCGTATTTGTTGCCGCGGCGGATTTCGCGTTCAACAAACTTGATGCAGTCATCCACAAGCCAACGCACACTCTTGTCGGCAACACCGCTGACGACGGCATTTTCCTTTGCCCACTGCACCATTCCTTTGGAGGCATCCACATGCACGGCAGAAGCCCCTGCCGCCATGGCGGAAACCGTTGCCGCACCCGTGTAGCCAAACAGATTCAGCATTTTGACGGGTCTGCCGGCATCCTTGATGGTTTTGGCAACCAGATCCCAGTTGACCGCCTGTTCGGGGAACACACCCGTGTGCTTGAAGCCCATGGTCTTGACGCGCAACTGCATGGCACCGTAAGAAATGGACCACACATCAGGGATCTTTTTGTAGACTTCCCATTTGCCGCCGCCCGAATTGGAGCGCCAATAGCGGGCATCGGCCTTTTTCCACATGGGATGGTTTTTCGGGGTTTTCCAGATGACCTGCGGATCGGGACGGATGAGAATGACATTGCCCCAGCGTTCCAGACGTTCACCGTCTGAACAATCCAACAGTTCGTAATCTTTCCAATTCTCTGCAGTACGCATCAGATAAGCCTTTCTTTCACGACCTGCGCAATTTCCTGCGCAAGGGTTTCGGTTAATTTTTTGTCGCGTCCTTCGAGCATAACACGAACAAGCGGTTCCGTGCCCGAGGCTCTGACCAACACCCTGCCTTCGTTGCCGAGTTTTTCTTCGGCAAAGGCAATGGCGGTTTTGATTTCTTCATCTTCATCCAAACGCAGTTTGCCGAGTGCGGAAACACGCACATTGATAAGCACCTGCGGATAAAGTTCTATTTCACTTGCAAGCTGACCGAGAGTCTTGCCGCTTGCGCGAATGATGTTAAGCAATTGCACAGCGGTCATTTCGCCGTCACCCGTGGTGGCATAATCGGAGAAAATGATGTGCCCCGACTGTTCACCACCCAAGTTGCAACCCGTTTCAAGCATTCTTTGCAACACATAACGGTCACCGACAGCGGTTTTTTCATAGCGAATGCCGTTTTGTTCAAGATATTTCAGCATTCCCATATTGGTCATCACCGTAACGGCTACGGCGTTTGCCTTGAGAGCGCCTTTTTCTTTGAGGTATTTGGCACACACGGCAATCATTTTGTCGCCGTCCACTTCGTTGCCGTTTTCATCGGCACACAGCAGTCTGTCGGCATCGCCGTCAAATGCAAGGCCGAGGTCGAATTTATTTTCGCGCACATATTCGCACAATTTTTCGAGGTGCATCGAGCCGCAGTCCTTGTTGATATTCACTCCGTTGGGATGGCAGTTGATGAGCGTGCATTCCGCACCGAGTCTGCCGAACAACTCCCCTGCCGTTTTGGAAGCGGCACCGTTTGCACAGTCCACAGCAATGCGCATGCCGAAAAAATGTGCATCGGCGGCATTTTCAAGATGTTTGATATAGTCATTGACGGCGGTGGGAGAATAGGTCACCGTGCCGACCTTTTCTCCGATTTTGGGAGTGATTGCGGAAACATCATCAAGGATGTATGCTTCGATCTGTTCTTCCGCTTCATCGGGCAGCTTGTAGCCGTCAGAGCCGAAAATTTTGATGCCGTTGTATTCAAAGGGATTGTGCGATGCGGAAATAACAACGCCCGCATCGTAATTGTATTGTCTGACAAGATAGGCAACGGCGGGGGTTGGCACAACACCAATGTGGAGCACATTGCACCCTGCCGAGCAAAAGCCCGAAATGATGGCATTGGAAAGCATATCCGCCGATCTTCTTGTGTCTGTTCCGATCAGAATGCGAAGCGGTGTTTCTTTTTCTGTGCCGAGAACAACCGCCGTGTATCTGCCGATTTTCATGGCAAGTTCGCAACTGATTTCAGCATTTGCAACTCCTCTGGCACCGTCTGTGCCGAACAGTCTGCCCATACGAACAACTCCTGTGTTAAAAAATAATTATAGCATGGATTGCTGTCCCGGCATCGGCAGACCGAGGTGCCGGTAAGCCGCCGGGGTAACCATGCGCCCGCGGGGGGTACGGCTCAAAAAGCCGATCTGCATAAGGTAAGGTTCATAAACATCTTCAATGGTGACCGCTTCTTCACCGATGGCGGCGGCAAGGGTTTCAAGTCCCACGGGGCCGCCATTGTAATTGCGGATCATGGCGGTAAGCATCAGGCGGTCAATATTGTCAAGTCCGAGTTCGTCAATTTCCATGCGTTCAAGCGCCAACTGTGCATCCTGCACGGTGATGACACCGCTACCGACAACCTGTGAAAAGTCACGGCATCTGCGCAAGAGTCTGTTTGCAATACGCGGGGTTCCGCGCGAGCGCGATGCGATTTCGAGTGCACCGTCGGGCTCGATATCAATACCGAGAATGGCGGCACTGCGGCTGACGATGCTTGCAAGTTCTTCGTGCGTGTACAGTTCAAGTCGAAGAATGACACCGAATCGATCACGCAAGGGGGCGGTCAACTGCCCTGCTCTTGTGGTGGCTCCGACAAGGGTGAACGGTTGCAAATCCAGGCGGATGGAACGCGCGGACGGGCCTTTGCCGATGATGATGTCGATCACCTTGTCTTCCATGGCGGGATACAGCACTTCCTCGACCGAACGCGACAGGCGGTGGATTTCGTCTATAAACAGCACATCACCTGCATTGAGGTTGGTAAGCAGTGCCGCAAGGTCACCCGGTTTTTCGATTGCAGGACCGGAGGTGACGCGGATCTGCACATCCATGGTGTTTGCAATGATGCCTGCAAGAGTGGTTTTGCCAAGTCCCGGAGGGCCGTAAAGCAGAACATGGTCAAGCGTTTCGCCGCGTTGCTTGGCTGCTTCCATATAAATTTTCAGATTTTCTTTTACTTTTTCCTGACCGATGTATTCATCCAGTGTTTTCGGACGAAGGCTGATTTCCGTGTCCGAATCAAAGGAGTTGAACTCGGGCGACGACAAACGGCCGTCAAACAATTCATTTTCATCAAACACGGCTTATACTCCTCTCATCAGTTCTTTGAGTGCAAGTTTTATCATTTCTTCGACCGAAAGGCTGATATCCAGTCTTGCAACCGCACGGGCGGCTTCCGTTTGTGCATAGCCGAGGGCAACCAATGCGCTGACTGCTTCTGCGCTTGCACTTCCCGGCTGTGCGGTCGTTGCAATGCTTTCAAGCTGTGCAGACGAAACACCCGCGGGGACATTTTTTGCAATTTTGTCTTTGAGTTCCAGCACCACGCGCTGTGCAATTTTGGGACCGACACCGTTTGCGCGGGTTATGCTTTTGACATCTCCCGAAGCGATGCTCATGCTCAGCTGTGCAGGGGTGAGCTCCGACAGAATGGCAAGTGCGGCTTTGGGGCCAACCCCCGAAACGCCGATAAGCAATTTGAAGAAATCAAGTTCTTCCGTATCGGCAAAGCCGTACAGTTCCATGGCATCTTCACGGACGGCGAGATAGGTATACAGTGTGACCGTGGCACCTGTCTGTGCGGTGCGCTTGAGGGTGTTCATAGTCGCAAAACAGCGATAGGCAACCCCGTGACAATCCACGGCAATGCTCGTTGCATCCGCAAAAACAACTTTTCCTGTCAGGCTGTAAAACATATCTTCACCTCATTAGTTTACTTTGAAATATAAAAAATTATGCTATCTGTTTTGAAGAAGTCTTCCCAAAGATGAACCGCTTGCATGGCCGTGGCAGATGGCAAGCGCCAGTGCATCGGCAGTATCATCGGGTTTGGGCACGGCATTGAGATTGAGAATAATGCGTGTCATTTCCTGCACCTGCTTTTTTTCTGCCCTGCCGTAGCCAACCACACTTTGCTTGACCTGCAAAGGGGTGTATTCAAAAATCTCTACCCCTGCTTTTTTTGCCGCAAGCAGAATAACACCTCTTGCCTGTGCAACATCGATGGCGGTTTTCTGGTTTGTGTTAAAAAAAAGTTTTTCAATACTCAAAGCATCGGGCTTGTAAGTGTCCAACAGATAATCGATACTGTCATAAATTTTTTCAAGCCGGTCGGAGAAGTGCATGCCCGCGGGTGTGGTTACGGCACCGAAATCAAGGGTCTTGAAACGGTTTGCTTCATAACGCACAATTCCCCATCCCACAATGGCATAGCCGGGGTCAATACCGAGAATGACCATGTTCTTCCTCCGTTTACAAAATAAGTCATTTTATTATAACATACCCAAATTGCATTCGCAACCTCTTTTTATATAAATACACGCAAAAATTATAAATACTTTTATTTAAAATATAATTAAAAAAGATCATGCCGAAACATGATCTTTTTTTGCATTTACACATTAAAATTCTTCAAAAGTGCCGCCGGTAGGTGCCTCGATTGGTTCGGAAGAAGATGATTCTTCTTCGTTATCTTCGGGCGGATCGGTCGGATTCTGTGTGGGAGCCTCGGTTGGTGCTTCGGTGGGAGCTTCTGTCGGTGCTTCGGTGGGACGCGGGACGGTTTCGGGGACGGTGGCATCGTCATCATCTTCATAATAATCGTCATCATCTTCATAATAATCGTCATCATCGTCTTCGTAATAATCGTCTTCGTCGTCATCGTAGTAATAGTCGTCTTCCGTTGTGGTTTCGGCTTCGGTCGGCTCCTCGGTTACTGCTTCAGTCGGCACTTCGGTCACGGCTTCGGTTGCGCCTTCCGACGTTGGCTCTTGCGTGGTCGGGATATCGATATCGTACTGCGCATCGCTGCCCGCTTCAACAACACCCGCACTCACATCGTCATGATTGCGCGCGAATGAGATCTTATAAGCTGCGAATGCGGCAAGAACCATAGCAAGCACCAGTGCCACGCAAAGAATTGCCCAAAGAAGAATCTTCTTGCGGGGATCTGCCTGCGGAGCTTCGTCATATTCATCCGTTTCGGGTTCATAAACATTTTCAACGTCAGCAGCTTCTTCCTGCGCAACGGCAACAGGTTCTTCCTGCACGGGGGCAGGTGTTTCAGCAACAACCGGCGCAACCACGGCAGGAGCGCCCTGCTGTTCAACACGAATCACAACAAAGGTATCGGAAACGTCGGGATTGCGTTTTGCAAATTTTGCAGCCAGCATCTGCACAGCCTTTTTTTCATTGCCGTCTGCGGCATTGAGTGCAACAATGATTTCGCCTTCCGTAAGCGCAGACAGTGCAGCTTCGGGGCAAAGCACAAACATATCGCCGGTCACAACCGGGATTTCTTCACAGAAAGACGGCTGTTCATCCTGTGCGGCACCCATGTTGATAAGATCGCCGTCGGTGTATCGCAGAATGCCGGCATTCCCCATTTTTGCGGCAACCAGTTTGTTTTCATAGCCGATCAATGCAGAAACTGAAAGACCGTCCGCATCGCAATTGCACTGTTCAAGCGCATGTCTGCTGTCGGCAAAATAACCGTCCAGCACGGCGGCAAAGCGGTTTTCATCTTCCTTGAGCGCATCCGTACGGTCACACAGTGCCGTCAGCGCCGCACCTGCAAAGCCGTTGTAAGGCGAAGATGCAAACGCAACAACAAAGGGAGCGCGCATGCTGCCGGCACCTTTGAAGCCGTTATTTGCATTTTCGATCGACAGAACTCTGCCGTTGAGATTCAGATTATCGCTGTTGAATTCCCCGTTTGCGCCTTTTTGCGTAACGGCAGCGGTTTTAATGATATAAGACAAAAAAATCACATCCTGTGTAGATTCAAGTGAATTTTGCGCATAATAATTATATTTTACAGTTTCTTAAACAATTTGTCAATATAATAAATAAATTTTTCGCGCACATCTGCGGCAAGATACAAAGAACCGCAGATGACCAAGGCATCAAAATTGCAAAGCTGTGCAAGCGCGGTATCAACAGCATTGTTCGTGCTGTCTGTTGCTTGTGCAGAAACGCCGCATTTGCTTATTTTTTCTGACAGTTCACAAGCAGACATAGCTCGCGGATTGGACGGGGTTACGGTGAAAACATGCGCAAAGCACGGCAACAGATTGGAAAGTGCTTTTTCCACCTCTTTATCAGCCATCATGCCCATCAGAGCAAGGATTTTTTTGCCGCCAAGATTCTTTTTCAGCACCTCGGCAAGGGCTTTTGTGGAGCCGTCATTGTGCGAGCCGTCAAGAATAATCAAAGGGGAATCACTCAATCGCTCCAGTCTTGCGGGAATGCGTGCGGCGGCAATGCCAGCGACAATATTTTGCGGCGAAATTTTCCATTTTTCAGCACAAAGGGATGCAGTTTTCAGAACAAGACAGGCATTTTCGACCATGTGCGCACCTGCAAAGGGTATGGTCAGCTCATGTCCTTGCCACAACACTTTTGTGCCGCCGATGTTTTCGCAAACAACGGGCAAAGTGCCGTTTGCAATGTGCAGAACGGTATTTTTTGCCTGCGCTTCATCTTTGATGACCGTCAAAACGGCTTCGGGTTGATTTTCACTCGTCACAACGGGAGCGCCGTTTTTGATGATACCTGCTTTTTCACCGGCAATTTTTTCAAGCGTATCACCCAGCACGCCGACATGGTCAAAGGAAATACTCGTTATAACACTGCATTCGGCTTGTTCAATGATGTTAGTAGCATCAAACCGACCGCCCAAACCGACTTCGAGAATGACAATATCGCAGTTTTTCTGCTTGAAATGCAAAAATGCGGCGGCGGTGACGACCTCAAATTCGGTCGGAAAAATATTATTTTGGTTACATTTGGCAACTGCTTTTTGCACATTTTCGGCAAGTGAAGACAGTTCTTCTTCGGAAATCATTTTGCCGTTCACCTGCATGCGTTCACGGAAGCAAAGCACATACGGAGAGGTATAAAGACCGACCGTATACCCTGCGGCACGAAAGACTTCACTGAGCATGGTGCTTGTGGAACCTTTGCCGTTTGTGCCTGCCACATGAATAAACGAAAGGTCTTTTTGCGGGTTGCCTAAAAACGCCGATAAGGCGCACACCCGATCTAAGCCGGGTTGTACGCCGAATCTGTCAAATGAATGAAAAAAATCCAGAGCTTGCTCGTAATTCATCAGTTGAGTTTTTCAAGTTCTGCGCGGATATTGGCGGCTTTTTCAGCAAGCTTTTCGCGGTTTTGCTTCTGCTGTTCCACAACTGCTTCGGGAGCCTTTGCAAGGAAGCCTGCATTGGAAAGCTTGGCATCAATCTGTGCGAGCTGTTTTTCGGTGGCTTCGAGTTCCTTGTTCAGACGTTTGCGTTCTGCTTCGAAGTCAACGAGTTCGCACATGGGGATATAAACCGTGCAGGCATCGGTAACAACGCTGACAGCACCTTCAATAGCGAAATCAGCGGCGATCTGCACGTCGGATGCGGATGCAAGGCGCTTGAAGAAAGCGGCACCGATTGCAAAGGTATCGGCATCAGCGGTGGCAATGAACAGTTCAGCCTTCTTGGAAGGAGCAACGTTCATTTCGGCTCTGCGGTTACGAACACCCTTGATAGCGGCCATGATCTTGTTCATCTGTTCTTCTTCAGCTGCGAAGTTGAGTTCTTCGCTGTATTTGCACCAATCCGACAACATGATGGTTTCGCCGTCATGCGGCAATGCCAGCCAGATTTCTTCGGTAATAAACGGCATGAAAGGATGAAGCAGTTTAAGCGTGTTGCTCATAACATACACAAGAACTGCACGGACAGTCTTCTTGGCTTCATCGTCTTCCGCATTCAGACGGATCTTGGCAAGTTCAATGTACCAGTCGCACAGAATATCCCAGATGAAGTCATAGAGTTTCTGCACGGCAATACCGAGTTCAAAGCGGTCAAGAGCTTCGGTAACATCGCGGACGGTCTTGTTGAAGATGCTGAGAATCCATTTGTCTTCCAGTGCAAGATTTTCGGGAATGTGGGGTGCGGCTTCGTTTTCGTCGAGGTTCATCAGCACGAAACGAGCAGCATTCCACAGCTTGTTTGCAAAGTTACGGCTGGCTTCCACCTTTTCGTTGGAGAAACGCATATCGTTTCCGGGGCTGTTGCCCGTTGCAAGGGTGAAGCGCAGTGCATCGGCACCGTAGGTGTCAATGATTTCAAGCGGATCAATACCGTTGCCGAGGGACTTACTCATCTTTCTGCCCTGTGCATCACGGACAAGACCGTGAATGAGAACGGTGTCAAAGGGTTCTTTACCCATATTTTCGAGCGAGGAGAAGATCATTCGGGAAACCCAGAATGTGATGATATCGTAACCCGTTACGAGGGTGTTGGTCGGAAAATAATGCTTGAGGTCTTCGGTATTATCGGGCCAACCGAGGGTTGAGAACGGCCACAGTGCAGACGAGAACCATGTATCAAGCGTATCGGGATCCTGTTCGATATTCTTGGAACCGCACTTGCAGCAAGTTTCGGGAGTTCCCTTGGAAACGGTGATTTCGCCGCAGTCTGCGCAGTACCATGCGGGAATGCGATGACCCCACCACAGCTGACGGGAAATGCACCAGTCACGGATGTTTTCCATCCAATGGAAATAGTTTTTGGAGAAACGGTCGGGAATGAAACGGATGGTGCCGTTACGAACAGCTTCGATGGCGGGTTCTGCAAGGGGCTTCATATCCACGAACCACTGCAGGGAAACGCGGGGTTCGATGGTGGTATGACAACGGTAGCAGGTGCCGACATTGTGGGTGTAGTCTTCGGTCTTAATAAGGTAACCGCCTTCTTCAAGATCCTTGACGATAGCCTTTCTTGCGGCAAAACGATCCATACCTGCATACTTCGGGTAGTCTTCGGTGATCTTGGCATCATCTGTCATGCAGTTGATAATGGGAAGATCGTGACGGGCACCGACTTCAAAGTCATTCGGGTCGTGGGCAGGTGTGATTTTGACAACACCGGTTCCGAAATCCATTTCAACATATTCATCGGCTACAACGGGGATTTCTCTGCCGATGAGAGGAAGAACGAGCATCTTGCCGACCTTGTCTGCATAGCGTTCATCCTTGGGGTTGACTGCAACAGCCACGTCACCGAGCATGGTTTCGGGACGGGTGGTTGCAAGCTCAATATAACCGCTGCCGTCCTTGAACGGATAGCGAAGATGCCAGAAATGGCCTGCCTGATCTTCATATTCCACTTCCGCGTCGGAAATGGTGGTGCGGCATTCGGGACACCAGTTGATAATGCGGTTACCGCGATAAATGAGTCCTTTTTCATACAGACGGACAAAAACTTCCTTAACAGCCTTGTTGCAGCCTTCGTCCATGGTGAAGCGCTCCCTGCTCCAGTCGCAGGAAGAACCTAACTTTTTGAGCTGTTCGACGATTCTGCCGCCGTACTGCTTTTTCCAGTCCCATGCACGAACAAGGAAGCCCTCTCTGCCGAGATCGTCCTTGGTGATGCCTTCTTCGCGCATTTTTTCAACGATTTTCACTTCCGTTGCAATGGATGCGTGGTCGGTGCCGGGAAGCCACAGGGTATCAAAACCCTGCATTCTCTTGTAGCGGATGAGAATATCCTGCAGGGTGTTGTCGAGCGCATGGCCCATATGGAGCTGTCCCGTGATATTAGGAGGGGGAATGACGATGGTATAGGTCTTTTTGTTCGGATCGCAAGGGGCTTTGAAGTAGCCGCCGTCGATCCATGCTTTGTATGTTCTGTCCTCAACATTTCGAGGCTCATACTGCTTGGCAAGTTCTTTATACATTTTTATCTTCCTCTCAGAGAAAATCAATTATTTTATTATTGCATTAAACAAGCCGTTTGTCAAGTTTTTCGGCATATTTGGCTTTTATTTCTTCAAATTATTCGCATAAAAAATCTTTTAATGCGGAATATCGGCGGTGACTGCGGTCATTTTGCGTGAAATTTGCAACAACACCGCTTCTGCCGACCAGCACTTCGAGTTTTTTGGCTCGCGTGACTGCCGTATACAGAAGATTGCGGTAGCAAAGCTGCGGCGGCACTTCGCACACGGGTATAACCACGGCATCAAACTCACTGCCCTGGCTTTTGTGCACGGTCACGGCATAGGCAAGTTCGAGGTCATTGAGGTGGTCAACGGGATACATGGCAAGACGGTCATCAAAACGGATTTTGAGGATGCCTGCGGCATAGTTGATAAACTCAAGAATACCGACGTCACCGTTAAAAATGCCCTGTCCTTCTTCCCCGTCCTTTTCCCACGGGATATCGTAGTTATTACGCATCTGCATCACCTTATCACCCTCTCGGAAAAAACGTGCCGCAGAAACGGTGATCTCATTCTTGATACGGTCTTTGGGGTTGAGCAGCTCCTGTAGAATACGGTTAAGATTGAATGTACCGCAGGTTCCTTTTTTGGACGGACACAGCACCTGAATATCATGGATGGGTGAAAAACCGTAAGCCATAGGCAGTCTGCGTGCCACAAGGTCAGCAATGCAATCCGCTGCCGAAAGCACTTCATTACGCTCCATAAAGAAAAAGTCGCTGTCTTTTTTGTCGGTGACGGGTTGTTCGCCGTGGATGATGCGGTGCGCATTTGTGACAATGAGGCTTTGCTGTGCCTGACGGAAAATCTCGGTCAGACAAACAACGGGCAGTTTTTCGGATGCAATGAGGTCATTGAGCACATTGCCCGGGCCGACACTCGGCAACTGATCGGCATCGCCGACCAGAATCAGCCGACAGCCGAACGGAACAGCATCGAGTAAGTTTGCAAACAGTTCGCAATCCACCATGCTCATTTCGTCCACGATGAGGGCTTGCGCATCCAGCGGATATTCCGCATTTCTGCCGAAATTCGGTTTGTCATTTTCTGTCCATTCGACTTCGAGCAAGCGGTGGATGGTTTTGGCTTCCCTGCCGGTGACATCGCTCATGCGCTTGGCAGCTCTGCCCGTCGGTGCGGCAAGAAGCACCTGCAAACCGTGGTTTTCAAACACATCGAGCACCGCTTTGACGGCGGTGGTTTTGCCCGTACCCGGACCGCCTGTTAGTATAAGAAGACCTTTTTCACAGGCAAGACGAACAGCTTCGCGCTGTGCGGGCGCATAAAACATCCCATTGCGTTCTTCACTGTTGTCGATTTCTTTTTCAAGATTTGAAAAGCCTGCAGGCGGGAAACGCAGAATCGTTTTCATTCGCTCTGCAATTTCACGTTCGGCTATGTAAATATCGGGCAAGAACAGGAAGTCTTCCCCGTTGAGGATTTCCGAATACAAAAGATTACCGTCGAGCATGGAATCAATTGCAATTTCGACTTCATCTTCGGTCAGTTCCAGCAGTGCCGCACAGGGGGCTATGAGCTTGCGGCGCGGCAGGCAGGTGTGGCCGTTGTTGTAAAGATTGTGTTTTACAACATGAAGAATACCTGCGGTGTTGCGGTAAGCAGGGTCGGGAGAAAGTTCCATTGTCTGCACAAGGTCTTCCACCCTTGCAAAGGTGAATCCCCGTTCAATGTTACAAAGAACATACGGATTCTGGCGGATGGTGTTCATGGCACCTGCGCCGAAATATTTATAAATAGACGTGCTTTCACTCGGAGTGATACCGTAGTTTTCAAGTTCAATGAGCACCTTGCGCATGGCAAACTGCCGCATAAATTCCTGCGAAATTTCTTTGGCAAGTCTTGGCGAAATGCCGCGGATTTCCGCAAGACGGTCGGGCTCGGTTTCAAGGATTTCAAAAGTGCGATCTTTGAACCGTTCCACGATTTTCATCGCAAGTTTCGGGCCGACACCCTTGATAGCCCCCGACGAAAGATAGGTGAATAATTTTGCCGTTGTATCGGGCAAAGTGCGCGAAAAACTTTCGATTTTGAACTGCCGACCGAATGTGCCGTGGGTCGTCCAGTTGCCGCAGACTGTCAGTTCTTCCCCTGCCGCAACCTCGGGCAATTCACCCACAGCCGTAAAGAAATCACCGGCCGTATTCATTTCCACGACACAAAAACCGTTTTGCGCATTACGGAATGTAACACGCTCAACGGTTGCGGTGATCTGCAATTGTTCACGGTTTAATTGATCCATCATTGTTCACTGTCCCTTGTCAGGGAATCAAGATATACATATTCTCCACGGAAAACTTTACTGCCGTCACGCAGCACAAAGGCAAGCCCTTCTGCAACAGCCTTTTCGGGATGTTCAGCCACACGGACGGGCATGTCGATGCGCTCACTCAGCCAACGGTCAATACCGTGCAAATTTGCACATCCGCCTGTCAGCAACACACCGTCGCGGTGCACATCGGCAATCAGTTCGGTGGGTGCTTTTTCGAGCACACTGAGCACGGTCTGCGCAATGGTTTCAAGGTCATTGCGCAGCACGGGGTAGAGTTCTGCGGATGTGACCTCAAAATTTTCAGGCACTCCTGTGGTAATATTTTTACCGTTGACGATCATAGCGACTTCCGTGTCGCGTTCAACGGCACTGCAAACATTCTTTTTAATTTCTTCCGCTGTTAAAAAACCGACACTGTAGTTTCTGGTGTGCGACAGATAACGGCGAAGAGATGTGGTCATACTTCTGCCGCCCGTGCGCACAAAAGAGGATGCAACAACACTGCCCATGGATAACATGGCGGCATCCACACTACCCGCACCGATTTCCACACACAGAATGCCGCCCGGTTTGAAGCAGTTCTCCCCTGCCCCGATGGCAGCGGCAAGCGGTTTTTCGATAAAGCAGGCTCTGCCGCATCCGCAGTCGGTTAAAATGGACAGCAAAGCACGCTTTTCATTGCGCGATACATCGGTTGATACACTCATCAGGATATTCGGTTTAAACAGATGATTGCCGCAGATGCGGGTGATGTAAGGACGAAGCAACTGCTGTGCGGCTTCAAAATTGTCCACCACACCGTCGAACACGGGATGCACCGCACGCATGGAATTGGGCAGTCTGCCGAGCATTTCTTCAGCCGCAGAACCAATGGCCAGGGGTTTGCCCGTATCGGCATCGCAGACCATAACAGACGGTTCGGACACAACAACACCACGCCCTGCCACACAGATGTGCAGAGAAGCAGAACCCAGATCCACACCGATACGAAGTCCGAGCATAACCAAACCGTCCTTTCTGTTTATATATTGAATTATTGTATCATATAATTTTCATTTCAACAAGAGCAAAAAAGCAAAAGAATAAAATTTTTCTATACAAATACAGTTTTTCATGGTATAATAGGTTCAAATCGGAAAGGAGCTGTTATTATGGAATTTCTGCATAATGAATACAAAATCCCGTCCGCAACCGGTGTTGCTGATATTTATGTGCAGTGCATTGCTCCCGATGCCGAACCCACCGCAATCATTCAGGTGATTCACGGCATGGCAGAGCACACCGACCGCTACATTGATGTTGCAAATTATTTTGCCGCCGCAGGATTTGCTGTTTTTATGAGCGACCATGCAGGGCACGGCAAGTCGATCACCGCAAATGATGACCTCGGCTATTTCGGCGAAACAGACGGCGACAAGCACCTGGCAGAAGATGCCGCGGCCGTTACAAAACTTGCGAAACAGACTTACCCGGGAAAAAAGGTCATTTTGTGGGGACACAGCATGGGCTCGTTTGTGACCAGAAATTACCTTGCACGCAAGCTGGAAACCGTGGACGGTGCCGTCATCTGCGGCACGGCAGGTGCAAACCCCGCCGCAGGCGTGGGAGCAATTCTTGCAAATCTGATTGCAAAGGTCAAAGGAAGCAAATACCGTTCCCCGTTCATCAATTCCCTTGCATTCGGTGCCTACAACAAGAAATTTGCAGGCAGAACCGACTTTGACTGGCTGAGTGTGGACGAAAAGAACATTGATGTTTACATTGCAGACCCGAAATGCGGTTATCTGTTCACGGCAACCGCCTACCGCGATCTGTTTAAACTTCTTGCCGCTGTGTCTGACAAAAAGAGTTTTGCAGATACCCCGAAAGATATTCCCCTGTATCTGATTGCGGGCGACATGGATCCTGTCGGTAATTTCGGCAAAGGGGTTACCGAAGTTTACAATAACTTCAAAGCCGCCGGCTGCAATGTCAGCTGCAAGCTGTATGAAGGACTTCGCCACGAAATCCACAACGAAACCGTTAAAAAAGAGATATGGGAAGACATTCTTTCCTTTGCCCGCAGTGTTCTTTAAACAAACAAAGCAAAATGCGACTTGCACAAAAGCAGGTCGCATTTTTCATGTGTTTTATATACGGCAACCGACGGTGTAGCCTTCATACACAGCGGTGGGAATGATGCCGCCGCCGTTGGAGTCGCCGATGTTATAGAGTTCTTTGACACTATCTTTCAAAGAATCATACAACGTTGTTTCGGGGGTATTGCCGATGGCAACAACCACGGAATCGGCTTTAAGATTGAACTGCTTGCCGTTTTTGTCTTTGCAGATCACTTCGGTTGCGGTGATTTGTTCAACCTTGGTTTCGGTGAACATCTGCACGCCGTTGCCCTTTAAATGCCCGAGCAGAATGGTCTGTGCGGTCTTTCCCGTGTTACTTGCAAGGGTGGGAAGCATTTCGACAATGCTCACCTTTTTGCCCTGACTTGCAAGCAGCTCTGCGGTTTCGCAACCGATGGAGCCGCCGCCGATGACGACCACATTTTTACCCGTCTGTGCACCTTCAAGAACAGCATTTGCTGAAACGGCTCTTTCGGCACCTGCCATGTTAAGTTTGCGGGGATTGACACCCGTAGCACACACAACTGCATCGGGATTGAGGGCAAGAATTTCGTCTTTTGTGACTTTCTTGCCGAGATGCACTTTGACTCCTGTCAGCTCAAGCTGTCTTTCAAGATAAGGCATCATCAGCCCTAAATGCTGCTTATAAGGCGGTAAGTGCGCAAGATTCATCTGCCCGCCGATTTTGTTATCCGCTTCAAAGAGGGTAACATCGTGACCGCGTTTTGCGGCAATTCTTGCGGCTTCAACACCTGCCACACCGCCGCCGACGACAACGACTTTTTTCTTGGTTTCGGCAGGAATGATGGTATAATCATTATCCCCTCTTGCAAGTACGGCATTGCCCGAACAGACCGCACGGCAACCATGTTGCAGCTGATGGTCAATACAATGACCGCAACCGATGCAGGGACGAATCTCGTCTTCCCTGTTTTGTTCAATGAGATTGACAAGATCGGGCTGTGCAAGAAGTCCGTGACCGATGAAAATCATATCACACTGCCCGCTTGCAAGTGCTTTTTCAGCCTTGGCAGGATTCTGTGCTCTGCCGCCGCCAATCAGCGGAATGGTCTTTTTCTTTCCTGTTGCCATGAAAATTCCGAGTTTCATCACCAAGCAGAGTGCGACCGCCATGCAATCGGGATATGCCGATTCGGGGGCTTCTTTTTTACCGGCCTCGCTGTTCCACTTGCCTGCAAGCACTTCAATGGCATCCACGCCTGCTTCCTGGAACTTTTTGCAGTAATAGACACCGTCGAGCATGGAAATACCGCCGTCTTTGCCCATTTCAATGACGGACAGTTTGACAATGATTGCAAAATCTTCACCGCAAAGTTCGCGGATGCGTTTTACGATATTCAGATGGAAACGGATTCTGTTTTCGCGGCTGCCGCCGTATTCATCGGTGCGGATATTTGCCTTGCTTGACAAAAACTGCTGACCGAGATAATACCCGACCGCATGAATTTCAACACCGTCAAAGCCTGCTTTTTTTGCACGCAATGCGGCCTGTGCATATTTTTCTTCAATAGCCTTTATTTCGTCGATGGTGAGTGCACGGGGCGTTTCATTGGCAAGCCCCATCATAAAGGAATAAGGCATTGCAACGGCACTGGGACCGACAGGCTGATCACCGATGATGGCACGTCTTGCTCCTCTGCCCGTGTGGGAGATCTGCAAAAATGCTTTCGAGCCACCGTCGTGAATGACATCGGCAAGCTGTTTCATGCCGGGTATGTATTTATCATCATCAATAACAAGCATTCCCTTTGTGTTCAGTCCCAAAGGAGAATCCACGCAGGTCACTTCCACGATGATGGCACCGACACCACCCTTGGCACGTTCAGCATAGTGATTCAGCACCGCCTGATTGACAAATCCGTTTTCAGCCTGGCTCATCCCCATGGCTGCCATGACAGTTTTGTTTCGAAGCTCTACCTTACCGATTTTTGCAGGAGATAAAAGATGCGGATATTTGTTGTGCATACAAAACACCTCTTCCTCAAACAATTCATTTTTAGTATAATATATCTGTATTATTTTTGCAATAGAGAAATAATTGATGTTTTTTTGCGAAAAAGGCTTGACTTTAACCCCACGTAAAAGAGTAGAATGAAGGCAAAAGGAGGGAACATTGTGAAAATCAAGACCGTTTGCGAACAGACGCGGCTGACAGACCGTGCCGTTCGCTACTATATTGAAGAAGAAATTTTGCATCCGTCCTTTACGGAAAACTACATCGGCAGAAAGACTTATGATTTTTCGGACGAGGACGTGCAGATGCTCAAGGACATTGCCGTGTTGCGCAAATTCGGTTTTTCCATAGCGCAAATCAAGGAGATGCAGACCTGTCCCGAAAAGACATACAGCATTACCGAGCAACTGAAAGCAGAAAAGAAAGAAGTTATACAATCCGAACAGGCACTTTTGTCTGCACTCGAGCAGCTCGATGCCGAACAGTGCTATACATTGCGGGAGCTTGCAAGTGTATTGAGCAAACCCGTGACCGACAAGGCACTGCCCAAAGAAGACACAAAATGGCGGTTGCTGAAAGCCACATACCGTATCATACGCAACTCGTTGTTTACAGTCATTGCTGTGTTGCCGATCCTCATTGTGTTATATAGTTTTGCGGTTGCACATAGCAGGTTTTATTATCCGAAATACAATATATATTCAGCTATTCTCATGTTGGTATTGCTGTTGCCGAATTTGATGTCACTGCTTGTTGTTTTCACAAAAACAAAACCGTATATCAAAACAATCATCCGCATTGCTTGTTCTGTTTTATGCCTCGTGTTACTGTTCCCTGTCGTATTCTTTTCAACTGCATTACTCTGTGAATCGGAAACAAGTGATATTAAAAATTACAAAAGATTGGATGTTACTTGCAATCTTAACAATGATGCGGTATTCCAGGATCTGTTTCCGGATCCGTCCGACTATTATTATATTGCACCAAACGAAAGCAAGATCACCATTCCCGAAAATGCAGAATACTATTATAATTATCTGAATACGCACCCGGAGCACAAATACGACATATATGTTGCATTTCAGACCGACAAAAACACACTCGACAATGAAATCAACAGAGCGAAGTCCGTTTTCAATGAACACGGTTTAAGTTATGAAAGCGGACAAAAAGGTGATTACACATATTATTTCTGTTACGCAGATGCACAGCCGTTTGAAGAAATAACCTTTGACAATAACACAGAACCGAACCAATATCTTTATTACATTTTTGCATACAATGAACAATCCATGACAGTGCGTTATATTTGCGGTGCGAGTTTTCTCGGCGGGCCTGCATATTTCAGCACGCTGGATTGGTGAACGACGGAGCGTAAAATCATGAAAATCAAGGCCGTTTGCGAACAGACGGGGCTGACAGACCGTGCCGTTCGCTACTATATTGAAGAAGAAATTCTGCACCCGTCCTTTACGGAAAACTACCTCGGCAGAAAAACATATGACTTTTCGGATGCGGATGTGCAGATGCTCAGTGACATTGCCGTGCTGCGTAAATTCGGTTTTTCCGTGGCGCAGATCAAAGAAATGCAGACCTGCCCCGAAAAGACATACAGCATTGCGCAGGATTTGAAAAACGAGAAAAAGGAGATCATCAATACACAGCAAGAGCTTCTGACATCCTTGGAGCAGCTCAACAGCCATGAAGCATACACCCTTGAAAAATTGGCTTTTGCTCTGAAGAATCCGACAAAAGACAAGGACATCCCCAAAGAAGATAATCGATTCCGAATGCTCAAAGCAACGGTTCGGATGATCGCAAAAACAGCTATTGCACTCATCGCTTGTATGCCTGTTTTTTTATTCTTATTCGCATTAACAGATTCGCTCATTATGTTTCAGTATCCGAAAGTCAGCACAGCTGCATTGTTCACAAATCTTGCTACACTGCTTCCGTCTGTTGCTTGTTTTGTATTGTTGAATAAAAAAACAAAATGCGGCAAAACAGGCAGAAGTATAACATTGATAATCTGCACAGTATTATGCGTGTTGATATTACCGATCACATGGTTTTGTTCGATTGACATGATATGCACATCTCAAACCACTGATTTTTCGGATTACAGGACTTTTGATCAGAAATGCAGTGTTTCACAGGCTGATTATTTTCTGGATATGCTTCCCGAAGAACCGCCTTTTGATATCACCTCCCCCGGAGACATTGATTTGTACCATGCCGAATACTATTATGATTTTACCTATATTTTAGATCCTACCGAATCTGTTTTTATTTCATGGACATTACCGCAAGCAGACTTCGATAAAGAAATCAAGCGTGTAAAATCACTGATAAAAGAGTATGAAACAGAAATGAGCGTGCTTTGTTATGATTACAGGGAAATTAAAATGAATGATTTTATTTGTCTTGTGTATTATAGCGGATGCAAGCCTTTTACAAAAAATGAAGCTCCTCACACACACTGGATTTTTGCATACAACGAAAAAACAAATGAAGTGCGATATATTCACGCAGCTAGTATTGAGTCAACAATCCCGTTTTATATGCTGATTGATTGGTAAACTGAATACACAAAATTGAAAGGGACTGCCGGAGCAGCCCCTTTTATAGTGCTTCAATGCTTACAGAATATGACGGACAACATAAAGAATGATATTGAGAATGTTGTTCAGGATATAGCGGATTGCAGAGAAGATATAGGGGAATTCAAAATTCCATTCGGAGGGCTTCTGCAAGGCACCGAGCAAGGAACCGTCATATTCATACGGTTCAAGGAATGCTTTGGTGTGCATTTTGGCGATGCAAAGGTTTTTGCAGGCTTCACGCAGAGCCGTACCAAAGCCGATAGGGTCATTATTATAAGCATTGTGGCATGCAATCACGTGGGAAACCACATTGACAGCCCAGATGCCTGTGAGCATGGTATCGTTGCCGTTATAAACCGCAATAACGGGGCTCATGTAACCCGTGCCCGTAAAGTTCCACGAATAGTCGGAAACAACAAAGCCTTCAAATCCCCATTCACTGCGAAGAACATCTTTGAGAAGTGCAGAACTTGCACCGCACCAGGTTGTGCCGATACGGTTGAAAGCGGACATAACACCCTTGCAGTCGGTTTCCTTGACGGGAATTTCAAATGCTTTAAGATAAATTTCTCGCATGGTCTGTTCGTCTGCCCATGTGAAAATACCTTCTCGGTGGGATTCCTGATCGTTAAGCACAAAGTGCTTGATGGTAACAACAAGACCTTCCTTATTACAGCCCTGAATCACGGACGAAGCCATTCTGCCCGAAAGAACAGGGTCTTCGGAATAGTATTCAAAGTTTCTGCCGCCTGCAGGATTGCGGTGGATGTTGGCACCCGGGGCATACCAGATGTCCGTGCCCATATCCCTTGCTTCTTTACCTGCGCCGATACCCATTTTTTCGGCAAGTGCAGTGTTCCATGTGCATGCAAGCGCGGTTGCACATGGGTAAGCCGTTCCGCTGTCGGTAAAGACAAGACCGTTCTGTCCCTTGACGCTCGACGGGCCGTCGTTGTCCCATGTCTGCGGAATGCCAAGACGTTCAACACCTCTTGTGCCGTAACCACCGTCAATGACCATCATAACCATTTCGTCAACAGTGAGCTGATCAAGGAATGCATCCCACAGACTTTCGTCTTCGGCAACATCCTGCAGGGTAATGACTTCGTCATACACAGCCCCTGTGGTGGGTGCCATACCCTCGGTTGTGGGTTCGGGCAGTTGATCTACATTCTTGGTTGCATCCGTTGCAGCAAGCTGACGGAATTCGGGGAAAGCGGCAGCCCCTGTTGCCCTTGAAAGCACGGGGAAGCCGTTGTAAACATCATCAAAGCGGTTTTCGATTTCGGTGCCGGTCACATCGTCATATTTAATGATCTTATCTTCTGCAACGGTATAGGTGAAGCTGTCGATGTGGTCACGGACATTTTCACCGACAATGATGGAGTAATCACCGTGTTCGAGCACCCATGCCTCATTAACCTTATGGTCATACGAAGCCATATCATCGGCTTCAAAGACAACGGTCAGCTCCTGACTTTCGCCGGGGTTGAGCAGGTCGGTTTTTGCAAAACCTGCAAGGTTGATGGCACTTTTTTCGATGCCGCCGTCATAATAAGGTGCGCTGTAATAGACCTGCACGGTGTCCTTGCCTGCACGGTCGCCTGTGTTGGTGACACGCACGGTCACGGAAATCTGTCCGTCAGATATATCATAGGTAAGCATTTCTTTTGCAAAAGTGGTATAAGACAGACCGTAGCCGAACGGGAACTGCACTTTATCCTTTGCAAAGGTTTCAAAATAGCGGTAGCCGACATAAATGCCTTCGAGATATTCCACATAATTGCCGCCGCCGTCATATTCGTGCGAGCCGAAGCAGACACTTGACGGATGGTCAGCAACGCTGTAAGCCACAGTATCGGCAAGTCTGCCCGAGGGGTTGATTTCACCCTTGAGCATTTTTGCTACTGCCGTCATGCCGAATTCACCGGGAATCCAGATGATTGCCGCAGCCTTGATATGCTCGTATTCTTCGAGCCAACCCATTTCCATGACATTTGCAATATTGAAAAGAACAATGATGTTTTCAAAGGTTGCATCGGCTTTTTCGAGCAACTTCTTTTCTTCTTCTTTCAGTTGCAGGGTTGCATGGTCAAGGTCTTCCCCTTCTGCACTTGTGCGGCTGATCACAACAACAGCCGTGTCGGAAAAAGCCTTGGCTTCGTCCATAATATTCTGTGTCAGCATGGCAGCAGGCATTTCATTGAGAGAGCTTTTTGCAAGCATAAGCCCCAGCAGATTGTTGATAACGGTGTTGTCGGTTTTCGGAATTTCATTGGAGCCGCAAAACAGTTCATAAACATCACGAAGACAAGTGTTATATTCGATGCCTTCGGCTTCCAACGCATCATAAAAACCAACAGGGTTCTCCGATACGATACAGCCCGATCCCGCACCGCCGAAAAACGGACAAACAGAACCTGCACCGAAAACATTGATCTTGTTGCCTGCAAGCGGCAGAACATTGTCTTCATTTTTAAGAAGCACAATACCCTCGCCCTCGATTTCAACGGCCGTCTGTGAAGTTTCCGCAATGATGGCTTCGTCAAGATCGCCGCTGAGTGCAACCGCAGGCAATGCGGCAGCCCCGGTCAGCACAAGAACAAGGAACAAGGACAGCATTTTTTTGAACATTTTTTTCATAACAAACCCTCCGATTCAAAATAAGAGTCATTGCAGATGATTGCAGTGCAATCATATTATGATACTATTCTATTATACCGAAAAAGAATTTTGAGGGTCAATTGACATAGTAAACAAAAATCCGTCTTGCTTTTTGACAAGACGGAAGAATTTATTATATTTTTTCACTTCAACAAGCAAATAACCGCCCGTGAAAACCAATCACAGGCGGTTGATTTTTTAATTGAAAGCAAACATCGGCTCAGACGGACACTGCATAAAAATCAGCATCCCCCATTGCATTTTCAAGTGTGCGCCATTGCAGGGTCTTTGCATAAATCAGAATTGCGCAATCGTCATCTGCCGAACAGACAGACGGGTCTTCCTCGTTGCACCAATACAAAAAACCGTCCTTGATTCCCATGGAAGCGCCCAGAATTTCGCAGGTATACTCCTCATCCAAGGGTGTGAGTTTCATGTGCTTCAATCCGCCGAACACCATTTCGATTGCACTGTCCTCAGCAAACTGGCGCTGTATAATCATGCGCAGTTCACGACGGTCGTTCACCGGAAACATGCCAAGGTTTTCCCCGACACTTGCACCGCTGACATATCGCATTTCCTTGATGCAGCTGTCATGGAAATGCAACATCCGTTTCATAAAGCTTTCAATGTCTTCCTGTGTCAGAATTTCATGCCACATATATTATACCTCCTTATGTAATTAACGCCGTATTCTTTCAGATCCACCTTGCCGTTTTCCACCACAATCCCCTCGGCTTCGAGCCTGCGTTGTTGTTCAGTGATGCCGCCGAATGCAAAAGCACTGCTTAACTCCCCTTTGCTGTTGACGACCTTGTAACAGGGGTATTTATTGCCGTCGGGGTTTTCGTGCAGGGCATTGCCGACCGCACGTGCCCATGCCTTGTTACCAAGCATCTGTGCAAGACAGCCGTAGGTTACCACCTTGCCGTATGGAATCTGCGTCAGCAGGGTATATAATTTTTGTTTGCTGAAAGTGTGCATGGGGTTCATTGTCAACTCCTTTTTCTTCTCTTGTTGCCCGATCTCTTTTGTGCATAAACGGAGTGTCCTCTCGGCGGACCGAAAATCAAGAGCACGGCGATTACTTTAATGAGAACAAACGAACAGAAAAGGAGCATAAACACTTTTTCATCGTAAAAAAAGATACTGAGAATCCCGACCGACAGATATTGCGGCAACAACATATACAGCATGACTTTGTAACGCGTGTGATACCTTTTAAACTCTGTCTGATACCGTGTCAGATATTTCGCTATATATGACATTGAAACAGAGTCAAACAAAGCCTGTTCATCACGAATCTTTTTTGCTTTGTTGCTTTTGCCGGTCTGTCCGATCAAAAAATCGAACAATCTATGTCTTGCACAGTGCAATTCTATATAATCCAGAACGACCATGCAAGCGAATAAACTCAATATTTCTTCCATTATATAAAACCTTCACATATTGCTGTTATTTTTTCTTTTTATAAGGTGCACTTCCGAACTGCCCGAAAGCAATCAACTCAACACCGCCTTTGACAGCCAGCAGCACAGCAAGACAGATCAATGCAGCTTTCATCCCCCACAAAAGACCGCACACGGCAACCATACAATAAGCCGGCAACACCAACAAAAGACCCGCTATGTACAATCGGTAATACCGATTGAATGATTTATTATTTTCCTGCGTTTCTTTTAAATATTGCAAAGTGATTCTGTTTTTCAGCGTTTGGGTACGATATTCTTTTTTGACCTTATCCCGTTTGCCGACAAAAGAAAACATCCAATTTTTCACTTCCGCAAAAAATAAAAGATCAAAAACAATATTTGCAAAGATACCAAGACACAAATAAATCATGCCTTTACTCCTTTTTCATTTTTCATTCTGACTGCGAAGCAAAATCAGCAGGCTGACGACATGATAAATAAATATCAAAACCGATAAGACAATACCAACGATCACTTCCGGTGCATACGGCACAAGGCAACAAAAGCCGATCAGCAACAACAAAAGCACAAGGCACATTTTTACATAATGCGCAACATACACTTGTTTGCGGAATTGTCGTGCGGCATAAAAGGATGCATCCGTTTTTGCCGGATCCGCTTCAAAAATCCGTAAAGAAGTATCATTTTTATTGAAATCCGATTTCGATTTTGAAAGTGCGTATTTGTTTTTCAAATCAAAAAATTCTTTTCTGTTGCGGTCATTTTTCTGCACCGCCATGTACATATAATATTGTGTTTGTTTCGGCTCGGCTTTTTCAAAATAAAAGCTCCACCGCTTGTGTTTCGTAAGCATATACCCTGCCGCAGCCTGATCTGCAAGCCACTGCTCAACCCTGTGCACCGTCGCCGGATTATGGGGGTGCATTACTTTTTGTTCTTTCATTTTTCTTCCACCTTGAAGCCTTTTTTGATCAGGAAGAACAAGGGGATGAGGACAAACACGGCAACCACAGATGCCCATGCAAACATACTGCCGGAGGGAACAATGGTTTCCACACCGAATTCGTTGAGATAGGTCACGGCGGAATTGCGGCTTGCAAGATCACCGAGCATGGGACCGATCACCATGGGAATGAGCACCGTGAAGATCATGCGGATGCCCTGGAACTGCCCTGCTTTCCCTGCAGGGATAAAGTCCTTGATGGCGGCACTGAACAAAATACCCAGTGTGAGCGTTCCTGCCATTGTAGGTGCAATAATGGCCAGCACACCATAGATGTTTGTTGTGGTAGACAGACCAAACAGACCGATGGCCATAAGAATGCAGGAAGGAATCAAGCCGATTGCCTTGTTTTTATCCGCAATTTTCACAAGCAATGCCATGACGCCGACAAAAGCAAGCACAGCAATCACAGCCGTGATGATAACACCCGTTGTGAGGAAGTTTGCCCCGCCGTTGGCAGGAATGACCACGTATTGCAGATACACAAGCAGATAGGGGAAAAATACCTGATAGGCAATATTACCGACACACATACACATAAATGTGAGGTAAAGGCGGGCATTTTCTTTAACAACGGCAGGTCGGAAGCCATAAAACAGATCTGCAAAATAGCTTGCTGTGTCTGCTTGTTTTTCCTGATTTTTTTCAGGATTGCTTATAAGGAACAAACCTGCAAAGCCGCAGACTGCAACCACAATGCCGAGAACCAGGAAGAAGTTTTGATACGATACCGTGCCCGTTTGCGCAAGCGAACCGACACCAACAACAGTTGCAACCGAAAGGAAGCCTACAAGTGTCAGCACCATTTCCATGGTGGGTCTGATTTTGGGCGTGGTGATGTCCGTTACCCAAGCATTGAATGCAGCATCGTTGCTCGTGGACCCCATAAAGGTCATAACAATGTCCATCACAATGACGACCCAGACGGTGGTGGTGAGGATTTTTGCTTCATCGGTAAGGCCAAACAAAGCAGCCACATTGTCACGGGTAATAAAGCCGAACACAGCGGTCACAATACCCCACAGCAGGTAGCCGACTGAAATGAACATCTTGCGGTTCTTCATTTTGTCGCTGAGGGTACCCATCAGCAAGGTGGTCAGCACTGCCGCAACAGCAGTCAGGGCAACCATGCGGCTGATGGCCGTGGTGGGTGCCATGGAACCGGCCATAGCCGCTTCGGAGGCATTGGCATAAACGGAATTGTAAAGGAAGGTGTTGAAATACATATTTTCAATATTCCATGCAATGCCGCCCATAAAGCTGAACAGGCAGATGGTAAACCAATTTTTCTTGGTGAGCTTTTCCTTGATCATGTTCTTATCCTCATTCAAAACAAAATTTTGCAATTTTATTATACAAAAACGCTCTTTTATTTTCAATTGACATAGTACACAAAGAAACAAACCAGTTTTGCACTAAAAAAAACAGCACAGGGGCTTTTGACCTCTGTGCCGTTCGGATTCAGATTTGCTTATTCAGCCTTTTCAAGGTATGCCATGCAGACATAAGCATCATGGCCGTCCCATTCGATGTTACCCCAATAGAGAAGTTCATCGTCATCAGCATCTTCCCATGTGACAATGGCAAGAACTTCGAGTTCTTCGCCGTCGTAAGCCATGGAGAGTGCATCGCCGTAGCCCGGTTCGGGCTTGACTTTCAGGCCGTAGTCACCGGTGCCGGTAACAACATACTTGCCGACCGTGTAGTTGCCGGGAGCAGCAGCTGCTGCTTCGCCGAATTCTGCAATGTAGTCAGCTTCGGTCATAAGGAACTGCATGGCAACATAACCGTCAGTACCCTTATAGGAAACAGCACCCCAGTAGGGATATGCAGCAACGTCGGATGCAATGATCTGCTTGACTTCGAGCTTGGTGCCGGAGGGAATTTCAACACCCGTGTCAACATCCACACTTGCGGAGGCACGAAGTTTGAGGTTCTTGCCTTCTGCATTGTAGAAGTAGAAAGCGCCTGTGGTGTAAGGGCCGACTTTAACGCCTGCGGTTGCCTGGGTTGCTTCTTCTGTTGCGGCAGGATCAACAACGGGAGCAGAAGGATTCACAACAGGTGCAGAGGGATTTACAACGGGATTGGTCGGGGTGACAGCATTACCGGGGGTAATCGCATTGTTGTTTTCGGAAGGCTGGTTTTCCTGGCTGAGATTGGTTGTGTCTTCTTTATTGTTGAAATGAATGGCAATACCTGCACCTGCAAGGGCAGCAACGAGCATTGCTACAACAAGAACAACAACAAAGACGAGATACATTTTTTTCTTTTCCATAGTTAAAAAAAACTCCTTTTCGGGTTTTGGCCCGATTTTATATTTCTCTTGTTATTTGCACGGCGATGCCGTAAAACAAAACGGATTGAGTGCCGACCTCTTCCATGGGCACAAACACCGCAGGATAAGTCGGATTCAGCGGTTGCAGGACGATGCCGCCGTCCTGATAAAGCAACTTGCGCAATATGCAAACACCTGCGCACGAAACAAGCGCAATCTGCCCGTTCAGGCAGGAATCCTGCTTGCGGATGAGCACAACATCCCCTGCGTTGATCAGCGGTACCATGTCATCATTTTCGGGAATTATGTAAAGATACGAAAATCCGTCTGAACAAAAAGGCGACGGCAAGGCGCGCAAGCGGGGATACTCCCCTGCCGTGTTGAATTCAGACACGGAAAAAACCGGCGCATTCATCCTGCCCGGAAGATCGGCAGGTGTGTTCATTTCCCTGCACAATAAGTAGTCCAGGCTGCAATCAAACAAATTTGCAAGACGGATGAGTGAGGTCATATCCGGTTCATTGCTTCCCAGTTCCCACATGCGCACCGCGCTTGGGCTTTTTCCTAAAAAGTCTGCAAGCTGTGCCTGGGTCAGGGAGCGTTCCTTTCGCAAGGAACGCAATCGGGTGCCGAAATCATTTTTCATATCAACCACCACACTATATTATAGCAAATAAAAAAAATTTTTCAAGTATTATCTTGATTAAATTGAAAAAAAGGATTGTTCTTCCAAAAAAAAACGGAAAAACAATCCTTATATATTTTGTTTTATGTCATTTATTCGAGTGTTTCAAGCCCGACGGAAACGCGCAGAAGCAACCTTGCATCCCCTGCGGTGACCAGATTGTCGCCATCTGCATCGGCGGCTGCCTGTTGCTGTTCATTGAGATTTTCAAGTCCGACCGAAGCACGCAGGGCAATTCTTGCATCACCGGCTGTGATAATACCGTCACTGTCGATATCACCGAGAGTGTAGCCAGCTGTTGCACTGCCGATGGTGTATGCACAAACAACAGATTCGGCATTTTGGCCTGCAATTGTGACATAAACAACGCAGACACCGTTTTTATCAAACACAAGGTCGTTTTCTGTGAATGCAAATTCAACAACAGCAAGTTCATCTTTGCCGATGTTTCCGATATCGGTATTGCTGACGGGCGTGCCGTTTGCATCATTGAATGTGACCGTTGCTGCAACATCCTGTGCGGCAACAAAGTTTACATTGGTAACATCTGCCGTCAGAATATAAACATTATCAACATTTGTGACTTCGTTTGCCATAACAACCAATGCGGATTTTGCAAATGCGCATGCAACAGCGTTGTTGCTGAGATCGGAATCAAGCTGATAATCGCAGGAAACCGTTACGGTAACCGTTGTTTCTGCCATGTTGTTCGGAATAACATAGGGAATCTGCCAGATAACAGATTTTCCGGGCAACAGTTCGGTTTCAACAAGATATTTTTTTTGAATTCCTTTGGTGTCGGTTACGGTGAAGGTTAATCTGCCTGCTTTGACATTGCCGACATTTTCAGCCGTGACCTCAAGGAATGCGGTTTCGCCGATTTGCAGATTTGCTTCGTCAAGCTCAACAGCTTGCATTGCAAGGTCAAAGCAATCATTTTCTTTGAAGCAAACAAAATTGGCGGTTCCTTTTGTGTAGGTCTGTGTTGCTTCATCATAGGAAACAAGGGTTTCATTGGCAATGCCGAGAACCCGGCTGTCAGCAACGGTAACGGCAAGGTTCGACAGTTCGTTGTTGCGGTCGGAAAGGCAGATTGCATTGCTCCATTCGCCATCCATATTGCCGCAGGAATAAAGTTCGTTGCCGTTTTCACAAGAAGCAAGCCACCAGAAAGCAAGTCCTTCGGCTTCATTGACCGCTTGCAATTGCGAAGAAATAACGGTTTCTTCTTCCAGAATCGCCACCGCTTTGCCATTGTTGTTGTAATAAATATTCAGTCCGTCAGACACAAAAAGGATGGTTTCGCCGTTGAAATCTGCGAAAACGAAATTGGTCAGCGGGTCATTCGCATAGAATTTGGGGAATTCGGCAAAGGTGTCCGTTCCGCAGAAAACGGAAATATCGGCAGTGGACTGCAAATCACCGTCCGTATCAACAGAGTAGGCAATCTGCACTTTATCGTTGATTACGGCGCAGGCAAGGTTGTTGACGGTGGGCAGGTTTTCCGCAAGCACGGTTTTGCCGCCGTTTTGAAATTTGGTAATGCTGTTACCGGTTGCAGACATGAGCGCATTGTTGGCAGCGGTTGCATACGCAAGCACCGCGTTGCCGTCTTTTACGGAAAGTGCCGGACGGTAATCATAAACAGTATCGTTTGTGATTCTTGTTGCATTGAAAAATACATCATTCTGCACATCATATTCTGCAACATAAATTTCGGCAGAGGCAAGAACATCAGCAATATCTGCACTGTTTTCAGCGGTGAATTCTTTGCAGTATTTCTGCCATGCAACAAAGATTTTTTCACCGTCGGATGCAAGCACGGGGGACGCATCCATAAAGCCGTCGTCATATATCGCTTTCGGTTCACTCCAGGAATCTGCAAGCGGAGAGTAGACGGAATACACAAGTTTCAGACGGTTGTAGTCATCGCGTGCCGCATCTTCCGTCACCCATGCGGCAAGTGTTGTGTTGCCGGCGGTGATAATCTTTGCATCAGAAAGGCGGAACACATCGGTCTGCAATGTTTTGAATGTCAGTTCTTCGGCAGATGAAACGCCGACGCGGTTCGGAACGCGGTTTGCCCAATGGTTATTCCCGAACCAGGCAGAGGTTTGCTTGCGTTCGGTCAGCGTGTACACAGCCTGTGCCGTGCCGACATCTTCCGTTTTGATGCCATGGGCCTGCAAAGTGCGTGCGCGTTCGACACTGCTTTTTCCGAAGAAGAATTCTTTGGGGCCGAATGTGCCGCTGAGCAGGGCTTTTTCACCCGTGCTCCACACAAGCACCTGTGCTTCATACCCGAATTCGCCTGTGATGGCAACGGACAGTTTTTTGTCTTTGAAGGTCAGAATGGTGGGCATGGTGCCTTTGCCGTACACCCCTGCACTTGCAAGACCATCCCAGCCGACACCGCCGCGGGCTTTGATTTCGGGCGTAACATTAACGGCAAAACCGAATTCAAGCGGCAGATTCACATCGGCAGTTACGCGGCTCCAGTTGGTGGAAACGGTCAGTTTGCCGCCGCCTTCCAGGCCTAAATAGCCTTGGGTCAACTGAACGGTATAAGATATTGTGAATTCACCGGCAACGGAAATATACATATCGGTTACAATAAACTTGCCGTTAACAACATTGCCCTCAATGTAACCCAAAGCAGAAACATTTGTTTTCGTTTTGCCGACATTGGATGCGGCAAGGTCTTGCACATCCACACCGTAGCGGGCGCAAAGCTGTTTTTTGATTCTGACCGCTTCTGCCTTATTCAGTGCATTTTTAAAAGCGTTGCCGCTGTCTTTGACTCCGCTTTTTATGTTTTCCCACACAGTGGTTGTTTTGTATTCTGTGGTGGAATTTGAAATATATTCCTGTTGCGTTTCTTTATCAATGGAGGCATAGGAGTTTTTTGTTGTTTCTTCTTTCGTCCATAAATCAAAACCAACAGAAACGCGCACTTCATTGCCTTCCACCTGCACGCCGACAGGAAAACTCCAGTCGCAAAGGTCAATGGTCGAACCGCCGACAAGAAGCCAGTCTTCGGGCAATGTGATGCTTAATCCCTCTTTGCCGCCGATGTTGAGTTTGCCTTTGCGGAGTTCTTTGACAATGTTGTTATTTTCGGGGTTTTCAAAGTTCAGTTTGACTTCTACCGCATCGGACACATCGCCCGAATCGGTAACAAAATACGCATAGGTGGTTTTGTTGTTTTGCAGGACGGTTGAGAGATAATCAATGGAAAAACAGCCTGTTGAACTTTCAACCTTATGTGCATCATCCTGTGAAAGATAATAGGTTGCTGCTTCATCCGGGTTGCCGGCTGTAATGTAAAACGTATAGGACGTGTTGTCTGCAACGGTCAGTTTGTCGTGACGGATGTCAATATAAGCGCCGTTCATAACGTCCTGTCGTGCAAACACGGTAGACACATACGGCTTGCCGTTTTTAACTTCCTTTTTCATGTAAGCGGTAAATTCAAAAATGTTGGTAAGGCCCGTGCCCATAAAAGACAAGGCAACCTCTTTCGGGATAATATAATTGTAGTAATCCTTATGCGACAGAATAATATCATCCGTGATGTCGCTTTTGGCAATGGTGATATTTTTCGTTTCATCCTGTGTAAAAGTCTTATCGCCGATTTTTGCGGTTGCATTCGCCATCTTCCAGTTCAAAGAGCCTTTTTTCTCAACAAGGCTCTCATTACCGACCGAACCCGACAGCCAGCCGTCTGTGTTGCGGGTGTTAAGAATGAGCGTATCTATTGCCGTTGCAGCATAAACACCGGCAGTGCCGTTGGGAGAATTAAAGTGAATTTTTGCGCTTTCAAAATAACTGTTGCCGCTGCTGATTTTAACAGTTGCCCAGTCTGCTTCATTACCTGCAAAATAGATGTCGCTAAACAGCGCACAGCCTGTAAAAGCGCCGGATGACACAGTGAAATTTCCTGCTGCAAAGCCTACACTGCGCAAGCCCGTGCAACCGTAAAAAGCCTGTTTGCCGATGTAGGTAAAACTTTCCGGGAAGTTGATTGAAACCAACGAAGTGCACGTATCAAAAGCGTATTCGCTGATCGATTTTAATTTTTCCGACAATTCAATATCGGACAATGCTGTGCAGTTATAAAATGCACGCGAACCGATCGTTTCCACACTGTCGGGCATGATAACTTGCGTCAGGGATGGGCAGTTTGCAAAGGTTGCAGATCGGATGCTCTGCAAACCATCCGGCAGAGTAACCTTTCTGAGATTTTCACAACCGAGCGCAAACGCATAACTGCCGACATCTTCCACACAATCGGGCACAACATATTCTTGCGCTTCCCTGCCCGGCAGATACCCGACCAACTCTGTTTTGTTTTTATTGAACACAACGCCGTCTTCGCACAGGTAATAACGGTTTGCAGGGTCTATGTTCAATGTTTTCAAGGATTTACATCCGTAAAATGCATAAATGTCAATATCATTGACCGAAGAAGGCACATCAACAAATTCCAGTGCAGAACAGTCGGAAAAGCAACCGGAGGGAATGTTTTCAACCCCTGCCGGAATGCTGAAAGACTGTAAAGAGCTGCAATTGCTGAACAATCCGTCCGGCAGACTTGTCAGCGCACTGCCTTTTTCAACCGTAACGGAAACAAGGTTCTTACAATAAGAAAAAACACTGTAGCTCATTTTTTCAACGCTTGCAGGAATCGTGAAATTGCGCAAAGAATCACAGTCTGCAAAAACAAACTGATCAAATTCTTTCAATCCTGCAGGCAATGCAACAGCAGCCAGTGCATCACAATCACGAAATACCCCCGTGTCGAGGCTAGTCAGATTGCTGTTTGCGGCAAAACGAAGGTCACTCAACTTTTTGCAAGCATAAAAAGCATAATAACCGATTTCCGTTACCGAAGCAGGAATAAAAACGGAAGTAAGCGCCGTACATTTATAAAAAGCACTGCTTTTTATTGTGGTCAGTGTGTCGGGTAAGGAGATGCTTTTTAATCCGTTGCAACCCCAGAAAGCATAACTGCCCACCGAGGTTACACCGGATGTGATTGTTACCGTTGTAATATTGGGCACACGGTTCCATGGAGTGTAGTAGTATGCTGAATAGTTATCCATGGCGCCTGTTCCCGATATCACAATGTTGCCGTCATCATCTGCCGTCCAGGTCAGATTTTCTCCGCAGGTGCCCGAAGCTGCCGCCTCGGCTGTTTGGAACAGCGCTTTGAACGCCGGAATATCCAGCTGTGCAAAACCTGCAAGCGGTGCGGCTGTAAACAGCAAAACGGATGCAAGAAGCACTGCAATCAATTTTTTCATAAATTTTTCTCCCGCTTTCTTTAATTCTCCATGTGCTCCATGGTCAGTTCCGCGGCTTCTTCGATATTCACCGTGGGAATGCCGAAAATGGAAGTGTGGATTTTGCCGTTGATGGGGGCTTGCCAGTATTCGTCGATGCCGTCAATGGTGTTGCGCATACCGAGAATCGAGCCGACGGTGGCACCGTTGCAATCGGTGTCAAAAGCCATGCCGACGGCGGCGCAGACGGACTTGCCGAAATCACCCTCACCATACAGCAAAGCGGCTGTGACAATCATGGCATTGGAAATAACATGGCACCAGCCGTGGTCGGTGTGTTCATCCCAAAGCGCATGAATCATAGCAAAAGTTTCATCGTAGGTCTTCCCTGCTTTGTACGCATCCATCACATTGACAACGGCTTCATACAGGCGGGAGGTATAAGGAATCTGCGCAAGACCGCCGAGGATGATATCTTCCATATTGTCCGTTACGGCAGCACAGGCGATCATGGCAGACACAAACATTTCGCCGTAGATACCGTTTTTGACATGGGAAATACGTGCATCCGTGTAAGCCATGCGGGCAGCATCTTCGGGTTTTCCGGGACAGATGTAACCGAAATAATCCCCTCTGATCTGCGCGCCGATCCACTCGCGGCAGACATTTTTATACATAGCCGATGCGGGCGGTTCAAGGCAGTTCATGAGGTTGACATAGGCAATGCGTTCCGCGGTGAAATAAGAATAAACGGACTGACACTGCAACCACAGACGGGCAACATCGTCCGATTCAAAATCCTTGCCGCATTCGTTAACAAGCTTCTGTGCAAGCACAAGGTAGTTGGTGTCGTCATCCACGGGCATGCCGTCCGCCGTGTCGGCATACACCTTGCCGCGGAACATGAATTTGTAGTGCGAAGCGATTTCCTTTGTAATTTCGGATGCAAGCGGATAACGGTGCAACGGGTAGTTGTCGGTTTCCTTAAGAAACGGAACAAGCTCATCACTGCGGATGCCTTCAAAAGGTTTACCAAGCAGACAGCCGACCGCACGCCCCATCCATGCACCGTGAATTTTTTTACGAAGAGTATCAGCATCGGGTACAATCTGTGTAAACTCGTGCGCCGAGCGCAGAGCCAGAATTTCATCCAAAGAAGACGGCTCATCGTATTTGTAACCGGGCTGTGTGCCTGCATTGATGACAAGTTCAAACAGAATGTCGCTCATGCGGGTCTTGATGGCCCCCGCTTCAAGAGAAGCAACTTCTTCAAACAACCCCTTGTAACGTTCCACATCGAGGCCTTCTTCCATGGACTGATTGTATTCGGCAAGCAGATCCTGCGGATAGCGGTTAAGCCCGTCGGCATTGTTGTAATCGGGACAAATTTCGGTATTATAAATTTTTGCAAACATACAATTTCCTCACAGCAGCAATAATGTATTTAAAAATCATTTTATTCTCTTGTAAGAATTTCTCCTACATTGTTGAGGATGTATTTTGGTCTGTAGGGGAAATTGTCAATATCATCAAGGGATGTTACACCGCTTAACACAAGCACCGTGTCCACATTCGATTCAATACCTGCTATAATATCGGTATCCATTCTGTCGCCGACGAATGCAATATCACCGCTGTGACAACCTAATTTACGCAGACCGTGGCGCAGCATCAGTGGATTGGGCTTGCCGATAAAATATGCCTTTTTGCCCGTTGAAATCTCAATGGGTGCCACAAGAGAGCCTGTTGCGGGCATAATGCCTTTTTCGGTCGGACCCGTTATATCGGGATTGGTACCGATCAGCTTTGCACCCTTTCTGACAAGCTCAATTGCTTTTTCTATTTTTTCAAAATTATAGCTTCTGGTTTCGCCCACAACAACATAGTCGGGGTTTACATCATTCATATAGATTCCCTGATCATACAAAGCCTTTGACAAGGCGGCTTCACCGATCACATAAACCGTGCATTCCGGTTTCTGGGCAGACAGGAATGCTGCTGTTGCCATAGCACTTGTATAAAAATGGTCAGCATGCACATCAAGCCCCATTCTCGCCAGCTTCATGCTGAGTTCATGCGGCGTTTTCTCGGGACTGTTTGTAAGAAAAACAAATTTTTTATCATTATCAATAAGCCAGGTTACAAATTCTTTTACACCGTCCAGAATTTTATCACCATGATATATAACACCGTCCATATCACATATAAAACCGTGTTTCTCCATGATCTGTTTCACAGTATCATCGCCTCCGGGTTATATAATAAATGATTAGAAAAATAATGTCAACCATATAAAAAAAAACAAGGCAGAAGCCTTTCATATCATCAATCCGTCAAATGTACACCTGCGGTGATGACATACACGCTACGCGTGATTACATACGACTGATGGCGATTACATGCCAATCCTTCGGATTGGATAAAAAAATCGACAACCTTCTGTTGAAGATTGTCGATTTTTTTGGTGGACCTGAAGAGGCTTGAACTCTCGACCTCTCGGATGCGAACCGAACGCTCTCCCAACTGAGCTACAGGCCCGTATGACAAAAAACATTATAGCATGGCAGTTTTCAAATTGCAAGCATTTTTGCAACCGCTTTGTCTGCAAAGGTTTGATACTTCGGCGCATCCATGTATTCCATGAGCGTGCTCAAAGCCATACTGTATGCCGCATCGGCAAGCTCCTGTTCGGTTCTTCCGTAAGGATTGCCGGTATCGACCCATGTCGGACGTGTGGCTGCATAGTAATCGAGCAAGGCCTCGGGCTGTGCATAGTCGGGTGTTTCGGGATCGAGCAGACCGTGCGAGAGATCGCACAATTCGCTCCACCGTGTGTCGAGTGTGGCATGATTGCCGTTGTGGTTCTTGATAAATCGGATCTTGCCGAAGGATGCTTTCTGAAAATTCTTGTACCCGTCGAAGTTGCTTTCCACCGTCTGCACCTGAATCTCACTCAGATACACGGGATTCGTGCGAAGTTCGTCAAGCACTTCCTTCTGGCTGTCATGAAGCTCCGTCCACAGCATTTCACTTCTGCTCGTCTGTATGGCTTCCATGTACAGATCCGTCATCGTGCCGAGCACCACATTCAGATCCCCGCCGTCAGCGGCATAATTGAAGTACCCGCGCAAGGCCTTGAACAGCTCATCCCTCGTCATATCACTCTGCAATGTGTCAGCAAAGAAGTCGGAGATCTTCCGCAGCTCCTTGTCCGATATCGTCAGCCCTCTTGTTTCATGCAATTCTGCCTTGGCCGCTTCCAATGCCGCACGCAGGTCTTCGTTCTCCTGTTGCAACCGCGTGACATAGTCCGCTGTGTCGGAGGAGAGTTTTTTTGAAGACAGTTGTTCACCACTGCTTGATGCATCATTTTCATTTTTCTGCATAAACTGACTATTGACAGAATTATCAGTGTGCTGTATAATGATGTCAGAGTCAGACAGTTTTAGTGGTGTAGGCAATTGCAGCCTATTTCTTGCGAAAAGCTGTCTGACTTTTTCTTTTGAGTTTCCCTCAAATAAAAAGCCGTCGTTTTGTAATGCATACTCTAATAACCCTTTTACATTGCGACCATACGCAGTAGCGACAAAATTAGTTATCAGTTGCATTTCTCCGACATCGACATCGATGTAATTGCCTTCTTGACCAACCCAAACAGGAACAATCAATTCTCCCTTATTTGTCATGTATTCAGTTATAACTACAACACTGTCTTTAGGATTTGTTTTAGATTTAAGAACAAGAATTGGATTTTGTAAAAGGTCAGGAATTTGTTTTATAATGTCATAGGACATTTCATTGTGTTTTTCAATAATTTCTTTTAACTTACCGTTTCTCATCAGCAAGGGACCATTTGAGAAATTAAGCTTCTGTAAATATTGAGGAGTCTCAGATACATAAAGATCAAAGCGAGGATTATGTGTTCCGTTGATAACAGCATCCACTTGCGCTTCAAAACTTAATTCTTTTGAATACCTGATTTTCACACCGCCATTTTCGGCGGTGTTTTTGTTTTGTTGGCGGTTGAAGCGGGCTTCTTCGAGGGCGGCGAAGAACTGGCGGCTGATTTCGTCGAGCGTGTCATACTGCGCGCGCAGGGAAGACACGGCATCGAGCCCCTTGAATGACAGCGTTTCAAGCGCAGAACGCACCTTTGCAAGGAAGTTGCTGATTGCCTTGGCAACCTTTTTTGCATCCTTCGGCTGTTTGCGTGCATACAGCTCCACAGCCTTTTTGCTCGAAAACACCCCGAACATACTGTCTGCCGTGAGCTCCTCAAGCAGATATTATCGTTGTTGCTTGCCCCGTCTTGCAAACTTGCATTCTGCGTGCTATAATTATTACAACAAATAAAACAGGAGTATCATATGATTGTTTACTTTACCGGCACGGGCAACAGCGAATACTGTGCAAAGGCGTTTGCACAGGCGCTGGGTGATGAAGCTGTGAACAGTTTTGATTTTATAAAAAATAACAAAGCGGAAACCTTTCACAGCGAAAAGCCGTGGATTTTCTGCGCACCGACCTATGCGTGGCAACTTCCCCGCCTGTTTGCGGATTGGATTGAAAAATGTTCATTTTCGGGAAACAAAGATGCGTATTTTGTGATGACCTGCGGCGACGACATCGGGCAGGCAGGGCTGAAGATTGCAAAGTTGTGCAAGAAAAAAGGGTTGCATTACAAAGGTGTGCTCGAGGTGGTCATGCCCGAAAACTACATTGCCATGTTCAATGTGCCCAAGCCCTCCACGCAGTTAAAAATCATTGCCAACGCGGAGCCGTCCATTCAGACGGGGATTGATTGCGTGCGTAAGGGCATTGATTTTCCGGAATACAAAGCCACATTTGTGCAGAAGCTGAAAACGCATATTGTGAATCCCGTGTTTTATGCCGCGTGCGTAAAAGCGAAGGACTTTTGTGCAACCGATGCGTGTATTGGTTGCGGCAAGTGCGAAAAGGTGTGCATTTGTGACAATATCCGAATGGAAAACGGCAGACCTGTTTGGGGCAAAAATTGCACGCACTGCATGGCTTGTATATGCCGTTGTTCTGTGCAAGCCATAGAATATGCGGACAAAAGCAAAGGCAAACCGCGTTATGTTTGCCCGCCGAGAAACTGCGATTGACTTTTATCTTAATTTGAAATAAAATAAAGACAGTATTTTTAGGAGGTTCTTGTATGTTGCAGAAAAAGATCATGTCCGTGCTGACGGCAATCATTACTTTGTTTGGGCTTTGGTTCTTCCCGACCGTACCCGAAGAAGGCATTTTCACCGACCCGAGCGAAACCGAAAAAACCGTCTTTGATGAAGGAGTTTTTGAGATGAAAGAAAATGACCTTATTGTGTCCCCCGACGGCAGCGACAGCAACGCGGGCACACTTGCACAGCCCCTCAAGACCCTTGCAGGGGCAAAAAATGCACTGAAAAACAAAAACGGCAGCGCTGCCGTTACGGTGTGGTTCAAAGAAGGCAAATATCTGATTGACGAAACCGTACTGTTTGACAGCACCGACCGCATGAACGTGACCTACCGTGCCGTGCCCGGTGAAGATGTTGTGTTCACAGGTTCGGTTGACATTACCGAATGGCAAAACGGCGAAATCAACGGTATTGCTGCACTGGTAGCCGATGTGGACACCGATTCGGTTTACTTTCGATCCCTTTTCAAGGGTGAAACAAGACTTCCCGTGAGCACATGGCCGAAGGAAGGCGCTTTTCAGGCAGTGGATGCGCTTGACAGCGATGCACTGCAGGCAGGCAATGAATTTTTCAAACTGCATTGCGCTTTTTATGTAAACACGGATGAAATTATGAATTTTGCAAATTTCAAAGATGTCAATGTTCGCATTATGCACAAATGGTGTGACGATATTCTTCCGCTGCGTACAATCGACACCGCAACCGGCAGAATTGAACTTGCCAAAGCCGCCGCCATGAGCATTGTAAACGGCGACAACTACGTGTATGAAAATGTGCGCGAAACCGTTTCTCTGCCGGGTGAATGGTATCTTGACCGTAGTGAAGGCAAACTTTATTACATCCCCTGCGAGGGTGAAACCGCCGACAACCTTGTTCTGTCCGCGCCTGTTACGGATGCGCTCATTGAAATGAACGGTGTGCAGGACATTGCATTCAGCGGCATTCGCTTTATTAACACCGACTGGGATTTTGCAGACGGCACTCTGCGTGTGTGGCCGATGGATGAAACCAACCCGCATTACAGCCAGTTGACTTACCTACCGACCCATCCGCAGGCTTCTTACGAAATCCCCGCCGCCATCACGGTGAAAAATGCCGAAAACATAACCTTTGAAAACTGCGTTTTCCGCAGCATCTCCAATACGGCTGTTATGTTCAAGGAAAATGTGAACATTGCCACCGTCAATGCCTGCTACTTTGACGAAATCGGCGGCAATGCCGTGTTCATCAACGCACCGCATGCCATTCCCGCTGTCACCAAAGATATTTATGTGACCAACTGCGAAATCAACAAATACGGCAGAATTTATAACCACTCCATCGGTGTGTTGCTTTGCCATGCACGTGACTGCGTGATTGAGAATAACGAAATCCATGACGGCTGGTATACAGCTGTTTCCGTTGGCTGGGTATGGGGTTATGCACCCAATCCCACCAACAACATCAAGGTCAGAAACAACCTCATTTACAACATAGGCAACGGTTGGTTGTCGGACATGGGCGGCATTTACACGCTCGGCATTCAACCCAATACCGTGCTCAGCGGCAATGTGATTTACAATGTAGGATGCTATGACGGTGCGGAAGGATACGGCGGCTGGGGCATCTACCTTGACGAAGGCTCCACGCAGATTACGGTTGAAAACAACCTTGTTTACGATTGTTCCTCGCAGACCTTCCACCAGCACTACGGCAGAAACAACATCATTCGCAACAACATTTTTGCATTCGGCAAGGACGGTGCATTCATTGTTTCTCGCCATGAAGAACACAATTCCCTGTTTTTGGAAAACAATATTCTTGTTACCGATGATGCGGTCATGTTCAAAAATTGCACCGAAAAAGGTTGGTTTGTTGACAGAAGCAACCTGCTTTGGGATTACACAAGAAAATCCCCCTATTCGGGTTCGAACACCAAAGTCGGCGGCAGAGAAAGCATTGTCACCATGATTGCAAAAGGTTTTTACAGCGACACTGTTTTTGAAAACCCGCTGTTCCGTGATGCACTGAACCGTGATTTCACCCTTGCAGAAAACAGCCCCGCACTCGAAATCGGATTTGTGCCGTTTGAATACAATGCAGGTACACCGTATACATTTGAATAAGAGAACCAATTAAATGTGCAAAAAACCGCTTCTCCGTTAAGAAAAGCGGTTTTTTTGTGCGGTCAGGGGTGGATAAACTGCAATTTATTTGCCTATTTCCGCATTTGTCCAAAACATACCCCCGATTCCGAAGAACCGGGGGTTGTTTATTTTAGATCAGGCAATGGTTAATTACCAATGTGCTTTGCCGCAAGCGCAGTAATGATATTGCTCAATACCAAATGCCTTGCAAATGATCATAAGCACTTTCCAAAGAAGCTGCAACAGTTTGTTTGCACTGTGGCACCAACAGGAATGTGTTTGGGTGTTTGTGCCGCTGCCATTGGGGACGTCTTCAACAATTCCGCCGGGGGCATAGGTAACAAGAATCATAATATTCTCATTCATGCAGGAAATTGTGTAGTATCCGTCATCGCCAAGGGACAATTCCTGACCGTTGACAATCAAAATGATGTCATCCATCTTGTATTGGTTGTCAGGAATGAATTCGAACTTGAATTCCTGGCCGGCTTTAATGCTGATGAAGGTGCTTTCTTCAATGGAATAACCGTTAACAACAAATGTACCGTAAGCACTTGCCGTAAACTGAGCAGTATGCTTTTCATTGGCTCTGTAAACATATACGATAACAGTGTCCTTGACTTCGCCGTCACGGTCAGAAACCGTAACAGTGGTTGCGCCAACTTTAACACCCTTTACAACGCCGTTGGAATCAACGGTTGCAATTGCGGGATCCGCCGAGGTAAAGATCAATTCCACCTGTGCGTTTTCGGGATAGATATCAACTGCAATCTGCTTGGTCTTACCGAATGCAACTTTAATATCAGAATCGACGATATTCAAGGTCAGCTCGCCTTCTCGGTAGGTTGCGTTCAGGGCGATATCTGCTTTGATATTGGTGTAATCGCCATTCCAACCGGTGAACACAAAGCCTTCCTTAACGGGAGCTGCGGGAGCCTTTGCGCCGGCACCGTAGTATACAGTCTGCATATCAATGATTACATCGTCAACAACAAAGGTGACTTTGTAAGTGTTCAGGTAGATTGCTATACCGTCGGAAAGAGCAGCAACAGCCGCATCAACTGCTTCCTGTTCGCTGACAATCAGGTTCAGAGCAACTTTGTTATCTGCATACAGCTTTTCAATTTCGGCGCGCGTATCGGGATGCAGTGATTTGTCATTCAATCTGCCTTCCACAACGGCAACAATATTGTCGTATTCTGTATACGTTGCGCGTGCAACAGCTTCCTCGTAAGTATGCTCGGAATTATTCTTGCAAACGTAGATGTATTTACCATCACTCCATGTGTTGTCTGCCAGTTTTGCAGGACGCTGCAGTGTGCGTTCATAAGCGTGGCCGAGAGCTTTGATTTCTTCATAGGTTGTGTGCTTGCAGCCTTCACGCTGACAGGTTACATATTCGTCCCAACCGATTTCGGTACAGGTCGGAGCCTTGGCTTCCGTTGTCTTGAGATCGTGGTTATCGGGATCCTTTTCGCCGGTCTTTGCGACTGTACCGAGTTTTGCATTACAGTCGGAGCAGTAGGTTACTTCGTTCCATGTCTTTTCGCTGATACATGTACCTGCGACGATGTCTTCGTCCTGGGTATATGTTTCACCGACATGGTTTGTGGAATCAATTGCAATATCCTGAACATCAAGAGTCTTTTGTACTGCCCAGGTTTCTTCGAATGTTGCAGTGTATGTGGTTGTACCCTTGACTTTGCAGGTTGCGGGAGTCTTGACTGCAGAAGCAATGGTTGCGGTTGCAGTTTCGACATGCTTTGCATCATTCTTACATACTCTTGTTGCAGTACATGCAGAACCGTCTGCTGCAAAGCTGTAGGTTGTTTCTGCCCAATCATGGTTGATTGCAGCAATGTCTTTAACATCCTTTGTCTGGGGTGTTGCCCAATCATTATCGAATGTTGCGGTGTAGGTTGTGGTTCCCTTTTCCGTGCAGGTTGCTGCGATCTTTTCTGCAGAAGTGATGGTAGCTTCAGCAGTTTCTACATGAGTTGCATCATTCTTACATACTCTTGTTGCAGTGCAAGCGGAGCCGTCTTCTGCAAAGTTGTAAGTAGCATCATTCCAATCATGCTTGATTGCAGCAATGTCTTTAACATCCTTGGTCTGGGTTGTTGCCCAATCATTATCGAATGTTGCTGTGTAGGTCGTGGTTCCCTTTTCGGTGCAGGTTGCTGCGATCTTTTCTGCAGAAGTGATGGTAGCTTCAGCAGTTTCTACATGAGTTGCATCATTCTTACATACTCTTGTTGCTGTGCATGCAGAACCGTCTGC
>JAFQCH010000024.1 GCA_017416485.1 Clostridia bacterium | reverse complement strand
CGACAATGGGCGCTGCCCCTTGACCCCGCAAGTTTTTGAAAAAACTTGACCAAAACTTTTAATAATTGACAATCAACCAAAATTCCTGCAAATCAAACTCCCCGATAAACCGTAATTTGTAATTTTATGTTCTTATGAAAAGGTGAAAAATATGAGTAAAACAATTCTTTTTCAGGGCGATTCCATTACCGACGGCAACCGACTCAAAGATTATCCGTGGGATCTGAATCATCAGATCGGCCACGGATATCCCTATGTGATCGTCGGCAAACTCGGTGCAGAGCATCCGCAGGCAGGCTTGCAGTTTGTCAATCGCGGCATTTCGGGCAACACCGTGCAGAATCTTTACGACCGTTGGCAGAAAGACTGCCTTGATATCTGCCCTGATGTGCTCAATATTTTAGTCGGTGTCAACGATGTGCATTATTCCGTGTTCAACGGCAAGGAATTCTGCATTGAAAGAATAAAAGAAACCTACAAAAGCCTGATCGACCGTGTAAGGGAAGTCAACCCCGAAGTGAAAATCATTCTCTGTGAGCCGTTCAATTACGCCATTGAAAGCCCCGGCAAAGAGTGGCCAACATGGCAGCCGCGGCTTTGTCTGGTGCAAAGAATGGTGCGCGAAATTGCGGAAGAAAAGAATGTATTTTTCCTGCCCTTGCAACAGATGTTTGATGATCTTTGTGAAAAGGCAGAACCGTCTTATTGGATCTGGGACGGAATTCATCCCACGGAAAGCGGCCATTGGATGATTGCACAAAAGTGGCTTGATTTTGTGCGCGAAAACGATATTCTCTGTTTAGATACTTAACAAACGGGTCATACTGCAATCAAAAGAAAGTGAGGAATGCAGTATGAAATATGTTTGCGAAGTCTGCGGCTACATTTACGACGAGGAACAGGGAGATCCCGAAAACGGCGTAGCACCCGGTACAGAATGGTCGGATGTGCCCGAAACATGGGTGTGCCCTTTGTGCGGTGTCGGGAAGGAATTGTTTATGGACGAATAAAAAAAGCGGTGCAGATTTTTCAGTCTGCACCGTTTTGACTTATTTTAACAAATCGTTATATTGATAGACCCTTACATAGTCCACAATGAAATGATATTCTTCTTCGATGTTCATTTCATTCTGCGGCACACCGTTTTCGCCTCTGACTTCAAGCGAGAGAATCAGATATTCTTCATTCTGCGAAACACCGCCGAAATCGGTGCGGAAGGATTCAACACCGTTGATGTAGAAAACATATTCGTTTTCGTTCCATTCAAGGCCGTAGGTGTTGTATTCTTCGTAAGGATTGCCCTTGATGAGGAATTTTTTGGCGCCCAGTTTTTGATGCTTATCGCCGTAGTTGTCAAAATGCAGGTTGCTTGTAACGGCATTGTTGATTCTGTCGCCGTAGCAGTCGCTTTCAAAAATGTCGATCTCCGTGCCGTCTTTTCCGTTGCCGTCCTCGTTGTAAACGCCGTCATTCATCAGCCAGAATGCCGTCCAGAGGTCAGCACTGGGAGGCAGAATGCAGCGGCATTCAAAATAGCCGAATTTCTGCGAAAAGCCGTTGGGGGAATCGGAATCGGTATCGATGCCTGCACTGTACCAGCCTGCACCCTTGCCGCCCATGCCGTCGGCAAGGTATTTCAGCGGAATCACAAGATTTCCGTCTTCGGTGTAGGCCATATACTGATTCCAGTACGAGCCTTTTCTTGCTTCACTGCCTGTGCCCCATGTGTAATGCCCCGACCACACACTGCGGTCAAGCTCGCCTTCAAATTCTTCTTCGAAAGTCAGGGTGAATTTGTCCAAATCTACTTTCTGTCCCATGGGGTAATGGGCAATCCCCAAAAACATAAGTACGGTCGAAAGCGCGGAAAGCAGCATGGCAATGAATTTTTTGAACATAGAAAAATTCCTCCGTTTTTGTTCTGTAGAATCAATATAACAGAAAAATGCAACTTTTGTCAATACGGATGCAACTTTTTGCATCTTTCAATCGTTCTTGTTTATGAAAGGACTCGAGTTCATTCAATCGGAAAGGAGAGGAAATATGCCTGATTTATTTACTTCGCTTGTGGAAACATATGCCGACACGGTCACAAAAATCTGTTTTTTGCAACTGCAAAACCGTGCCGATGCCGAGGACGCATGGCAGAATGTTTTTTGCAAGCTTTACAAGACCCCGAAAATGTGGAATAAACCCGATGAAGAACTGCGCAAATGGCTTGTCACCGTCACGCTCAACGAATGCCGCGATGCAAAACGCAGGCTGTTTCACCGTAATCATGCGGATATTGATGAATTGCCTGTTGCGTATGAGCAGGATTTTGATTTTAACCTCATAAATGAAGTCCGCAAACTCCCTGCAAAATATGCACAGCCGATCATTCTGTTTTATTTTGAGGGGTATTCCGTCAGCGAAATTTCCCGTATCCTTTCGGAAAAAGAAAACACCGTCAAGTCCCGTCTGAAACGGGGCAGAGAATTATTGAAAGGAGTTCTGACAGATGAATAAAATTGATTTTACGGTGCAAACACCGCAGGAATGGAAGAATGAACTGCTTGCAAAAACAAGCACGAGCAAACAAAAACGCGTCAAGCCTGTCGCATTGCTTGCCGCCGTGCTTGCTGTGCTGGTCGGGGTATCGGGTACGGCATTCGCAGGCAAGGTAATGAACGCACCCGAATATTTCGGTTCGATCTTTCTCGGCAACACGCTCGCGGCGGGGGAGGTTTACTCCGCCAAAAACACGGTTTTTGAAAGCAGCCGCGAGGACCTGCAGATGACCTGCACGGGCATTGTCGGGGATAAGATCAGTCTGCATCTGATTTTTCGCATCACCTCAACGGGGGATCTGCTTTTTGATCCCGCTTACAACTATCTGTTTGAAACAAACGACCAGGATTTAGGCTTCTTTCCGAGCATGGGAAGAAGCATCGGTTGCCGGGTGATTGATGAAAGAAATCTTGAAATGTATATGGATATGACAGGTATTTCGGGCGGTAGCTTTGTCGGCAAAAAGGTCGGATTCTTTTTTGAAAATTTTGAAAAATACCGCCTCGGCGGTGATTTCAGCGATCTGGAGGTGATTCCCTGCGCATTTGAAGGTGAGATCACCGTGGATTATACCAACACCACGCAAAAGCTCACAGCAACCGAAAACGAGCTGACCGTGGACGGTGTCACGATGAAGCCGGAAAAAGCGGAAATCTCCAACCTGCACCTGTGTTATGAAATGACCGTCACAAGCGGTCAGGAGATCGTGGCAGTGCAGGATGACGGCGTGAGCCTTGTAAAGGGCAGTCTTGTCGTCGCATTCCTTGACGGCAGTGTGAAACAGTATGATCTCAGCCATCCGCAGGCGGATGCCGATGATGTTTTTGCTTCGTCCGTCAGTATAAACGGAGATGAGCTGTTCTTTGTGCTGAATTTTCCGTCCCTTATTCACGCCGCCGATGTGAAAAGCGTTGCCATTGACGGCGTTGTTCTGTTTGCAAGGTAAAAAGTGTTTTTTCTTGTTATTTTTCATGTTCAATCGGTTGCATTTTATTTAATAAATTAACAATTTGATGAATGCGAAAGGCGAACTGTAAAAAGTTTGCCTTTCTGTTTTTTTGCAATAAGTCTGTTAATTCTATTGACGGAATAAACAGATTGTGATAGAATGCAATAGAAAGAAATAGCAATGCAATAGAAAGGGCGATCATATGGCATATATTGAGTCTGAAAAGTTAGAATTGAAAGTTCAATATACAACTGAAATCAAAAAAGAAATCGTTGCATTTTTGAACAGCGACGGCGGAACATTGATTATCGGTGTTGACGATAACGGAAAAATTGTCGGTGTTGAAAACGCAAAAGATATTATAGAACGTATTTCCCTTATGATTCATGAGGCAATTAAGCCCGACGCTTCTTTGATTTGCAGTGCGGGAGAGTATGAAGAGGACGGAAAAACGATTGTCAGGGTTGTGATCGGCAGAGGTGTTAAAAAGCCTTATTACATTTATGAAAAGGGATTGAAGCCGAGTGGCGTATATCTTCGTATCAACAACACCTCACAGCAAGCATCCGAGTATGCTATCAAACAAATGATTATTGCAAGCGAGGAAAAATCGTTTGAGGCTTTACCGAGTGTTCAACAAGACTTGACTTTTGATTATCTGGAAAGTGTTTTCAAACGTGCTGAACTTGAGTTGAAGCAAAAAACACTCGGACTGTTGGATGCAAACGGCAGTTATACCAATCTCGCTCTGCTTTTGTCCGATCAATGTCCTTTTTCTGTCAAAGCTGCAGTTTTTGACAGCGACGATAAGAGCAGATTTTTGGATCGCAAAGAGTTTGAAGGCTCGCTTATTCGCCAGGCAGACGAGATTTATGAGTATTTGAAGCTGAACAACAAAACGCGCGGAGAATATAACGGTTTGCGCAGAGAGGACAAGACTGAGTATAATCAGCTTGTTTTGCGTGAGGGGCTTTTGAATGCCATCACGCACAGAGATTACTCGCTCAACGGCAGCATTCTCATCAGTATTTATAAAAATCGTATCGAATATGTGTCTATCGGTGGTTTGGTATCGGGAATGACCTATGCGGATATGATGCTCGGGGTTTCGCGCTCAAGAAACGAAAAACTTGCGAATGTGTTTTTTAAACTCAAATACGTAGAAGCGTACGGTACCGGTATTGAAAAAATACAAGGTGACTATGAGCATACGGGACTTGAGCCGCGCTTTGAAATATCGGATAACGGCTTCCTTTTGGTTTTGCCCAATAAAAATTATATGGAAAAAGCGAAGGAAATCCGCACCGATAAAGAGCTTGTGTATGATTTCATTGTCAGATGCGGCAGAGCCACTCGTGCACAGGTGCAAGAAGAATTGGGGTTCAAACTGACAAAAACACGAAACATTCTGTTGCAGTTAGAGCAGGAAGGTAAGATTGAACGCCGCGGCAATGGTAAAGGAATTTTTTATACCGTGTAAAAAGAGTTCGCAGGGAAAAAAAGTGTTCCCAGGAGAAAAAGGATGTTGAAAATGAGGTCAATTCTGTGGTATAATCATTACATGCGTAAAAAGAAAGGAATCCGAATATGATTATTACCAACGATATAAAATATGTCGGTGTCAATGACCGCGAAATCGACCTTTTTGAAGGGCAGTACATTGTCCCCAACGGCATGGCTTACAATTCTTATGTGATTCTCGATGAAAAAATTGCCGTTATGGATTCGGTGGATGCCAATTTCAAGGACGAATGGCTTACAAACATCGCTTCTGTTCTGGACGGCAGAAAACCCGATTATCTCATCGTTCAGCACATGGAACCTGACCATTCCGCCAATGTGGCGGCTTTTGCCGAAGTGTACCCCGAAGCCGTGATCGTCGCAAGCGAAAAGGCATTTGTGATGATGCAAAAATACTTTGAAACCGATTTCTCTAACCGCAGAATGGTCGTCAAAGACGGCGATACGCTGTCCCTCGGTAAGCACGAACTGACCTTTGTCACCGCATCCATGGTGCATTGGCCCGAGGTTATCATGACCTACGATGCCGCCGACAAGGTGCTGTTTTCGGCAGACGGTTTCGGCAAATTCGGCGCATGGGATGCCGATGAAGACTGGGCTTGCGAAGCAAGAAGATATTATTTCGGCATTGTCGGCAAATACGGGCAGAGTGTGCAGACCGTGCTCAAAAAAGCCGCAGGACTTGACATTGCAATTATATGCCCCCTGCACGGCCCCGTGCTGAACGAAAATCTCGGCTATTATCTTGGCCTTTACAATACATGGTCTTCCTACGGTGTGGAGAGTGAAGGTGTTTGCATCTGCTACACATCTGTTTACGGCAACACCAAAAAGGCTGTGGAATTGCTTGCAGAAGAACTGAAAAACGCAGGTTGTCCCAAGGTGGCGGTCAATGACCTTGCCCGTTGTGACATGGCGGAAGCGGTGGAAGATGCCTTCCGTTACGGCAAACTCGTGCTTGCAACCACTACCTATAACGGGGAGCTGTTCCCGTTTATGCACACCTTTGTGCATTGTCTGACCGAAAGAGGCTACAGAAACCGCACCATCGGCATCATCGAAAACGGCACATGGACACCCGTTGCGGCAAAGAACATCAAGCAGGCTTTTGAAAAGAGCAAGGACATCACCTTTGCCGAACCTGTTGTGACTGTTCATGCCGCCGTGAAAGCAGAAAACAAAGAGCAGATCAAAGCCCTGGCGGCATATCTTACCAAAGCGGAATAAAATATTTTTACAGGAGCTGAAACACAGCTCCTGTTTTTTTTTCAGATTGTTTTGCATTCTTCACAAAAAGTATTGAATGTTTGTGTATAATATGGTAATATAGCATAAAGGTGTGCCTTGGTACACCCGGCATTGTTTGCCGAATGAAAAAAATTTAAGCAAAGAAGGAGAGATGTGTAATGGCTTCGAGTTGTCCGAAGTGCGGCGCGGCGCTGAAAATTTATCAGATGAGCCCTTATTGCAAAAAATGCGGTGTGCATCTTATGTTTGCTTCGTTTGAAGGGCAGTTTGAAAAAGACAGACGCATTGCCGAAATGTCCATGGCGAACTTCCGTTACAATCTGGTCAAGCTCAAAAGCGCCTATGTCGGCGGTCTTGCGCAAAAACTGAGAATCGCATTTGCCTTTATTCCGCTTCTTGCCCTGCTGTTGCCGCTGGGCAGTGTGTCCGTTCACACACCCGTTTATGAGGCAGGGTTCACACTCAATGCCATTGATGTCATCATGAAGGGCATTATGGGCGGATTGTTTGGTACCCTCGGTTCGTTTGCACAAGGCCCCGTGTTCGGCCCCGTTGCAGATGCACTCAAAACCTGCATCCTCGGCTATCTTGTGATGACAGCCGCCGCCGTATTGGTTCTTCTTATCGGTGCGCTCGGCTTCATCGGCAATAAAAAAGCATCTGTCATGATGATCGTTTTTTCCGCCATCGGTATGGTCGGGGCTGTGCTGACCAAAGTGTTCGGTGCTTCTCTTGTAGCCGCAGGCGAAGCGGCAGGTGCACTTGTGGAAGCCAAGTGCGGTATGCTGTTTTTGGTCGCCATGCTTTTGTTTGCGGCTCCCGTTGTTGCCGCAGTTCTGTGCCTTAAAAATCCGCCTGAACGCGTGTTCCGCGAAGGGGACGAACTGCGTGTGGAATACAGACGCAAATGGAAAAAGGGTGAAATTGATCTTCTTTCCATTCCTGCTCCCATCTATGAATCCGAAGAAGACAGAGCCGAAAGACGCAGACTTGTAAGCGAAGCCTATCAGACAAATGAGGAGGTGACGGACAATGGCTGACATGAATGTACGTGAAACTTTGACCGAAAAAGAACGGTTAAGGCTTGAAAGAATCGACAAACTCGATGCAAACAAGCGCCGCAAAAAAGGCATCTTTGCAGCAGTTACCGCCATTCTGATTCTGTTCTTCGTTGTCGGTACTGTTTTCGGCGGGATGTATATTTTGAGTTACGAAGGCACGCAGGAACTGCCCGCCGCAGAAATCGAATATCCCGCTTTGCCTGCAACCGAAACTGACATTTATGCTGATTTCGCACAGCTTTTGCAAGACACCAAGGTTTTCAGCGGAACAAAACTTGACGTTTTGTTTGATGTGTCTTTGCCCGAAGACAGCATTGCCGTCACCGGTGACAACGCAGAAAGCCTGCTTACTTATCTTAAATACATCCGATCTTCCGCAGAAGGCAAGCTGTCTGCTTGTTATGAAGACGAAAGACACACAGGTGTCTACGGAGAAGATTTTTCGACCCTTACGGCACTCGCATTCTTCAATGAACAGGACTTCTCCAAAGCCGAAGCTGTCGTGAATGAAGAAAATGCGAATGACCTGAAATATGTGTTTACCTTTGACGGTTGTGCGTATGAGAAAAAAGAAGCAAGCCCTGTGTTTACTTCTTTTGACCTTGCCGCCGCAGAGTCTGCCATCACCGCCATGAAAGAACTGTTTGCGGATGTGGCCAAAGTCGGGAAAGCAGAGCTTGCGTATGAAGATTTTGTGTGCACCGCGGAGGTTGACCGTTTAGCGGATGCCCTTCAAAACTTCCGTCAGACCCGTGTCTGCAATGTCACCTTGCCGTTGACCTTTACAGGTGATTATGCCGCTTTCGGTGAAGTTACCTTGCAGTTCAAGGTGCAACTTAATAAAACATTCCGATTCACCCGCGTTTCATTCAGTTTTAAAGATGATGTTTATTACATTGAAAAAGGTTCTTCCGACGAACTGAAAACAAGCGTTGTGTCCGATGAATCGCCTGCCGATGTGGTCATCACATTCGCTTCGTCCGATGAATCCGTCCTTACCATTGACGGCACCTTCTTTAAAGGTGTAAAGGTCAGCCCGAACCCCGTCACCGTAACGGGTTCTTATACTTACAACGGTGTCACCTACACCGATACCTGCCTGTTCTGGGTGCGTGTTCCCGTGGAAGGCATCAAACTGGACACCACGGAACTTGCCCTCTCCAAGGGAGAAACAAGTGCACTTTCCGCAACATTTTCACCCGCAGATGCAACCATCACAACGCTTTATTGGTTCACTTCCGATGAATCGGTTGCCACCGTCGATGCAAACGGCGTTGTAACGGCAGTCGGCGCAGGCGAGACCACCGTTTACTGTGTCACCCTTGACGGCAATTACAAATCCGTCTGCACCGTAACAGTCACTGAATAAAGGAGGGAACGAAGATGTCGAATTTGTCAACAAAAGAAAAATTAGTCAACCGTTTCCTCAAAGCGGATGACTATTCCGCCGCAACACTCGACCGGGGCATTCTGCAGAAGTACGAAAAACTCGCGGTCGATGTTTACAGCACCCGTCAGGTGTCCGTCGGAGAACTGACATGGATGGCAATTCAGCGGTTTTCAAGATCTTTGAAAGTCGGTCTTGATAACTATGCGAATATGTATTACACCAAGGTGCTCAAGATTGATCTGTCCTATGTCACGGTCATCAAAGCCCTCATCAGTGTTTACGATACCCTCAACAACCCCCTTATGGGGATTGTGTATGACCGCACCCGTACCCGTTGGGGCAAGGCAAGACCCTATGTTTTGACCACACCCCTGCCGTTTTTCCTCATTACAGCCCTGCTCTACAGCGGTGCTTTGCTGATTCCTTCGGAACAGATCAACGACCCCAAACGCATTTTGTATTTGTTCTTTATGCTGTTTTTGCAGGAAACATTTTCCACCATTTTCAATATCCCGACCGATAACTATCCGACGTTGCAATCCCCATGCCCATCAGACAGAATTGCCGTGTCGCTCGTGCAAAGTTATGCCTATGCCTACGGCGGCGACCTGATTTCCACCCTTTACATTTCGCTGATGTCGCTGAATAACTCCGGAACCCTGCCGATTTCGCAGCCGCTGATGTTCTCTGTGATCGGTTTTGTGACTGCCTTCTTCGGCACCGTCGGTACTATGGGGGTTGCACTCAAATGCCCCGAGCGCGTTCTGCTGCAGCCCAAACCCGCCCCGCTAACCAAGACGATGTTCTATGTGCTGAAAAACAAGTATGCCATGCGTAATGTTGTGGCAGGCTTCTTCAACAGTGCATGGAGCAACGGCGGTTATTCATGGGACGTTATCACACAGCTTGAAATCTTCGGCGGAGCGTTGCACATTATGCCGCTTTACATTTTCTATCACATCTGTAATGTGCTTTCCATCGCATTCATCAAGCCCATCCGTGAACGCTTCAAAACTTTCCGCAGTGCCGTTATCGTCATGCGCCTGACGGATGCGGTGCTGAATGTCATCTGGGCAGTCGGCGGCTGGATCACCATGCCCAAGAAAACATGGTGGATTAGCGGTATCTGGTTCTGCATCGGTTACGGTCTGAACGGACTTAACAATGCACCCGCCACCGCACTTGAAGGTGAAATCGGCCGTGAAATCAACGACTACACCGAATACCTGACGGGTGAACGTCCCGACGGCACATTCGGTCTGCTGACAGATTATATCAACAAGCTGACCCAGCCCATCAACACCATGCTTGCGCTTGCCGTTATCAAGTGGACGGGGTATGACACCACCCTCGACACCACCTACTGGGCACAGGATTCCGTGGATGTTTACCGCAAGGTCTTTGCGCTGTATGCCATCGGCAATCTTGTTCCGCACATCATCAGCACCATCCCGCTGTTCTTCTATGATCTCGACGGCAAGCGGAAAGAGGAAATGTACAAAGCCCTCAATGAGCGCCGCATGATGATCGCCAAGGAAAACCAGGGCAAACTCAGCGAAGATATGGCAATGCTTGTTGAAATGCTCAGCGAAGAAAAACAATCTGAAACGGATTAACTTTTTATGACTAAATTACTGCTTAAACTTTTTGTTCCCGCCTATTTTGCACAGGAGCGTACCGAAAAGGTGCGCTCTTCTGTCGGTAAGCTCTCGGGTGCCGTCGGCATCGTGTGCAACATTCTGCTGTTCGTGATGAAACTTGCCATCGGCACACTGACAGGCTCCATCGCCATCACCGCCGATGCCATGAACAATCTGTCCGATGCTACGGGTTCTGTTGTCACTCTGGTCGGCTTTAAGCTTTCCGAAAAGCCTGCCGACGAAGAACATCCTTACGGTCATGCAAGGTTTGAATACCTGTCCGCACTCGCTGTGGCGGCACTGATTCTGATCATCGGCTTTGAACTTGCCAAAACATCGGTGCAGAAAATCATGAACCCCACCCCCGTGGAATTCACAATCCCTGCCGCCGTCATTCTTGTGGTGTCGGTGCTTCTGAAATTATGGCTGTTTCTGTTTAACCGCCGTCTCGGCAAAGACATTAAATCCAATGCGCTTCTTGCCACTGCCGCCGACAGCCGCAATGATGCCGTTTCCACCACCGCCGTGCTTGTGTGCTCGGTGCTGTCGCTGTTTACTGAATTTCCACTCGACGGCATTGTCGGTCTTGCGGTTGCGCTGTTTATCCTTTACAGCGGCATCACCCTCGGCAAAGAAACCGTCAGCCCCTTGCTCGGCGAAAGTGCCGATGAAGAATTGCAAAATCTGATTATCGCTGTTCTTGAAAGCGATGAAAAAGTGCTTGGCTACCATGACCTGATGGTCCACGATTACGGCCCCGGTCAGCGCTTTGCCAGTTGCCATGTGGAAATGGACAGCAAGGAAGATGCCATGTTCTGCCATGAGCTGATTGATAATCTTGAGCGCAGATGCCTGCAAGAGCACAAGGTGCATCTTGTGATTCACTATGACCCCATTGTGACAGGGGACGAAGAGCTTGCCGTTTACCGCACCCTTGTGGAGCAGATTCTGCAAAAACAGAATGAACACATCACCATTCACGATTTTCGCATGGTCAAGGGGGAAGAACACACCAATCTCATTTTTGATATCGTTCTGCCGTCTTCGCTCATGCCGCAGAAAAAACAGATCAAAGAACAACTTGACACGGCACTCGCCGAACAGTTTGCACAAAAAATCTATACCGTTGTCACCTTCGATATGGGTACATTCAACATTTAAAACGCATTGTAAAAAATCGCCGCTGCAGATCAGTTCTGCGGCGGCGTTGTTGGTTTGTTATTCTTTTGTTTTCAGATAATTTGTTATCAATGTAAGCAATTTTTTTGCATATTCCAGTTGTTGGGTCGCATCCTGTTTTGAAACAATATAGAAGTCATCGTAATCACTTGCAGTCCGCACACGAAACAAGGAGGAAACCGCATCGGATACACTTCGGTCAAAAAGATCGGTTTTTAAATACAATTCTCTGAATTTTGCAATGATGCCGGAGTGCTTTTTGGAATCAAACCCGTCCGGAATCAGCACAGCACGCATGGCATGAAATGCCGCGTAATACGACCTGTTAGCCGTTCCTTTAAATTCATTTGCGGCGAACAGAATTTCCGCTTCGTGTAAACAATCATTCGCATGCGCAAGACGGGCAACGGAGAGATTTTTTAAATCCGAATCAAGCAATTCTGATACCCTCCCTTTTTATATTCCGATAAAATGGCAGGGTATCTGCATAGCGGTAATACTGCCCTGCATTTTTTTCCGTAATCGACACAACAATTCCGAAATCAAACAAAAGCTTACCGCAAAGAGCGTCAATTTCAGATCGGAATGCAAGCAATTCATCTTCGTCGATATCCACAAGCACCATAATATCGATATCCGATTCATCGTCATAATCGCCGCGAGCATAGGACCCGTAAAGAATGACGGAGTGCAGGCGTTCATCAAACAACTCTTTTGCATCTGTTGCTACTGTTTGCAGAATTTTCTGCAATTGATTCTCTGAACACATGCCTGCTCACTTCCTTTCTTAATTCTATTATACACAAAAATGCAAAAAAATCAATCTTAAAAATAAGGGGTGTTGAAATAAAACAGTTTTGCAATGTTTCCGTTTTTTCTTGTTGTGCATCCCTGTTTTTTCTTGTTGTGCTGTGTCTTGATTTTAAAAGAGATTTGTAGTATAATTTACACGATTATTGACGAAAAGGACGAGGCATTATGTCATTCAGACCGCACAGGTATGTTTTCACCGCTTTCGGTGCCATGCTCGGTGTTTGCGAACACATTAAACTGCATTTATACAGCTTGCAGGCAAATGCCATGCAGGCGCGTGTTCTGCGCCGTCTGATGCGCGACAATGCTTCGACCGAATACGGCAAAAAGAACAGTTTCAAGACTGTGAAAACGGTTGCGGATTATCAAACAACCGTTCCGCTTTCGACTTATGCCGATTATGAAGATTACGTGCACCGCATGGCAAACGGTGAAAAGGGGCTCATCACCAACCGTTTTGTACGCCGTTTTACCGAATCTTCGGGCAGTACAGGCAGAAGCAAACTTGTGCCCATGTCAGGACATGCCGAATGGAACTGCCAGTGCTTCAGTTTTTCCGCGCCCGTGGGATGTGCTGTCAAATATTTTGCAAAACAGCACCGCATTCTGCCCCCGCAAAGGGGATTGCTGACTGCGGAAGTCAGCCGCCGAAAGGTCAAAGGCGGTACGGTGTCCTGCCTGTCCTCCATTCCGCTTCTCAACTTAAAACCTCTGGTGCCGTTTTTTACAAGTTCTCCGACCGAAGTGCTGTTCCCCGAAGACAATGTTGATATGGATATGCACTATGTCAAACTGCGTTTTGCGTTGCAGGATGCAGACATCAGCTACCTCGGAACGATTTTTATAACCACCCTCGAATCCATGTTTTTCTATATGGAAGAAAATTGGGAGCTGCTGTGCAAGGATATTGAACAGGGAACGATTGACGAAAGCATCCGCATGCCTGCCCACATCCGCAAAAAACTCGTTCGTCGGATCAAACCCCGTCCCGCACGCGCCGCCGAACTTCGCAAAGAGTTCGAAAAAGGCTTTGAAGAACCCATCATTCCCCGCATCTGGAAAAAATGCGGTTGGCTGTATGGCATGGGCACGGGTGCGCTGTCGCACTATGCAAAAAAACTGCGCCGTTACATCGGCGAATATATGCCTATTCACTACCTCGGCTATGCCGCCACGGAAGCCCTCATGGCAGTGCCCGTTGAACTGGACAGCTTTGAATATGTGCTTTTGCCGCACAATGCGTTCTTTGAATTTCTGCCTTTGGATGCTCCCGCAGGCACTCGTCCGCTGACTATTTCCGAAGTGGAGGTCGGCAAGGAATATGAACTCATTCTCACCAATTTAAGCGGATTTTACCGCTACCGCATTGAAGATGTGGTCAAAGTGACGGGATTCTATAACCAATTGCCCAAAGTCACATTCTGTTACCGGCTCAATCAGATCGCAAACATCAGCGGTGAAAAGGTCAATCAGATGGCGTTTGACGAAATCGTCGGCAACTTCTCTGAAAAAATGGATGAGCTTTTTGTCGGCTACAGCATCTATGCCGACCGCAGCACCTCACCCGGGCATTATGTGCTTTTGCTTGAAAGCACCAAAGACCACACTCCCGCCGACGAAGCGGAATATGCCCGCATTTTTGAAGAAACCTTCTGCGCGGGCAATGTGTCTGTCGGCCCCCTCATCAAAAGCGGTGCACTGGGACACTGCGAAGTCAGGTTTTTGCAAAAAGGCACCAACGATGCGTATCGTGAACTGCTTCGTGCCAACGGTGCAAACCTTAACCAGATCAAACCCATCAAGGTCATCACGACTGATGTGCAGAGAGAATTCTTCTTCAATCGTGTGATTCAATAAAAGGCAGGAAATTGCCATGAACAAAAACAAAAAACTGAATGCGGAATTGTATGATAAAGTGAACTACCTTTGCCGCAGATATATGGACAGGGTGGCAAGGTTTTATTTGTGCTACGATTTTGTGCCCGATATATCTGCTTTGCAGTCTGCTATTCTTGCATTGTATGCGCAAGCCCCCGTTTTTCACTCAATTTTTAAAGCACACCCGATAAAACCCTATTGGCTTGTGTCGGATTTTACCATCGACGATGTGCTGACGGTACAACAAGCAGACGACCTGCAAACCGCCGCAATCAGATTTTTAGAACAGCCCGTTGCCATCACTGACCCCTCGCAGATGAAAATTGCCCTCATTCATGGCAACGATAAGTGCATTCTTGCCTTCCGTTGGAATCACATGCTCATGGACGGCGGCGGCTTCAAACAATTTACCGCCGACCTGTGCGCGGCTTACAACTGCTTTGTGGCGGGCAGGGGGGAAGAAGCCACCTTCTGCAACGGCTCGCGCAGTTTCGATAAGGTTTATGCAGATATGCCCGAGCCCCAAAAGAAAAAAGCAAAACAGCAGATTGCGGGTGTGTCAGTACGCGAAAAACGTACCCTGCCGTTTACAAAAAAAGACGGTACCGAGCAGACGCATATTGTGTTTCACAGTGTGCCCGCCGATGTCATGCAAAAAGCCATTGCCGTAGCAAAACAAAACGGTGCCACAGTCAATGACCTGATGGCCGCGGCTTACATTGCCGCTGTGTATGCACTGACGGGGGAGCATGAAAAACCTTTGAACCTGTCTTGTGCGGTGGATTTGCGCCGCTACATGAAAAACACGCAACAAATCGGCTACACCAACCACACCACTTTTATGTATTGCAGTGTGCCGAAACGCGGCATTACACCGCTTGAAACTCTTTCAGCCGTTTCAGAGAGCAACAAGAAAAACAAGGCAGATCCGTTTTTAGGCTTACACGGCATTCCGCTTCTGCATTTTGCCTATTCGTCCATGATTTATTTGCAGGCGGATGCGGTTGTGAAACTGTTTTATAACAATGCAAACCTTGCCCTGAGCAATGTCGGCGCGGTGGATCAATACGGTTTTACCCTCGACGGACATCCCGTGGCGGATGCGCTTGTTGCGGGCGGGGCAAAAGTGAAACCCTGCGCCGCGGCAACGGCACTGACCTGCAACGGAAAACTTACCATTTCCGTGTGTACCAACGGAAATGAGGAAGATGTTGCCATGCTGCGCAAGTTTTTTGCGGAATTTGAACACTTTTTGCGTTCAATAGCACCGAACTGAACAAATTTTTTCTTTTTTGAATATTGACAAGCAAATTGCTGTAAAGTATAATGCTTTACAAATTTAAAAAAGGGAGTGAGAGCAATGGGAATTGTAAACGACTATATTAACAAAGTTGTCACAAAACTCAATGAGTATAAATACAACGCCTCCAAACCCTGGTTGCAGTATTATGACCGCATGCCCGAGCATCTTGATTATTACAACGGCTCGATTTACGACATGGTCTATGATGCGGCGTTGAAGTATCCGCACAATATTGCGCTCGAATATTTCAACACCAAAATCACCTATCAGGATTTCATGCGCCATGTGGACAGAGTTGCGGTTGCACTCAAAAAACTGGATGTGGTTGAAAACGAATGTGTTACCATTTGCATGCCGAACATGCCCGAATCGATCTATCTGATTTATGCGGTCAACAAAATCGGCGCCATCTGCAATATTCTGCATCCTATGCTGTCGGGGGAAGAAATTGCAAAGGCCATGTCCGCCACCAATTCCACCGTTCTGTTTGTAACGGATGTGTCATACGGTTCTGTCAAGGATCTGCAGGTTGATCACCTTGTTGTTTGCGAAGTATCGGCAAGTATGAATGTGTTTTTAAGAACCGCATACAATCTGAAAAACAAAAAGAACCTGCGCTACCGCGACAATGTGCTGGAGTGGAAAAAATTCATCAAAAAAGGCAATTATGTCATCGATACCCATGTCAGCCGTTCCCAGCACAGTCCTGCCGTCATCATTTATTCGGGCGGCACAACGGGAAAAAGCAAGGGTATCATTCTGTCCAATCTGAATTTCAACTGCATTGCAACGCAGTGTGAAGTGGTCTGCAAAGAGGCAAGACCCGGTAACTCCATTCTGTCGGCATTGCCGATTTTCCACGGCTTCGGTCTTTGTGTGTGCATCCATGTGCCGCTGGCATTGGGCTTGAAGTGTATTCTGATTCCGAAAATCGATACCAAAAAAATTCCCCAGACCATCAAATCCAAAAAGCCGAATCTTCTGCCCGCCATTCCGTCCATGCTCAACATTATTGTCAACAGCAAAGATCCGGGCAGCACCGCTTTCCAAAGTGTCAAGGTCATTCTGTCGGGCGGTGATTATCTGAGCGACAAACTCGCAAGCGAAGTCATTTCTTATTTCCGCCGTTGCGGCTCCACGGCACACATTCAGATCGGCTACGGCATGTCCGAAGCCACCGCTTTTGTGTCTGCTACCAACGAAAGTGTGCGCAGTATCGACAATATCGGCATTCCCAATCCCGATACCGATATCCGTATTTTTGACCCCGCAGGGGAGAATGAATGCGAATACGGCACGGTCGGTGAAATCTGTGTCAACGGCCCGTCGGTTATGCTCGGCTACATCAACAACGATGAAGAAACCGCCATTGCACTGCGTACCCACCGCGACGGCAGAGTGTGGTTGCATACAGGCGACCTCGGTTACATGGATTCCAACGGTGTTCTGCACTACACATCCCGCCTGAAACGTATGATCATTTCCAACGGCTACAACATTTATCCCGTTGAACTCGAAGAAGTCATCAACAAGTGCAAATATGTTGCAACAAGCGTTGTTGTCGGCATCCGCCATAAGATCAAGCAGGAAGTGCCCAAAGCGGTCATCGTGCTCAAAAAAGGTGTTGAACAGACAGCAGAAATCGAAAGAGAAATCCGCGACTACTGCAAAAAGAACCTTGCCCGCAATGCCATGCCCGCGGAATTTGAATTCCGTGCATCCCTGCCCGTGACCAAGATCGGTAAGATCAATTACCGTAAATTGCAGGAAGAACACGAAAAGAAAAACAAAGATTGATGAAGAAACGGAATTGCAATTTGCAGTTCCGTTTCTTTGCAAATTGGAGTTTATCGGGTTAATTCATGTCTTTCGTCAGTCATTAAAAAGTTTGATCAAAACTTTTAACGACTGACGATCAACTATCTCCCCGATAAACCGTAATTTGTTCACACTTTGTTCTCTAAAAAAGAATTGACACCATATTTTTATTGCTGTAAAATAATGCTAAAGGAGAGTGAACAGAAAATGGAAATCATGGATAAAGTAAGCGTAATTCTCGATAAATACCTGTTGCATGTCGGTAAAAAGGTGCTTAAAAAGAACTCTGCAAAGCCCCTTGCGGAAGGTTTTTACGACAAACTGCAAAAAGACCCTGCCGAAAGTTTCATCACAGGCTTCGGCAAGGCTTCCATTCTGCCCATGGACTGGGCAACCAAAAAGTATTATATTGCAGGCTACAGCGAAAACAACCCCGCAGTAGGCATGCTCGATGAACCCCATGTGCATGCCCTGTGGGTGGATGACCGTTCGGGCAGAGGCGGCATGCTGTTTATTTCGTGCGACTGTGTCGGCATTCTCAATCGCGATATCAACATTCTGCGCGAGGCTGTCAAAAAATCGCTCGGCAATATCGCTTGCCGCGCCATCAACATTTTCTGTACCCACAACCATGCGGGTATTGACACCATGGGCATCTGGGGCATGTTGCCGTTCAGCGGCAAAGACCCGAAATACATGAAGCTGATCGAAAATCAGATGATCAAAGCTGTTGAGCTTGCATTGGAAGACCGCCGCGAAAGCGATGTATATTACGGTACTGTTCAGGTGCCCGATATGCAGGAAGATATTCGTCTGCCTGTTGTGTATTCCAAGACCCTGACCCGTTTTCGCTGTGTCCCGCGTGACGGCAGCCGTGAAATCTGGTTCTTGAATTTCGCTTCGCACTCCGAATCTTTGCAAGGAAGCAATTCCCGCATCAGTGCCGATTTTCCGCACTATCTGCGTGACCGCATCCGTGTGGAAACCGGTGCGGAAACCATTTACGGTGTCGGTGCCATCGGCGGCATGATCAGCATGGATATTCCCAATGAACAGGAGATCCGTGACAAAAAGAACTCCGATTTTGCCGAAAACACCATGGAAATCGGCCACAAACTCGGTGGCTATGCTCTGCAGATCGAAGACGAAAAGAAACTGACTCCCTATGTCAATTTTATCCGCAAGGAACTGTATCTGCCTGTGGAAAACACCATTCTTTCCATTGCAGGCAGAGTACATATCATTGAGGCTGACTGGTACGCTGACAACAAGTATCCCAAAAAGACCTGCCTGAAATCCGAAATGACCTACATTGATTTCGGCGGTGTTCCGATGCTTATGATTCCGTGTGAATTGTTCCCCGAACTTGCATTCGGCGGCTATCTGAGCGAAGAAGAATCCGCAGAAGGCAAGCCTGCCTCGGTCAATCCCACTCCGCTTACGGAAATTGCAGGCGAAAAGGAATTGCTCATTTTCGGCCTTGCCAACGATGAACTCGGCTATGTGCTTCCTCCCAATGACTTTATGCTGCACCCCACGCAACCGTATCTTGAAATCCCGCGCGACCGCCTGAACAGACGTCATTATGAGGAAACCAACTCCCTCGGCCCGCAGACCGCACAACTGCTTGCAGACTGCTTCGTAAGCATGATGAAAATTGTAAAAAACTGAATTATGTAAAAAGCAGATCCCGACCGTTTTGCGGTCGGGATCATTCACTGTATGCGGTTTATTTTTTGCCGTTGTAATAATCGTCAATCAGTTTCTGCTTGCAGTCCCAGAGCTTCTGCGAGAGGTCAACATAGTAGTTGTGCGGATATTCAAAACGCACAACTTCTTCCCACAGGCTGTCGATCTGCTCCATGCAATAGGCGCGGATCTCATCGGGAGTTTTTTTCTTGTGCACGTCTTTTCCGCCGACAAAATAGGGAACAAGCAGCTTTCTTGCCACAAAACCGCTGACAGTTTTGCGCTTCCACACATAATCCGGGTCAAACAGCTCATACTCTTTGCAGGTGCTGATATCCTCGTCCTCCATTGTCAGCAGGTCTGCAATGGCTTTGCCCGTTTCATTGTCAAACAAACGCCACAGCAGCTTCGGGCAGGGGGTGGAAATTTTGGCAACGTTTTCCGAAATTTTGATTTTCGGCACCACCTTGCCGTCCGTTTCAATCGCGGAAAGCGAGAAAATACCGCCCATCACGGGAGCCTGCGCGGCGGTCAAAAGGCGTTTTCCTGCGAGGAAAGCGTCTACCCTTGCGCCGTTTTGCAGCATATCGCGGATGATATATTCGTCGAGCGAGTTGGAGGCATAAATATTGCAGTCGGGGTAGCCCGCCTCGTTGAGAATGCGGCGGATCTTTTTGGACAGATACGCGAGGTCACCCGATTCAATACGCACACCTTTGGGACGTTTACCCATGGGAGCAAGCACTTCATCGAACACTGCAATCGCATTCGGCAGTCCGCTGTCGATGCAGTCGTAGGTGTCAATCAGCAGCACGCAGTCATCGGGATAGCGCTTTGCAAATGCGGCAAAGGCATCCTTTTCATTTTCAAACAACTGCACCCATGTCGGGCTCATGGAAGTAAAGGACGGAATAGCGTGGCGGAACGATGCGTCCACGTTGGAAGTGGCGGTAAAGCCCGCAATGTAAGCGGCTCTGGCACCGCTGGCGGCTGCATCCGCGCCGTGTGCCTTGCGAAGCCCGAATTCAATGACCTCTCTGCCCTGTGCGGAACGCACCAAGCGGTTTGCCTTGGTTGCAACAAGGGTCTGATGGTTCAGATTCAACAGCAGAATGGTTTCAAGCATCTGTGCCTGAATGACGGGGCCGCGGATTTTGACCACGGGTTCATTTGCAAACACGGGAGTGCCTTCGGGCACTGCCCAGATGTCGCACGAGAAACTGAAATTGCGCAGATATGCAATAAATGCTTCGTCCAGGCCCTTTTTTTGCAAAAAGGCAAGCTCTTCTTCGGAAAAATGCAGGCGCGACAGTTTTTCGCAAACACTTTCAATACCTGCCGCAATGAAGAAGCCGCCCAGTTCCTTTGCCGGACGGAAATAAACATCGAACCACGCAATCGTTTCGTCGATGCCTTCCGCCAAAAAGCCGTTGGCTTGTGCCAGCTCATAAAAATCAAAAAGAAAATCACAGAAATTGTTTTCAGGCATAGCAATTTTCCTCCTTTTCATATACTTATATCATAGCACAGCATGCAGAAGAATACAAATACTTTTTAATTTTTTATTGTTTGTAAACAAAATAAACAAACTGTCACCAAAAGTTAAAATTTGAATAAATTTGACTTGACGAATATAATTTTGTGTGCTATGATGAAGCCGTGTTAACAATTCGTACATAATTTCAAAGAGGGAAATGACCATGAGAATCAGAGAACAGGCACTCGGAAAAAGAAATATTGTCGGTGCGAAAGTTGAACAGCGCCGCAAGGAAATCGGCATGAAGCAAAAGGAATTGCTGGAACAGTTGCAGCAAAACGGTGTGGACCTTAATGCATCGGGGCTTTCCAAAATGGAAGGGCAGATCCGCAGTGTGCTTGACTATGAACTGGTTGCACTTGCCAAGGTGTTGAATGTGTCCGTTTTGTGGCTTCTCGGAATTGAAGAATGACAGGTTGCTTTTTTTGAAAAAGAATGATATAATAAAAACCGTCGGATTTTGTCAAAACAATCCGGCGGCATTTTCTTTTTTGTTGAGGTGGTTAAATGCTGAGTGATAACATTCGTTTTGCCCGCATGAGTTGCGGCTATACGCAACAGCAGATGGCGGATTATCTCGGCATCAAGCGTTCTTCTTATACCTATTATGAAACGGGCCATACACCGTTTCCGATCGAACTGCTTCCGTTGCTGACCGTTGCTTTCGGTGTTTCAACGGAATGGTTGTTGAGTGCAAAAATAAATTTTTCAAGCGGGGATGATACTTTGCCGAGTGTTGCCGATTCACGTTTGCCCGGACTTGCCAAACTGACAGAGGAAGAGCGTGAGCTGCTTCTGATGCTGCGTAAACATAACATTACCACACAGGTCACACAGCAGGTGCGCGAAATGACGGGAGAGAAAAGTGTTGAAGAGTAAAAAACAAATTGCTGTCATCGGCGGCGGTGCCGCAGGGCTTTGTGCCGCAATTGAAGCGGCTCGCACTGCAAACGGACAGGCTGAAATCACCGTCTTTGAAGCCTTGGGGCGTTGCGGTAAAAAGATTCTTGCCACGGGCAACGGCCGCTGCAATCTTGCCAATACAGACACAGACCTTTCGCATTATCACGGCGATGTGTCGGCGGTGGAAGATGTGTTTGCGCACTATTCTCTGCAATCCGCACTTGATTTTTTCAAAGAACTGGGGCTTTTTATGCGTGCAGATGCAGCAGGCCGTATTTATCCTTTGAGCAATCAGGCATCCGCCGTGCTGGATGCGCTGCGCTTTGAACTGGACCGTTTGCAGATTCAGGTCAAAACCGAACAAAAAATAACCGATATCAAAAAACACAACGGCGAGTGGCTGCTCAACGGCACATTTGCGGCTGACTTTGTTGTGCTTGCCTGCGGCGGCAAGGCTGCACCCGTGCACGGCTCGGACGGTACGGGTTATGTGCTTGCAAAGCAGTTGTGTGTTCAGGTCGAACAACCCTTGCCCGCGTTGACTGCATTGGTTGTTGACCAATTCACAAAAGCCCTCAAGGGCATCCGCGCCGAAGGCAGCATCACCCTCAAGTGTGCAGGGAAGGTGCTTGCCTTCAGTGCAGGGGAGATTCAATATACAGATTACGGCCTTTCCGGCATTCCTGCCATGCAGGTGTCGGGGGCTGTTTCGAGATATCTGTCCAAAAATGAAAAATCCCCGTGTCAGGTCATTGTGGACCGCGCACCGAGCGTTTCTGCCGAAGAACTTACCGCTTTTATTGAATGTGCAAAAAAGGAACGGCCGAATCTGCTGTGTGAAGACCTGCTGACGGGCATCATGCCCAAAAGGCTCGGTGTTACGGTGCTGACGGAATGTTCCCTGCAACCGCAAAAACCGCTGACAGCGATGAACACCGGGGTGATTCCCACCCTTGTGGCTGCGATCAAAAATAAAAAATATAAAATCAATTCCGTGTGCGGCTTTGCCGATGCACAGGTCACAGCAGGCGGCATTCCCGCTTGCGAGATCAACACGCAAACCATGGAACTGCGCAAAGCGGACGGTGTGTTTGTGTGCGGCGAACTTGTTAATGTGGACGGCGACTGCGGCGGATATAATTTATTGTGGGCATGGAACAGCGGCCGTCTTGCGGGCGCAAATGCCGCCAAAAGGTGTTTATGTTAAGAGTCAATGAAATCATTGTGCCGCTTGGCACAACCGAAAACGAAATCAAAAAAGAAGCGGCGCGGCAGTTGGGTGTGTCTGCGTCTGCTTTCACATTTTTTGAAATTGCGCGTGAGGCGATCGATTCGCGCAAAAAGAACAACATCCGCATGGTCTATTCCGTGCATGTGGAACTTGACGGCGATGAAAGCAGTGTTGCCGCCCGTTTTCCGCAGAATAAGGTCAATCTTTGCGAGCGATATCAGTATGCAATGCCCGAAAACAAGCGCACAAGCACGCTTCGTCCCGTGGTGGTCGGCTTTGGTCCCGCGGGTATGTTTGCGGGGCTCATGCTTGCCCGTGCCGGTCTGCAACCTTTGATTTTAGAACGCGGAAACGATGTGGATACCCGCACGGCGGATGTGCATAAATTTTGGACACAGCGCACGCTGAACACGCAATCCAATGTGCAGTTCGGCGAAGGCGGTGCAGGTACTTTTTCGGACGGCAAACTGACCACGGGTATCAAAGACAGCCGTGTGCGCGAAGTGTTTGAAGTTTTGTGTCAGTTCGGCGCACCCGCAGAAATTGCCTATTCTGCAAGGCCGCACATCGGAACCGACAAGCTCGGCGAGGTCGTCAAGAACATCCGAAAAGAGGTCATCCGCCTCGGCGGGGAAGTGCGGTTCGGTTGCCGCATGACGGATATCATCGTTGCCAATCATTTCATCCACGGCATCCGTTTTGCGGATGAAGCGGGCAGGGAACATGACCTTGAAACCGATTGTGTGGTGCTGTGCATCGGGCATTCGGCGCGAGATACGGTGGAAATGCTGTATCGCAGAGGCCTGAAAATGGAGAAAAAACCGTTTTCCGTCGGTGTACGCATTGAACATCCGCAGGAAATGATCAACCGTTCGCAGTACGGTAATGAGTGGAACAATCCCTTGCTGGGGGCGGCGGATTACAAATTGAGCAATCACCCCCTGCACGGCAGAGGCGGCTACACTTTCTGCATGTGCCCGGGCGGCACGGTTGTGTGTGCTTCTTCCGAAGAAGAAATGGTGGTTGTTAACGGCATGAGTGAATATGCGCGTGACGGCAGAAATGCAAACTCCGCAATCCTCATCGGGCTTGAACCCGAATATTTTGCAGATGAACACCCCCTGGCGGGTATGCAGTTCCAGCGTGAAATCGAGCGCAAGGCATTTTTGTACGGCGGCAAAAATTATACTGCCCCCGCGCAGACCGTCGGCGATTTTCTGAAAGAAAAACCAAGCAAAAATGGCGGTGCGGTCATTCCGACCTGCCCGACAGGCGTGGAATGGACGGATATCCGTTGTGTGTTACCACCTGTGATAACGGATCAACTGGCGGTTTCCATTCTTGCTTTTGATCGCAAGCTCAAGGGCTTTGCCATGAACGAAGCGGTGCTCACAGCCCCTGAAAGCCGCAGTTCTTCTCCTGTTCGTATTGTTCGCGACGAATGCCGTCAGGCAAGTGTGAAAGGAATTTTTCCCTGCGGTGAAGGAGCAGGCTATGCCGGCGGTATTGTGTCTGCGGCCGTCGACGGAATTCGTTGTGCGGAAGCTGTTTTGGCAGACGAATACTGGGATTGATACACGAAATGCAGAAAATGTACAGCATTCGCTCTTGCAATCGGTTTGCTTGTGTGATATAATTCAAACAGACATATTTTTTACGGAAAGAGGTGCAATACAATGGATATGGATATCGGCGGCATGCTTACAAGAATTCTTCCCTTGATTGATTATTATATTTCGTTTTTCACCAAGATTCTTACAAACTTTGCGGCAAGCATGGGATTCGATCTGGATCTTGGCACGGCGGATGCCTGATCTTTGGCAAAATAATGAAAACAAATGACCGACTTTCATCAAAAGTCGGTTTTTTGTTTGTAAAAGAATGACAGAAACATTACAATTTTGCAAAAATCTTGACATCAAGTAATATTTTTTGTATACTGTACGGGTGAAATACTGCGGTTTTGCGGTTTTTGTGAAAAAAGCAATGGTAAAGGATAGGTTTGTTCTCTTATGTCAAAAATGTTTTTATATGTCCTTAAGCGTGTGCTGTTGGGACTTTTGGCAATTTTCATCATCATCACCGTCACATTCTTTGTAATGCATGCCGTTCCCGGCGGTCCGTTTCTGAGTGAAAAGGCTGTTACTCCCGCTGTCACAGCCGCATTGGAAGCAAAATACGGTCTGGACAAGCCTCTCGGTGAACAGTATCTGACATATCTTAAAGATATCATTCTGCATTTTGATTTCGGTCCGTCGCTGAAAAACCGCGGCCGTGATGTTATCGATATCATGACCGACGGCTTCAAGGTTTCTGCAAAACTCGGCGGTACTGCCGCTATCTGCGCCATTTTCGGTGGCCTTACCCTCGGTTCAATTGCCGCTATTTTCAGAAATAAGTTCATTGACCGCATTATTATGATCATCACAACAGCATTCGTTGCCATGCCTTCGTTCATCATCGGCACACTGTTTCTTATGTTCTTCTGCGTCAAACTGGGATGGTTCCCCGCCAACGGCGATGCCGCAGGAGGCACGATTTTACCGGTCATAACACTGATGCTGTATCCCATGTCTTACATCACCCGTCTGACCCGTTCCAGCATGCTCGACGTGCTCGGGCAGGACTATGTGCGCACCGCACGGGCGAAGGGTGTCGGCAATATGGGTGTTATCTTCAAGCATGCTCTTAAGAACGCATGTTTGCCCGTTGTTACCTATGCCGGTCCCATGCTTGCATTCATCGTAACGGGCAGCCTTGTTGTGGAACAGATTTTTGCTGTTCCCGGCATCGGACGCCGTTTTGTTTCCAGCATTATCAACCGCGACTATACCATGATTATGGGCACCACCATTTTCCTTGCCGTGTTGATTATTGTGATGACGCTTCTGTGCGACATTATTTACAAACTCGTCGATCCTCGTATTGATTTCGACAAATAATCACGGAGGGTAAGTAATACAATAATGGAAGACAATAATAAAAAAATGAACCGTTTCGGTTCTTTCAGACCTTTTTCTCTGCAACTGAATACCGATGCTTTTTTGAAAGCGAGTGATGACGAAAAAGCACAGCAAGACAGAATGCGTCCGTCCACAACATTTTTCCGCGACGGCGTAAAGCGTTTTTCCAAAAACTGGGTTGCTATGACATCCCTTGTTATCATCGTTATCATCACTCTTAGTGCTATCTTTATCCCGATGTTCTGGCCCTACACCTACGACAATATGTCCGGTGTTGCGCAGGGACAGGTCGTTGACTCGTCCTATAATAATCTGGCTCCTTTTGAATACGGTGCAACGGAACTTGCAAAGATCGAAGCCGGTGAAAAGGTGTTTCCGCACGTCTTCGGCACCGACAGCCATGGTCGTGACTACTTTATCCGTGTGGTTTACGGCACCCGTGTTTCGCTTGCAGTCGGTTTCTTCGCAAGTATCATCGTTCTGATCATCGGTATGTTTTACGGTGCCGTTTCCGGCTATTTCGGCGGCAAAGTTGACCTGATCATGATGCGCTTTGTGGATATCATCTATTCTTTGCCCGATATGTTGGTTATCATTCTTCTTTCCGTTGTTCTCAAGCAGATCCTGCCTGATCTGATTGCAGGCACTCCGCTTGAAACCATCGGTTCGAATGTTATCAGTATGTTCATCGTATTCGGACTTCTGTATTGGGTCAGCATGTCCCGTCTTGTCCGCGGTCAGATCCTTTCTCTGCGCGAACAGGAATTCGTGCTTGCCGCCCGTTCCATCGGTGCTTCCGGCAAACACATCATCACCAAGCATCTGTTGCCCAACTGCGTCAGTGTTATCTTTATTTCCACTGCACTGCAGATTCCCAATGCAATTTTCACTGAAAGCTATCTGAGTTTCCTCGGCCTCGGTGTTTCTGCACCCATGCCCAGCCTCGGCTCACTTGCAAGTGATGCTCTCAGCGGTATTTATTCCTATTCCCACCGTCTTATCATCCCTGCCGTTGTCATCTGTCTGATCGTTTTGTCCCTGAACCTGCTGGGTGACGGTCTTCGCGACGCATTTGACCCGAAACTGAAGAACTAAGGAGGACGAACATTATGGCATTGTTGGAAGTTAACAATCTTCGTACCTCTTTCTTCACACAGGCAGGCGAAGTCAGAGCCGTTAACGATGTTTCTTTCTCGCTTGACCGCGGCAAGGTGCTCGGCATCGTCGGTGAATCCGGTAGCGGTAAGAGCGTTACGGCATATTCGATTATGCAGATTCTCACACATCCCGGCAGAATCGTCGGCGGCAGTGTTAAATTTGACGGTCAGGAACTTGTCGGCGCAAGCAAAGAGGAAATGCGCAAGATCCGCGGCAAAAAGATCAGTATCATTTTCCAGGATCCCATGACCAGCCTGAACCCCGTTTACACCATCGGTAACCAGATGCGTGAAGCCATTATGCTGCATACAAAACGCAATAAGAAGCAGGCAACCGAGCGTGCACTCGAACTGCTTCGCATGGTCAACGTAAATGAGCCCGAAAAAAGACTCAAGCAGTACCCGCATGAACTGTCGGGCGGTATGCGTCAGCGTGTTATGATCGCAATGGCAATTGCCTGCGAACCCGATATTCTCATTGCAGACGAACCCACCACTGCACTTGATGTTACCATTCAGGCGCAGATTCTTGAAGTGATGCAGAATCTGCAAAAGGAACTCGGTCTTGCCATCATCATGATTACCCATGACCTCGGTGTTATTGCACAGCTTTGCGACGAAGTTATCGTCATGTATGCAGGCAAGATCTGCGAGCGCGGCACGGCGGATGATATTTTCTATCAGCCCCTGCATGAATACACCAAAGGTCTTCTTGCATCCATTCCCGGTGCGGATGATGACGACAAGCCCCTTGTGCCGATTGCCGGTACACCCGTTGACCTTCTTAATCTGCCGCAGGGTTGCTTCTTTGCACCCCGTTGCAAGAATGCAATGAAGATTTGTTTGCGCAAATATCCGCAGATGTGTCAATTTACCGAAACACACCATTCCTCTTGTTGGATGAACATCAAGGAAGCGGCCGACGAAGGGCTTGTGACCTTAACGGAAGGGGAGGAAAGTGCGAATGAATAACAATAACGATATTCTTCTTGAAGTTAAAAATTTAAAAAAGTATTTCCCGATCAGCACGGGTGCTTTCCAGACCAAACAGCTCAAGGCGGTTGACGATGTTTCTTTCACTATCCGCCGCGGTGAAACGCTCGGGCTTGTCGGTGAATCCGGTTGCGGCAAAACCACGGTCGGCAGAACCATTCTGAATCTGTATACCCCGACCGACGGCGAAATTATTTTCGACGGCAAACAGATCAAGACTAAAAAAGATCTGCAGGAATACAGAACCCATGCCACCATGGTGTTCCAGGATCCCTATTCCTCGCTTGACCCGCGTATGACGGTTGCCGACATCATCGGCGAACCGCTGGATGTACACAAGCTGTATAAAAATAAAGAAGAACGTGCAGCCCGCATCCGTGAACTGATGGGTTATGTAGGCCTTAACAGCGAACACGCATCCCGCTATCCGCACGAATTCTCGGGCGGACAACGACAGAGAATCGGTATCGCAAGAGCCCTTGCCGTCAATCCGTCTTTTATCGTTTGTGACGAACCTGTTTCCGCACTGGACGTTTCCATTCAGGCACAGGTCATCAATATGTTCAAGGATCTGCAGAAACAGCTTGGCCTTACCTATCTGTTCATTGCGCATGATTTGCTGGTTGTCAAGCACATTTCCGACCGTATTGCCGTTATGTATCTCGGTAAACTGGTGGAACTTGCAGACGCAAACGAAATCTATCGCAATCCCATGCATCCTTATTCTCAGTCCCTGCTTTCCGCCGTGCCGATTCCCGATCCCGACACTGCAAGAAAGAATCAGAGAATCGTTCTTGAAGGCGACATTCCCAGTCCTCTGAATGCACCCTCCGGCTGTCCGTTCCGTACCCGTTGTCCGAGGGCTACCGAACAGTGTGCACAGAGCATGCCCCCGCTTACTGACAGAGGCGACGGCCATTTCGTGGCTTGCCATCTGGTGTAAGATAAATCTGCTCCAAAAAAAATTAAAAAAAGGAGAAAAACACTATGAAGAAAGCAGTATCCATCCTTCTCGCAGTTCTCATGGCTCTTTCCTGTGTCCTTGTTCTGACCGCTTGTGACGGCAACAATGACCCGACTGATCCTGCAACGAACGGCGACGCAACCCCCGTTGCACAGTCTCTGGCAGTCTGCTTGGCTTCCGAGCCTGACACCATTGACCCTGCACTCAACTCCGCCGTTGACGGCGCAACCCTTGTTATCCATGCGTTCTCCGGCCTTATCGGCTACCAGCAGACCGCAGACGGTAACCTTGAACTCTACGCAGAATGTGCTAAGGAAATTCCCGAAGGCACTGTCGGCGAAGACGGCAAAGTTACCTATGTGTTCGAACTCAAGGACGGTCTGAAATGGTCCGACGGTTCTGACCTCACTGCTGCTGATTTCGTTTATGCTTGGAACAGAGCAGCTTCTCCGCTTACCGCAGCTGACTACGGCTACATGTTCGACATCATCGACGGTTATGCAGAAATGAATGAAGTTGATGACAACGAAGAACTTGTTAACCCCGATGCAAAGCTTAATGTGACTGCTGACGGCAACAAACTTACCGTTGTTACTACTGTTGAAGTTCCCTACTTCTATGAACTGCTTGCATTCCCGACCTACATGCCTGTAAAGCAGTCTGTTGTTGAAGCAAATCCCGATGGTTGGGCAACTGATCCCTCTACCTATGTCAGCAACGGTGCTTACACCATGACTGAATGGGCACATGACTCCAAGATCGTTTATACCAAGAACGAAAACTATTACAATGCTGATGCTGTTACTATGGACACCATCGAATTCTATCTTTCCGATGATGCCAACAACATGCTTGCAAACTTCAAGAACGGCGACTGGCTCTTCATCGACGATGTTCCCAATGCAGAAATGGCTGCTCTTGAAGCTGACTACGAAGACGAATACTTTGTAGAAGGCCAGCTTGGTACTTACTATGTATGCTTCAACGTCAACAAGAGCCTTCTTCCCGAAGGCAACACTCTTGAAGGCGCTGAAAAGGAAGCTGCTGAAGCTGAAATCAGAAGCGCTCTCGGTCTTCTTCTCGACAGAAACTACATTGTTGAGGAAATTTCTCAGGCAGGTGAAGTTCCCGCTTCCTCCTTCGTTGCTATGGGTCTTACCGAAGTTGACGGTTCCGAATTCTACAAGAACGCAGGTTCTTCCGAAGAATATTTCGGCTACTACAGCACCGCTAAGGACGCATTTGAAAGCAACTGCGCAACTGCTGTTGAAACCCTCAAGAAGTACTACACCTATGATGAAGCTACTGCTAAGTTCACCAACTTCCCGACCGTAGAATACATCTACAATGACAATCAGGGCCATCAGTTGATCGGTGAATACATCCAGCAGGCATTCGCAGCATACGGCATCACCATGACTCTTACTTCTCAGGAATGGAACACCTTCCTGAACACCCGTAAGAACGGTGAATACAACATCGCTCGTAACGGCTGGCTGGCAGACTACAACGATCCCATTTCCTTCCTTGATATGTGGATCACATCTTCCGGTAACAACGATGTTCAGTTCGGTAAAGATGCTCATGCTGACCTTGCAGTTTACAGCGTAGACCTTACCGAACTCGGCATTGACTATGTTGTTGAAAACGGCACCTGGGCTGAAACCTATGACTACATCATCGGTCTTGTTAAGTCCTCCACCGACGCTGAACTCAGATATGCTCTTATGCACGTTGCAGAAGACCTTCTGATGTCCACCGGTGCTATCTGCCCGATCTACTACTACACTGACGTATTTATGTGCGACGATGCTGTTTCCGGTTGGTTCAGCTCTCCTCTCGGCTATAAGTACTTCATGTATTCCACTGTTGCTGAATAAGTAACAGCACGGAAAAACCGTAAATAATAATTGCACCTGCAAATCGAAAGATTTGCAGGTGCTTTTCTGTTGAGGGAAAAGTGAGATAAACTGCGGTTTATCGCGGAGTTGGTTGTTTGCCGTAGGGAATGCATATTATGCATTCCGACCCCGTCCTGCCAAGGTGATACGCACACCTCGGTAGGGGTTGGTGCCTCGACGACCCGTTTTTGGATTTCAAAATTATATCATTTATTGCATCGATTATGTATTATTTCAAATAATAATGTTCAAATCAATGATTCTTTTACCCTCATGCGGGATGCCGAGGGCGTCATCCCCTACAGGATAAAAACCAAGTCGGACAGGGGCGGAACGCATACTATGCGTTCCCTACACGCCCCGACAAACCGCAATTTGAATTCTTATTTTTTCTTCTTATACAATGCGCATGCGGCGGCGGTTGCGGCGGTCAGCGTGACAGCCCCGCCGATGGCAACGGGTTTGATGAGTTTTTTGACCTGCATCACACTTGTCGGCATGATCGGTTGAATCAGTTCAAACAGCGGATTATGGAATTTATCATTGGTCAGCTCCCCGAAAGTCAGCGTGTAGTTTGTGTAGTTGCGGGGATTATCCTGCGGAATGTCAAAAATACGCACGCCTCTTTTTCTTCCCGGCCCGTAGACATTGAAACCTGTGCCCTGTGTATAGCCGAGGTCGATGCCCTTATAGGGAAGAACAAAAGAGTTGATATGATCGTGTCCGAAGTAAATGCCGAACACATCACCCTTTTCGGCAAGAATGTCAAACTGACCGCTCTGTGTCTTCGGCACGGCAGGGGATTCGCCCATGAATTCGCCTTTGGCAATCGCTTCGGGCGGCAGAACAAAGAATTGATCTTTAAACGCGTGGAAGGCTTCTACAGAGCCTTTTGTGCCCTTTGGCACGCGGACAATGGTATTCACGACTTCCCACGGCGGTATGTGTTGAAATACAAGCGACGGCACATACGCCCCTGTTTTTTCTTTTAAATCATCGCGTGTATCTTTGTATGCCTGCAATTGATCCTGTCCGATTGCTTTGTAAGCACCTGCTTCCGCTTCACCATTGGAATCAAACAGATAAATATTGAACTTGATTTCGCCGTCCGTGCCTTTGATGGGCAGACAGAACAACCCTGTTTCGTTGTCGGTGTACGAGCCGCCTGCACAGACGGGCGATTCCATATAAATCTGCATCTGACGGGCGTTGCTGATGCCGCACTGATTGTCATGATTGCCGAAGGCGACAATGAAAGGAATGCAGAGTTCTTCCATCGGTGCGGTGAGGGCTTTGAAAATCTTGCGCACTTTCTTTTCCGTGTTGCCCTTAAAAGTCGGAATGAGCCCGTAAATCTGGTCGCCCGTGAACACAACAAGATCGGGCTTTGCATTCTGCACCGCAAGACGGATAAGTTTGAGTGTGTCGGGATTCATCGTCGGCAGTTCCTGCGTGTCTGCAATCTGCATAATACGCAGATGACCGTCCGGACGGAATGTGATTTCTTTATGATAGGGCATTTTCATACCTCCAAAAAAAAGAGGCAACGGTTTTCCGCTGCCTCTTGCTTTGAAAATTATTCTTTGTCTTCCTTATCTGTGATTGCAAGAGCAAGCAGTTCAAGTTGATCTTCATCAACAGGTGCGGGACAGTTCGTCATGGATTCGGTTGCATCCTTGAGTTTCGGGAATGCAATAACATCACGAAGGCTTTCGCAACCGAGCATCTGCATAACAAGACGGTCAAGACCGATACCCATACCGCCGTGGGGAGGCGGACCGAAACGGAAAGCATCCAGCAGGAAGCCGAACTTTTTGTGTGCTTCTTCTTCGCTCAAACCGAGCAGTTTGAACATGCGGTTCTGCAGTTCGGGATTGGTGATACGGATGGAACCCGAAGACAGTTCGATGCCGTTGAAAACAAGGTCGTAAGCCTTTGCACGAACCTTTGCCTTGTCGGTTTCAAGGTATTCAAGGCATTCATCCATGGGCGAGGTGAACGGATGGTGCATGGCAACCCAAGTCTGGCTGTCTTCATCCCAATCAAAGAACGGGAATTCAACGATCCACAGCAGGTTGTTGGTGTCGGGGATGATGTCGAGCTTCTTTGCAACGTCGCAGCGAAGCGAACCGAGAATGGAAAGTGCAAGGCTGTTCTTGTCTGCAATGATAACAACAACGTCGCCCTTTTCTGCACCGACCTTGTCAAGAATGGCCTGCATCTTTTCTTCACTGATGAACTTGCCAAAAGAAGAAGCGATGTCGTCATCCGTCCAGCGGATCCATGCAAGACCTTTTGCACCGATGCCCTTGGCTTTTTCGGTCAGCTTGTCAATTTCCTTTCGGGAATAGGTGGTGACTGCGTTCTTCGCACAGAATGCACGGACACTGCCGCCGGCACTGATCGCACCTTCAAATACGCCGAAGCCGCAATCTGCAAGAATATCGGAAAGGTTGACAAGTTCCATGCCGAAACGGGTGTCGGGCTTGTCCGAACCGTAGCGTTCCATGGCATCCTTGTAGGTAAGGCGGGGCAGGGGCAGCGGAATGTCGATGCCGAGGCCTTCTTTGAAGACCTTTGCAATGTAACCTTCACCGATGCTGAGAACGTCTTCCACATCCACGAAAGACATTTCAATGTCGATCTGGGTGAATTCGGGCTGACGGTCTGCACGGGAGTCTTCGTCACGGAAGCAACGGGCAATCTGGAAGTAGCGGTCAAAGCCTGCTACCATGGAAAGCTGCTTGTAAAGCTGCGGGGACTGCGGCAGGGCATAGAATGTGCCGTGATGAAGTCTGGAGGGTACAAGGAAGTCGCGTGCGCCTTCGGGGGTGGAACGGATAAGAATGGGGGTTTCAATTTCGATGAAACCGTTGTCATAGAAGTAATCTCTTGTGATTTTGGCAACCTTGTTACGGAACAGAATGTTGTTCTGCAGTTCAGGACGGCGAAGATCAAGATAACGGTATTTCAGTCTGTTGATTTCGTTGGTGGGGCAGTTGTTGATGATTTCAAAGGGCGGCGTTTCGCTCTTGTTGAGAATGCGAAGTTCTTTGACATCAATTTCAATTTCGCCCGTGGGGATTTCGGTGTTCTTTGCGGAGCGTTCACGCACCGTACCGACAGCGGCAAGCACATATTCGCTTTTGGCGGAAGCGGCTTTTTCAAAAACAGCCTTGTCGGTGTTTTCGTCAAAGGCAAGCTGAATAAGCCCGGTTCTGTCGCGCAGATCAATGAAGATCAGGCTGCCGAGGTTGCGCTGGCGCTGTACCCAACCGAAAACGGTGACTTCTTTACCTGCATCGCTGAGACGGAAATTGCCGCAATAATCCGTTCTCTTGAGGCCTGCAATAAATTCCATAATTTATATCCTCTCTTTGTTTAATATCCTTATTATATATTACAGTGCAAAGTCTTCGCCTGCGAAGTCGCTGAGCGCATCGTTGATGGTCAGGCGGATGAAGTCATCGCAGAAATCATCCAGACCGATCTGTGTTACAGTGCCGTCGTTCATTCGCTTGACTTTGACTTCTTTATTTGCAATGTCATCTGCACCGAGAATCATGGTGTAATCTGCCTTGCACTTGTCTGCATATTTCATCTGTGCCTTGACCGAGCGACCCGTGACATCGGTAAGAGCATACACACCTTCCGCACGCAGATCGTTTACAAGTCGCATGGCTTCAAACGAGAATTCTTCGTTGTAGGGGGCAACATACAGCGAGCAGTGTTCGGGTTCGGGCACTTCAATGTTCTGTGCCTGCATCAGCAGGTCCAGTCTTTCCACACCCATGCCGAAGCCGCAAGCGGGCAGGGGATTGCCGCCGAGTTGCTCGACAAGACCGTCATAACGGCCGCCTGCGCAGACGGCACTCTGTGCACCGAGGTCATGTGTAATGAACTCGAAAACAGTTTTTGTATAGTAATCCAATCCGCGCACAATGTGCGGATTGATGATAAAGTCAATGTCCATTGCGTTGAGATATTTCTGCACCTGTGCAAAGTGTGTGGTGCATTCGTCGCAAAGGAAATCGGTAATTACGGGAGCATCTGCCGCAATAGCGGAGCACACGGGGCTCTTGCAGTCAAGAATACGCATGGGATTGCGTTCCAATCTGCCGAGGCATGTTTCGCAAAGATCGCCCTTCTTTTCATTAAAAAAGCAAAGCAGTGCTTTGTGATATTCCTTGCGGCACACGGGGCAACCGATGGAGTTGATTTCGAGGGTGATGTTCTGCACACCGATGCGGTCAAATACGTGGCGGGCAATTGCCATCACTTCCGCATCCTGTGCCGCACTCTGGCTGCCGAATGCTTCGACGCCGAACTGATGGAATTCACGAAGTCTGCCTGCCTGCGGTTTTTCATAACGGTAGCAGGAGGTCAGGTACCACAGTTTCTGCGGTAGCGGTTCGTTGAACAGACCGTGTTCGAGGAATGCACGCACGGCACCTGCCGTACCTTCGGGACGAAGCGAAATAGAGCGCTTGCCGTTGTCTTCAAAGGTGTACATTTCTTTCTGCACAACGTCCGTGGTGTCACCAACGGAACGGTTGAACAGTTCGGTATGTTCAAAAACGGGGGTGCGGATCTCATAAAATCCGAAACAGGCAACGGTTTCTGCCACTACTTTTTCAATATACTGATATCTGTGCGCCTTGGACGGAAGCAGATCCTGCGTTCCGCGCGGCGCTTTTGTGAGCAAAGCCATGATTTGTTTATCCTTTCAACAAAACCGACAAAAATTTACGGTCGGTTCTTTCAGTGTACAAGTTCGCGCCAGTCAAGGTCGCCTCTCTCAAGACCTCTGACCAACGATTCTGCTGTTGCAATGTTGGTAGCGCACGGCACGTTGTGAACGTCGCAAAGGCGCAGAAGTGCCGCATCATCGGGTTCCGTGATTTTTTTGGACAGCGGATCACGGAACAGCAACATCAGGTCGATCTCGTTACAGGAGATCAGAGAACCGATCTGCTGTGCGCCGCCTTGTGCACCGTTGAGGAACTGCTTGATGGGAAGCCCCGTTGCGTCTGCAACCAGTTTGCCCGTTGTTCCCGTTGCGCACAGATTGTGATGGCTGAGAATGCCGCAGTAAGCAATGCAGAATTGAGTCATCAGTTCTTTCTTGGAATCGTGTGCAATCAATGCAATGTTCATAAATTCACCGTCTTTCAAATATTATAACGTATATACGAGGATAACAGAATTATTGTAGCACATTTTGTGCTGTTTTACAATTATTTTTTTATTTTTTTAAATAAGAAATGCGCAGTGGAACATGTTCACCGTCAATACGGCGCAGAATCCGTGCAAATGCCTTTGCTGCGGGGCTGTTTTTTTTGAGTTGTTGCCCTGTTACACTGGAGAATACGATTTTTTCTTCCTCGGGAACAACACCGATGAGCTGTACGGCGGTCTGATCAATGGCAAAGTCAATATTGTATTGTTTTTTCTTTCTTGCTGCCTTGTAATCAAAACGGTTGACCGCAAGCCGCACTTCCTGTATACCTTCCTGTGTCAGCACACGGGCAACAGACCACGCACCACGCACGGAAACCGCATCGGGAGTAGCCACCACAATGGCACGTTTTGCTCCTTTGGCGGCGCGCTTGAGCCCATTGCCGATGCCGGCAGGGGAATCAATGAGAATCAGGTCGAAATCATCTTCATTTTTTTCTATGAAGTCCGCAACCGCATCTTCGGGGTAGTCCGTTTGCAGATTGCGGGGAACGGGCAACAGCCATAAGTTTTCACCAAGCGGCAGAAGTGCTTCTTCCTTTTTGCAACGGTCTTCGTAAAGATCCATCCAGTTGAAAGCACAGTCCTTGTCGCATCCGAAGAGAATATCCAAAGAGCCCAAACCCGCATCGCAATCGATGAGCAATGTTTTTTTACCTGCATTGGCGGCGGCTTTGCCCAAACCTGCTGTCAGTGTGGATTTGCCGACACCTCCTTTGCCGGAGGCAATGACGATTCTGTTTGCCATTTTTGCGCACGCTCCTCTCGTTTTTAATCAGCCGATGAGCTCATTCACAGGCTGGCTGTATTGAATTTCGTTCTGCAATGCGAAGTAATATTCATAAATGTCGGCGGCAACCTGCGCGGTTGAAGAACCCGAACCTGCGTTTTCGACAACAATTGCAACGGCAATCTGCGGGTCTTCATAAGGGCCGAAGGTGATTAAGAAACCGTCCGTGCCTTCCACGTATTTGCCGTTTATCAGCAATGTTTTTTCGGCGGTACCTGTTTTTGCGGCAACGGTATAGGGAAGATCCATAAAACTGTATGCCGTGTTGGTTTCGGTTGCCACAAGGCGCATGCCTTCCTTGACCGTGTTGATGTTTTCCAATGCAAATCCCGGCTGTGCGGCAATCTGCGTTTCGTGGCTGTAAAGCACGTCGCTGTAATCCGCACTGAGAATTCTGTCGATCAGATACGGTGTGTAGCGTGTGCCGCCGTTGGCGATGGTGGCGGCATACACTGCCAACTGCATGATGCTGAACGAGTTATCGGATTGGCCGATGGCGGCAAGCAGCGTTTCACCCTGTTGCCAGGTGGCACCGATGGAATCTCTGTAGGCAGGGCCTGCAAGAATACCTGCACTTTCATTGATTTCAATGCCTGTAACAGAACCGAGGCCGAATAATTTTGCGTATTCTTGAATTTTTTCGATACCGAGCTGTTCAGCCAACTGATAAAAAAAGATATTGCAGGAATGTTCCAATGCGGTTTTTACATTGACATAACCGTGCGCTGTCTGGTCATGGCAGGCAAAGGTGATGTCAAAATATTCATATGTGCCTTTGCAGAAGATGGTATCATTTGCATCAATAATGCCTTCTTCCAGTGCCGCAAGTGCAACAGCGCATTTCATGGTGGAGCCGGGGGCATAGGTGCTTTGGGTGGTGCGGTTCCACAGCGGTTTGCCGGCATCTGCCAGCAGTTTGCTGTAGTCATCATAATAGGTGTTCAGGCTGAAATCGGGGTACGATGCGGCGGCAAGAACGGCACCGTTGTGCACATCCACAACCACTACTGCGCCGGCAGGGGACAGGCCTTGCGCCAGCACATCTTCTGTCATGGTTGCCTGAATTCGTTCCTGCAGGGATCTTTCTGCCACTTCCTGCAACCCTTTGTGCAGGGTCGATATAACGGTGTAGCCCTGTTGCGGCAGAACGGAATATTCCTTTGTGATATTATCTTCGGAATCCACAAGAAAATCAAGGGTTCCGCTTGCACCGTGCAGATATTGCTCGGCGGCGGCTTCAATGCCGAATTTGCCGTATTCGGATGTCGGCGAATAGGATTTTGCCTTTAACTGTGCAATTTCAAGATCGGTCAGTGTTTTGTCCTTAAGGGCTTCGGCAAGAAGATCCTGCTCTTTTTTGTATTCATCGGCACTGATGGCACCGACCACGCCGAGAATATGCGGCGCCAGTGTGCCTTCGTTGTTGTATTCGCGGTAAGCTGCAACAACGGTGTCAACACCTTTGAAATCGGTGTTGTGTTCCATGATGAATGCGGTTGTTGCGGCAGAAACATCCTTTGCGAAGGTGTAGGAGGTAAGATAGCCGAAGGATGTTTTTACCATGTTATAATATACGGATGCAAGCTTGCGCTGTTCATCCGCCGAATAATTTTCCATTTCATAGTCACGCACAAACGCATCCAAGCAGTTCTGCGCAGTGGCATACGTGTTCAGATGCAGCATTTTTTCGGATTTCATAAAAGCAATATCGCTTTCGCGGTCTTCACAGAAGCGGATATTGCCGTCGGGGCCGAATTCCAACGGCACTTCATCGATCCATTCGTCATTGTTTGATTCCGCAGTGCGGATCAGGGAAAGCAGAATGTTGTTTTGTTCTTCACGGCTTTCAGGGAATGTGACATAATAAAGCACAATGTCTGTGCCTTGCCGATTCTGCACAAGCGGTTCGCCGTTGCGGTCAAGAACTTCACCGCGCACAGAGGGCACTGCAACCGAATAGGAAGCCACTGCTGCGGTGTCATTGTGGTCTTTGTTTTTTTCGGCGGTGAACTGAGTGTGAAACAGAATGCCGGTAAAAAGAAGAATGACGGCAAAGAAAAATGTTCCCACAAACCGTATTCTTGTGTTCAGTTGATTCACTTTGCCGCCTCCTTTTTTGTAAAATTCTTTTGGTTATTTTGCTTCTTCCGCAACCTTGTATTTTTTCTCCAGTGCACGCAGTAAAAAGTACAAGGGAATCACGGCAAGAATGCTTAATAAAATCTGCGGGATATAGAACAAAAACAGTGCGCGGAACATGCCTTCTGCATTGGGAATGACATAAATGATCCAGTGCAGCACATTGAAAACAATGCTTGCCGCACCGCAAAGCACAAGCGCACTCAATAAGTTGTTGCGCATAATATAGCGCACAAGCAAACCGCAGGCACAGCCTGTCAGCGCAAGAAAAAGGGCTTTCATGCCGTCGGCGGTTGTTGCGGAAATATCCCACAGGCAACCTGCCAGAATGCCGTAAAGAATGCCTGCCAACTCTTTTTCGAACATGGCAATGATCACGGTCAGCGGCAACAGAATGCAAATTTGTATGCCGCCGACGGATAAAGCGCTATTCTGCACCAGCGCGCCGATTATGACGACGGCAGCCAAAAGAAGCCGTCTGATTGTCAGAATTTTTGTTCGTTGCGTGTGCACTGTTTTTCCTCTGTTAAAAATTAGTTGAATGAAGTAATTACAAAAACTTCAAGAATATTTGTGATGCTGATGCCCGGTTCCATAACGGCATAAGCGGAAATGTCCGCTTCTTCGTTGTGGATGGATTCAATGGTGCCGATGATGAGATCACGCGGGTAACTGCCGCCAAGCCCCGATGTGCAGACAATGCCGCCCGAACCGACTGCTGTGCCCATGCTCAGTCTGGAAAGTTTGCATTTGCCTTCCATTGCAAGGGTGGTATCGGTCATAACAAAGCCTTCTTCACCGGTGCGGATTTCATACGCACTGATGGCAAGAGTGGGATTGAGCAACGTGTGCACCGTGCAGGAGGTGGGGTTTACCTGCCTTACACTGCCGACAAGGTAATTGCCGCAAACCACGGGCATGCCCACCGCGATTCCGTTTGCAGAACCTTTGTTGATGGTAAAAGAATTGTATACATCCGTGCCGTCGCGGGAAATAACGGAAGCCGCGCAATAGGTGAAATCTGCATTGTTTTTCTGAATATCCAAAAATGCTTCGTAACTTTCCAGTTTTTGAAGCGTTTTTTCATAATCCACCAGTTGATTTCTATAGTCAGCAATCTGACTTTCCAGTTCTGCAATCTGCTCCAAATACGCACCTGATGAACGGAAATGAGCCCCGAAGTTTTTTGTTTTTTCCTGCAAAACGGTGGCAATGCTTTGCAGTGGGGTCATTACAACGGACACCGCTTTTGTCAGCGGGGAAGTGCCGTCATGGGTGAATGCGGCGGTCATTACACCGAGTGCCAGTGCCATGCACAGAGCAAGGATACATCTGAATTTTGTACTTTTTAAAAATGTCTGCATGGCTTAACCGTTTCTCTTTCCGCCGATATGCAGATTGTCTTTTTCAAGACAAACGGCAGTGCCTGCGGCAACACAATCAAGGGGATTTTTTGCAATTTTAACCGTAATGCCGACTTCTTTGGCAATCAGCTTGTCCAGGCCGCGCAACAATGCACCGCCGCCGGAAAGGATAATGCCCCTGTCCACAATGTCGCTTGCAAGCTCGGGGGGTGTTTTTTCGAGCGTGGTGCGCACGGTTTCCACGATCTGTGTCAGCGGGTCTTCGAGCGCTTCGCGGATGTCTTCTGCCGAAATTTCAACATTTTTCGGCAGACTGTCCAAAAGGTTTCTGCCGCGTACGGTCACTTTGCCTTCGCCTGCATACGGATATGCCGAGCCGATGGAAAGTTTGAGGTCTTCTGCCGTGCGTTCGCCGATGAGCAGATTGTATTTGCGGCGCACATAGGCAATGATGGCTTCGTCAAACTTGTCGCCTGCCATGCGGATAGAACGGGAAGTGACGATGTCACCCAGCGAGATAACTGCCACTTCGCAGGTTCCGCCGCCGATATCCACGATCATGCTGCCTGTGGCTTCCGCAACGGGAAGCCCGGCACCGATGGCAGCCGCCATGGGTTCTTCGATGAGGCTCACATAACGAGCACCTGCATTTTTTGCGGCATCATGCACGGCTTTGCGTTCCACTTCCGTCACGCTCGACGGAATGGTGATCATAACGCGCACACGGGCAATGGGATTTCCCGCCATTGCCTTGCGCACAAAAGCACGAAGCATGTCGCTTGTCATATTGAAATCGGAAATAACCCCGTCTTTAAGAGGCCGCACCGCCGTAATGGAGCCGGGTGTTCTGCCGATCATGCGCTTGGCTTCTTCGCCGACTGCCACCACTTTGGGAGGGGTCATGCGCACGTCCAGTGCCACCACGGAGGGTTCACGGATGATGATGCCTTTGCCTTTGACGCTGACCAGGGTATTCGCGGTGCCCAGGTCAATGCCGATATCCTGTGAAAATAACATTTGCGTTTCCGCCTTTCGGAATTAGTAAGTGGAGGACATGTCTTGGTGTACCTGCTCCACAACAACCTTTTCATGTTTGGAGTTTGCAATCTTTTCCTGCAACTTTGCATAGAAAAGGTCTTCGTCGATGGGAAGCACGATTTCCTTGTCAAGCCAGCTGGAAAGGAATGCGGCATTGGAAATGGTAAGCCCGTTGATGCCTTCTTCGCCGCCGGCCACAAGCGGTTCACCGCGCAGAATGTGTGCGGCAAATGCGTTCATAACGCCGACATGCTGGGGGTTCAGGCCGTCTGTTTCAACATCGACCCATTCGCCGTCGAGTTTTGCGAAGCCGTCGCCGGAGTTGTAGATGCCGTCAGTGGTGGAACCGTTGAGTTTGAACATTTTAATATTGTCATCTTCAATGACGATTTTTGCCTTGTCGAGGGTGATTTCAAGTCTGTTTGTGCCGGGGCAGTCACCGGTGGTGGTAATAAATGTGCCCGTTGCACCGTTGGGATATTCAACATAGATGGAAACATCGTCTTCGACTTCGATGTCGTGCCATTTTCCTTCGTGGCAGATCGCGCGCACCTTTGCGGGCATGCCGCAGATCCACTGCCAAAGGTCAAGCTGATGGGGGCACTGGTTGAGCATAACGCCGCCGCCTTCGCCTGCCCATGTTGCACGCCATCCGCCGGATGCGTAGTATGCCTGGGTACGGAACCAGGAAGTGATGATCCAGCTGACACGGCGGATTTCGCCGTATTCGCCACTCTGCACCATTTCGCGCACTTTTCTGTAAACGCAGTTTGTGCGCTGGTTGAACATGATGGCAAAGGTTTTGTCGCTCTTGGCGGCCACTTCGTTGAGTTCACGAACCTGTTTGGTGTAAACACCGGCGGGCTTTTCGCTCATAACATGAAGCCCTGCGTTCAAGCCTTCAATTGCCATGGGGGGATGGAAATAATGCGGAGTGCAGATCAGAATGGCATCCACGATACCGCTGTTGATGAGGTCTGTTGCGTTGGCAAAAACCTTTGCATCGGGTGCTTTTTCAAGTGCGGGAGCGATTTTCTTTTCGTCAATGTCGCAAATGGCGGTGATTTCGATTTCGGGCATTTTTCCTTTTGCATAGTTGTTGAGGTGGCCCGAACCCATGTTGCCCAGACCGATGACGCCGACTCTTACTTTATCTGCCATAATAAAAACTCCTTTATTCAAAAATATATAAAACAATTATAGCATAATATAATTATTAAAATCAACCTTAAAAATAAAAAAACAAGAGACTGTTTTTCAGCCCCTTGTGCATGGTATTTACATTGCTTTGAATTTTTTCCACGGTTTGTAGGCGAGGATGCAGCAGGCAATGCCTACTGCTGCAATCAACAGCCAACTGCCGATGGTAACCGTCCAACCGGAATATTGTTTTGTCAGTGCAAAGCCCTGTGTTGCAAGGGCACTGCCGACATAGGTCAGGGAGTTGATCAGTCCTGACATGGTGGAAACGATGCCGTATTTTTCGAACTTTGCGGGCACAACACAAACGAGGAACAGGTTGACCCCGTGCATACAGCCCGTGATGATTGCCGCAAGGGCAAGAGAGATGTACTCATTTTTATCATAGCAGAAGAACAGCAACGCACTGAATACGAATCCTGCCGCAAAAATGACCGTGGCTGCGATGATTTCGTCCGAAAAGAATTTTTTTTGCACGAACTGTGCAATCTTCAGAAAAACCATCCCCAGAAGCGGAATCAGTACGGATTTGAGAATTGCATTGTGCGAATCAACACCGAATGTGTCCATCATAAACGACGGAACCCATGTTGAAACACCGTCACGCAGCATTCCTTGCATGATAATGGCAACCGCAATCAGCAGAATGCCCGAAGACAGCAACGCTTTTTTTGACAGTTTGTTTTCGGGGGCAACATCCGCTTTTTTGCGTACTGTCGGACCCGGTTGCGGTGTCTTTCTTGATAAGACGATCCACAATATGTCGATGATTGTGCAAAGAAGTGCCGAGAACACAAAGACATATTTCCACGAAAAATACGGGATCCATATAAGTGAAGCGGTCAGATAAACAAACACCGTACCGCCTATACCCGCCACGTTGACATTGACACATGTCTTGCTGTAAGCTTCCTCGCTCATGGAAGCTGCCATAATGCGTACAAGCGGCGGCCACAGCATGGACTGTGCAAATCCGTTGATGCACCAAAGCACCGCACGGATATAAGGGTCAGGAATGATTGCCATAAGAAAGTTGATGACCGTAGTTGCGGTCAGTCCCGTCGTGATGAGGGTTTTGGGCTTGAAACGGTCACCTAAAAAACCGCTGACGACCTGCCCGATGCCGTAGGAAATCAGGGCAAGTGTGTCAGCCAGTGCGGCATCCGCTTCGCCGATTGCTTCAGCGGCAACAATTTCGGCAATGACAATGGCATAATTTTTTCTTGTGATATAACTTCCGAAATAAATCAGCGGACACAGCACACCGAGCATCTGTGTTCCGTCGATCGTTTTTTTCTTTTGTAATGTGCTCATTTTCTGCCTGTTGAACCGAACCCGCCTTCGCCGCGAAGCGTGTCGGACAGTTCCTCCGTTTCTGCAAACTGTGCCTGCATCACGGGAACAAGCAGCAACTGCGAAATGCGCTCACCCGGCTCCACCGTCTGTGCTGTATTGCTGTGGTTGTGAAGTGCTACCATGATTTCACCGCGGTAATCGGAATCAATGACGCCGACTTTGTTTGCAGGGGCAAGCCCTCTTTTGGTTGCAAGCCCGCTTCTTGCAAAGTTGAGTCCCGCGTAGCCTTCGGGAATTTCCATGGCAATGCCGGTGTGCATCAGAACGGTCTGACCGGGTTCAATGGCCACTGCATTTTCCATACAGGCATATAAATCGGCACCTGCGGAATACGGTGTGCCGTAGGTCGGCATGACCGCTTTTGGGTCTAATTTTTTGAATTTAACGAGCATTTTTATCACTCCGTCTTAAAAAATAGAACATACTGGAAAATTATAGGTTCATTTGTCCTTTTTGTCAATCGGTTTTTAAGAAAAACAAAAGATTATATCCATATAGTATACCTGCACAATGAAAAACGGTTGCATTCGACACAGAAATATGGTATGATGTTCAAGATTTAAAACATACGGAGTTTTTATGGACAGTTTATATAACATTTTTGTGCGGTCTTATTGCCTGCGTGAAGTGCCCGACGAAGAATTTCACGCATTGATTGAAGATATCTATTTTACCGAAGAAGTGCAAAGCCTTGAACGATTTCCGCAACACAGCACGGTCAACCGCCTCAACCACATCACCGCGGTTGCCTACATGACCTATCGCCTTGCAAAACGCTTCAACTGCGATTGCAAAGCCGCCGCAAGGGGCGCCGTACTGCACGATCTGTTCTATTACGACTGGCACGACAAAAGCTGGGATCACCGTCCGAGCGGTTATCGTCATCCCGGATTTGCGGTCATCAATGCCCGTATTCTTTGCGGAGGCACCCCCGGCAAAAAGGAAGAAAACATGATTCTTCGCCACATGTGGCCGCTGACCCCCATCCCGCCGAAATACAAGGAAGGGTGGTTGCTGACCTTTGCCGACAAATACTGTGCAAACTGCGAAATGCTGCTTGCCAAAGAAGGAAAATTCTACCGCCGTTTCCGCGCGGATGTTAATCTTTGCAAGAAAAAAGCAAAGTAAAAGAGAGTGAGAAAATGCTTACAGCCTGTAATTATATTTTTATGTTTTTTGTCTACAGTGCGTGCGGTTGGTTCGGTGAATCGCTTTACCGCACGGGCGGTGCATTCCTGCGCAAAGGCGGTGATAAACGCATCATCAACAGCGGATTCCTGTATGGTCCCATCTGCCCCATTTACGGCGCGGGTGCACTGGCATTCACCATCGCCCTTGTCAACACAGGGCTTGCAACACCCGATGTTGCAGGCTTCCTGCGGGTGTTTTTCATCGGTATGATTCTTGCCGATATTGTGGAATATGTTACTTCCTACATCATGGAAAAGCTGTTTAATGCCCGCTGGTGGGATTATTCCAACAACTTCCTCAACCTGCACGGCAGAATCTGTTTTAAACATTCTATTATATGGGGCTTTGCTTCGCTGCTGTTTGTGTACGGCATCAACCCGCTGTATGAATATATCAGAAGCTTCATCCCCGATGAATCGCTTGTCATCATCACGGTTATCATTCTTATTTTGTTCTTCTTTGACCTTGTTATGACTGTCATTGCCACCATCGGTGTGCGCAAGTTCATTGTTAAATTCAACGATTTCAAAAACACTGTCAATGTCATCGGCAATCTCATCAAAGACAGCACCGGCGGCATGGCGGAAGACATGAAAGACAGTGTGAATGCGCAGTTCGGCAAACAGATCAACGCCCTTGCAGAGCAATTTGCAGATGTGCGCAATCAGTTTAATAATCTTCTGGGCGGTAAATCGGAAGATAACGAAAAGGTGCGCGGCAGCAAGATGTTCCGCAAGGCAGGTACCCTACCCAAGCGCATCGGCACATACCTCGATGAAGCCGACGAAGGGTTTAAAAAATACGGTGTAACCGTGCCCGAAAATTCGAAAAAGGAAGAACCGACGGATTTGCAGGAGCAACGGGAAGAAAAAAAATAAAAATTTAGCTAAAAAGGTGTTGACAATGCGGGTCTGTTTGTGTATAATGATTCGCGTAGTCCAAATGGCCCGGTAGTTCAGTTGGTTAGAACGCTAGCCTGTCACGCTAGAGGTCGACGGTTCGAGCCCGTTCCGGGTCGCCATTTGCTGCTATGGCTCAGGAGGTAGAGCGCATCCTTGGTAAGGATGAGGTCACCAGTTCGACTCTGGTTAGCAGCTCCAAAAAAAAGAACGAAGCAATCGCTTCGTTCTTTTTTTTGTGTTTGTGTCCGCAGGACACAATATCGTTTTGAAACGAAGTTTCAAATATCGTTTCGAGCGAAGCGAGAACAAAGGGTTTGTGACTGCGGCAAACGAGATTGACCTGACGGTCAAACGATATTGCGACTTTGTCGCAAACGATATGATGCTTCGCATCAATGATGTTGCCTTCGACAAACGATATTGCACTGCGTGCAAATGTGTGATATAGTGGTGATGAGGGAGTTACAATAATAAAAAACCTTCAGGAGGACTGTATGAAACATTATCTTTTACCCCAAGAGGGAGCTTTTTATAAGGCCAATCTGCATTCGCATTCAACGGTTTCCGACGGTACGCTTACACCTGAAGAAATGAAAAATCTTTATAAATCAAGGGGCTACAGTATTCTTTGCTGCACCGACCACGAGATCATGATTCCGCACCATGACCTGACAGACGAAGGCTTTCTGATGCTGACGGGGTTTGAACTCGGATTTGACGAAAACTGGCGGACTGATTTTCTGGATGCAAAGGTGTGTGACCTGTGCGTGATTGCACTTGACAAAGAGAATATCACCCAGCCGTGTTTTCACAGAACAAAATACCACAATCCCGAGCGCAACAGTCAGATCTGTTTCGACGAAGCCGAGCCCGATTTTGAGCGTGAATACAACGCAGATTGCATCAATACTGCTATTGCAAAGTGCCGTGAAAAAGGATTTTTTGTGACCTACAATCACCCCACATGGTCGCTTGAGCATTATGAGGATTACATAAAATACAAGGGCATGAACGCCATGGAAATCTGCAATTATTCGAGCTTCATCGACGGCTATGACGAATACAATTCCAAGGCTTACGATGATTTTCTGCGCAAAGAACAAAGAATTTTCTGTATTGCTACGGACGATAACCACAACCGCCGCGATCCTGCGTGCAGAATGTGGGATTCCTTCGGTGCGTTCACCATGATAAAAGCAAAAGAGCTTACCTACGAAAGTGTGTCCGAAGCACTTGTGAACGGGTGGTTTTATGCTTCGCAGGGCCCCGAGATTTACGGCCTTTGGATGGAAGACGGCAGGTTGCATGTGGAATGTTCCCCCGCCGACAAGGTGGTGTGCACGGTCAATAAAAGAAGATGTATGTCCCGCTATAACGAGCAGACAGGGGAGATCACCCATGCCGTGTTTGAAATCCTCAAAACCGATGGGTTTTTCCGCGTCACCGTCATCGACAAAAACGGCAAAAAAGCCGACACCAATGCGTTTTTTACGGATACACTCGATGTGCCGTATTTCGAGCCTGAAGAATAAAAACAAAAAAATCACCGCATCACCTGCAAAAGCTGCATCGGGATGCGGTGAATATTTTTTTATGTTATTTGATATCAACGGGCAGTTCCCAACGGTAGTCCTCAAGCCATTCGTAGGTATTGAAATTTCTTGCACGGATCACAAGCTTATCCTGATAGACTTCCGCAGTCACACCGAGGCTGAGAATATCCTCACCGGTGATGTCATCTTCGGAGTACAAGGCGCTGGGCAGCAGCAGGCTGTAGAAATTGTCGGACACGGTTACGAGTGTATCCGCATGGAAATTCTTGTGCAGATGTCCGCAGACATACACGGTGGTAAGCCCTTCGTCGGCATACTTCTTGACAACAGCCTTGAGCTTGTCGGAGGCTTCACCGAGGTTTCTGGAAGCCGGGACATTCGCATCATCATGCGTTCCCATGAGCAATTCGTGCGAAATAATGAAGCAGGGCATACCCGTTTTTGCGGCTTCTGCGAGCAGGGAATCGACCCATGCGATCTGCGTGTCGGAAATGTAAGGATCGGGCATGCTTTCCGTTCCCAATGCGATGAAGTAGCAGCCGTTGACTACCTTGTAATAATAGTTGGTTTCGGTTTTGATGCCCTGCAGGCGCAGGAAGTTTTGGAACAGGGAAGAGCCTTCGTCAAAATAAGGTTCTTCCACGCAGGTGGCGCGGGAATCGTGGTTGCCCATTGAGGGAATGAAATTTTCCGCTTTGTTGTATGCGAACAGCATGCCTGCGAGGTTGATGTATTCTTTGATGTTGCCGCAGTTTGTGATGTCGCCCGCAACGGCAATCGCATCCAGCTTTTCTTCGGAGGCATTGATGTCGGCAAGCAGACGGCGCAGGTTGTCGTTTCTGTCACGCACGGGGTCGCCGTCGGCATGAATGTCGGCAATGAGCACGGCATTCATCAGCACTTCATCCGGATTTTCCGCTTGGTATGTATCTTTGTAAATACCCAATGCATTCGGAATCAGCGAAAAAATGCAAGCGATGGTTGCAAAAACAGCCGTAATTGTTTCAATAATGTTCATTTTCAACAACTCCTTGAAGTCTGTATTTGATTTTATAATATATCATATTTTTAACAGATGCAATCCCCAATGGTGATTTTTATTTGTGTTCGTCTAAGCCTAAAATATAATCCGCCGACACATTGTAGTATTTGCAAAGGGAAATAATGTGCCGCACGGGAATCTCGTTTTCGCCTTTTTCGTACCGTGAATACACCTGCTGCGTTGTGCCGAGATATTCGGCAACTTCCCGTTGCGTTTTGTCGTGGTCTTCCCGTAAATCTTTTATGATTTCAATATAATTCTTCATTACTATCCCCCTTTTGTCGGTGATAGTTGAATTTTACAATACACCACATTTAGTGTATTGACTTTACATCAGATGTGGTGTATATTTATTTATGGCAGAAGTCATTTTCTGCCGAAGCAGACCGAAGTTTGTGTTTTCAGTGTGTGCACATTTTTGGTTTGTATTCACATTTTTAGTTTTTGGAGGTAATGCAAATGAAAAAAACACTGGCTATGCTGTTGGCACTTATTGTATGTCTGTCCTTTTGCGCTTGTAGCGACAATGAACCTGAAGTATCGGAGGAACCAACTCGCACACCGCTTGAGATTTCTGCAAATATGCCTACAAAATATAGTTCAACAGTTATGACATATGAGGAAAATTCAACTGCCGCAAAAGCTATTCTTCCTGCAATTGATTCGTTGATTGGTTACTTGTTGTCTGCTTATGAAACATATACTGCACAGGAATTTTGTGAATATGTTTATAATGAAGTGTCATTTGATGTTTTAAATGAGTTGCAAGAAGATATGGACTTTGTTGGTGACAGTATGACGAATTCTGTTACGGCAGACAATGCAGAGAAACGAGCAGGTTTTGATTTGAGTCAGATGGCTTTTCATCTTATTCCTCAAACTGTAGAATTTACTGCATGGAAATATAGTTATGCAATAGATGTTACAGAAGACACGCAGGATGAAAATATTTATGAAGAGTTCAGAGCATCCTTGATTGATTTGCTTAATAAATTAACGGAAGACATCTACGGTGTGAACGGAAAGAATTTATTTGATTGAAAAAATTGATTGCAAAGGATGCTTTTGATTATGAAAATTGATGTGAAATATTGCACAAATTGCGGCAAAGAAAGCAAAAACAAAACTTGCGAGCATTGCGGAGTAAAGATGAATAAAACGCATTTATTTTGTATGTGGTGCGGAAGCGAATTATCTGAAAACGCTTCAATCTGCCCGAATTGCAAAGAGAAAACAAAGCCGTTGTCATCAATTCCGGGCGTTGTTTTGGCTATTATTTTGTTTGTAGCGGCATTGCTTAGCGATCCTGTTGTTTTAAAGATTTTACTCATCGCATTGGGAATTCTGTTTTTACCGTTTATGAGACGTATTCTCAAACAGAAAACAGTCGGAAATCAGAAAAAACGAAAGATAATTTCCATTGTAACTGCGATAGTTGTTGTTGTCGCATTGAGTGCTTTTGTCAAGTCTATCGGAACGGAAAATGGAACACCAACGGCAACAATGCCAACAGAAAAAACTGCAATTAAAATGGCAGAAAGTGTTTTTCATGATAATGTTCAACTTAAAAATGAAGAATCATATGTGCTGAATGATGCAGATTGCACTATTTTCAACGAACCGTATGATGGCGATGAAAACAGAGTGTTGATAAGAGTGAAACTTGATTATTCTGCACAAAACGGATTCGGAGGTATGAACAGAGAATCATATACCGTTGAAATGGTCTACGATATGCTTGAAAAAAAATATTATGAAGTTTCAAAATATGGTGACAATATTTATTTGTCGCCTGTAAAATGAAAATCAAACAGGGCAGGGCGTGTTTCTGTCCTGTTTTTTGTCATGTTGTGTGTAAAGTAATCAAAATCTTCCCGCAAAATCCCGCTTTCTCCGTCGGGATCAAACGGCTCAAAAGGTGCAACGCAAAAACAGAATACAAGAATAAAAATCTTGACAAAATATAAAAATTGTGGCTATAATAAAGTTGTACTTTGGATTAGCCACAGGAGAGATGTTATGTATTCAATCAAAAGACACATTGAAGCTGTTGTTGAGCGCAGGGCGAAAAACAGCAAGGCAATTCTGCTGACAGGTCCCCGTCAGGTCGGCAAATCAACCTTATACAGGCATCTGTTCAGCCATGTCAATCAGGTCACCTTTGATGATGATCTGCTGCTGATGCAGGCGCAGGAAGACCTGAATCTGTTTCTGTTGAATAATCCGTGCCCGTTGATGATTGATGAGGTGCAAAAATGTCCGTCTGTTTTTAATAAACTGAAAATTTTGCTTGATAATTCGGATGATTGCGGTTTGTTCTATCTGACAGGTTCGCAAAAACTGCAACTGATGGAAGGCATCAGCGAATCGCTTGCCGGAAGAATTTCCGTTGTGGAGCTGGACGGGCTTTCTTTGCGTGAGATTTATGATATTCCTTTTACAAAACATTTTGTGCCGACGGCGGAATATATTGATGCACGTGCCGCACAAATCAAAAATTACAGAAACAACCTTTGGGAGATCATTCACCGTGGCAGTTATCCCGAATTGTATGCAAATCCCGGACGCGAATGGATGGACTATTATCAATCTTATGTCAAAACGTATCTTGAACGGGATGTAAACAAAATTATAAAGGCAAAAAATCATCTGACCTTTGTAAAGTTTCTGACCTGTGTTGCCGCACGGACGGGGCAGGTTGTCAACTATACAAACATTGCATCGGAAGTCGGGGTATCGGAAGTGACAATAAAGGAATGGATTTCCATTCTTGAAAAAAGCGGAATTGTTTATATCCTCAAACCGTACACTTCGAGTGCGTTGAACAGGGCAATCCGTTCACCGAAAATGTATTTCCGCGATACGGGACTTTGCTGCTACCTGACAAGGTGGCTGACATCCGAAACACTGAAAAACGGTGCCATGGCAGGGCCCATGTTTGAAACATTTGTTATCAATGAAATTCTGAAATCCTATTCCAATGAAGGACTGGACTATGACTTCAATGTTTTCTACTATAACGGAAAAGACAAGAAGAGAAAAAAAGAAAACGGCGAAGAGGTGGAACTTGAGGGTGAAATTGATCTGATCATTCAGGAGAACGGTGTTTTGTATCCTATTGAGATCAAATTGTCAGCATCTCCGAAAGCAGAAATGGCTTCTGAATTTGATGTGCTTGACGGTGTGCCCGATAAGAAAAGAGGTATCGGAACCATTATCTGTCTGTATGATAAAAAAATGTATCTGCGCGAAAACCTGATTGCATTGCCTTTGGAATATATTTAATGACAACTGTGGCGAATCTGAAGTTGCACTTTGGATCAGCCACAGTTTATTTTTACTCTGTTGTGTGTAAAGTAATCAAAATCTTCCCGCAAAAGCCCGCTTTCTCCGTCGGAATGGGGATTTTGCGGTGTTATTTAAATTTTCTATTGCAAAACTAAAAATTATTTAATATAATATAACACCGTTAAAGTTTATCACGATACACAGAGGTGTTTTTATGCTTAAAGTAGTCAAATTCGGCGGTTCGTCCCTTGCCGATGCCAACCAGTTCCGCAAAGTTGCCGATATCATCAAAAGTGATCCCGACAGAAGATATGTTGTTGCTTCTGCTCCCGGTAAAAGAGATTCCCATGACGTAAAAGTCACCGATATGCTTCTGCAGTGCTTCCGTCTTGTTCGCGACAAGAAGAGTATTGACGAAACATTTGACAAAATCACGGAACGCTACAACGGTATCATCCGCGATCTCGGTATTGATTTCTCCCTTGAAGAAGATCTCAAGGCAATCAAAATTGCTATCATCCACCATGCAACCCAGGATTACATCGCAAGCCGCGGTGAATACCTCAACTCCAAAATTCTTGCAAACTTCCTCGGCTTTGCTTTCATTGATGCCGAAGAAGGCATTTTCTTCGATGAAAAGGGTCTGCTTGATGTGGAAAGAACCGACAGAGAACTTTCCCGTCTGCTTTCTTACCATGAATATGCTGTTGTGCCCGGATTCTACGGCTCTACCCCCGACGGCATGGTCAAGACCTTCTCCAGAGGCGGTTCCGATGTAACGGGTTCCATCGTTGCACGTGCCTGCCACGCAGACCTGTATGAAAACTGGACCGACGTTTCGGGTATGCTCATGGCAGACCCCCGCGTGGTCGAAAATCCGCAGCCCATCCCCGAAATTACCTACCGTGAACTGCGCGAACTGTCTTACATGGGTGCTACGGTTCTGCACGATGAAGCCATTTTTCCCGTCAGAAAAGCAAGAATTCCGATCAACATCCGCAACACCAACTGCCCTGATGCGCCCGGCACCATGATCGTGCATAAGGCTTCCAGTAACATCGTTCCCACCGTCATCACCGGTATTGCAGGCAAGAAGGGCATCACCGCCATTCATGTTGAAAAGGATATGATGAACTCCGAACTCGGCTTCGGCAGAAAGGTTCTTGAAGTGCTCGAAAACCACGGTGTTTCGTTTGAACACCTGCCCTCGGGTATCGACACCATGAGTGTTCTCGTTTCCGCCGATGCACTCGGCTCGCACAAGGGCTCTATCACCGCTGAAATCGTCAAGACCGTCAACCCCGATTCCATCATCCTCATTGAAGGCCTTTGCCTGATCGCTGTTGTCGGTCGCGGCATGGTCAACACCGAAGGCACCGCCGCAAGAGTGTTCACCGCCCTTGCCAATGCCAAGGTCAATGTCAGAATGATCGACCAGGGCTCGAGCGAAATCAATATCATTGTGGCTGTCGAAGAAAAAGACTACCGCAAGACCATCGAAGCCATTTACAATGAATTTGTAAAATAATCACCATCACCCGGCATTGCATTTTTGCAGTGTCGGGCACTTTTTTTGTTTTTTTTGCGTGGAGCGTTTCCATTCTCTCCATTCTTATAACATTCTTATTAAAACATTCTTTCTTATATAATAGTATGTACGGTGATGAAAGCAGTGATGAAAATACAGGCGTAAGTGATGAATCAGTGATTAAAAATGAAACGCTGATGCACCGAAAAGCCTTTCGCTTCGGGCTTTGTTCAACTTTGTCGGTGATTAAGCAGTGATGAAAAAAACAGGGGGCAGTGATGAAACGAAGGTGCGCAGACCAATGCTTTGTATTATGCCGACGGCACACAGCTGTATCCGCTTGTGGATGATGTGGAGGCTATGGATGTAATCAAAGAAGCCCTTGTTCCTTGCCTGAAAAAACTGGTCAAGGGTATGCTTACCAATGACTACAAGGAATATGCACAGGAGTTCTATAATGTTTTTGTGCCGATTTATGAAGATATGGCACTGGATGTCAACGGCGAAGTCAGCGACGGAAGTCATCCCGAATATACCATTTATAATTGCAATATCCCGAAGAAAACATCTGACTATAACGAATATGACTACCGTTTCTGGTATGACTGGCGAATTTCTCCCATGGTTGCGGCGGATGAACTGAAAGAATGGATTGATATGGTTCTTGAAGCCACGGGTGAAAAAAAAGTCAATCTGATGGGCAGATGTTACGGAGCAAATGTTGTTGCGGCTTATCTTGCCAAATATGAAGACCACGCACTGGAAACAGTGGATGATGTTGCTTATCTGTCTTCTTCCGTAATCGGACTTGATATGTTGACAGCACTGTTTACGGGCAATATCAGACTCGACGGCGATGCAATCGATAATTTCCTTAACTATTATATGGATAAGGAAAATCTGATCGAAGATGCCGAACTGAATCTGTTCCTTGTGACCGCGCTTGCACTGTTCAGAGAAATCAAGACCCTTGACCTGACGGGTGCGGCACTTGAACTGCTTATCAGCAGACTCAAAAGCGATCTCATTCCTCCGCTTCTGCGTGATACCTTTGGTTCCATGCCTTCCTATTGGTCCATGGTCAATCCCGAAAGCTATGAGCAAGCAAGAGAGTTCGTTTTTGCCGATTGCAAAGATACCTATGCAAAACTGATTGAAAAGACGGATGATTTCCATTACAACGTGCAGGCAGATGTCGAAGAAAAAATGCTCGGATTCGATGAAAAGGGTATTGATTTTTACATCCTGGTAAAATACAATTTCCCCGATTATCCCATTTATGCGGGAGCTGCTTGCCTTGGTGACGGCAACACAAGCTGTGTGCGCCAGGCATTCGGCGGCGAATATGCAGATTACGGCACCGTTTTCTCGCAGGATTATATTGATTCGTTGGAAGACACGACCTATCTTTCTGCTGACCTGAAAATCAATGCCGCAACCTGCCTGTTCCCCGAAACCACATGGTTCATAAAAAATATGCACCACGATATCTTCCCGGATTCCATCAACCGCCTTGCAATGGATGTTATGAACAACGAAGCGGTTGTCAGCGACGGCAGATACCCCGCATTTACGGAATTTGTTGACAACAGACTCATTCCCGTTGAAACCACCGATGAGGATGCCGTTCCCGAACAGAAAAATATCCTCAAACTGATTCTTGATTTCTTCAAATCCCTCATCGAAGTCATGAAAAAACTCTTCAACGGCGAAATCGCACTTTCATAAAACCGCAAAACACCCCGGCATTGCAAAAACGCAATGTCGGGGTTTAACATTCGCAGATATAAATAAAATTGCTTTATTATTTGCCGGGAACAGGATCGGAAAGTTTGACAAAGTCAATTTTTTCCATTTTGGTTCTGGGCAGCAGGTCGTAGAATTCCACTCTTCTCGGGCAGGCATAGGCTTCAATATTCTGTCTGCAATACGCCAGCAGGTCTTTTTCGACCTGTTCTTTGTCTTCATTGGGGTCATTGAGCGAAACGCAGAGTTTGACATCGGGCTTGCCGTTTTCGTCATATCCCTGCACGGCGCAGATTTCGTTGAGATAATCCAGCTTTTCAAGTTTCTGTTCAATGGTTGCGGGATAAATATTGTAGCCTGCAATGATGATAATTCTCTTTTTTCTGCCGTTGAAATAGATGCAGTTGTCTTCGTCGGCATAGCCCATATCACCGGTGCGGATCCACTGTTTGCCGTTTTTGTCGGTGTAAATGCCGCTTTCCTTTGTGTTTTCGTCAGGAAGATAGCCGTTCATCATGGAATCGCCGCTGAGTACGATTTCGCCGATTGTGCCTGCGGGCACTTTGTTGCAGTCATCGTCCCAGATTTCAACTTCTGTGCCCGGGAACGGCCAGCCGATGCCGTCACGGCTTGCGGCATAGTACGAGTTGTTTGTGCCGATCGCACCCATTTCGGTCAGACCGTAGCCGCGGCGCAGTTTGCCTTTCGATCCATTTCTGGCAAGAGCTGCATTGAACTTGTCAAGAAACTCATTCGATGCAACATCGCCGCCCGTAAACAGCTGGGCAAGATTCTTTGTGCCTTCGTTTTCAAAGTTGGGGGCTTCCAACAACTTCTGGAACATCTTGGGCACCCCGAGGATCTGCGTGACGCAGTATTTTCGGATGAGTTCATTCGCCTGCATGGGCTCGAATTTGGGAAGCAAGATGGGCTGATACGCATTGCAGACGGCATAGTGTATGGCACTGCCCAGACCGTATGCGTGGAAGCAAGGCAACGTACACAGAGAATGATGTTTGCAATATTCATGATCGATGTCATACAGATAGGTACTGTAAGCAATGGAGTTGAATGAGAAGTTGGAATGGATGATGGTTTTGCTTTTGCCCGTTGTGCCGCCGCCGTGCAGATAAATCGCATCGTCCTTACCGGGATTGGGTGCATCGGGTACGGCAGGCAGATCCATTGCCATAATGTCCATGTAACGGACAACATTTTCGTGTTCGGGCACGGGTGCATTCTGCATTTCGTTGCCCTTGGCATATTTGTAAGCAATGTCGTCGCAGAAGTCGGAGGTTGAGCAGACAATCGTCATGTATTGTTCGATAACGCTTTTGAACGGCATTGCAAACAGGTCAAGGATGAAAAGAGCCTTGCTTTTTGTGTGTGCCATGATTTCAAGCAGCTGATTCGGCGGGGTCAGCGGATGCACAAAATTTGAAATGATGCCGAGCTTGCTCAAAGCATAAAAAGCAATGAAAGCGTGACCGCAGGAGGGCAGGAATGCCGTAACAACATCGCCTTTTTTGATTCCCTTGGAAGCAAGGAAAGAAGCCGTCTTTTCGATGTCGTTGAAAAGCCTTGTCATGCTCGTTGCACTTTCATATTGAAGCACGGGGGTGATGAAAGCAATGTATTCGCCGTGGTCAGCAGAAATCTTTGCATAAGCATCTTTCAGATACTGATAGCAGGACTCGTTTGTGGGGTCGTTCAGATATTTTTCTGCGGGAATTCTGAATTTGGTTCCTGTTAAATCCATGGTTTAATTTTTCCTTTCGTTTATGTTAAAATGGTTTTATGTTATAAGAGAATTGTGACATTGTATAACATTTTTTAAATTATAATCTATAATGACATATAAAGTCAATTTACAATTTTTTGTTTTTTGTAATAATTTTATTTCAATAAAGAAAAATAGGACAGGGGACGGTTCGCTGTTCTATCTTGACAAATCCGCTTCAATCTGTTAGGCTGAAAATGGGTAGTCAATCCGTCAAATCAGCAGATTAACCGGAATTAGTTATTACATAATCCAAAAAGTTTGAACAAAGCAAAATGCCAATCACGGGGACGGTTTTGTGATTGACTCTAAAATACAACAAATGCAGCCAATCACAGAACCGTCCCCTGATTTGTCTGGAAATTATTTGGGACGGTGATTAAGATGGAGATTATGAAAAAATCCACAATTCTTGTAATCTGGCTCTATGCAATTTTGACAGCTATTGTTTTTAGTTTCACTTTTTCCGGAATTGTATCTACCACAATGTACAGTTTTGCGGTGGATAAAAGCGGCCTTGTTTATGTAGGACATGAAACCGAAATTGCCGTCTATGACAACGGGGTGGAAGTTCACTCTATTGCACCGCAAACCTCACGCGGTTATGAATTTACAATCGATGAAAATGATAACATCATTCTTGCT
>JAFQCH010000042.1 GCA_017416485.1 Clostridia bacterium | reverse complement strand
TATGCAAATAAATTAAAAATGTGGCTTTGTATTAAAATCAAATTCATTCATGCTCTATAATCGGAGCGAAGCGACCCTTTAATTTTGCATTTTGCATTTTTCCATTTTGCATTCAGGGCACCGCCCTACAAACCGTAATTTGCAAAAAGATTGCCCCGTGTGAGGCAATCTTTTTGCATTTTTATAATTCTATTTCTTTTCCCGTTTCGGCGGATTTGTACATCGCTGTCAGAATCTTGATCATGTCAATGCCCTGGTCGGGAACAAAATCGGGGCTTGCTTTGCCTGTGATAACATCAATGAAATGTGCCAGGTTCTTGTCATGGCCTCCCGATGCGGTTTTGCGCTGTTTGCGGATGGTTTTGAGCTTGCCGCCCGCTTCGGTGAAAATCTTCATGCGGCTTTGCGACCAATCAATACCTGCCTTGGAACCGCGCAGTTCCACAAAGGATTTCTCTCTTGCCACATTGGATGCCCAACTGAATTCGATTTGCAGAATCGCCCCGTTTTCAAAACGGATCATGCCCATTGCAAGGTCTTCAACGTCAAATGTGCCGCCTTCCACCTTGTCGCCGAAATTGGAGTTGACGGAATCGGACACTTCATTGTCTGCAAACTTGCAGAAGGTGCCGCCGCTGACGGAAACAGGTTTCGGATTGCCCATCAGCCAGATGGCAAGGTCAATCATATGCACACCGAGGTCGATCAGCGGACCGCCGCCGGACATGGCTTTGGTTGTGAACCAACCGCCTTTTCCGGGAATGCCGCGTCTGCGGATCCAGCCGCAACGGGCTGCATAGATATCACCCATTTCACCCTTTTCGGACATTTCTTTTGCAATGCGGGAAATATCAAGCCAACGGTTGTTGCGCATGATCATCAGTGTTTTGCCCGCTTCTTCGGCGGCTTTTTTCATTTTCAGGGCTTCTTCCACATTGATTGCATCGGGTTTTTCGCAAAAAACATGCTTTCCTGCGGCAAATGCCTCCACCGCAATGATGGAATGCAGGTAGTTCGGGGTGCAGATATCAACCGCATCAATGGTTTTGTCTTGCAGCAGTTCCTTGTAATCGGTATACACTGCCGCCTGTTTGAAGTGTTTGTTCTTTGCCCATTCGGCGCGTTCCTTGCGGATGTCACAAAGAGCGACAACCTGCACACGCTTGTCGCGGATATAAAAGGGAAGATGGGCACCCTTGAAAATGCCGCCGTTGCCGATAATGCCGACGCGGATTATTTCACTCATGTTGAATCTCCTCCATTTTGTATTTAATTCTATTATAGCATATAAAAACAAAAAATGGAAGTAGGAAAAAATTCCCAAAAATTTCCAATTATTTTTATAAAACCACTTGCAAAATTGAAAATGATATGGTAAAATATGGCAGAAATTGGAAATAATAACCAATTGCGAAAGGAAGGACAAGCCATGTCAAAACAAAGAAAAATTTTGCTTGCAGAAGAAAACGGAGATTTTACACAACGCTGTTGTGCGGCGCTGACCGCATACGGCTATGAAGTTACAACCGCACCGAAGGACGGTATGCAGATTCTGGACATCATCCGCACGCAAACCCCCGATATTGTGATTCTGGATGCCGTGATGGCACATCTGGATGCGCTCGGCGTGCTGTCGCGGTTGCCGACTCTGCATCTGAATCAGAAACCGTTGTGCATTTTGCTCTCCGGGGTAGATAATCCCCGTTTTGAACAGCAGGTGCTTGCCAGTGGCGCCGATTACTATTTTCTGAAGCCTGTTGAACCCGAATTGCTTGCTGAGCGCGTTGTGCAACTCAGCGGATGGTCAAACTTAAAAACCGTTTCGCAACCGCTTGCCCGGCAAACGGCCAGCGAACCCGATCTTGAAATCATCGTATCGGATATCATGCATCAGATCGGCGTTCCGGCACACATCAAAGGCTATCAGTATCTGCGCACGGCAATCATTATGTCTGTGGCTGATACGGAAATGCTCAACTCTGTTACAAAAGTGCTGTATCCCACCGTTGCAAAGCAGTATGAAACAACCTCCTCCCGCGTGGAACGTGCCATCCGCCATGCAATTGAAGTGGCGTGGGACAGAGGTGACCTCGATGTGCTTGGCTCCTATTTCGGCTACACGGTGCAAAACTCCCGTGGCAAACCGACCAATAGTGAATTCATTGCCATGATTGCAGACAAATTGCGTCTTCGTCTGAAAAAGATTTCCTGATTTGTTTAAAGTGAATATTGTAAAACCGCCGCTGTTCACAATCGGAACAACGGCGGTTGCTGTTTTTATCATTTCAATTTATGCAAGCTCTGCGGGAAGGTGCCCGCTGACGGGGGCTTCCAGACGGGATTCATCGCGTTCAATAAGCGGTGCCACACCGTTTTCAACGCAGTCGCGGGTCACGATTACACGAACAATGGACTTGTCGGACGGGGTTTCGTACATGATGGGAAGCAGCACCTGCTCCATGATGGCGCGAAGTCCGCGTGCACCTGTTTTCTTTTCAAGTGCGGATTCTGCAATGGCTTCAAGGGCATCTTCTTCAAACTGCAGTTCCACATTGTCAATGGCAAACAGAGCTGCATACTGCTTGAGCAGGGCATTTTTCGGTTCGCGGATGATGCGCACAAGAGCCTCTTTGTTGAGGTTTTCAAGGCTTGTCAGCACCGGCATTCTGCCGACCAACTCGGGAATGATACCGAATTTAATCAGATCCTGCGGGATAGCTTTGGACATGATGAAATCCTGATCAAATTCAGCCTTGGTCTTGATTTCGGCTCCGAAGCCGAGCACCTTGTTGCCCATGCGCTTTTCGATGATTTTTTCAATACCGTCAAACGCACCGCCGCAGATAAAGAGGATGTTGGTGGTGTCGATCTGAATGAATTCCTGCTGCGGATGCTTTCTGCCGCCCTGCGGGGGAACATTGGCAACCGTTCCTTCCAGAATTTTCAGCAATGCTTGCTGCACACCTTCGCCGCTGACATCGCGGGTGATGGATGTGTTTTCGGATTTGCGGGCAATTTTGTCGATTTCGTCAACATAAATGATGCCGCGCTGGGCTCGTTCCACATCAAAATCAGCCGCCTGAATCAGGCGAAGCAGAATGTTTTCAACGTCTTCACCGACATAACCGGCCTCGGTCAGCGTGGTGGCATCCGCAATGGCAAAAGGAACATCGAGGGTCTTGGCAAGGGTCTGGGCAAGGAAAGTTTTGCCCACACCTGTGGGACCGAGCAGAAGCACATTGCTCTTCTGAATGTCCACATCGTCATTTTTTGTTTTGCGGAAAATGCGTTTATAGTGGTTGTAAACAGCAACGGACAGGGCAATTTTTGCCGTATCCTGGCCGATGACATATTCATCTAATTTTGCTTTGAGTTCCTGCGGTTTCGGGAGCAGTCGGGGCGAAGCCGAACGGGAATGCTTTTTAGGCTTGCTTTCGGGTTGCAGATCGCCGTCTTCAATGATGGCACGGCAATTTTCAATACATTCGTCGCAGATGTAAGCGCCCGGGCCCTGAATGAGCATAGCCACCTGATCCTGCGTTCTGCCGCAGAATGAACAGCGGATGGGTTTGTCTTTGTCTTCGTATTTAGCCAAAGTTTTTTTCCTCCGTAACGGAAATGAAGAAAGGGAGTGCGCATTTTGGTCGTACTCCCTTATGTCTGAATTTTATCTCTTGTAGAGTACCTTATCAACCAGACCGTATGCGCAGGCTTCTTCAGCGGTCAGCCAGTTGTCGCGTTCGGTGTCGGCAGTAACAACTGCAATATCCTTGCCTGTGTTTTCGGCAAGAATGCGGTTAAGTTTCTGCTTGGTGCGCAGAATGTGCTGTGCGGCAATTTCGATTTCGGTTGCCTGACCTTTCACACCGCCCAAAGGCTGGTGAATCATCACTTCGGCATTGGGCAGGCAATAGCGCTTGCCTTTTGTGCCGGAGGACAGCAGGAATGCGCCCATGCTGGCGGCAAGACCCATGCAAATGGTGGAAACATCGCATTTGATGTACTGCATTGTGTCGTAAATTGCCATACCTGCGGTCACGGAACCGCCGGGGCTGTTGATGTAGAACATAATGTCCTTTTCGGCATCCTGGCCTTCCAGGAAAAGCATCTGTGCAACAACAAGGCTTGCAGTTGCATCATTGACTTCGTCGGAAAGCACGATGATGCGGTCATTGAGCAGGCGGGAGAAAATGTCGTAGGCACGTTCGCCACGGTTGGTCTGTTCAATAACGGTCGGGACAAGTGCGTCATAAATGGGTAAAGACATGTTGTTTGCCTCCTTGGAGTATATTGGTAGTATTGGGCAAATCTGGAAACTTATTCAGCGGTTTCTTCGTCTTTCTTTGCTTTTTTGGTGGTCTTCTTTGCGGGCTTTTCAGTTGCTTCTTCGCCGTCTTCAGCAGCCTTCTTCTTGGAAGCAGCCTTCTTCTTTGCCTTTTCAACAACAGCGTTGTCGGTGATGACAGCGTTTGCTTTGGTGCTCTTGAGGTTTGCTTCTACGGAAGCGGCATCAATTGCCTTGCGGACGGTTTCAGCATCAACGCCGTACATTTCAGCCATCTTTGCATATTCGGCATCCACTTCTTCAGCAGAAACTTCGATGCCTTCGATGTCTGCGATCTTTTCGAGAGCAAGGCTGATCTTGACTTCTCTTTCAGCGGCAGAACGATAGTTTTCCTTGAGAGCGTCCATATCCATGCCGAGGTACTGCATGTACATTTCCATGGACATACCCTGGCTCTGCAGACGGTAGGAGAATTCGTTGATCATGTCATTGACACGGTTTTCGAACATAACTTCGGGGATTTCGCCTTCAACAAGGTCAGCCAGCTTTTCGAAAACAGCATTTTCGAAATCTCTCTGTGCGGACTGTTCTTTTCTCTCCTTGAGAGTCTTTTCGATGTCTGCCTTGAGCTCTGCGATGGTGTCAAATTCGCTGACATCCTTTGCAAATTCATCATCAGCAACGGGCAGAACCTTTTCCTTGATGGCGTGCAGCTTGCACTTGAAAACAGCTTCCTTGCCTGCAAGTTCGGGGGTGTATTCGGTGGGGAATGTAACGTTGACATCGAATTCTTCGCCGATATTCTTGTCAGCAACCTGTTCTTCGAAACCGGGGATGAAGCTGCCGGAACCGAGGGTCAGTTCATATTCTTCGCCTTTGCCGCCTTCGAATGCAACGCCGTCAACAAAACCTTCGAAGTCGATCACGGTGATGTCGCCCATCTTGGAAGCTCTGTCTTCAACAGGAGAAATTCTTGCGTTGGCTTCGAGCTTGCTGTTGAATTCTGCTTCCACTTCTTCAGCCGTTACTTCAACAGAAGCCTTGGGGGCGGAGATGCCTTTGTAATTTTCAACTTTGATTTCGGGCTTGACTGTGACCTTGCAGGTCAGTTCAACGCCTTCCTTGCTGACGGACTTGATGTCGAAATCGCGGGGCTGGTCAACGGGAGTGATGCCGGCTTCTGCCACAGCGGCGGTGTAAGCATCGGGGAAAGCAAGTTCAAGAGCGTCATCATAGAAAACGCCTTCACCGTACATCTTTTCGATGAAAGCTCTGGGAGCTTTGCCTTTTCTGAAACCGGGAACATTGATCTTGCCTTTTTCACGGTTGTAAACTTTGTTGACAGCAGTTTCAAAAGAAGCAGCGTCAATGGAGATTTCAAGGGTGAATTCGTTGGTGCCGGTTTTTTCAGCAGATTTAAGACTCATAATATTTTTTTCCTCCTGTGCGGTGTTTTCCGCGCAAATTATCTTTTTTATTATATCAAAACAAAATAAATAAATCTATAGCAATTTGAAAAAAAGGTGAATATAAAACAGCTCATAAGGACACGATTTTTGGGCAGAATGATAAAAAATCGGCAGCAACAAGCGAAAAACGGATGCCGTCGCGCTCAAACAGCGCATATTTGCTGCCCGATAATCCGTGCAGATGCCCGAAGTAACAACGTTTGACTTCGTATTCCAGCAGCACGTCGTAAATTTCGTGGCAGATATTGCCTTCATACAGCGGCGGGTAGTGCAAAAAGACGATCGGCTCACCGCCGAGCTGCTTTGCGGCATCCAGCGACATGCGCAGTCTGCCTGCTTCGCGGTTGAGGATTTTTTCCACATTTTCCGTTTCCGCATCAAAAAACCAACCGCGGGTGCCGCACACGGTAAAATCGCCGATTCTGTAGGCATTGTTGAACAGAATTTTGATGGTGGAAAGTTCATTCTGTTCAATGAAGTTGGTCATTTTGCGCATGGTTTCCCACCAGTAATCGTGGTTGCCTTTGCCGAGGATTTTTGTGCCGGGCAGGCTGTTTAAAAACTGCAGGTCTGGCAGTGCCGATTGCAGACTCATCCCCCATGAAACATCCCCGGGAATCACCACGGTGTCCTCGTCTTTTACAATGGCGCGCCATGTGCTTTCAAGGCGGTCGGTGTAGTCCGACCACCCCTTGAAAATATCCATCGGTTTATCCGTGCCGAAAGACAAATGGGTATCGCCAATCGTAAAAAGTGCCATTTTTTTCTCCGTGTGACCGCTTATAATTGCAAAAAAAGCGGTCAGAATAATAACAAACACGAAAGGAGTGTTCCGTAATGGAAAAGAAAGAAATCAAGCATATTCACTGCACCGTTGAAAGCTGTGAGTACCACACAACGGACAGCCGTTGCATGGCAGGCAATATCACCGTCGGCACGCAGAATGCTCATACCTGCGGCGAAACGGCTTGCGAAACCTTCAAACTCAACCGTAAGAACGGCTGTTGTGAATAATTTTTAAGGATACCGCGAAGCAGATGTTTCGCGGCATCTTTTTGTTCAGATGCCGAGCATGTCGAATACGACCTTGCGCATTTCTTCCTTGTTGCAGATGCCCGTGAAGCGCGGTGTTGCACCTTTGAGTGCAAGCAACTGTGCGGGGGCATTGTTTGCAGTTCTTTCCTGCAATTCTTCCACCATGGAAAATTCGTCTGCGGGCAGTTCTTTGTCGGAAACAGCATCCAGCACGGCGGCACTGAATTTGAACGGACTTGCAGTGGATGCAATCACGGCAGGTGCAGTGTCACCGGTCTGCTTGCGGTATTCTTCGTATACATTTACAGCAACAGCGGTGTGTGTATCGCAAAGATAATTGTAAGTGTTGTAAACTTCGCCGATGGTCTGTGCCGTGGCTTTGTCGTCACAGCAACCTGCGGCAAAAAGGTCTTTGATCTGTTTGAGAATGTTGTCGCTTACGGTGTATGCACCTGTTTCGTTGAGCGAGGTCATCCATGCACGAAGCTGATTGTCATCTTTACCGCACATATCATACAGCAGTCTTTCGAGGTTCGAGGAAATGAGAATATCCATCGAAGGAGAAACAGTCGTGTGGAACGGACGGTTTCTGTCATAGGTGCCTGTGGTGAGGAAGTCGGTCAGCACGTTGTTTGCGTTGGATGCACAGATGAGCTTTTTAACGGGAAGTCCCATCTTTTCGGCATAATATGCGGCAAGAATGTTGCCGAAGTTGCCTGTGGGAACAACGATGTTGATTTCTTCGCCGTTTGCAATTTCACCCTTTTTGAGCAGGTCGCAGTAAGCAGAGAAATAGTAAACGATCTGCGGTGCCAATCTGCCCCAGTTGATGGAGTTTGCAGACGAGAATGCAAATCCTTTTTCGTCAAGAATGTCACGGATTTCGGGGTTGGTGAAAATCTTCTTCACGCCCGTCTGCGCATCGTCGAAGTTGCCGTAAATGGCCGAAACGCCGACATTGTTGCCTGCCTGTGTGGTCATCTGCAGTTTTTGCATGGGACTGACACCGTCGTTGGGGAAGAAGACGAGAATGCGTGTGCCGTCCACATCTTTGAAGCCTTCAAGGGCTGCCTTACCCGTGTCGCCCGAGGTGGCAACCAGAATCACGATTTCCTTGTCGCTGCCGCCTTTTTTTGAAGCGGTGGTCAGAAGATACGGAAGCAGCTGCAGTGCCATGTCCTTGAATGCGCAGGTCGGGCCGTGCCACAGTTCAAGAATATGCACATTGTCGTGCAGTTTCACAACGGGAGCAACATCTTCGTGTGCAAAGCCCGTGCCGTAAGCACCCGTGATGCAGTAGTCGAGTTCTTCTGCGGTGTAGTCGGTTAAAAACAGCGAAAGCACTGCTTTTGCGCGGTCAATGTAGGATTTGTTTTTCAGTTCGTTGAGAAAATCCTTGTCGATACAGGGGATTTCGGTGGGCACAAACAGACCGCCTTCAACGGAAATGCCTTTTTCGATCGCCTGTGCGGACGAAACGGACAGATTGTTATCTCTTGTTGATGTGTAGAGCATAAAAATCTCCTTTCAATAAAAACTGATTAAATATTTTACCAAATCTTTTCCTAAATGTAAAGTGTTTTAATAAAAAATATATATTGAATTTTTATATATAAATGTGATATAATAACCTGTACAATGCAAAATGGGGTGGTTTATCTTGCTTAACGATTACATTCTCAAATATGCCGACGGCGCCGCACAGCACACCGAAATCCGTGCACAGCAGGCATTTAACCGTGCCGTAACATTGGTCGGCGGCAATCTTGTCAGCAACACCCGCACCCGCACGGGCGGTGTCTGCGCAAGAGTTTACAAAAACGGTCTGTGGGGTTTTTCTTCCAAAGGGGAATATAACGAAGAAAGTGTCCGTGCCGTGCTTGAGGCTGCCCGCGATAATGCATTGTTCATGGATCGCAAACTTTCTTTGGGCAAACCGCCCATTCAGACGGCCCCCCCCGTGCAATACGAAACCACGCTCACTTTCAAGGATGTTGAGCAGAAAACGCTGATCGACTATGCGAGCGCAGTTGATAATTATATAAAAACCAAATATCCCGGCCTTGCAAGCCGCACTGTCAGTGTGCGCAGCGGTTGCATTGAAAAGATTCTGCACACCGATTCGGGCAGTTTTGCCCATCAGTTGTTCCCGAGAACGTATTATATTATTTCCATGGCGGCTGAAACCGCAGACGGCGACACGGTGGAACTTTTTGACATCATCGGCGGCGGCTACGGCAGCTTTTGTGAGTTTTACGATGACCCGATGCAGCATACCGACCGCATCGATGCGCTGTATGAAGAACTCATGCAGAAAAAAGAAGGCATTTTCCCCGAAGCGGGCATGTGCGACTGCATCATCGGCTCTGCCGTGGCCGGCATGGTCGCACACGAAGCCGTCGGCCACACCGTAGAAGCAGACCTTGTTCTGTCGGGCTCGGTTGCGGCAAGCAATCTCAATAAACAGGTGGCTTCTCCCATTGTCAACATGGTGGACTTTGCGCACACCGCACTCGGTAAACCTGCTCCGCTTCCCGTGTATGTGGACGATGAGGGCACGCAGTGCGAAGACAGTGTACTCATCAAAGACGGTATTCTCGTGGGATATATGAACAACCTTGAAAGTGCCGCACATTTCGGTGTCAAGCCCTGCGGCAATGCAAGGGCTTACGGTTTTGCGGATGAACCCATCATCCGTATGCGCAACACGGCGGTGTTGCCCGGTAAGGACAAGCTGGAAGATATGATCGCATCCGTCGAAAACGGATATTACCTGACCCGCACCGCCAACGGACAGGCAGATACAACGGGTGAATTCATGTTCGGTGTCTGCATGGGATATGAAATCAAAAACGGCAAACTCGGCAGAGCATTGCGTGATACCACCATTTCAGGCGTTGCGTTTAACATGCTCAAAACGGTCGATATGCTTTCTGATACCATCGAATGGGACTTCGCAGGTTTCTGCGGCAAAAAACAGCCGATGACCGTTTCCATGGGTGGTCCCGCCATCAAGTGCAAAGTCAATATCGGCGGACGATGAAAGGAGAACAAGCAATGAATAAATTAAAAGCAACAGCCGAATATGTTCTCCGTGCGCTCAAAAACGCAGGTGCCGATCATGCACAGTGCTCCGTTTCAAGCGGCAAAAAGGAAGAATTCAACATCGATGCAGGCGAGTTTTCTTTGCTTCGCAGTGTTTTTAACAGCGGTGTGAGCATGAAAGTGCTCAAGGACGGCAAAATGGGGCAGACCTTCATCAACAGCCTCGAAGAACAGGATATTGATGCCGCGGCACTCGAATGTGTGCAGTCTGCCGAAGCCTCTGTGCCCGATGAATCCTATTGCATTGCTTCTTTGACCGAAAATGCCGATTTTGAAGACGGCACAACGCATCCCGACCGCGATGTGTTTTTTGACCGCGTGCGCGAATTCCTTGCCGATATCGGCAAAGAATTCCCGAGCATTATGGTTGAACAGATCATTGCCGAATACACCGAAGGCATAAGCGTTCTTGCCAACACCAACGGTGTTTTGTATACACAGAAAAATGCAAATTATTCCGTCGGAGCCATGTATTCCGCGCATAACGGGGATGAATCCACCTCGTTCAACAGCTTCGGCATCGATTACACCGATCCCGATCAGCGTATTATGGACATGGGTGACAGCCGCGAAATGTTTGCCCGTTGCGAAGCGGAACTCGGCATGCGTCCGCTGGAAGGCAAATTTGAAGGGGTTGCCTTGTTTGCCCCCGGTTGTCTGGACAGCATGCTTTCCACCGTGCTTGATAATTTCTGTTCCGATTCCGTGATTGTGGAAGGCACTTCCCCCTGGAAAAATGCAATCGGCACCAAAGTGGCAGACGAAAGTTTCACCCTTCGCGTGATATCGCATGATGACCGCGTTGTTTGCGGTGAACGTGTGACCGATGACGGCTATATTTCCGAAGATTTCGATATTATCAAGGACGGTATTCTGCAGGATTTCTGCCTTTCCGAATATGCCGCACGCAAAACGGGGCTGACCCGTGCACCCTCCACAAGCGGTTGCATCGGTGTAACGCCCGGCAAAATTATGCTGGCAGAACTCATCGACAGCATTGAAAAAGGCATTCTTGTCTGCCGTTTCTCGGGCGGAGAACCTGCCACCAACGGCGACTTTTCGGGTGTTGCCAAAAACAGCTTTTATATTGAAAACGGCAGAATTGCCCATCCCGTCAGCGAAACCATGATCAGTGGTAACCTCGCCGCGATGCTGAAAAACGTGGTCGGCATTTCCGAAGAAGTGTCTTGCGACGGCACTTGCGTTCTGCCTTATGTTGCATTCGGCGGCATCACCGTTTCGGGCGGTTAATCCCGGTTTTATTCAGATTTTACCCAAAATGGAGCTTTATAGATTATGAGTGTTAAAAAAGAAATAACCGTGCCTGTTGTCGCTTTGCGCGGGGTCGTCCTTTTTCCGGATATGACCCTGCACTTCGACGTGGGCAGAAAAGAATCCGTTGCAGCACTTCGTGCCGCCATGAATGCAAGGCAGCAAGTGTTTTTTGTAACGCAGGTCGGCTTTGCGGATGAATATCCGGGACTTAATGAAATGTATCACATCGGTGTGCTCGGTGAAGTGCGCCAGATCGTGCGTGTTCCGGGAGCCAAAAACAATCTGCGCGTGGTTGTGGACGGCATTCAGCGCGGTGTGATTACCGATGTGTTGCAGAAAAAGCCGTTCATGAATGCACGCATTGAGCTGTTGGAAGATGAACGCAATTATGAGGATGATCCCGTTTATCTTGCTGCATTGCTCATGCGTTGCCGTGCATTGTTTGAAGAATACAGCATGCACTCTCCGCAGTTGGCAGAGGATGTGATTCAGTCTGTTTATGAAACGGACGATCCCGGTGTGCTGTCCGATAAAATTGCGGGCAACATTCTGTTCCCCATTGATATCAAGCAAGACTTGCTTGCCATTGCCGACCCCATGGACAGACTCGAATTCCTGTGCGTTGCCATTGCGCAGGAAACCGAAATTCTTGCCCTCGATGAAGACATTCAGAACCGTGTGCAGGAAGCCATGGACCGCAATCAAAAAGAATATTATCTGCGCGAACAGATGCGCATTATCGAAGACGAACTCGGTGAAGCCGAGGGGGATGACATCGGCTCTCTGCGCCGCATGGTTGAAGAAAGCGCCATGAGCGACACTGCCAAGAAAAAACTGCTCGGCGAATGCAGAAGACTGCAAAGAATGTCACCCGCATCGCCCGATGCAAACGTGCTTCGTACATACATCGAAAAATGCCTCGAAATTCCGTGGGGCAAATATTCCAAAGAAAAAACAAAAATTTCCGCCGCTGTCAAGGTGCTTGAACGCGATCATTACGGTTTAAAAGATGTGAAAGAACGCATCACCGAAATGCTTGCCGCACGCATCGTGTCGCCCGAAATCAAAGGGCAGATCATCTGCCTTGCAGGCCCTCCCGGTGTCGGCAAAACCAGCATTGCAAAGTCCATTGCCACCGCAACGGGCAGAAATTATGCAAGAATGTCGCTGGGCGGTGTGCGTGACGAAGCGGAGATCCGCGGTCACAGACGTACCTATATCGGTGCCATTCCCGGCAGAATCATCGATGCGCTTGTGAATGCAGGCACCATGAACCCTCTGATTTTGCTCGATGAAGTCGATAAACTCAGTGCCGATGTCAAGGGTGACCCCTCGTCTGCTCTGCTTGAGGCACTCGATGCCGAGCAGAATCATTCCTTCCGCGACCATTATGTGGAACTGCCTGTCGATCTGAGTCAGGTGCTGTTCATCACCACTGCCAATGACAAAAATGCCATTCCCGATGCCTTGCGCGACCGTATGGAAGTCATTGACATCACAAGCTATACATTCGAAGAAAAATTCCACATTGCCAAAAAGCATCTTCTTCCCAAACAGATGAAGGAGCACGCTCTGACAAAAGACGACCTGCGCGTCACCGACGGTGCAATCCGTGCAGTCATTGAGGGCTACACCCGTGAAGCCGGTGTGCGTAAACTGGAAAGACAGATTGCAAAAATCTGCCGCAAAAAGACCCTTGCCATCGCAAACGGCGAAAGCGGCAAAACGACAGTGGATGAAAGCATGCTTGAATCTTTGCTCGGTATCCGCAAATTCCGCGACGATGCAAATGAAAACGAGGACAGCGTCGGTGTTGTCAACGGTCTTGCATGGACAAGCGTGGGTGGCGAACTGCTCAAAGCGGAAGCCCTTGTTATGGACGGTACGGGCAAGCTCGAAACCACGGGTTCTTTGGGTGATGTGATGGTTGAATCCGTCAAAGCAGCGGTCAGCTTCATCCGCAGCCGTAGTAATGCACTCGGCATTGCCCCCGATTTTTATAAGACCAAAGACATCCATGTGCATTTCCCCGAAGGGGCTGTGCCCAAGGACGGCCCGTCAGCGGGTATCACCGTTACCACGGCGCTTGTGTCTGCACTCACGGGCAGACCCGTTTCTGCAAAAATCGCTATGACAGGTGAAGTCACCCTTCGCGGCAGAGTACTTGCCATCGGCGGACTGCGCGAAAAGGCCATGGCGGCATACCGCATGAACATTCCCACCGTCATCATCCCCGCACAGAACGTGCCCGACCTGCAGGAAATTGACGATGCGGTCAAGGCAAAAATCACCTTCATTCCCGTCAAACACGTGGACGAGGTGCTGGAACTCGCGTTGTGCGAACTGCCCGAATCTGCAGAAAGCAAAAAAAGCAGCATCCATCTGCCGCCGAAAGAAAACTATAAAAGAAACCGAGGTGTAAGCGGTGAATTACAATAATGTAACCTTTGAAGCCTCTTACGGCACGGCGAAGCAGTTGCCCGTGTCCGATTTGCCCGAAATCGTGTTTTCGGGTCGTTCCAATGTCGGCAAATCGTCGCTGATCAACAAGTTGTTCAATCGCAAAAATCTTGCGCGTGTCAGTTCCGTGCCCGGGAAAACCACAACGGTCAACTTCTTTCGTTGTGAAGATGTACGTTTTGCGGATCTGCCCGGCTACGGCTATGCCAAGCGATCGGGGGATGAGATTCGCCGTTGGAGCAACCTCATGGAAGGCTATTTTCAGTCAGACCGCAACATAAAACTCGTTGTGCAACTTGTGGATATGCGCCACAAACCCACCGCAGATGACCGCACGATGATCGATTTTCTGACCGCGGCAGGGGTGCCCTTTGTGATTGCTCTGACCAAGAGCGACAAACTCAAAAAGACCGAGCGTGCAAAACGCGAAAAAGAAATTCCAGAAGAACTGCCCGGTTTGGAAACCATTGCATTTTCATCTGAAAACGGGGAAGGTGTGGAGGCTCTCAAAGCCCGCATCGAAGCCGCACTGAACGAACAAAGAGAGGAAGAATAATTATGAATATCTGGCATGACATCAGCCCCAAACGCATCACGGCAAGGGATTTTATTGCCGTTGTTGAAATCTCCAAAGGCAGCAAGTGCAAGTATGAGCTCGATAAGGAAACGGGTCTTCTGCGCCTGGACAGAATCCTTTACACATCCACTCATTACCCCGCAAACTACGGTTTTATTCCCCGTACCTATGCCGATGACCTTGATCCGATGGATGTTATGATTCTCTGCTCCGAGCCTATCCGTCCCTTAACGGAAGTGCGTTGCTATCCCATCGGTGTTATCACCATGATCGACTCGGGCAGATACGATGAAAAAATCGTCTGCATCCCGTTCAACGATCCCAACTACAACACCTACACCGACATTTCGCAACTGCCCCGCCATGTCTTTGACGAAATGATGCACTTCTTCCGTGTTTACAAGGAACTTGAAGACAAGGACACTGCCGTCAATGAACTCAAAGGCGCCAAAGAAGCCGAAGAAATCATTCAGAAGTCCATTGATTGCTACGTGGATACCTATTGCAAATAATAGCAGAAAAAACGGATTCCATTGTTTTTTGCAATGTGAATCCGTTTTTTCTGTAACCTTTTATGCCTTTCGGTTGTTATATAAGTGAAAGGACCTTTCAATAGGGTTGCGGGGGCAAGCCGAACCCGTTTTTTACAGGCGGTGAAACAATGACAGAAGAAGAATTTACAAATGTCGTGCAGCACAACAGCCAACGGTTGTATCTCATTGCACTTTCATTTGTAAAAAATACATACGACGCCGAAGATATTCTGCAAAATGTATTCCTGAAATTGTGGAAATATCCGAAACCTTTTTCCGATGAAACGCATCTGGATAAATGGCTGACAGCCGTGTGCGTGAACGAAAGCAAAAATTATATAAAGCATCCGTTCAGGCAGCATATCAATATTGATGACTGTGTTTTTGTTTCATCTGCCGAGATGGACAGTAGCGAAAAAGCAGATCTGTACAGGGCTGTAATGCAACTGTCAAAAAAAGAACGCGCGGTCATTCACTTGTTTTACTACGAAGACCTGTCCGTCAAGGACATAGCCAAAATGCTGAAAATGAAAGAGTCGGCAGTAAAAACAAGATTAAACCGTGCCAGAAACACATTGAAAGAACGATTGGGGGATGCATGGATCGATGAGTAAAAAACAGTATATTGCAACCTTTGCAGACATTCATCCTGCCGATGAAACAATGGAAAGGATGATGACCATGAAAGAAAAAAAGCAAGGTTTTGCATGGCGAAAAACACTTATCATCGCGGCGGTGGCGATCAGTGTTCTGTTTGCCCTCGGTGCGGTGGCTTATGCCGCGACAGACGGTGAAATTGTAAATTCCGTTGTAGAAACGATTGATCTGATTGCCGGGAAAGCGTATGTTTTTGTAAACGGCAAAAAGACCGAAACAGAACTCAATATTTCCGAGCAGGTCAATGAGGACGGCGAAACCGTTTATTATGTGGAAATGGGTGTGCCGCTGTCGGATACGGACTCGGCAATTAAAGTGGAGTATGTCGGTGATGTTGCGGATATCAATGCATTTGATCTGTATATTCAGGAGCCGGTCGAAAGCACAATGGAATCCACCCAAAGTGAATAAAAAAACCGAAGGAGCTGTTTTTTGCAGCTCCTTGACTTTTTACAGAAACAGATTGTGGAAGCCGTCCAGAATCTTCTGACGGAAGAATTTGACAAGTTTATAGTAGAAGGTGCTTTCTCTGCCTTCGATTCCGGGAAGAAGTGAGCCTTCTTCAAGTGCCATGTCGAAGTGATAAATCATCTGATAATCATAATTTTCAATATCATCTTCGTGCAGGGTAATCAATCCCGAGCCTCTTGAAATGGCATCGGAATAGGCATTGCAACCCACCGTGGGCACATTGTGGAAGGCAATGCCGTAGCAATCGGTCACAAAGTCATTCACATGGTCATGGCCGAAGAAGGCGGCAATCACATCGCCCGTTTCAAGCAGCGCATCCATTTCACCGCCGTTCACAAAGGGAGGGCTGCAGGGCTCTAAAATAATGCCTGCATGGCGGTTGAAGAACGGCACGGGGAAGTAGGTTTTTCCTTCAATCGTGTAATCCTTGCCTGCCGTAAAGGGAAGTTTGGGATACAGTGTTTCGTAAACTTCGGGCATGATAATGTGCTGAAACAGCATGGCAGGAACAACTTCTCCACCGTTTTCGGCTTTTAATTTTGCGGCGGTGGTTTTGTACCATTCAATCTGATCTTCACGCACATAGTCATAACCGCCCGTTTCTTTGTCGGGATTGGCAGAGCCGCTGTCAATCAGCCACAGGTTGAATGCGGTCTTTGTGCCGTCGGAAGACAAAATCGGGATATTGCAGTTGCCGCAACCGTACAAATCGGGATCTGCATCATAGGTCATCGTACCGAATTGCTTGTAAATATCGAGCAATTCTTCGGGTGTTGCATCCAGTTCGGTATCATGGTTGCCGAAAACAAACGCATGGGGGATGTTGCGTTCACGGCAAGGAAGTGTAAAAGCTTCAACGGATTTTGCATAGCCGTCAAGCGATCTGTCCACGCTGTTGTCACCCAAAAAAATGACAAGATCGGCTGTGTATTTGTCAAGTGTTTCACGCATGAGCTGCAGGGTGGATTCTTCCACATCTTCGTTGTCCTGAATGTCAGAGAAAATGACGATTCTGAATTCACCGTTTTCGTTGAATTGCAGAGATTTGTTTGTGGTTTCAGCCGATGCAAACAGAGGCAGGAATGCCACGCACAGCAGGCAAGAAAGCAAAATGCAGAATAATTTTTTCATGTTAATGCTCCTTTTGTTCTTCTTTTCTTTCAAGGCGGGAGTAAAAATAGACGCTCACAAGAATAATCACACTACCCGCAACGGTCAGCCATGTGGGATATTCCCTGAACAGAAATACCGCGAGTATGGCGGCGCCGACGGGTTCGCACAGTTTTGCGGCAGTGATGAACGAGGGGGACAGGTATTTTAAGCACCAACTGAACGCACTGTGCCCCAATAAGGTCGAAGCTACGGCAAGCGCAAGCCCGACAAGAACGGTTTTTGCACCGTAATCAATGGGGTTTTGTTTCTGAAATGCACAAAACAAGAGCAGCATGACCGCACAGCTGACATATACGGTGTAGGTGTAAACGGTGGTGGAGACGGTTTCTCTTACGATTCTGCCGATGAGGGTGTAAACAGAAGCGGCAATCGCGGCAAACAGCGCAAGCAATATGCCGTAAAGCCCGATGCCTGCGGTGGTGTCCGCAAGCGCAATCAGCACACTGCCGCCGAAGGTTGCGGCAATGGCAAGCACGGCTTTCCAGGTCAGTTTTCCTTTTAAAAACAAACAGAAGCCGAGCGAAACCCATATCACGTCCGTGCACACAATGGTGGTCGAACTTGCAACGGATGTGTGTTGCAGCGACTCAAACCAAAGTGCAAAGTGCACAGCTAAAAATACACCGCTGAGCACGCTCAACAACAGTTCTTTTTTAGGAAGATGAAGTAATTCCGTGCGCACTTCCTTTTTGCCGAACACAACGGGGGAAAGCAATGCTACCGTGCACAAAAGCCGCCACGCGGCAGTGACACTCGACGGTGCATCGGAAAAGCGGACTAAAATCGCAGACAGTGAAACGCCGACAACGCCGACGATCACCATGATCATAGGGTGTTTTTCAAGATATTTCATATGTTTTCAGGCAGAAAGTACGGGGAGTGGGTTGAGTCACTCCCCGTGTTTCAGGTTCAGAATGTGATTTTAAGGGTCTTGATTTCAAAGGGCTTGAAGCGCAGGGGCAGCTTGTTGTCGCATACTTTCAATGCTTCGTCCTTTTCTTCCAGCAGGTTGCATTCGCTGATTTCTTTGACTTGCTTTCCGAAAGACAGCCATGTAACGGTTTCCTTGTTCCAGGTTTCGTACAGGCGGACAATCACAGCATCGCTGTCTTCTGCTTTCTTTACGGTTTCAATGCAGATATTGGCTGCATCTGCCGCAATCAGCGAGAAGCTGTCGGCAAGTGCACCTTCGTGGGCATTTGCTTTCTTTGCATACAGCGGCACGTTCAGGCTGTAACCTTGATTGACAACATCACTGCCGGAAACGGCACCGCTGTGGGCATAAACGGCAAAGGTAAAGGTATGGCGTTCACGGTCCTGCAGGTGGTTGGGGGTGGTGGCACAACGAAGCAGGGTCGGCTTGATGTGACCGTCCTTGACCGTCCAGCCGTACTTGCAGTCGTTAAGCACCGAAAGACCGAAGCTGTTGTCCGAAAGGTCTGCCCATTTATGGCCGCAGACTTCAAACTGTGCAAAATCCCATGTGGTGTTGTTGTGGGCGGTGCGTTCAAGGTTGCCGAACTGAATGTCAAATGTTGCCTTGACTGCATTGACATCCACGGGGTAGTCTGCCTTGAGGGCAATGTTCTTTTCTTTCCAGTCGATGTCATAGAAAATATCGAAGCGGTCGGAATGCGGATAGAAGATAAAGTACTGTTCAATGGTGGAAAGGTTGAACGGACGCACGACTTTGATGACCATACGTACGGCACCGCTTTCAATGACTTCGCAGGAAGTAACATCATCCACATACCAGTATTTTTCGTCATAATAGCACTTGATATCCCATGCTTCGTGGTTGTGCGGTCTGTCTTCGTAGGCGATCAGGCGGTTCAGAAGCTGTCCTTCGGGCGCAACCAATCTGCCGCTTTTTTTGTGGAGCATGGAAGCGATGTTCATATTCGCATCAAACACAACGGTGTAGAATGCGTTGTCTACGGTATTATCTGCAAAGTCAAGTGCACCGCAGACACAGGAAGTACCCGCTTTGAGGGCAAAGGTTTTGTAGCCCTTGGCGGGAATATTCCTGGCAAGGAATGCGGTCTTGCCGTCGTAGGTTTTTTGTGTGGGCAGGGCGGTGCCGTCGGTGTCATAAACGCAAACGCCGTCGGGCAGGTCGCAAAGCACAACATCCGTTCTGTCAAAACCGAGGGTGTTGAACACAACTACGCTGTCTTCCTTGACACAGATTCCGTCCGTAATAGCCGTGAGGGCTTTGTCAATAAGACCTCTGCCGTCGGCAAGAATGGTTTCGTACTGTTCTTTGGAATCCTCATAAACTGCGGCAATGGACGAGCCGGGGATGATGTCATGGAACTGATTCAGAAGAATAATTTTCCATGCTTCGAGGATTTCTGCGGCGGGGTAATCCGCGCCCGTCAGCACCTGTGCAAGCTTGCAGATGGTTTCCGCATCGTGATACAGAAGCTCACTCTTGCGGTTGTATTTCTTGTTTCTTGCCTGTGCGGTGAGGGTACCTCTGTGGAATTCAAGATACAGTTCGCCTGCCCATTTGGGAAGACGGTCACTGCCTTTGACTTCTTCGGCAAGGCGGTCAAAATAATCGCGGGCGAATTCCATTTTCACATTCGGACAGCCCTGAATGCCCTTTGCCATACGAATGCCTTTTTCGAGCATACCTCTGGTCGGTCCGCCACCGCCGTCACCGTGACCGAAGGAGCAAAGCACATTGCGGTTGAGGTCTTTGTTTGAATATCGCTGCCAGCCGCCGATAATCTGATCGGGAGTAAGGTCTGCATTGTAGGTGGTCTGGAATCGCTCTTTTTCATTGGCTCGCAGGCTCGGGATAAAGTGCGACAGAATTTCCGTTCCGTCAATGCCTTTCCACATGAAAGTGTCAAAGGGGAATTTGTTGTATTCATTCCATGAAATTTTGGTGGTCATGAAGTAGTCGATGTCGGCTTTTTTCATGATCTGCGGCAGAGCACCCGAATAACCGAATACGTCAGGCAGCCACATGATCTTGTTGTCAACACCGAATTCGTCTTTGAAGAAGCGTTTGCCGACAAGGAACTGGCGGACAAGCGATTCGCCGGAAACGACGTTTGTGTCGGATTCAACCCACATGCTGCCTTCTGCTTCCCAGCGACCTTCCTTGATCATCTGCTTGATTTCTTCGTAAAGTTCGGGATAATCCTGCTTCACAAAATCATAAAGCTGTGCCTGCGGAGACATGAACTTATAGTCCTTGTATTCACGCATGAGGTTGATGACCGTTGCAAAGGATCTGCCCGTTTTGTCGCGGGTCTGACGCAGTCTCCACAGCCATGCGGTGTCAATGTGCGTGTGACCGATGGCAGAAGTGTAAACACCGTTGTCAACACCGTAAATATTTTCTTCAATATATGCGCGTGCTTGGGCAACGCTTTCTTTGAATACGGCATAATCAGCTGTATTCAGTTCGAGCAGATTGACTGCATTGTTGAGATGTTTGACAATATCCACACGCTGTAAGTCGTCGTGGCTGTAAAGGTGGGCGGTTTCCCACGGGGTCAGCAGGTCATAGTACAAAGCGGCAATATCGTTGTCGATGACCTTGAGGTTGGCGCAAAGCTGCGTGGGACCTCTGTATTCCCAATCGTCGCAATAGGCATTCAGCGCGATGTCATAGCTTTCTCCGCCCTTTGCGTTTTCTTCGAGAATAATATAGGTGTGGTTCATGTCAACACCTTGCACCATTTTTCCGTTGACGAACACAATAAACTGCTGTGCTCTGTTTTCCCAACGGAAAGAAGGGAAGGGCGTGATGTCATAGACGACTGTTTTGCCTGCAAAGCGATCAGGAACGGTCACGCTCTGTTTGAACCAGCAGTATTGTTCCTTGTATCCCCAGAAATCGTCTTTGCCGAATGCAGTCCATTCGCCGTCGTTTATTTTTGAAATATCGGACTGCCCGTCACGGAATAAAAAGTCACCCGTATTTTCACTGTCGGTGAAAATTCTGCCTGCAAGATGGTCAATGATCTGTTTGATGCGGGCTGCAAGCATTTTGCGTTCATTGTTCTTGTCAACAAAAGGGATGTCAAAATGAATAGGCATAAGAAAACTCCTTTCCGGTAGAGGAAAATGCAATTCCCCATTGTTTCTATAATAACAGAATTAAAAAAGCGGGTCAATGAAAAAAAGACAGGCCGCAGGTAGAAAAGCGGACTGTCTTTTTGGTTATTATGTAAAAAACTGCTCACATTGTGAGTAGTTTTTACATAACAAAAAACACCTTTTCGCCCCCCAAGATTGGGGGGCGGGGGGTTGATGTAGAATAATTTTTTATTTTGTTGTATCGTTGTTTCGTTTTTTGAAGACAACGAGTTTGCTTGCCACATAATTGAAGATAATCACACACACGGAATAAATAATTTTTGCAACATATTCATTCATGTGGCACACTTCCACAAGCAACAGGAACATTGCCCAGTCAAACAGAACAAACGAAAGAATGCGTGCGCCGAAGAAAGAAAACAATTCTTTGGCAACGGAAGAGGCCTTTGTTGCTTTGCTTTCAAACACAAACAGTTTGTTTGTGACAAATGCAAACAGCACTGCAATGACCCATGCAAGCGAATTTGCAATATAAAGCCATGTGAGTGAAAACGAGCCGATGGTAAACAGCACTTGTTCACTGTTTCTAATCTTGCCGCAAAGCCAGAACACAACAAAGTTGACAACGGTTGTAAGCACGCCGAAAATGAGATACATCAGCACCTCATATTCAACAAGTTTTGAAATAACGGGCAGGGAAAGGATTTTGTCAAACAGTTTCACTTTTCGCAGTGCCGTAAATAATTTGTCATACAGTTTGCGCATTTTTAAATTCCTTTGTTGTTTGTTTTTTCTGCTTTTTTGATGTCAAAACGGAAGCGTACTCCGTTTGCCGTGTTTTCCACACCGTATTCTTGTCCGTGCAGCTTCTGAATGGAAGCAACAATGGCAAGTCCGAGGCCGAAGCGACCTTGCGAACGCGACATGGCTTTGTCTGCACGGTAGAACGAGTTCCAGATTTTGTCTATGTCTTTGTCGGCAATGGGGTTGCCCGTGTTTTCCACCCAGATTCTGTGCACATCGGGTAAGGTTTCTGCATACACGCGGATTATTTTTTCGCCGTCCACGTGCGAAACGGCATTGGACAGATAATTGTTTGCAACCGATGCCAGAATGATCGAGTCGCCTTCACCGTAGCAATCGGCAGGAATATCATTGAATGCCGTAATGCCTTTTTCGGCAAAGGTGTTGGTTTCTTTCTCAAACCATTCTTCTATCATATCATGAATGGAAAACACTTCATTGGTGGGCACATAGGCACCCGAGTCATATTTGGTGATCTCCAGCAGTTTCATGACCATCTGATTCATGCGCGCGGATTCATCCATGATGACCGTGCAGTATTCTTTTGCCGCTTGCGGGTCTGTGTCAAGGAATGTCAGTGCGCCTTCCGCATAGCCCTGAATAATGGCAATGGGGGTTTTCAGCTCGTGCGAAACACCCGAAATGAAAACCTGCCGCAGATTGTCAAGTGTGCGCTCGTTTTCAATGTCTTCCTGCAGTTTTTTGTTCTTGGCCTGCAGGTCGGTCAGCGCCGAGTCCAATGTGTCAGACATGGTGTTGATCTGGTCAGACAGTTCCGACAGTTCCAATACCTTTGTCGGCGGTAATTTTTCGCTGAAATCGAGCTTACTCATTTTGTCTGTGATCTGCACCATTTGCTTGATGGGCTTTGTCAGGCGCATCAGTGCAAGGCCGATGATGACAAGCGAAAGCAACAGCAAAAGAATTGTAATGGCAGACATAATCAGAATAACAATTCTTGTGTTGGATGACAATGCACTGGTTTGCATGATGATGTTGATTCGTTCACCCGTTTCGGTGTATTGATAGTGGATCAGGAAGTCCACTTCAATGCCGGCGGTTTCATACCGTCCGATGGAAAAACCGCGTTGACCGACATCCATGTTTTCGTTGTTCACACGTTCGTAGTTGGTTTTGTATCGTTCGTCAATAACAGGTGCATCGGACAACGGAAACGGAAGATCGTATGTCATATCGGGGGTATAGTTTGTGCTGTAAATAAGCTCGTTGGATGCGTTGTAAATTTCTACCTTTGCATCATAGCCGGTTTCGGCGGCTTTTACGGCAAGTGTAAAATTATCTTCATCCCCGTAAGTGCTCATAATTTCATCGGCTGCAAACCACATGCGCACCCCCGGCAGCAGGTAATAAAAAGGCTCAGGCAGTTGATCATAGGCAATCACCGGCAGAATCAATGCAATCAGCAGAATCAGTGAGATCCGGGTGAATATTTTGCGGGTTATGCTTTTTTTCTTCAAAGGCGGCAATTTTTTCTTTTTTACAGCCTTTTCAGCCTTCATTTTCTTTTACCTCAAGTTTGTAGCCTGTGCCGTAAATGGTTTTGATGTGTTTGGTGCCCCAATCACCGAGCTTTGTGCGCAGTCTTGCAACATGCGAGTCTACGGTGCGGATATCGCCCGTGAAGTCATATCCCCAGATATCGTCCAGCAACTGTTCGCGGGTAAAAACACGTCCGGGAGAGCTTAACAGCTTCTGCAAAATGGAATATTCTTTTACGGTGAGAATAACGGAATTACCGCCAAGCCATACTTCATGTGCAAAATTGTCAAGCCGAAGCTCGTCCACCGAAACCACCTTTCCGGCAGAGGCAGATGTGTCACGGCGCAGAAGAGCCGCAACGCGCTTCATCAGCACCGACGGGCTGCAAGGTTTGGTAACATAATCGTCAGCCCCTGCTTCAAAGCCCATCAGTTCGTCAAATTCCTGGCTTCTTGCCGTGAGCATAATAATGGGCACATCGGAATTTTCACGAATTCGGCGGCAAACTTCCCATCCGTCCACTTCGGGCATCATAATGTCAAGAATCAGCAAAGCCGTATCGGGGTTTTCTGCAAACAGACGAAGAGCCTGCTCGCCGTCCGTTGCGGTCAGCGGCGTGTAGCCTTCGTTGCGCAAAAAGTCGCTGACAAGTTTCAGAATCAGTTCTTCATCGTCTGCAACAATAATTTTTTTCATGTTTTATGCCCTTTCTCCTAATTATTCTATCATTTTCTTCAAAGCAGGTCTTTTTTCAATCAGTTGATACAGCGGCAGTGCAAGCACACCGCACACAAGCAATTCACCGATGCCCACGCTCAACGCAGTGGAACCGAACACTGCCCAAAAACTTTCTTCCTGCATCGACAGAAATGCAATTTCCGCGCCCACAAAAACAGCATTGAACAAAACGGGCATCCATAACGATAAAAACGGAATGTTTTTCTGTTTCACATTGCGCAGTTTTCTTGTGCAGAGCACCTGCAACAGGGTTGCCGTTGTTCCTGCAACAACATCGATGGGGCCTAACGGGCTGCCCGCGTTGGCAATGGCACAGCCGAGAAGCAGTCCCGGTATGGCGGCAGGGGTGAATACGGGCAGGATGGTGAGGGCTTCGCTCAGGCGCAGTTGAATGGCGCCGAAGCCGAGGCCGAGTGCTTCCGAAACCCATGTCAGTGCAACATAGGCAGCGGCAATGAGTGCCGCTTTGGCGAGGGTGAGTGCCTTTGTTTTTTTCATTTTTTTGACCCTTTCCGGGTGCATCCGCCACAGTAAAAATAAACACAATTTTGTTTATATGTGTTTTATTACTGCCGATCAGCGGAGCCCATAGTTTTGATTTCTGACTTGTCGTCGGGGCAGGATGGTTTCGAACTGCCCTGATGCAAACACTTGTGCATCATAATAATTGTAACAAAAAAAGACCGCTTTGTCAATGCAAAAGCGGTCTTTGCAACAAGATTTAAAAAAACGGTGCGCAATCAGCCGATGATTTTCAGCACTGCCGAATCAATGGCACGTTGCATAAGTTCTTCACGGTTTTCAATCATTTCTTCCGCCTGACGTGCCATGTCAACCGTGGCACGGGTACGCGGGTGTTTTGGGGTGAAAACCGTACAGCAATCTTCATACGGACGGATGGAGATTTCAAATGTGTCAATTTTGCGGGAAATTTCCACGATCTCGTTTTTGTCCATACCGATGCAGGGACGGAACACGGGGATGGATGCGCATTCATCCGTGCAACCGAGGGCATGCAGGGTCTGGCTTGCAACCTGCCCGAGGCTTTCGCCCGTAATCAGCGCACCGCAGTTTTCGCGGATGGCAATGGCGCTTGCAATTTTCATCATGAAACGGCGCATGGTGATGGTAAACATTTCTTCGGGGCAATTGTCGCGTATTGCTTCCTGAATTTCGGTGAATTCAACGGTAAACAGGCGGATTCTGCCTGCATATTCCGTCACCTTTTCAAGCAGTTCGTGCACCTTGCGTTCGGCAAGTTCGGATGTGTAGGGGGGCGAAGCAAAATGCACACCCGTCAGGCGCACACCGCGTTTTGCCATCATCCAGCCTGCAACGGGACTGTCGATGCCGCCCGAAATCAAAAGGCAGGCATTGCCGCCCGATCCTACGGGCATGCCGCCCGCACCGTGCAGCTGATTGCCACGGATAAAAGCCTGTTTGTCGCGCACTTCAACCGTGACCGTGATGTCGGGATTGTGCACATCCACGCGAAGCCCCGGCACGTGCGCAAGCAGCCAACCGCCGACTTCTTCACAGATCTGCGGGGAAGTCAGCGGAAATTTTTTGTCCGATCTTTTTGCTTCCACCTTAAAGGTTCTTACGGCAGACAGCGCATCGCCCAGGTATTCAACAGCCGTATTGCGGATCACATCAATGTCCTTTTCGCAAACGGCGGCGCGGGAGAGTGCGGCAATGCCGAACACCTTGCTGAGTCTGCGCACGGCTTCATCCCTGTCAACGGATTCGTCTTCGGGGGTTACGGTGATGGTGGATTGCGATTTTGTGAACGTGAAATTGCCGAGTGAAGACAGTCTGTGGCGCATGTTTTTAATCATCATGTCTTCAAATGTGCCGCGGTTGAGCCCTTTGAGTGCAAGTTCCCCGTTTTTGATAAGTATAATTTCTTTCATTTTTTATAATCCTTTTTTTATCTTCTGAATCTCTGAATGGCGGTTTCAATGCCGTTGATAAGTGCATCTGCGTCTGCATCGGTTGAATAGCGTGAAAAACTGACACGCACTGCCGAGTCGATCTGCTGCACGGGCAAGCCTATTGCCCTAAGTACTTCGCTTCTGTGCCCCTTTTTGCAGGCAGATCCTGCGGAAATGTAAATTCCCTGGCGGGAAAGATGGTTAATAAGCACTTCCGACGGAATGCCCGCAACCGAAATGTTGATAATATACGGCAGGCTGTCGTAGGGCGAATTGATTTCCACTTTCGGCAGGGTTTTCAGCCGTTCTGCCGTGTAGTTGCGCAGCGCCGTCATGCTGTTCAGTTGTTTTGCAATATCGGGCATTGCCGCACAAGCTGCACCGAAGCCTGCAATGGCAGGCATGGGTTCGGTACCCGAAAACATACCGTTTTCCTGGCCGCCGCCGAGGATGTAGGGCTTGATCTGCACCCCTTTGCGGATATACAAAGCGCCGACACCTTTCGGACCGTGTATCTTGTGGGCAGATACACTCAGCAGGTCAATGCCTTCTTTTGCGGGATTCAGCGGCAGCTTGCCGAAGCCTTGCACCGCGTCGCAATGAAGCAAAGCGGGCGCACCCACCCGTTTGATGGCTTTGCTTGCCATGGAAACGGGGTTGATGACACCGATTTCGTTGTTGACTGCCATAATGCTTACAAGAATGGTGTTTTTGTTGATGGCATTGAACAGGTCTTCCTGCGAAAAACTGCCGTTGCGGTTTGGTTTGAGATAAATGACCTCAAAGCCTTTGCTTTCCAGATCCTGCATGCAACGCAGCACACTTGGGTGCTCAATGGATGTGGTAACAATGCGGTTGCCTCTTCTTTTCAGGGCATTCACGGTGCCGAAAATGGCAGTGTTGTTTGCAACCGAACCGCCGGTTGTAAAATATATTTCATCGGGTGCGCAGGATAAAATACCTGCCACCTGTTTGCGTGCTTTGATGAGCGCTTCGCCGGCATCCAGCCCCTTGCGATGTGTGGAAGACGGGTTGCCGTAATTTTCCGTCAGCATCTGCGTGATGGCGGCAACGGCTTCGGGGCAGACTTTTGTAGTTGCGCTGTTATCCAGATAAACTTCCAAACTTCAGTTCCTCCTTTCCGACAGGTAAAAAAAGCCTGTCAATATATTATACTACCGATTGTCCGTTTGTGCAATCTGTTTTTTTTGAAGAAAATGGAAATGTAAAAAAGGTGAAAAACGGACATACTGTAAACAGAAATATGAAAAAGTTTAACGGAGGAACAAAAATGGGAAAACGGGGCAAAATCCGTGCGGCGAGTTTTATTTTTGCGGTTGTTGGTGTGTTAACACTTTGGGGCAGCATGCAAGCATTGCAACGCAACCGCTATGAACAGCAGGTCATCACTGCGCAACGGCGCGCCATTGCACAGCTTTGCGAATATTTTGATGCCATGCAGACCGATCTGCAAAAAAGCGGATACGCCAACACGGTGCCCATGTTTGCAGAAATTGCTTCCGATCTCGAAAAAAACGCAAGCGGTGCCAAAACGGCACTCGGCACGCTCGATTCGGGGCAGACGGTGCTGTCGAATATTTATATGTATCTTTCTCAGGCAGGGGCATTCACGGGCAGTTTGGGGCGCAAACTTTCCACCGGCGAACAACTGACCGAAGAAGACCGCGCGCATCTGCAAAATCTGGCACAGTATGCACAAATTCTGCATGATAAATTTTTGTATATGAATGACTTAATGGAAAGCGGCGCGTTTTCGTTTGACAAAGTGGACGGTGAACTCGGCAGCACCGAAATGACCCAGGCGGTCAATTACCTTTCTGCCGCCGCAGGTGCCGAAGAATCATTTGCGGATTACCCGACCTTACTGTACGACGGCCCGTTTTCGGACGGTGTGCTGCAAAAAGAATCGGCTTTGCTTGCCAACGAAAAAGAAATCACCCTGACCGAAGCCAAACAACTTGCCGCAAAGGTGCTTGGTGCAGACAATGCAAATCAGGTGATTGAAGACGGCGAAAATGCAGGCAGAATCGCTACCTATAACTTCTATTATGAGGGCAGTGAAACGCAGATCACCAAAAAGGGCGGTTATGTAAAAATTCTTCTGAACGATTCCTTTGCAGGAGAGATCGTGTACAGCGGCGAGGATGCCGTTGCCATCGCGCAAAAATTTTTGCAGCAATGCGGCTACGAAGACATGGTCAGCAGTTATTTTGCCACCAATGACGGCATCTGCACGGTGAACTTTGCATTTATGCAGGATGATTATATCTGCTATCCTGATCTGATCAAGGTCAGCGTTTCGCTGTCGGATGGAAAAGTGTTGAGCATGGATGCCTCGTCTTATATTATGAATCACTCGCAAAGGCAGATCCCGTCCTTTACCGTCCGTCTTGCAGATGCGGCAAAAAAACTCAATCCTGCTCTTTATATCCGGCAGGTGCGCCAATGTGTTGTGCCCACCGCAGGCGGGGGTGAATCGTTTGCTTATGAATTTCTGGTTACGGATAACGGCAACCACGATGCGCTTGTTTATATCGATGCACAAACGGGCATGGAAGACGAAATTTTTCTTTTGCTGTATGCCGACGGCGGTACGTTGACAAAATAAGACATCCGTACCAAAATACAACCGGCATATCCCGTTCCTGTGCGGACACACTACTCTTCGCAGGACTGCGCAAACGCATTTTCTGTTTGTGCAGTTGTGTATATCTCAAAAAGAAGGAAAGCGAAATGAAAAAAGGAATAATTGTAATTGCCTTTGCCGTTTTAGCGATCGCTGTTCTTGCAACGGGATGCCGGAATAACAGCAATGACAAAACAGACGGCATCAGTGCAGTGCCTGAGGCGACCGCCGCACCGATTTCCAATGTGGCACCCTCCACGACCATGCCCACCACACAGCGCACCACCGAAAAGGCGAGCGACCGTGTCAGCGAAGCGGCAAGCGGTATGGGTGAAGCCATGCGTGACGATGTGACGGGCATGAGCGAAGCGGCAAGCGATATGGCACAGGGCATGCGCAATGCGGGGCGTGACCTTGCCAACGGCATGCGCAATGTCGGTGACGATTTAAAAAGCGGTTTCAGCAGTGACGCCGGTAAACCCGGTGTGGGTATCACCGACCGTATGGACGAGATGCTCGAAACAACCGTTGCACGATAAAACAAGGCAGATAAGCAAAAAATGACCGCAGAATCGAGTGACTCTGCGGTTGTTTTTTGTTAATAACTGAAATCTTCGAGGACGATTTCGACGAATTCACGGAAGCAGAAGCCCGTGAGCACGGTTGCGTTGCGATTGTAAATGTACATTTTTGAGCGCAGTTCCTCTTTTTTGTCGGCATTTTCAAAGAGAATTTCATAGCAGGTGCCGAGAATATCCGCACACAAAACAAATTTTTCAATCCATATGGAAAGTTCCTTGTAGATGCCGTCTTTTTTGTTTTGCAGAAGTGTGGCGGCATTTTTGACTTGCAAAAGGAATGAATAAAGAATTTCCTTTGCTTTTTCGGGATTTCCCGTCTGCATGGCGGTCTGGCAGCGCAGAAGGTGTTCATTCATGATGTGTGAGTTTTCGTCTTTCAGGCAAGAGATACGAAGATTGTCCGCAAGCAGAATGAATGCTTCCCGTTCATCCTGCGGGATGTTGTCGCAAACAGTTTCCCGATAGGCCTGTTCGGGATCGTAATTTTCGGGATCCCACAGATAGGTGAGTGCCGTTGCAAGCGGGATGCGTGTGCATTCGGCATATTCCATGCAATTGAAAATGATGCCTTGCGCATGGGCATAAAGCTGTTTATCTCTGCCGATGAGAGGCCCCATGTGCATTTCCATGAACATTTCCGCATCATTGACAGGGTAGTTGTCCCAGTACAGCGGTTTTCTGTTGGTGCTTTCAAAAAAGATCTGTGCTTCATCGCATCCTATTTCTTTTGCGCAGATGTCCGATCCCGTGAAGAAAATGCGGATGTCGGTGCCGATGCCTTGCCCCAATGTGCGCAGATAGTCGCTGTCGCCCTTGCCCCAGTATTCGGTCGGGCACACCGTCAGCACACAGCCGTCCAATGTCTTCATAAAGGCGGCAGTGCGGTTGATAAGATCCACATGCGCTTCAACCATACTGTTGTATTTTTGTTTGTCTTTTTCGTAATACAATTCGGGCGCAATGTCATCCAAAAGCAGACCGAAGGAACGGATGCCGATTCCATAAAGCTGTGCAATCTTCTTTGTAAGGCAGGTGAATTCCGTTTCGCTTGCATAGCAGATGCTCAGTCCCGGTGCAATGCAATAGGCAAATTCCATGCCGTATTTTGCCGCTTCGTCAGACAGCACTTTGAGCTGTTGCAATTCATTTTCGGGGTATTCCTCACGCCACAGTTTGCGGTGATACGGATCATCTTTCGGCGCATAATAATGCGTATTTGCACCGAAAGAAGCAGCATAACGCAGCATTTTAAGCCTTGTGTCATAACTCCAGGGTCTTCCGTAGAAGCCTTCAATGTAACCGCGCACGGCAAACTTTGGTTCTTTCGCGGTTTCACCCAACGAGAAACGGTTTTCTCTGCACATACGTCGCACAGAGAACAGGGCATTGATCGCACCTTTTTTTTCTGCATAACGGACTAAAATGCGAAGCCCCTTTTCCTGTTTTTCAATTTTCAGAACATAGCCTTCGGCAGAATGCAGGGAGGTGTCCTGTTCGGTTTTGATTTCAATTTCATTTCCTTTTTTTACATCCGCGAGGATATAAGAAAAATCCTCCGACACAAAGTGTATGCCGAAGTCTTTTTCAAAGGAAAAAACGGTGTTCTGATTCATACTCGTTCCTCCTTGTATTTGGTTTATTCGTTGATAGCCGCCCACAAAGCACCCTCTGCCGGTGTTTTCGTCAGAAGGACAATCTTGCGGTCGGGAATTTCGTTTGCAAAAAGATCTCTGAACAGCTTGTTGTGTTCAAAAATGCCGCCGTAGACATAAAAGGGGATATCCTGCGGTAATTCTTTTAAAAGTGCCTTCGCCGTGTCGGCAAAAAGAGAAGCCTGTTTTTGCACAACCTGCATGGCAATTTTGTCACCTTGTTCGGCTTCACGGATGACACAAGGGGCAAATTTTGCAATTTGGTTTCGTTCCACCGGCGGATCATAGAATACAGAAATCAGTTCGGGGGCAGATTTTACTCCCCAGAAATCAAGTGCGGCTTGTAATAGTGCGGTATCCACACCGCTTTGTTCTGCCGCACGCACTGCTTCAAACAAGGCTTCCTGCGCAATGCGGAAACCGCTGCCCTCATCCCCCAACAGATAGCCATAGCCACCCTTGGTGATGATTCTGCTGTCGGTTGTTCTGCCGCATGCCATTGAGCCCGTTCCGCAGATGCCGACTGCCGCTGCTCCTGTTTCGCCCGTTGCGGCAAGGGCAATATACAGATCGCTGTCCATAATGATCTTGTCCGCACTGAAAACACCGTCACAGAAAGCGGCGGTTTCTTCTGTACTCGCTCTGCCGAATAAAGCGGACATGCCGATGCAGACCCCTGCAAAATGTGTGGCGCCGAAGTCTTTTTTCACGGTGTCGAGCATCATTTGCATATTTTTACGCGCTTGTTCCATACCGACAGCGCAGTAATTGATGGTTTCACCGACGGTTTTGAACAGCACATTGCCGTTTTCGTCTCCGACGAGCACGGTCGTTTTGGTGCCGCCGCCGTCAAGGCCTAAGAAAAACCGGCGGCAGTCGCCGCTGTCGCCGGGAAAATGTTGGTTATTCATTATTTTCAGTCACATCCTCTTGAACTTCTTCAACGGGAGTGTTGTTTGCGGCAGCGAGCTTTGCCGCCTTTTTCGCTTTGCTTTTTGCCCAATACACAGGCGGTTCGCCTACAATGTAGTCGACCCCTTCAATGGGCTTGGGATTTTTGATGTACTTAATGAGCAATACAACCAGTGCAATTGCACATACCACTGCAACTGACAAACTCAGTACCTGTGAAACACGTAAGGTTGTGTTGCCGATGTAAAGGCTGTCGGTGCGGAAGCCTTCAATGATGGTTCTGCCTGTTCCGTACCACACGCCGTACATCAAAAACAGCTGTCCGCTGAATTTGCGCCAATTTTTGAGGGTGATATACAGAATCGCAAAGCCCAGAAGGCACCACAGCGATTCATACAAAAATGTAGGATGCACGGGCTTGGTGGGGTCAAGATTGGCAATGATGGGATCTTCACTGCCGTTGACAGCACCCTGTGCAATAACATAAGACAGGTAATTGTAAGTCTTCTGGCTGTACATGCCCCACGGCAATGTGGTGTTGGTGCCGAAGGCTTCCTGGTTTGCAAAGTTACCCCAACGGCCGATGCCTTGTCCGATCAGCAGGCTCATGCCGACCATGTCGAGCAGGTTTCGGATGTTGATTTTGTTGACCTTGCAGACAATCAGTCCTGCTGCAAGTCCGCCGATGATGCCGCCCCAGATGGCAAGCCCGCCTTCCCAGATATAAAGGATCGACAGTGGATTGTCGCTGTAGGTTTCCCATTTGCTGAAGCAATAATAAAGTCTTGCGCCGATGATGCCGCCAAGAGAGCCGTAAATGAGAATATCGACCATTTTGTTCAGGTCAATTTTCCATGTGTAAGCAATTCTGCCGCCGAACAATGCGGCAAGGATGTATCCGAATGCAATCAGCACACCGTACCAACGCACGGTGATGACGGATTCGGAAAAGGGGAGGTCGATCTGACAGAAAACGGAAGAAATATTAACGGAATTCTCCAGTGCTGTAAACCAGACCTCGGTTTTTTCCAAGAAAAATTCCAAGTTTTCTCATCCTTTCGGATCGGATTATTCGTAATCGTCTTCGTTTTCCCAGTTGTGCCAAACAGCCTGCACGTCGTCGTTGTCTTCAAACATTTCAAGCATCTTGCCCATGTTCTTGATATCGTCGCCTTCAAGACGGGTGTAGGTTGCGGGAACATATTCTGCCTGCGCGGAAGCAATTTCATAGCCGGCAGCGGTGAGTGCTTCTGCAACGGTTGCAACGTCGTGGGGATTGGTGCGGATGTCGAAAACACCGTCGTCGGTCAGGAAATCTTCTGCACCGGCTTCGAGGGCTGTTTCCATGAGCTTTTCTTCGTCCACATCTTCGCTGTCAACAAGGATAACGCCCTGACGGGTGAACATGAACATAACAGAGCCGGACTGCCCCATGTTTCCGCCGTATTTGTCGAAATAATGGCGGACTTCACCTGCCGTGCGGTTACGGTTGTCGGTCAGTGTTTCAACCACAACGGCAACGCCGCAGGGGCCGTAGCCTTCGTAGATGATTTCTTCGTAGTTGTCGGCATTGGTATCGCCTGCAGCCTTCTTGATGATGCGCTCAATGTTGTCATTGGGCACGTTGAAGGACTTTGCCTTTGCGATAACGTCTTTCAGCTTCGAGTTGCCTGCGGGGTCGGGACCGCCGTCACGCACGGCAACAGCAATTTCTCTGCCGATTTTGGTAAAGACCTTTGCTCTTGCGCCGTCAGTCTTTTCCTTTTTTCTTTTGATTGTACTCCATTTGGAATGGCCGGACATACTTAACTTCCTTTCGAATTAACTTTTCCGAACATTTATTTTAGCACATTTATATGCTTTCGTCAATTCTTTTTTATGCTAAATACCAGACTTCTTCCATGATCGGCTGTGCTCCCGTAACGGGATCCATTTCCATGACCATGACATCCTTCATGTATTCATTCCATTTGTCCACAACGGGGCTTTCTGCCTGGACTTTAGACGAAAATTCCATGCCCTTTTCGCATTCGTAGTAGCCGAATACCTCGTTGCCCACATGCCAGATGCTGTAGTTGCAGATGCCTGCACTTTTGAGCACTTCTACCATTTCGGGCCAGATTTCAGCATGTCTTTTTTTGTATTCTTCGTATTTACCGTCTAAAATGATGGCTTTCCATGCGTATCTTTCCATTTATTTATCCTCCGATGCAAGAAAAGATTTCTTTCATTTTCGCTGCAATCATATCAATGAAGGCAGAGATCATCAATGCAAAATTCAGGAAAGTGGGCTTGTTTTTGAAGTTTTCAAACGCATTCGGTGCGCCCGTAACGGGGGTGATGGACGGGGTTGCATCGTCATTCTGCAAAAACTGCGGATATTCGGGCATATCGAACACGGTCAGCTGTTCGTCCGTTGTCAGCATAATTCTGTACAGTGCGCCGATGGCATCACTGCCGTTGCAATGCAACCAGTCTCGCAGGAACCATGTGTTTTCGGGCAGTGCGCAGGTGGAGGCATCAATCATTTTGTCGGGAGAGAGGAAAGCAGTGTCAGACAGAGAAGCAATGTATTCTGCGTCAAGTTCTTCGCCGTAAGGGGCACAGGTTGCACCGACAGAGGCATACATGGTGTCAACCGTACCGTCGGAGGTATTCTTCCAAGCCGTTACAAGCGGTGTTCTCTGCACATTGTAGCCGCAGAGAATGTAGGTCTTCACGCCGTCATTGCGGGCAGACTGCAGATTTTCTTCAATGTTTGCCATGGCAACACGGTAGGCTTCGACCTGATTATAAAGGTCACCATAGTTCTCATCCATACCCATGAACACAAGGGCTTCTTCATAATATTCTTCGGGAACGAATGCCCAGATGCCTGCAAAGGATCCAAAAATCGGGATCAGCGCTTCTGCATAGATGCGGTCAAGCACCTGTGCAACAATGATATCGCCAAGACCGATGAGCATATCCCACACACCGGCAACACGCAGCGTGTCTGTCAGGGAATATAGCAGAGCTTGCACAAAGTCGCCGCCTTCCATGTAGGGAAGTGCATCCTGTGCATAGCGGCGCAGTGCCGTTGCATTGAGCTCGAATTTGCCGCAGAACAGTTCACCTGCCACGGCCGTGCCCTTGAGGGGACAGCACTGGGTGATAATGGTTTCGATTTCATCGTAACCGTATTTTTCGAGGTAGGCACTCAGCACAACCCCGCCCATGGAGGAGCACTTGAGCTGTACTTTGCTGTGACCTGTGAGTTCTTCCACCTGATCAATGAATTCCTGCAGACGGTCTGCATGTGCAAAGGGATCCAAACGGAAGTCATAGTCAAAATAATAGTCACAATCTGCGTGGTGTTCATCCGTGGACGGCACATTCAGATACGGAGTCGTGACATTGGGCAGGGACTGACCGTCGCCGTTCAATGCAAGGTCGCCGAAGCAATCGTCCACAAACGCAACAAGTGCATCGGCAAGTGTATCCGCATTCATCGTAACTGCCGCTTTTGCAAGGGTGCCCAACTGATCGCCGATGCAAGAAAGCAGGTAATTTGTGTCGATCTGCCAAAGTTTTTGTTCGTTTTCCGTGCCTGCATCACGCACGATGTCCGAGCAGCCCAAGGGACCAACATAAATGACGGGGTTGAAGCCGCAATCACATTCACTTGTGTCGGCGGCCGCGGCACAAGGTGCCATCACGCCCACAAGAATGAGAACGGAAAGTAAAATGCTCAGATACTTTTTCATAATAATTCCCTCCTGTTACAGATACAGACAGTATACACCCGAATACATATTTTTGTCAATCTTGTAAAAATGAACAAAAAATCCCCGTCCCGATTGGGACAGGGATTTCGGACAGGTAATAAACTTATTTGAGTTCAACCTTTGCGCCTGCTTCTTCAAGCTTAGCCTTTGCAGCTTCTGCATCATCCTTGGAAAGAGCTTCCTTAAGGGTGGTGGGAGCGCCTTCAACAGCAGCCTTAGCTTCAGCAAGGCCAAGACCGGTGAGTTCACGAACGACCTTGATAACCTTGATCTTAGCAGCAGCATCGAAACCTGCAAGAACGACGTCGAATTCGGTCTTTTCTGCAGCAGCTTCTTCAGCAGCAGCGGCGGGAGCAGCAACAGCAACAGCTGCAGCAGCGGAAACGCCAAATCTGTCTTCTACTTCTTTAACGAGCTCTGCCAGTTCGAGAACGGAGAGAGCAGCAACGCTATCAACAATAGCAATGATTTTTTCGGATGCCATGTAAATATCCTCCTAAATAATGACTTAAATAATTACTTTCTTATTCTGCTGCGGGTGCTTCTTCAGCTGCAGCTTCTGCGGGTGCTTCTTCAGCAGCGGGGGCTGCTTCTTCAGCGGGGGCGCCTGCCTTATCTGCAACAGCCTGAATAGCACGTGCAAATGCAGCCATAGGAGCCTGGAATGCATAAACAACAGTAGCAAGGAGAGTTTCCTTGTTCGGGAGCTTTGCAAGAGAATCGATTTTTTCAAGAGAAATGGGTTCACCGTCGATGAAACCGCCCTTAACCTTGAAGTTTTCGTGGGTCTTTGCAAACTCAGAGAGAATCTTTGCAGCAGCAACATAATCAGAATCGCTGACTGCGAGAGCCGTTGTACCGTTGAAAAGGTCATCCATATCGGCAAGTTTCGTACCTTCAACAGCGATACGCAGAAGGGTGTTCTTTGTGACTGCGTAGTCAACACCTGCGTTTCTCAGATCTGCACGAAGCTTTGTATCATCCGCTACGGTGATGCCCTTGTAATCAACAAGAATACCGGCGACGGCACTGTCGAGTTTACCTTTGATAATTTCGACCTGCGCTTTCTTTGCTTCTAAAACCTTTGCGCTTGGCAAATTTTTCACCTGCCCTTTAAAATTATTATAGCCCTTCCGCTTGTCCGCGGAAGGGCATACTTGTTTCATAAAACAACTGTACGCACATTCCTCGGCAGGCGGTAAAAACCTTTATGCAAGAATTTGCACCTGCTGTCTTTAGAACAGCTTCGTTATATTAACACACTTTTTGTTGTATGTCAATAGTTTATTTGAAAAAATTTAATTATTCAGCTTCAACGCCGGAAGCAACAACCTTGCTGGGATTCATGCGGACACCGGGGCCCATGGTAGCAGCAACAACGCAGGAGCGAATGTACTGGCCTTTCGCAGCAGCGGGCTTTGCCTTGATGATAGCGTCAAGCAGAGTCTGGTAGTTTTCCATGAGCTTTTCAGCACCGAAGGAAACCTTGCCGATGGGGCAGTGGATGATGTTGGTTTTGTCAAGACGGTATTCGATCTTACCTGCTTTTGCTTCAGCAACAGCCTTGGCAATGTCAGGAGTAACGGTACCTGCCTTGGGGCTGGGCATCAAGCCGCGGGGGCCGAGAACCTTACCAAGACGACCAACGAGACCCATCATGTTGGGAGCAGCGATACATACGTCGAAATCCATGAAGCCTTCGCCCTGGATCTTTGCAACGAGATCTTCAGCACCGACAACTTCTGCACCTGCTTCTTCAGCAGCGGTAGCATCGGGACCCTTTGCAAAAACAGCAACGCGAACAGAGCGACCTGTGCCGTTGGGAAGAACGACAGCGCCTCTGACCTGCTGGTCTGCGTGACGGGAGTCAACGCCCAGACGGACGTGTACTTCAACAGTTTCGTCGAATTTAGCGGTAGCAGTCTTCAGAACAGTTGCAATAGCCTCGCTGGGATCATAGAGGTTCTGTCTGTCATACTGCTTCATAGCATCAGTATATTTTTTTCCGTGTTTCATTCTTTAACCCTCCGATCAGTCAACAACTGTAACGCCCATGCTGCGTGCAGTGCCGGCGATCATGCTCATAGCAGCTTCGACGGATGCAGCGTTCAGGTCGGGCATTTTCTGTTCAGCAATCTTTCTGACCTGTTCAGTGGTGATGGTAGCAACCTTGGTTTTGTTGGGAACACCGGAACCACTTTCAATACCGCAAGCCTTCTTGATAAGAACTGCTGCGGGAGGAGTCTTGGTGATGAAGCTGAATGTACGGTCTGCGTAGATGGTGATGACAACGGGGATGATAAGGCCGATGTCGTTCTTTGTTCTCTCATTGAATTCCTTTGTGAAACCCATGATGTTAACGCCGTGCTGGCCGAGAGCAGGACCAACCGGGGGGGCGGGTGTTGCTTTACCCGCAGGGATCTGCAATTTAACAAATCCTACAACTTTCTGTGCCATAAGTGCACCTCCAAAAAAAATGTGGTAGTGGCGGGAAATTTCAGGTTCCCTCCCACGAACCGTCAAAGACGGCTATAATAAGCGGCAAAACCGCTGATTACCTGAATAATCAATCGAGTGTGGACTCAACCTGGTCAAGTCCGAGTTCAATGGGAGTATCGCGACCCATCATGGAGATAATAACACGAACAGTTTTCTGTTCAAGATCAATGGTGTCAACAATACCCGAGAAACCGTCGAAAGAACCGCCGATGATGGTCACGAGATCGCCTACGTTGTAAGCAACTTCGATGACCTGCTTTTCGACACCGAGGCTGAATGCTTCTGCATCGGAAAGGGGAGAGGGCTTGCTTTCGGGGCCGACGAAACCGGTAACACCGCGGGTGTTGCGGATGATGTACCATACTTCGTCCGTCATTTTGGTTTCTTTGACCTTGTCGTCATAAAAGACAGCCGTTTTTACGAAGACATAACCGGGATAAAGCTTGCGTTCAATCTTTACCTCTTCCATCTTCTTTTCTTTGGGTTCCTGATTTTCTTCCTCTTCGGTGAAAGAGTAAAAATCATCTGTCTTTTTCTTGCGGGGTTTCTTTTCTTTGATTTCTCTGAGTTCTACAACCGTTTGTGTCGGTATACACACTTCGGGGATCATATCCTGCAGACCGCGGTTTTCAATCACTGTCAGCAGATTGGAACAAACTTTGTTCTCATAACCCGAATACGTGTGAACGACAAACCATCTGTATTCGTCGTACATGGTGTTCCTCCCGTTAAAACCGTAAAATTTTTACCTTGATTTAAGCGGCAGTGCTTTATTCGGTTGCTTCTTCTGTGGTAGCTTCTTCAGTTACAGCTTCGGTAGCAGCTTCATCAGCATGGGTATGTCCGTCTGCGACATGACCGTGTTCGTCAGTAGCAACTTCCGTTGCAGCATCGGTAACAACCTGTGTTACGGGATTGCCTTCTGCATCCGTAACGGTTTCGCCGTTTGCATCGGTTACAACTTCCGTTGCAACTTCATCAGCGAAGTATTCACCTGCACTGATAGCAAGATCCGATGCACCGGAGAACGCAAGGTTCAGCAATTGGTCAACACCGTAAACAGCAACGCCGACTACGATAACAACTGCCAGAACGATACCCGTGTTTTTGAAGACGGTTTTTGCATCCGGCCAGCTGACCTTTTTAGCAACACCCTTGAAGTCCTTGAAGAACTTTGCAATGGCTTTGCCGCCTCTGGTGAAGACATTGCCTTCTTTTTTTGGCTTGCTGGCTTTAATGCGTTCTTCTTTTGCTTTTTTTGCGGCTTTTTCAGCTTCTTTTTCAGCCTTCAAAGCCTCTTTGTCTAACTTTTTGTCCATGTTGTCTGCCATAAGTCTCATTCCTTTCACAAAGCACGAGGGATTCTGCGAAAATCCGCAGTGAGAACAAATGCCTTACTTGGTTTCTCTGTGGAGAGTGTGTTTTCTGCAGAATCTGCAGTACTTGTTGAACTCTACTCTGTCAGGCGTGTTCTTTTTGTTTTTCATGGTGTTGTAGTTACGCTGTTTGCACTCTGTGCAGGCAAGAGTAATTTTGACTCTCATTCTAACGGCACCTCCGATTTTATTTGGCCTCCCTCTTTTTCCTTTTCCGATTGCCTAATTTTCGGAAAAGAAGGGCACAAAAAAAGAACCCTCTAAGAGGTATAGACAATATAGCATATGCCCCCTGTAAAGTCAAGTATTATTTTTAAATTTTCAGGGGAATTTTTTCAAATTTTGCGAAAACTATTGACAAACGGGGCAAATGATTTATAATAAAGACATCTCTGTGACGGAGAAGATGTCTTTTAACAACGCATTTTTCAGAGAGTGCCGTGTTTGCTGCGAACGGTGCAGATGCAAAAAAGATGTTACCACTCCCGAGTGCGCACCGAAATAAGGTCGCCGTATAGACTGCGTTAAAGTTTTTTGAGGTGGCGGCATTTTGCCGCAAACCGGGTGGAACCGTGGAGCTTGCAGCTTCATCCCGCGTTAGGGGTGAAGCTGTTTTTTCATCCCATATAATATATTACATTATATAGAAAGGTTGATACACATGGCAAACATTACGCTCAAAGGCGGCGTTGTCAGAGAATTCGACAACGGATTGACCGCCGCTGAAATCTGCAAACAAATCAGCATGGGCCTTTACAAGAGTGCCTGCTGCTGCAAAGTAAACGGCGAGGTCAAAGACCTACGCACCGTCATTGATGGTGATTGCGAACTGCAGATCCTTACTTTTGAAGACGAAGAAGGAAAAAAGACCTTCCGCCATACCGCATCCCACATTCTGGCACAGGCAGTCAAAAGACTGTATCCCAATGCCAAACTGACCATCGGCCCCGCTGTTGAAAACGGCTTCTATTATGACTTTGATGTGGATGTTCCTTTCACACAGGAAGTTCTTGAAAAGCTCGAAAAGGAAATGAAGAAGATCGTTTCCGAAAATCTTGAACTTGAACGCATTGAAATGAGTGCAGACGAAGCCACCGCACTTATGAACGAAAAGAACGAACCCTACAAGGTTGAGCTAATTGCTGAACACGCCGGCAAGGGTGAAAGCATTACATTCTATAAACAGGGCGAATTCATTGAACTGTGCGCAGGCCCGCACCTGATACAGACAGGGCTTGTCAAGGCATTCAAACTCACCGCCTGCACCGGTGCTTACTGGAGAGGCGATTCCAAGAACAAGATGTTGCAGCGCGTTTACGGCACTGCATTCCCGAAGCAGAGCGAACTGGATGCTTATATCACCCAGCAGGAAGAAGCACGCAAGCGCGACCACAACAAGCTCGGCAGAGAACTGGAGCTGTTCACCACCAGCGAACTCATCGGCCAGGGACTTCCCATCATGCTGCCCAAGGGTGCAAAGATCATCCAGACCCTGCAGCGTTTTGTGGAAGACACCGAAGCCGCCCATGGCTGGCAGCTGACCAAGACCCCCTTCATGGCAAAGAGCGATCTTTATAAGGTATCCGGACACTGGGATCATTACCGTGACGGCATGTTCGTGCTCGGTGATCCTGAAAAGGATGACGAAGTCTTTGCACTTCGTCCCATGACCTGCCCGTTCCAGTATCAGGCATATCTTAACCGTGCCCGTTCCTATCGTGATCTGCCGCTTCGTTACAACGAAACTTCAACCCTGTTCCGTAACGAATCCAGTGGTGAAATGCACGGTCTGATCCGTGTTCGTCAGTTCACCATTTCCGAAGGCCATCTGATGTGCCTGCCCGAACAGCTTGAAGATGAATTCCGCGGCTGTCTTGAAATGGCAATTTATATGCTCAAGACCCTCGGTCTGTACGAAGATGTTTCCTACCGTTTCTCGCAGTGGGATCCCGCCGATACCGAAAAGTATATCGGCACGCCCGAACAGTGGGACGAAGCACAGGGTATTATGAAGACCATCCTTGATGATCTCGGCATTGAATATAAGGTCGGCATCGGTGAAGCCGCATTCTACGGTCCGAAGCTCGATATTCAGATCCGCAACGTATTCGGCAAGGAAGACACCCTCATCACCATTCAGATCGATCAGATGCTTGCCGAAAAATTCGGTATGGTTTACGTGGATGCAGACGGTGCAAAGAAGAACCCCTACATTATCCACCGCACATCCATCGGTTGCTATGAACGCACCCTTGCTCTGCTGATCGAAAAGTATGCAGGTGCATTCCCGCTGTGGCTGGCTCCCGAGCAGATGCGCATTGTGCCCATCGCGGACCGTCACCACGATGCAGCCGAAGCACTCGAAAAGAAGCTTGCAGCTCTCGGCTTCCGTGTGACCACCGATTACAGAAACGAAAAGCTCGGCTACAAACTGCGTGAAGCACAGTTGCAGAAACTGCCTTATATGCTTGTCATCGGTGACAAGGAAGCCGAAGAAGGAACCGTTTCTGTCCGCCGCAGAGGCGAAGGCGACATCGGCTCCATGCCCATTGACGAATTCATCGCCATCGCAACGGATGACCTGACCACCAAGCGCATCCGCGGCTAAATAATGTAACAGCACAGACCGTTTACACGGTTTGTGCTGTTTTTTTTTGATAATTATTCAATTTCAATATTCTTGACACCGTATTCAAGAATAATGTTAATCAGTTCATTTCGGGAATAATTGTTTTCGTTTGCAATTGTATCGAGTGCCGAAAGAATTTCTTCACGGATTCTGACGGTTATAACACGGTTTCCGTCTTCTCCTCGCTTTTTTATTTTGAGGGGTTCATTTTTCATCATTTATATCACTCACTTTCAATATTTATTATATATTGACAAGTGTTGTTAAAATATGATACAATATGCAATGTAAAATGATATTAAAAATGACATCACATTAAAATAATGTTATAGTGGCATTTGCTGATAAGCAGGTTGACAATGTGTACAAATTCGTGTTATAATGTAAATAAATATTATTTAATGCAAAAAAACAGATTTGCTGTGGAAGAAAAGGATGGTGTGTTTCATGAACAACAAAAACAGACAACAGGCGAATAAAACCCCGAAGCAACAGCTTGAATTGCGCTACAAAAGTGCTGTTTCCAATTTGCTTGTCGTTGTTTTGATGACGGTTATCAATATTGTCCTGTTGGTAACAAACAGCAACCGTTATTTCCTGTTTTCGGCCTTTCTTCCGTACCTTGCAGCCGATTACGGTATGTATTTCTGCGGTATGTATCCGGCAGAGGTGTATGCGGATCTTGAAGACCCGCTGTTTGCGGACAAATCGCTGCTTGTGATCATGCTTGCCGTTGCGGCTGTGATTTTGTTGCTGTATGTGCTTGCCTACATTTTCGCAAGAAAGAAAAAAATCGGCTGGTTGATTTTTGCACTTGTGTTTTTTGTGATTGATACCGTTGTGATGGTCATTTTTACAGGACTGAACGCAGATAATATTTTTGATATCGTGATTCATGCATGGGTCGTGGTTTCTCTGGTGCGAGGCATAATTACATACCGTGATCTCAAGCAACAGCCTGCCGAGGAAGTGCTGGTGCTTGACGAGGGTGACGACGAGCCGGAAAACAAGGTCGATATGCTCGGCAACTCCATCCCACTGCGTGATGCGGATATGGAAATCAAGGCAAGGATTTTTGTGGAAGCAGAGGCCTTCGGTCACAAAATCGTTTTCCGCAGAGTGAAGAATGTCAATGAACTGGTCATTGACGGCAGGGTGTATGACGAATACATTGCAACGATTGAATTTGAACATACCTTGCAGGCAACCCTGAACGGACATGAATTTGTTGCTCAATTTGACGGCAAGGGCAGAAGCTTCATTTTTGCCGACGGTGAACAGCTGGCAAAAAAGATCCGCTTGGTTTGATTTTTTGCAGTTTTTGCAAAAAACACCTTTCTCTTTTTGCACTTTTTGCTGTCGAGTACAGAAAAACTTTATTGTATAATGAAAATACAATAAAAGAAGGGGGGGCTGTTGGTATGAAATACAAATACAGATATTCATACAAGAAATATATCCGTATTTTTCTGATTGCAATCGGCTGGTTTGTTGTTTTTTCAGCGGTTGCGTATGTGTATACCGCAACGATGTGGTTCGGTTCGGGTGAGTTGTTTTCAAAGGAATCGATTATTTCGTTTTTCAGTGACAAATTCTTGATGGTGCTCGTGCTCGGTTTTATTGCTATTACCGCTTTTCTGCCGTTGATTTTTGTGGCTTTGCTTACGGAGGTTGAATTTTTTGACCGTAAGCTGCGTGTGCGTGTGCCTCGCGGAAAGATTATGATTTCGGTATGGATTCCGTATACGGACATCTATGCCGTGCGTGCGGTGAAATTTCCGCTGATCGGCTTATACGGTATTCGTATCAAGAGTACCGTTTACGGCGGTAATGTGTTCATTTCCCGTCACATGAAGGACGAACAACAGTTCATTGCCATGCTGTGCAGGAATGTGCATTCCATGCGTCCGACTGCGGTGATCGACGAAGAACTTTTGCAGATTGCAAAAGCAGGAACAGAAAGCGAAATAAACTAAAAAAACAATATTTTTGCAATTCGTATTTAAAACATATTTATGATTTTATATGATTTATTTTTACAACACGCATGAAGCAGAACGATATGCATGAAAGGATGGTTTTTATGCTGAAAAAGAAACTTGCAAAAGCTGTGACAAGTGTACTTTTATTTGTTGTGATGCTGCTGAACGGTATGGTGATCGCCTTGCCGATTGCAGATGCCGCAAGTTATACCCTGAGCAAAACAGGTGTGCTGACACTGACAGGGACGGGTGATATGGCTGATTATGAAAACTACACAAGAACCCCATGGTACATGGAGAAGGACAAAATCAAAAAAGTTATCATCTCTGAAGGAATCACGAGCATTGGCAATAATGCATTCTATACATGTAAATCTCTGACGGAAATTACCATTCCTTCTACTGTCACCAGAATCGGTTATGATGCATTCAATGCGTGTGATGCCTTGCAGACGGTGCGTATCAGCGATCTGGAGGCATGGCAGAAGATCACCTTTAATTCAAGCAACTCCAATCCGATGCGCTATGCAACGCAGTTGTATGTAAACGGAAACAAGCCGACCTCTGTGGTTGTTTCTTCTGAGATAACGGAAATAGACCGATATACATTCAGCGGTTGGGAGCAATTGACCTCCGTTACAATTCCGGACAATATAACTTTGATTGACGATTCGGCATTCAAGTCTTGTGTGAATCTGAAAACGCTGTCCATCGGCAATGGCGTGAAAACAATTGAATCAGACGCCTTTTCCGGATGCAAGAGTCTTGTTTCGCTTACAATTCCCGACAGTGTGACAAGAGTCGGGACCTATGCATTTCAGTATTGCGAATCACTCGAAACGGTTGTGATCGGGGACGGTTTGAAATCCTTGCAAGGATCGGTGTTCAGCGGCTGTGAAAATCTCAAAGAAATCACATTCGGAAAAAGCATGGAAGGACTCAGAATTTCCACATTTGATGGTTGCACGAAGCTGCAGAAGATCATGGTGTCGGCAGAAAATGCATCATATACCACTGCGGATGGAATCCTGTACAAAAAGGATATGTCGCAGCTGATTGTCTGTCCTGCGGCACTGAATATAACAACACTCAATATTCCGGATGGTGTTGTATTTATCGGCGACAGTGCATTTCTGCAAAATCCATATATCACCTCGGTGTCTCTGCCTGACAGCCTTACACATATCGGCAGCAAGGCATTTTATAATTGCAAGGCTCTGAAAACGGTTGCATTCGGCGATTCGCTTGAAAATATTGCCGATGATGCATTTGGAAATACGGCATTGACCGCAATTTCCATTCCTGCAAGTGTCAAAAAAATCGAAGACAGGGTTTTTCAGAACTGTACGGCATTGAAATCAGTTGATTTTGCTGCTGACGGAAATCTGACAACAATCGGCATTTCAGCATTTGAGGGCTGTGCCAGTCTTGCAGCTGTCAGCATTCCCGACAGTGTTACGCAATTGTATAATTCGGTTTTTATGAACTGTACTTCGCTTACAAGCGTAAGCTTCGGAAAAGGCTTGTCTATGCTCCCGATGCAGGCTTTGCTGGGGTGCACAAAGCTTACAAATGTTCAGCTTGCGGATTCAATCAAAAAGCTGGAATACAGTGCATTCAGAAATTGCACATCCTTGCAAACCATGAATCTGCCCGACGGATTGACGGAAATCGACCAGCATGTTTTTAACGGTTGCACAAAGCTTTCGGCAATCACCATTCCCGAAACGGTGCAGCATATCGGTGCGGATGCTTTTCTGAATACTGCCATGTATAACAACTCGGCAAGCTGGCTCAACAATGTTTTTTGCATCGACGATTGTCTGCTGAATGTCAATGAAAGTATTTCCGGCAGTTATGCAATAAAAGACGGAATAAGACTTATTGCTGAATCAGCTTTTTATAATTGCCCAAAGTTGACTTCCGTTTCCTTGCCCGATAGTGTGGAAATCATCAACAGGAATGCCTTTAATGAATGTGAGCAACTGTCCGCTGTGTACATCGGAAGCGGTTTGAAAATAATGGAGACCGGTTCCTTCTATTGGCACTATAAGTTGAATGATGTTTATTACAACGGCTGTGAAAAAGACTGGAATCAGATTGAAGGTATCAAAGGGAACTTCAATGGTTCGAATGCTGCAACGGTTCACTTTGCTTATTTGTGGGGTGATGCGGATGAAAACGGCAAGCTTGAATCTGCCGATGCAAGATTGGCATTGCGTACATCTGTTGGTTTGGAAAATATTGCAGATGCAAAAATAAGAATTGCCGATGTTGATAAGGATGGACAGATTACCGCAAATGATGCCCGACTGATTCTGCGCGTGTCTGTGGGGCTTGAAGAATAACAGTTTGCAAAAAGAAGGACTGAATTTTTCACTTTTTGCAAAAAATGCGGTTGACTTTCTGCACATTGTGCTGTTTGTTTTTGTTGCCTGACGGAATATAATAGAAGTACAAAACAGAAAGGATGTGTTTGTATGGAAATCAATAATTTTGACCTTGGGACTGTTGATTTTGGTTCTATGGATTTCGGTGCTTTGGCATTTGATTTCTTCGGCTCTTATTTGTCTACGGTCGTTGCCATGGCGGGGCTTGTGTTTGTTTGCATTTGTGCATCCAAATACAAACAATTCAAACATGACAAAAAGATGAAAAATATGTTCATTGCAGGTACGGTTCTGCTGATCGGCAGTATTGTGTTGCCGATGCTTGCAGTTGCAACTATGACGATCAGTGCATTTGTTATGATGGTAACAGATGCCATGAGCAGCGGTTTGATGACGGCAGTGATGAGCAGTGCTTTGCTGACGACTGTGCTGTCCGTTTTTTCATGGCTGATGAAAATCGGCGGTTGTGTATTGGTGGCGATGGTGTTTTTCGGTCTGAACCAGAAAAAAGGACAGCCGTCTTCCGATTCCGGCACTGCGCCCGATTCCGAACAGCCCGCGTGGCAGATGCCGTCGGAGGATGAAAACCCTGAAAACAGATATGAAAACATGCAGTCGGATTTTGCGCAGAATGCTTATCAGCAGAATACGGTTGCCGATGATGCGGATGCTTTTATGTCGCTGGGCACTTTGATCGTGCTGTGGCTGCTTACGCTGGGGATCGGATACATGTATTGGGTTTATCGCATGACCGAGTATCTTAACCGTGTAAACGGTTCACAGCGGATGAATCCTGTTGCACAGTGCCTGTTGTGCGGCTTTGTGCCGTTTTATTCAATCTATTGGTTTTATATCCACGGGCAAAAACTGGAAGCGCATCTGAAAGCAAACGGAAAAAATGAAAATATTGCAACTTTGTGCCTGATCCTCGGCATTTTCTGCCCCTTTGCAGGTGCCATCATTATGCAGGATCATTGCAATAAACTTGCAGGCAGATAAAAAAATGTTACATATTCGCAAGGATTGCCAATTGCTATAAAATTGCCAATATGCCGCAATGGGGCCGGATCTGTTCAATTTGGGAAAATAAAAGTGTTAATATAACAAAATTTGGCAAATAACAAAGCGGAACTGCAAATGCAGTCCCGCTTTTATTGGTGCTTTATTCAATAATCGTTCCGTAGTCGCCCATCATGGCAATAAGCATGTTCATCAGGTCGGTCTTTTTGTAATCCGACGGGATCTTGCGCATATATTCGGCAATGTTGCCGGACAGACTTTCAACATCAAACATCTGAATCATTCTGCCGTCGGCATTGAAGTCTTCCACGCGAATGAGTTGACCGTTGTCATTAACATAATGCTTAACAGATTCACCGCTTGCGGTGTTGAATGTGAAGCAGGTTACCATTTCACCGTTGACAACTGCGTTTTCGCGTTTGTCGGGTTGCGCATTTTCGCTGATGGGAATGAATGCTTCGGACATATCAATGTCTGCAAACAGTTCCCCGGGATTCAGTGTGTCGCCGCCCAGGTTCAGGGATTCATCCATGGAACAATAGGTTTTGCTCTTGGGTTCAAGCATATAGGCTGTTCCGTTTGCGGTTTGCAGGAATCCGAGTTCTGTCATGCCGGTTGAACCGCTGCCCATCATGCTGCCGAAATCAACTTCCATTGAGGTGTACATGGTGTTGCGGGTAATGGCAACCGTCATATACATAATTTCATTGCCCTCTTCCATTGCACCGACAAGGCAATATTCACCCGAACGGAAAATGCGCGACTGGGCAAGCATATCAATGCCGCCGGAGGCATCCGTTGCAGGGGCTTCCGTTGTGGGCGGTTCGGTAGGACGGGTTGCAGGGGGTTGGTCATTGTTGTTATCGTCGTTATTGTTGTTATTATTGGTTGTGGGCGGGGTTGTTGTAGGCACAACAACGGGTGCGTTGGCGTCAAGTGTTTCTTTTTCTTCTTGCGTTGTGGTTTCTGCCGGTTGGGTAACAACATCCTGCGCGGTGCCGGTCTGCTGGTTTTTCAGAATTCCGTTTTCATACAGAGCAACGGTGTATGAACCGTCGGGATTGTAGGTATAAACAGCGCGGGTGGCTTCGTTGCCTTCGGCGTTGAATGTAACATACTGTGTCATCCTGCCGTCTTTATAAAAACGTACGGTATAAGTGCCGTCTGCTTTGTATTCGTAATCGGTGCGGGCAACAGCCTTATCGGTGCGGTCAAACTCCGCAATGCTTGCCAATTTGCCCGCTTTTGTTGTTGTGACAGTGTAGGTGCCGTCTGCATTATATGTGTAGACAAGGCTGTCAATTGTCATTCGGTTTGCATCGCGGCTGACGCTGGAAAGCATTTTGCCGTTGGAGGCATAGGAATATTCTTCTGTTTTGACGGTATCCCCGCTTTTTGCATCCGTGTGCACAACCTTGGTCAGTCGTTTTTTTGCATCACGGGTGTATTTGATTTCCGTTAACAGTTCGTGCGAGTCGATATCATAAGTGCGGCCCTGTGTGTATGTTCCGTTTTTGTAGCTGTTTTCATCTTCCAGCAACAGTGCAAGGCAGGTGCCGGCAACACGGTCAATTTCAACAATGGTGTATACCTTGTCAATAAATGCTCCCAGTTCAATCACAACGGGCTCGGTTGCTTCTTCTGTGGTTACTTCTTCTGATGGGTCATCGGTTGCTTCACCGCAAGCCGCAAAGCAGGAAAGCACCATGCCAAGGCAAAGCAGCAGCGAAAGCAGACGGATCGGTTTTTTCATTTGCTATACTCCTAACTTAATGAAACTGCAAATAGTTTAGCACATAAAATCTATATTGTCAATTACAGATTCAATTCAGTTTCGCGCAAAAAAAATCCCCTGTCCTTTCGGACAGGGGATTGATTGTTTGTTGATCAATACTGGAAGTTGTAGTACTTGCAGGTGTTGATAAGGTGAGCGCTCTTGTCTTTGATAGTAACAACAAGAATGGTTGCAGAACCGATCTTGATGTCAACGTTACCGATGTGTTCCATGGAAACGAACTGACCGTCGGGAGTGATTTCAGCGTTGATCTGATAGCCTGCGTAGATAACATGAACACCGTCATAGGCACTGAGGATCTTGGTAACAGTGGGGTCATTCTTGAGGGTATCTTCAAGATCTTCCCAATAGATGAGGGACTGTGTTGCCTGACCAAGTTTGCTGGAACCATCTTTGCGCGGTGTGTCTTCATCAGCACAAACCATCTTAATGACGTAGTTGCCTGCAGCATTGGTGGTGCATTCGGCGCTTACGATGAAGCTGTTGTCGGTAAGAGTGAAGCCGGGGAAGCGGTTCTTTGCATCATCGGAATCCTTGGCGTTGATCTGTTCGCCTGCTTCGTCTTCAGTGGTCATGAAGCCTGCAACAACGCCTTCAACAGCGCTGTTGATGAAGCTTGCACCGATGTTGATTTCGCTGATAACCTGCCATTCTTTCTTGGTGTAGCCTGCAATGCCGTTTTCCTTGATCTTGTTTGCAGCATCTTTGTAGAAAGCAATGATTTCATCCTTGGTGGTGGGAGCGCCTGCGGGAGCTGCATCTACGGGAGCAGTGGTGTCATCAGCAGCAGGAGCAGTGGTATCATCAGCTGCGGGAGGCGGTGTGGTGGTATCCTGTGCGGGAGGATTGGTTGCGGGGGCAGAACTGCCGCCGTTGGAAGAGCCGCCGGGGGCGTAAACGTTGACAGTGCCGGTGCCGATGTTTTCAAACGGATTGTAAACGTCGCCGTTGGCATCAACGAATGCGATCTGGATGGTCTGCGTGCATGCAGCCATAGCACTCATCATGGCGATGAGGCAGACGATAGCGATTATTTTGCTGATATGTTTTTTCATTTCAGGACAAACCCCTTTCGTTATTATCGGAAAATTCCGATTCGGACGTGATGCACGCAAGTGTGCAATACAAGAATAATTTACATCATAAACGCCCGATTGTCAATAGGATAATTTAAAAAAAGTTAAAATTGTCTGATAAATTTAGGGCAATCTGCGGTCTTACCACTGAAAAGCGGTGTAAGTGGTGGTGCTGGACAGAACAATGCTGAGGTCTGTTGTAAATGCGCGGATTTTGCCGTTTGTCAGTCGCATGGTGCCGTTAACAAAGGTTTCATACCCCACAAGCGTGCCGTCGGGCGCAATGGTTGCTTTGGCATAACAACCTGTGAAATCAAAGAAAACATTGCCGCGTTCCACCGTTGCGTTCATGTTTGGGGCATAGGTATTCATGATGTCGTCCACGGTGATGAATTCAAATATTTTTGCATACACACTGCCCGTGGCATCGGGATTGGTGGCATCGGGAATATAAACGGTAATCACATAATTCGCGCCGTCGTTTTCACAAGTGATGCTCTGAATGTCGGATGTGGTCAGTGCGGAAACAAAGGTCTGTCCGGGCGGAGACATGACATCAATGCTTGATTCTCCCTTGTTGACAACGGTTTCGGTTGTGTCGTTGGGCAGCAGGGAATCCTTGATCATGTTTGCAATGGCATTGACAAGGTTGTTGGTCAGCGTCATTTCAGTGCCGACGGTCTTTTTCGATTTTTTGAATCCGGCATTCTGTGCCTTGACCTTGTTGACAGCCATGTTGAAGAAGTTGAGCTTTTCTTCATCCGTTGTCAGAGAAACGGCGCCGCCTTGCTGTTCGGTTGTGTTTTCGGGGGCAACGGTTGCCGGCATTTCTGCGGACGGCTGTGTCTGCTGCACGGGTTGCGATTGTGCATTCGGGTCTGCCAATGCACTTGTGCCGTTGTTTACATTATAATAATTCACAATATACCCGTTGCCGTCGGCTTTTGTGACAACATTTCCCTGCGGGTCGGTTGCCACGGCGGGAATGTCGCTGTTGATGCTGATGCAACCTCCGAATGCAAGGCAGAGGCTCAGAACGGCAATCAGAAAAGGCATCCTCTTTTTCATTTCAAAAATCTCCTTTATTATTCTTTTTTCAGTTTACATGAAGCGCAAAGGGAAGTCAACCCTTTTTTATGATTCAAATATGTTAACAGAATAAGCCGACAGTATATAATATTTGCTATCTGCGGATAAAACTTCCGTTTGTGTGTTCTTGACAGAATGCGGGGACGTTGATATAATAGTATAATATGATAAAAACTTTTCAAGTGGGGAATAAAATGAAAAAAACATGCAAACGCATCGGCGCAATTTTAATGATCATTTTTTTGTTGTTGCCGATCATGCCCACAGCATTTGCTGCCGAGGGTGAAACCTATGTTGTAACGGCAGAACGCACGCCGATGCGGGCGGATGCCGCCGATGACGCAACTGTTATCGGCGAAGTTTACAAAGGAACGGTCGTGCAGGTTACGCAAACACGTTTGGGCTACGGCTATGTGTATCGCAAATCTGTTTCCGTCGGAGGATGGATCAAGTTAGCTGATCTGAAAAAAACGGATGCCGATTACGCGGAAGACAATATTGTGGGAATTGAAATCTCACTGCCCGATAAACTCACTTATATTGTCGGTGAAGAATCCTTTGACAAAACAGGTATGGTTGTTTGTGCCGTTTATGCCAACAATGATAGAATTGAAATAACGGGTTATACACTGTATCTGCCTGTTTTTGACTCTGTCGGCGCAAAAACCGTGACAGTGCACTACAAATCTTTTACAAGCGGCAGAAGTTTTACATCCTCGTTCACTGTTTCGGTTGAAAAAGTGCCTGTGAAACAGCTTTACGCGGAAGGCAATGCGCAAACGCAGTTTGTGGAAGGCCAAAGCATTTCTCTTGCCGGGCTTGCCGTGCGTGTGCAGTATCTGGACGGCAGAACAGACCGCATTTTCACATGGGATGAAATGCAGAACAATCCTGATTTTACGTTTACGGTGGACGGAAAACCGCTTGATGACACTGCGCTTTCCCTTGGGGAACATACGGTAACGGTGGGCTATCTGTATCCCGAGCATACGGTTTCTTACACCGTGACCGCTGTTGAAAAACAGCCCGCACAGTTGCAGATTCTGCAACCGCCTTATAACAACACTTTTTACAGCGACACCCGCAAGCCAAACCTCAACGGGCTTGTGCTGTCTTTGATTTACACAAACGGTGACACCGAAACCGTTGCAGGCTCTGCGTGCGAAACGGTTTTTGATCCCGATGCGGCAGTGCCGGGTGAAAATGAGATTGTTGTGCGCTATAAAGGCGTTGAAACAATTATTATAATGGAAATGATCGAGCCGACACTGGTCGGTATTGAATTGGCAGATCCCGGCAGAACGGTTTATATGCAGGGAGCCATTTTTGACGGAACAAACACGGTTGTGAACGGTATTTACAACAGCGGAACCAAAGCGGAGCTGACCAACTGGGAAGTGTATTCCTTTGACACCGCAACCTGCGGTGAAAAGACTGTTGAACTGCGCTACGGTGAATACAGCATCACCTATACCATATATGTGACTATGACGGGCTATTTGAACGGTGATGCGGATCTGGACGGAAAAATCACCGCTGCCGATGCAAGGCTGATTCTGCGCAACAGTGTCGGGCTTGAAACGCTTGTCGGCAACGCTCTGTTTGCCGCAGACCGTGACGGCGATGGGGATATTGATGCGGGCGATGCAAGACTGACTCTGCGCGCCTCTGTCGGCCTGGAGCCTGTTTTTGTGCCAAATAATAATGAATAATCAATAAAGGAGTTATAACATGAGCAACAACAAAAAACAGCCCGAAGATGAAAATATTCTTGTTCTGCACGATGAAGAAGGCAACAAGGAACGCTATGAAATTATTGATACGGTTGAATATGACAATCGTGATTTCATTGTGCTTCTGCCTCTGCCCGAAGTTGGTGAACCGAATGAGGAAATGCTGTATGTTCTTGAAGTGGTCGAAGATCTGGACGATCCCGAATATGACAACTACATCGGCATTGAAGACGATGAAACCATTGATGCCGTTTTTGAAATTTTCAAAGAACAGTATTTTAAAGACTAATCATCTTCATATTTTCTGAACAGCATCTTTGCAAATTGGCAATCGCCGCCGTCTACCCGGAAGCAACACGCTTTCATGTGGTGGGCGGCGCTTTTTTTGTCGGGAAAAGAAGTGATCATGCTGGTGTTGGGCAGGTACCCTTCGCAACAGATGCGAAAGTCCGTGGAGCGTAGGTAAAACGGACACTGAATGTTGGTTTCTTCTGTTTTGTTAGACATTTTTCCTCCCTGTCTGCGGTTTTTCTTCCGCTTTTTTTTAAAAATACAGAATACTGACAAAAATATACAGTAAATCCTATTGACAAATACAGAAAAATGTATTATACTTGCATTGTGGATGATAATTGTACAGTATTCTGTGAATTACAACATGATAATATTACAGAATTCTGTAAAAGTCAAGGGGTTTTCTGAAAAAAACCTATTTTTGTGACAAAACGGAGAAAGCAATGGACGCAACCTATTTAAGAATTAAATCGCTTTGCGATGAACGCGGCATAAAACTGTCGGTTCTGGCCGGCGAAATCGGTGTGCGCAGTTCTGTTTTTACGGAACTGAAAATGGGGCGCACCAAACAGCTCAGCGCAAAAACCTTGCGCGCCATTGCCGCATATTTTGATATTTCCGTAGACAGTTTAATGCCCGTCCCTCAGGAAGAAGCGGTGGATTACATGCGGGATGAAATTTTTCGCAAGCGCCGTATGCTGTTTGATTTGTCTGCAAAAGCAAGTGCGGAAGAACTGGATACCATTTTAAAGGTTGTCAATGCGCTGATCGCGCAATCGTAACTAATGATTTTATATAAGGAGAAAAAGTTGAACGAAATTATTATCCGCTTGTTGCCCATGCCTGTCGGTGTGCGGGCTTTCACCATTCCCGATTCCGAAGGGGACTATAATGTTTATCTGAACTGTCGTCTTTCTGCCGAACAGCAGCGGCGAAGTCTGCGGCACGAGCAGATGCACATTCACAGAAATGATTTTTACAAAGAGGCGAGTGCCTGTGCCATTGAACGCACCCTGGCGGCTCTGCTCTGATTCGAAACAGGATTATGTGCACTTCATGAGGTTTGTGACCTTCTCCTTGTGAAGTGCGCAATACCTGTTTTTTTAATTGCTTTTAAAGGAAAGGTGTGCTATAATAAGTAATAATATTTTTTTCAGAGTGTGATGTATGAGTTTTTTTCAGGTGCCGGTGCCGGAAGTATCCTTGGCATTGGTTGCATGGTATAAAGAAAATGCCCGCGATCTGCCGTGGCGAAAAGATGTGACCCCCTACCGTGTGTGGGTGTCCGAAATTATGTTGCAGCAGACTCGTGTGGAAGCGGTAAAGCCTTATTTTGCGCGTTTTTTGCAAGCCTTGCCCGATGTGCAGAGTCTTGCCGCCGCCGATGATGATTTTTTGCATAAACTCTGGGAAGGGCTTGGCTATTACAGCCGTGTGCGCAATATGAAAAAATGTGCCGTGCGCTTGGTGGAAGACTTCGGCGGTGTAATGCCGTCGGATCCCGCAGTGCTGAAAACTTTGCCCGGCATCGGTAGTTATACCGCAGGTGCCGTTGCATCCATCGCATTCGGTGTGCCCGCACCCGCTGTGGACGGCAATGTTCTTCGTGTGCTGTCCCGTCTTTACAACAGCCATGCCGATATTGCACAGAATGCGGTCAAAAAACAAGCCGAAGAAACGGTTTTGCAGATGATCCCGCAGACGGATGTTTCCGCTTTCACGCAGTCCTTGTTTGAACTCGGTGCAACGGTCTGTCTGCCCGGCGGGGATGTGAAATGTGAAAACTGTCCTGTTGCCGCGTGGTGTCTTGCAAAACAGAACGGCACGGCGGCTGTTTTGCCTTATCATTCTGCAAAGCCCGCGCGAAAAAGGGAAGAGCATACGGTATTTCTGCTTCGCGAAAACGGCAGATTCATCCTGCGCAAACGCCCTGAAAAAGGCTTGCTTGCGGGCTTGTGGGAGTTTCCGAATGCAGGCGGTCATCTGAATGAAAAGCAAGCCATCGACTTTGCCCGCAATCTCGGGTTTGAACCGCTTCGCGTGCGTGCCTTGCCCGCGGCTGTTCATATCTTCACACACAAAGAGTGGCACATGATCGGCTATCTGCTCGACGGTACAACGGAAAATCCCGCTTGTGTCACCGCCGATGCAAAAGAGTTGCAAAGTGTTTATGCCTTGCCGTCGGCTTTTGCTGTATACCGCGATATTGCCCTCGGGGAACAGACTATATAAAATCAATTTTCATACAAACAGAATCGGAGAGGAGTGTTTTTCCTTGAAAGAAAAAGAACGTCCCGTTATTAAAATTTTACCTGCCATCACCGTTGCATGTGCGGTGCTGTCGCTGTTTGCGGTGGCATTTGAATTCGGATTTGATGAAAACATCGGCATTTTCCTGCGCATGAGCCCCGACTTTTTTGCGGGCGGATTTTTGCTTGTGCTTCGCCTGATCGCATTGGCGGTGCCGCTGTCGATGCTCATTATGGCAATTCTTGTGCGCAAGGCGGATGCACGACTGATGCTGTTGACCCCCGCGTTAATGCTTGTGTATGCGTTTGACCAACTGCTGTATTTCATCCGTGCCGAACTGTTTGTCGGCACAACGGCAATCCTGTGGGCGGTCTGCCGTGTGGCATTGCCGTTGGCTTTCCTGCTTGTGTTGTTCCTGACACTTACGGGAAAAATCAAAAAGCCCTTTGCCGCCGCATTCACAAGTGTAGGTGCTTTGCTTATAAGTGTTGCCGTTCGTGTGGTTTGCGCTGTGATTGACCGCAGTGTCACAAGTGAAGTTCTGCCCGAAGCGTTTTTCTATCTCGGTATGGCGGCATTTGTTATGTCGTTGGAATTCCCGATGCTTGAACGCGCCGCTGCGCACCGTGTGTTTGCAGGCACGCCTGATCAGTTCTGCCCCGAATGGGAAGACGGTGACATCCCCGAAGAGCTGTGTGAATATGAAGACATCACCGCCTGTGTCATCATTTCCGTGATGACCTTCGGTGTTTATCAGCTTGTGTGGCTTGCTCGTCTTTGCAAAAAAATCCGCCTGCTTGCGGGTGAAAACAAGGCCTGCGGCAAGGAAGTTGCAAAAATTGCGCTTATTCCGTTTTATATTCTGTATTGGATGCGTAAAAACGGCAAAAAGATTTCGGACGATGCCAAAAAGCTTAACATTCACCTGCCCGACAACGGTGCATTCTATGTGCTGTTCACCCTTTGCGGACTTTCCGTTTTTGCTGTTGCCATGATGCAGAAAGACTTCAACCGCATCGCCCGCAGACTCGACCAGACCGTTTCCGCAGCCGCCCTGCAGAACGAAGAAGACCGCAAACAGGCAAAGGAAACACCCGTAAAGGTCAATTCCGAACAGCCCGAACAGGCAAAGCAGGAGGAAAAGGAAGACAAAATCGACACCGTCACCCTCCTGCAGGCACTCAAACAACTGCGCGCAATGGGCATCCTGACTGACGAAGAATTCAAAGACAAAAAGCAGAAAGTTCTGAATCAGTTTTAAGGCAGAAAAAATAAAAAATCAACACCTGTTTTCAGGTGTTTTTTTTTGTTTTTTGCCCCACAAAACATCAGAGTTCATTGAATATGCAACTGAAAATTAAAATAAAATGCTTGAAAATACACAATAGCAATGATATAATAATTGCACCACACTAAAATTAAATAATTGTTCCATAAAATAGGTCGTGTTTTTATCATCCGGTAAAAGCACAGGCTTCTTATTTCTTTGCCTGTTTTATGGAATAGAATTTTAGTGTGGTAGCTAATCGAAGTTTGTGTTTTTCGTGTGTGCATAACTTTGGTTAGCACACACTTTTTTATTTTAAGGAGGATGAAACTTTATGAAAAACACGATGAGGAAAATATTATCTTCTCTGCTTGTTGTTCTGTGCGTTACAATGACACCGCTTACGGGCATTTCGAGGCTTGCTTTTGGTTTTATTGCCCAAGCGGCAAGCACCATAACATCTTACAAAACCGGGGACATTCTTGAATTCGGTTGGTATCCGCAGAGTCAAGTGACTGACACCGCCACCATCTCCGCCTTGAATGCCGCGAGCGGTGAATGGGTGTCCTATGACTACTACAGCGGTACGGGAGTTGAAAATGACGGCAAAATGACCGCTTCCGATTATATGCGTTACAAGGATGTACTTTACGGCGGCAATAAATACCGCGGCGTAGTCTTTGATTCCTACAGACCGTATTACACGGGTTATACATCGTCATCTACATGGCAAGAGGATAACGGTTACAACGCCAACACCGTCTATTGGTTCAAATATGAACCTGTCCGATGGCGCGTGCTTGACCCGGCAACCGGTATGGTTTTGTCGGAAAACATTCTCGATTCACAAGCATATAACAATTATGTGTTAAAAAGCGAGTCCTATTGGGGTAATTCCGAAAAAACACATTATGCCAATAATTATGAAAAAAGTAGTGTCCGGCAATGGCTGAATTCCGATTTTTATAATACCGCCTTTTCGGCGGCACAACAGAATATCCTTGCATCCACCACGCTTGACAACTCCGCTTACGGTGCCTCGTCTTCGGCTTACAACTCCGCATCCACCAACGACAAGATCTATCTTCTTTCGTACAACGATGTATTTAACTCGAATTACGGATTTTCAAAAGCTGCCCGCGTAGCACAAGGGTCGGCTTATGCCAAATGTCAAGGCTTAGTTGTAAAATCCGGCAACTCTTATTGGCTACTTCGGACGGCCGGTGGCTATTCCGAGGATTGCTGTAAAGTCTACCACAATGGTGAAGTCTCCCACTTATTTGGCCTTACGTACCGTACCGACTTCGGTGTCCGCCCTGCTTTTAATTTTAATCTGAACTCTGCAATCTTTCAATCGACTGTAGAAGATATAGGAAATTCTTCGGGGAACGACGGTAATGTTCCAACCGGTCCTATTTTCCCCGCAGGGTATGATTTTGACAGGGATAGCTACAAATTTGAAAATATAAATGAAACGATAGCTGTTGAATATTACACAGGAATGTTCGGAACGGAAAAAGGGACAGAAATATATAATTATATTGAAGATGGAGAAACGCACGGACATTGCTATGGAATGGCATTGACAACAGCCGCAACACTGCTTAATGCACCGGCTGTTACGGATTATCTTTCATGGACCGCATTGCCTTATACAAAATTAAGAAGCATCAATCAGGGAACAATGAATATTGACCTTGATATGTCTGCTAAAGATTATATCAAGTATGGGTATATTTATCAGTTCAGTGTAAATGCAATTGTTGAAAAAAGGGCCAATTTGAACAATACTGAATCATTGATTGCAGCTGTTGAAAATTATGTAGATGGCGGGGCACCTGTGATTATTGGATTATTAGAGGGAGATGTAGATGCAGGGCCGGGTGGCCATGCTGTTTTTGCGATTGGTATGGATGGAAATGATATTTTAGTGAATGATTCCAATGAACCCAAAAACATAAAAAGAATTGCAATTAAAGGAAACTCCTGGAGTTATTCCGGAGGCGGATGGACTTGGACGAGTGAAGATTCAGACATTTCTTTTTTTACCGATGTTCTCACTCCATATATGAACATAACATGGGCCGTTGATATTGTAGGGGGAAATGTTCCATCTAATGAAGAAGAAGAAATAAGTGGGACCGGTGATAGATATGCCATAGGTATGCCGGTAGATGGCGTTGGTGTGAACCTTGTTGCTGACGCGGAACAGGCTTTTAATTTTTCACAAAGTGATTCAATGCTCTCAATTGAAAACAATATGGAAGCAGAACATGTGGAAACCGAAGCAAGAGGTAGTTTGTATTGGTTAGTTGACGGACATACGATAAATGCGCAAAATATATCAGATAAGAATGCCGTTGTAAAAGTAACCGGAGATGAACTTGCCATTTCTGCAAATATTCCGACAAATGCACAAACTGAAATCTCCGTCGATGCAGAAAATGAAAACACGATTGCTGTTCGGTGTAACGAAAATGAAACCGGCATCATTACATTTTCAACGGTGACTGCTGACGGCGGATTTGTAGATACCGTTATTTCCGGTACCGCTTCCTGTGATACCATCACTGCAACGCAGACTGAAACAGGCTTGGTTGTTACCGGTATTTCGGACGGTACGGTTACTCTCAGCAAGGATGATGAAGTGATTGCAACACAGACCATCAGTGATGCAATCAGCGACATTGAAATCACCTATGACAAGACCGGCGCTGATGAAAGCATCGAAGTGGATTATGAACAGCCTGAAGAACCCACAGAACCCGAAGTCCCCACTGAGCCTGAAATGCCCACAGAACCTGATGTCCCTGCCGAACCTGACGAACCGACCGATGACAGCTCCGACTGCTCCTGCCTGTGCCACAGTAAGAACAGTTTTATGCAATTCATTTACACAATTCTGCGATTCTTGTGGCAGCTGTTCGGCATGAACATGGACTGTGCCTGTGGTGCAAAGCATTTTGATGCTTATTTCTTCGGATAATTCCTCGCACTTTTCCCGTTGCTTCGGCAACGGGATTTTTGTTTTTATACCTCTTGATTTTTATTACCAATATCTGTATAATATATAAGTTAAATTATGTCTTCTTTTAAGGAGTGTTTTATTATGCATTGGTCTGAAGAAATCGCAAGAGAACTCATTCGCAGAAAGCCCGATAAGGAAGAATATGTCTGTGCGGCAGGCATTTCTCCGTCCGGCTCCATTCATATCGGTAACTTCCGTGACGTTGCAACGGCTCTGCTTGTTACAAGAGCCCTTCGCAAGCTCGGCAAAAAGGCAAGACTTCTGTTCTCATGGGACGAGTTTGACCGCATGAGAAAGGTGCCCGTCAATGTTGCCGCCATCACCGAAGGCTTTGACAAATACATCGGCTATCCTTATGTGGACGTGCCCAACCCCTATGATGACGGTTTCCCGACTTATGCCGACCATTTTGAAGACGAATTCATGGTTTCCATGGAAAAATTCGGCATCACCATGGACTATCGCCGTCAGGCTGAAATGTACAGAAGCGGCAAGTATGTTGAACACATTCTGACCGCCCTCAAAAAGCGCGGCGAAATTTTTGATATTCTCGATTCCCACCGCACCCAGACCGCGGCTGAGGGCGAAAGAGAAGCCTATTATCCCGTTTCCATCTACTGCCCCGAATGTAAGCGTGACACCACCAAGATTCTTTCTTTGAGCGACGATTGCACCGTTGCACAGTATGAATGTGCCTGCGGCCATTGCGGCAGTTTTGATTTTACCAAGGATTTTAACTGCAAACTTGCATGGAAAATTGACTGGCCGATGCGCTGGATGTATGAAGGCGTTGACTTTGAACCCGGCGGAAAAGACCACGCATCTCCCCACGGCTCTTATGACACCAGTAAGGACATTGCCCGTGCTATTTTTGGTTATGAACCGCCTATGTTCCAAGGGTATGAATTCATCGGCATCAAGGGTTCCACGGGTAAGATGAGTGGTTCCAGCGGATTGAACCTGACCCCTGACACCCTGCTCAAGCTCTATCAGCCCGAAGTCATTCTGTGGCTGTATGCAAAGACCGAGCCCCTCAAGGCTTTCGACTTCTGCTTCGACGACGGTATCCTGCGTCAGTATTTTGAATTCGACAAGATGCTGAACGAAGTTGCAAACGGTACTGCAAACGAATACACCCAGTCCGTTATGGATTTTGCAAAGGTCGAAGGCAGAGAAGTCAAACCCGTTCCCATGGGACTGCTTGTGCAGCTCGGCAGTGTGGTTGACTTCAATGTTCCCATGCTCGAAGTTGTTTTCGACAAGATCGGCACACCTTACAAGTATGATGATTTTGCAGACCGCCTTGAAAGAGCAAAATTCTGGCTTGAGCAATGCGCCCCCGAAAGTGTCAACCGTCTGCGCACCACTCGTAACTGGGATCTTTACGAAACCCTTTCCGAAGTGGAAAAGAAAGAAATTGAGCTGCTTCGTGCCTATATTCAGAAAGGCGGCTACAATCTTGACGAACTGCAGACCGCCATTTATGCTATCCCCGGCGAAGCAAGAGACGAAGAACTCGACAAAAAAGCCCTCAAAGAGGCGCAGGGCAAGTTCTTCAAGAATGTTTACCGTCTGCTGATCGACAAAGAACAGGGTCCTCGTCTGTATCTGTTCCTGTTTGCCATTGATTCCGAAAAGTATCTCGGTCTGCTTGATTTCTCCACACCCAAGACCGAAGCAGAACTCTATGTTCCTGTGGAAGAACCCGAAGAAGTCAAGCCCGAAAAGGTTTACGGCGATCCCGATCCCGTGCAGCCCATCAAGGAAGAAATCGACATTGATTACTTCGGCAATATCGACCTGCGTGTGTGTCAGATCGTCAAGGCACAGGAAATCCGCAAGTCCCACAATTGCCTGAAACTGACCCTCCATGACGGTCTTGATGAACGTGTTATTGTTTCCAGCATCAAGCATGATTACACCTGCGAAGAACTCGTCGGCAAAAAGATCATTGTTATTGCCAATCTCAAGCCTGCCCGTTTCAGCGGCGTGCAGTCCAACGGTATGCTGCTTGCCGCCACCAACAATGCTTGCGGCTGTCAGGTCATTTTCGTGGATGATTGTGTTCCTGTCGGCACGCAGATTAAATAAGCATTTATCAGCACATAATCTATAAAGAAAAGGAGCTTGATAGTATGCAACGTTCGAAATTAGGAAAACGCACATGGTTCAATCTGATTCTGTTCGGCACCGCCGGGCAGATCGCATGGAATGTTGAAAATATGGTTTTCAACACCTTCCTTTACAACTCCATTTACGGCAATGTGACGGATCAGGCTGCCATTGACAATGCCATTCCGTTCAGCACCGCCATCAGTAATATGGTGGCATTGAGTGCCGTTGCCGCTTTCGTTTCCACCCTTCTGCTGGGCACCTTGAGCGACCGCATGAACCGCCGCAAAATTTTCCTTTCGGCAGGTTACATTGCATGGGGTATTGTTACGGCCTGCTTCGGCTTTATTTCGCTTGAAAACACTGCCGCCATATTGCAGTCGAGCGATATGCTTCGCGTGCTGACCGTTACGGTATGGACTGTTATCATCATGGACGTCATTATGACATTTATGGGCTCGTTGAGCAATGACGCAAGTTTCAACGCATGGGTCACGGACGTAACGGACGAGTCCAACCGCCCTGTCACCGAATCCGTTCTTGCCGTGCTTCCGCTTGCCGCTACGGGCATTGTTATGGGGCTGATGGCTGTTGTCGGCAAAATCGGCTATTCCACCTTCTTCCTCATTCTCGGTGCTTCGGTTACCCTTTGCGGTGTCATCGGTCTGTTCAGCCTGAACGAATCCAGAAGCGGCATCCGTCAGGTCAACGGCAATTACTGGGCGGATGTTATTTACGGTTTCCGTCCGTCGGTTGTGAAACAGCATAAGGATTTGTATCTGTCCTTTGCCGCTGTGTGTATTTTCAACATCAGCGTGCAGGTCTGGTTCCCGTATCTGTTCATTTATCTTGAACACGTTATTCTTAAAAATACCCCCGAGCTGCTTGGTGCAAAAACCATCATCGGTGCCGTTATTGCACTGGCAATCATTGTTCCCGGTATTCTGATTCTGCTCACAAAACAGGCAAAAATCGGCAGAACCAAGGTGTTCCTGATTGCCTCTGTCGGTTTTGTGGTCGGCTTGTTCCTTGTGTTCGCATTCGGCAGAGATGTCGGCAGTACACTGCCCTGCATTGCCCCCGCACTTGTCGGCTATGCGGTGCTGACCATTCTTCTGAACGCAACCGTGCGCGACTACACCCCTGAAGACAAGGTCGGTCAGTTCCAGGGCATCCGCATGGTGTTCTATGTGCTCATTCCCATGGTGGTCGGCCCCTATATCGGCGACCTTGCCATTTCCAACTCCACAAGAACTTATATGAACGAATTCAATGTCGAAACCCCGCTGCCCACAGAAACCATGTTCCTTGCCGCAGCTGTGATTGCCGTGTTTGTGTTTGTGCCGGTTCTTTTGTTGTGGAAAAGATCAAAAAACAAGCAGATTGCAGACAATACTTGACAAAGCAACCAAATTTATGTAATGTATTTATTGTAACGGAATGTTGCAAGTAATAAAGGAGGTCTTTTGTATGTCCAAAAAATTCTCTCGCGCTGTTTCCATTCTTCTTGCCGTTTTGCTTATGTGCGGCGCCGTAATTCCTGTTTTTGCCGCAGAAGCAGACACAATTTTTAAACCCAAACTTGCCGTAAAGGTAGAGTCTGACGCTGCATCTTACGGCATTGATGACGAAATTGTGTTCACCATCACCGTAACCAACATCGGCCGTGTGGATGCAGAACGTGTTTATGTGGAAACCAAGAGCCACAAACATCTGGATCTGGATGATGATCAGATGTACATCGTTGTCGGTTCTCTTGCTGCCGGCGAAAGCAAAAGCGTTGAACTGTACGGCAGATACACCGACGGCAGCAATGCAACCTTGCTGTCGCGCCTGTTGCAAAGAGTTATGATGCCGTTGCAGGAATTTATTTTTACCATGTATGCCACTGTGTTGGTGCCCATGCTGTCGGTTTCCAATGCCAGCTACTGCGAAGTCAATTTCTTTGATGCCTATGAAGAAATCGACAAGGATTACGGAGTGCTTGTTTTTGCAAAATACGGCAACATGCCCGGCGAAGCGGAAAGCACTACTCCCACCACCACAGTACCTGCCACACAGCCCGGCAACGATTTTGAAGAAATTGCCACCGACCCCGAAGTGACAGACAATTTTCAGGAAGTTCCAGATTACAACAACTGATAATCAACAAAAAAACAGCGGTTCGCACCGCTGTTTTTTTTGTTATATCAGTGTTATGACGGCCATTCGGTTTCCAAGCCGACACTGTATCGAAGAATCAATCTTGCATCATTCGCAGTAATGGTATGGTTATTATCCACATTGGCCGCTATAAAGGCATTACCGGTGAGTTCTTCCAGTCCCACACTTGCACGCAGTGCCAATCTTGCATCCCCGGCCGTAATGCTTCCGTCCATGTCGATATCCCCCTTGAGGGCGTTTGCAAGTCTCGGAATGTCTTCATCTTTGGTTCTTCCGCAGGTCGTGCAGGTATATCTGCGTGTGCCCTCAGCAAACATGGAAGGCGGAATTGCGACGAAGCCTTCGTCCCATGCGTGATTTCCCGTTGCGGGAATCACCTGACCGGGGGTTATCACATGGTCGCAGGCTGTGCAACACAGATCACCTGTATAGCCGGAGTATCCGCAGGTTTCTTCCTTGGCATTGCGCAGTTCGGTTTCACCTGCATGCACGGTGTTTTCGGTTTCGTGTGTTTCTTGCTTTGTGTCACCGCAGACCGTGCAGGTGTAGGTGTAAACCAGAATGCCGGTGCAAATGTCGGAATTCTCGGGCACAGCCTCACCCCATGTGTGATTTCCCGTTGCAGGAATCACTTCGCCTTCTTCCAGCACTTCTCCGCAATCGCGGCAGAGTGTGTCCCGCTTTTTGCCGGGCGTTCCGCAGGTCGGGTTTATTCTTTCCGAAAAGTCGATGTAGCCTGTGTGTCTTTGGGGGTTCAAATCAAAGGATTCATAATAAGCAAGGCAGGATTTGCAGATGTGTCTTGTGCATCCTTCCGTTATGCAATCACCTTTGGTTATGGTTTTGTCAAAATAATCCGTATGATCGCAATGGTTGATTGTTGTGCGATATATATAATCTTCGTTGATAAGGTCAATCTGCATGATGCCGTATTGATAGGCAAAACCCGCCATGGAATAGAACGTTTCGCCCCGATGTGTCATCGCGGGAGTATAAAGCTGCTGATTGCTTTCTGTTTTCGGGTCAAAACTGTAAATTGAATCGGAAAGGCTGTAATACAGATATTGTGTATCTGCGGCAAGGCAGGCATAATTGCCGACCATGTAATAGCCGTCAGCAGAAATATACCATGTGTCGCTCACGTCTGCGAGCTGCGCTTTGTCGGATTCTCTGCACAGCTTCTGCGCATCGTTATCAATGTAATAAATTTCATTGTCGAGCAGTTGAAATGCCGTGAATGAATGTTGCCAATAGGCATTGTCATATTTGGTGCTGACGGGAGTGGTGTTAAAATCGTTTGCATTGTGGCTTGTGTCGTAATCATCCGAGATGCCGTTTTTGAGTGCCTGTGTGGACAAAAGGAAGTTGTAATGATAAACCTGCCCTGCAACATCGGGCGTCGGGTCATCCCATGTAACGTCCACATGATAGGCTTCGTCGTCTATGTAAACAATGTTCCATGCGTGGTTGAGCTGATTGGATATGCACATTTCACTGCGGATGCCGACCCTGCCGAGCAAATAGATGTAAGCCGCGGCATACCCTTGGCAAACAGGTGCTTTGCCGACCAGTGCGCCGTACAATGTTGCCGTGTCCAGATAACTGCCGTTAACATCACCGTATTCACAATGCAGTGCCAGGCGGTCATGCAACAGCAATGCTTTCTGCACATCGGTCAGGTTTTTGTTATCAATAATGCCGTAAAGCAGGGTGTCTGCCTCGCGTTCATATTCATATCGCTTTTGCACATATTCTTCGGGAGAACAGTTGTATGTAAAACGAAGCTGAAAAATCATATTGGTGCTTTTGTCGTAAATTGCCTCAACCGCTTCATAGTGAAAAGCTTCCGGGATTTCACAAACAATGATGGTGGAAATCAACTCTATTGTTTGCTGTGTTGCAGGCAGATAATAAGAAGACCCGAGGTTTACAACATACGCATAATTCAGCACGGTATCCCGCAGCATTGCTCTTAATTTCGCCATGTCAATATCGTTGTCATAATCAATGGCTCTGCCGCTTTTGGCTGTGCTTGTATAAAGGGACAGGGGTGCTGACTGCAATGTGCCCGTTTGCGGTTGCATCGCCTGCACGGTGGTGCAGAATACAGAAACGAACAGCAATGCCGAAAGCAGAATACTGACCGCCTTTTTGAATAAACCTGTGTTAAGCATAAAATGTCTCCTCTTTGTTTATTTGTTTTCATTATATCATATATTTTTCTGAATTTCCACATAAAAAAAGAAGCTGCAAAAACTAAATTTTTACAGCTTCCGTTTTTCTTATGCTTCCTGCAATTGCAAGTGCTTCTTTTTGAGTTTGTGTGCGGCATACAGGTAAAATGCCGTTTGTGCAAAAAAGGTCAGTGCCCATGAAACGGGGTAGGACCAATACAGCATCGTAAGTGTCTTGTTCAGCGGCAGAATCAAAAACACCCACAAAAGGCGGCTACCGCATGCACCGAGCAGGGAAATGACCATCGGCTCGATGCTTTTTCCCATGCCGCGCACCTGTCCTGCGGTGACATCCATCAGCGAACAGAAGAAGTAGAACGGCAGAATCAGTGTCAGGCGGTCTGCACCGATGGCAATAACGTCCGCTTCATCCGAAAACATACCCACAATGGGAACTCTGAACAAAAATGCAATGGCACTCAGTATTGCGGCGGCAATGAATGCGGTTGAAAGACAGTAGCGGAACACTTTGGGAACATTTTCGTATTTTTTAGCACCGATATTTTGCGAGGTGAAATTCATTGCTGTCTGTGCAACGGCATTCGTGCAGGTGAAAATATAGCCGTCCACATTGGAACCCGCTGCAATGCCCGCCATGGCAACCGTGCCGAAGGAGTTGACCGTAGACTGAATAATAACATTGGAAATCGAAAACAGTGCACTCTGCACCCCTGCGGGCAGACCGATGCGGATAATTTCAAACAGTGCGCGCTTGTAAAAACGCATCTTTTTGAGCTGCAATTTGCACGCATTGTCAAGGCGCATGAGCCGCCATACAATGCAGATGGCAGACAGATATTGTGCAGTGATGGTTGCAATGGCAACCCCTGCCACATCCATGTGGAACACAATCACAAGAAGCAGATTCAATCCTACATTTACAAGCCCCGTCAAACCCAATATCACAAGCGGTCTTTTGGTGTCGCCCGTGGCACGCAAAACAGATGCGCCGAAGTTATACAACAGGGAACCGGGGGCACCCAAAAAGTAGATCTGCAGATACAGCGTTGCTTTGTCGAGCACATCGTCGGGCGCATTCATCAGAATCAGCATTTCTCTGGAGAAGAAAAAGCCGATTGCCGCAACAAAGAAGCCTGCACACAAGCTGATGCACATGGCGGTGTGGGTACATTGGTGGATTTTTTCATCATCCTGCGCACCGATGTAGCGGGCAACCATAACGCCTGACCCCATGGAAAGACCGATGAAGACATTCAATATAAGGTTAATTAGCGACCCCGTTGAGCCGACTGCCGCCAAGGCGGTTTCGCCTGCAAATTTGCCGACAACAACCACGTCCGCCGTGTTATAAAGCAGTTGCAACAGCCCCGTGAAAACCATCGGAACGGCAAAAATGAAAATCTTTTTCAGAAACGGCCCGGTGGTCATGTCAAGTTCATATCTTTTTTGCATCCTTCTCCGCCTTTCCTCAATTTTTCATTTTAATATTAGTACGATTGTATCGGATAGTCAATATGCAAAAAGCAAAAAACCGTCCATTCGGACGGTTCTGTTTGTGTCGGCGACGACCTATTTTCCCGGGCAGCTTCCCGCCAAGTATTTTCGGCACAGTTGAGCTTAACTACCGTGTTCGGGATGGGAACGGGTGGAACCTCAATGTTATAGACACCGACTGTGAGAAGGTGTTTCCCTCTCAACGCTTTGGCATTATAGCACGCAGAAAAGCAATTGTCAAGTCTTTTTTTGAAATAATTTGAAATTATTTATGCAGATTTGTAAAATATAATAAACCACTTTGAATTTAAAACATTATAGTAATGTCAATCAATTTTCAGTTTTTTGTTAATGTATAATGAAAAAGGATTCACCGACATGTGCATTGTGATGAATCCTTTTATATTTTTGCTTTATTTACCTGTCAGCATTGCCTTGCTTTCTTGCTTTCATCAGGCGGATACGGTAGGGGATTTCGCCGAGGATGCCGCCGACAATCAGCACAAAGCGATTGCTTTTTCTGCGAAGTGCCTTGAGGGCTTTGATGTCTTCTTCGCTGACGGTGTGGGGCTTGGGCGGTGTGCCGTCGTCGAGGACGATTGCCTGCGTCAGGCAGATACCGTTTTCGGACGAAGCCTGCATTCTGACATAGAGGAAATTCTCTGCCCCATCAATGGAATCAAGGTCGAGGGAGAAGATGCCGTTTGCCTGAATGGCATCGAACTTTTCTTCTTTGATGACCTTGCCGTCGGCGATCCACAGAATACGGTCAAAATCAGTGGCAGATACGGTGATGGTATGGTTTTTTGTTTCGATTCTGTCGAACAGCGGCACGGGGGAGGGGTCGTTGCGCTTGTCCATATCCTGCTCGGGGCCGAAGGTTTCATCGGCACGGATCATTCTTGTGACACACAGGGAAGTGCCCGTTTGCATGGCGGTCTTCACGCTGTCGAGAGTCAGGTCGGGCATGAAGAAATAGCAGAACGAGGAATCCACATCGCGTTCAATGTGCATATCGCCGTTGCTGAATGCAATCACCTTTTTGCCGTGCGGCAGGCAGTATTGCAGCACATGATCCCACAGATGTCTGTCCCACGGGGTCGAGGAATTCTTTTCGTTGAACACTTCCATACCTAAACAGGTCGGGTATTTCAGCAGAATGTTGCCGAAATAGTGAATCATGAACGGGTCATGGATTTTGTTTTTGTCCTTGTTGGTGTTCAGCCAGCTTCCGGGGTGGTTCATAAATGAAACACCGCCGTTTTCTTCCACCGCTTTCACGGCGCACTCGTAGTCATTCTCTTTGCCGCCGAACATCTCACAGCCCTTCATGAAAAAGCCGTTGACATGGGTTTTGGTTGCGGTCAGGTTGCACATTTCGTTGCCGCCGGGCACGCACAGCATGCCTTTGCCGCGCTGTTTGCCGTCGGGCAGGGGGAACGAACCGTCTGCAAGGGCTTTGCTTTCTTGGGTGGTGAACCAATTTAAGTCATAATGCCGCATGGCACGGAATGCGCGGTACATCAGGGGTTTTGACGGGCATTCGTCCCACGGTCTTCCTGTTACCCCGTGGTCGGTCATGGCAAGAAAATCAAAATCGCGGTTGTAGTATGCAAGAATGGCGTCCCTTAAATCCATTTCCCCGTCGCTTGCGACCGAATGGGTGTGCAGGTTGCCTTTGTAACGGTTCCATGCGCCTTCGCCGTCCCAGACAACGGATTCGTAAGGTGAAACAAGACGGTAATTTTTCATGTGTCCTCCGTTTTTGCTTGCAAAACAGCGTTTGCTGTGTTACAATTATTCAGAATGATTTAATTTCAATGTGTTATTTGTATATTAACACATTAAAATGCCGATTGCAAGTCAATCGGGGGAAGGAAAAGCGAATGAAACTGCGACTTTTGCCGCTGTTTATATTGATTTTGGCTCTTGTTTTCTGCGGCGGGTGCAAGTGGAGTCCCGATTTGCTGTCGGGAAGAATCTCGCAAGCACAGAACGCCGCTACCACCGTGCCGTATTACGTGCAGGACATGCAGGGCAACACCATCCGTAATTATCAGATCAATAAGGCTGCATACAATGCCGACTTATTTCTGAAAACAGGCAACGGACGCATGGTTTACAACGACAGCAGTGTGGTTGCCTATTCCGGCATTGATGTTTCGTCCTATCAGGAGGAGATCGACTGGCATGCCGTGAAGAATGACGGCATTACCTTTGCTTTTATCCGTGTGGGCTACCGCGGTTACGGCTCGGAAGGCAAAATCTGCGAAGATGAAATGTTCAAAAGGAATATACAGGGGGCACTGAATGCGGGTTTGCGTGTCGGGGTGTATTTTTTCTCACAGGCAATCAGTGTGGAAGAAGCCCTCGAAGAAGCGGAGTTCACCCTTTCACTGATTCAGGGCTATCCGCTGGCATATCCCGTTGTGTTTGACTGGGAACGTTATTCCATTGAAGAATCGCGTACTTATAACACGGAATCCGAGGTCATCACCGCCTGTGCCAAAGCCTTCTGCGACCGCATCATGCAGGCAGGCTACAGACCGATGATCTATCTCAACTGCGACCTCGGCTATTATGACTACGACCTTGAAACCCTGTCGGATTACGATTGCTGGCTTGCACAATACAATGATAAACCGACTTATTATTATCACTATACAATCTGGCAGTATACCAAATCAGGCACCGTTGCAGGCATCAACGGTACCGTGGATATGAATATCAGTCTTTATGACTACGCAAGCGAGTCATTAGGATAAGGAGGAGATTGAAATGGTTTACACAGGCAATTTGCACACCCATTCCACTTTTTCGGACGGCAAACACAGCCCCCGCGAAATCATTGAAGCCGCAATCGGATTGGGTTTTGACGTGATCGGACTTTCCGACCACAGCTACACGGACTTTGATAGTTCCTACTGTCTGCCCCCCGTGCGCTATGAAGAATATAAAAATGAAGTGCGCGCTTTGCAGACCGAATATGCCGACCGCATCAAGGTTATGCTCGGTATTGAACTGGATTATTTCAGCAATCCGCAGGACAAAGAAGGCTTTGATTACTTCATCAGCGGTGTACATTATGTTAAGGCAAACGGAGTGTATCATCCCATTGACCTCAGTGCAGCCGCCACGCAGAAATGTGTGGACGAAGGCTTCGGCGGCAACAAGGTCGCTTTTGCCAAAGCCTATTATGACAGTGTTGTGGATTCGCTGAAAGAAAAACCGCTGTTTCTTGCCCATTTTGACCTCATCACAAAGCACGGTGTGCCCGATCAGACTGACCCTCATTACATCAACGTTGCAAAACAGGCACTTGATGCCGTGCTTGAAGCGGATATCCCTGTGGAAGTCAACACGGGTGCCATGGCAAGAGGTGCAACCGACTGGCCCTATCCTGCCGAATTCTTAATGCGTCACATTGCCGAAAAGAACGGCCGCGTGACCCTCGGCAGCGATTGCCACGATTGCACAAAGCTCGATTATGCGTTTGATGTAGCCCTGTCAGCCCTGCGCAGAAACGGCGTGCGCTCCATCTGGAATTACAACGGAACACAGTTTGTTGAACAGGAAATCTGAGTACATAATACTGAGGAAAAAGATATGGATATTTTTGATGTATTGTCTTTGATCGGCGGTTTGTGTCTGTTTTTGTTCGGTATGAATACGATGGGTTCTGCCCTCGAAAAAGCGGCAGGCAATGGGTTGAAAAGCTTGCTCGGTAAACTGACAACAGGGAAAATTGCCGGTTTTCTGACAGGTATGGGGGTTACAGCCGTTATGCAGTCTTCCTCGGCAACCACGGTTATGGTGGTCGGTTTTGTCAACTCCCGCATTATGACCCTGCGGCAGGCGATCAATGTTATTATGGGAGCGAATGTCGGTACCACTGTCACGGCATGGATTCTCAGCTTGTCGGGTATTGAGGGGGACAGCCTGTTTGTTAATCTTCTGAAGCCGACTTCATTTTCTCCCATCCTTGCACTCATCGGTATTGTCTTTTATATGGGGTTTAAGGATAATAAAAAGAAAGACATCGGTGTGATTCTGCTTGGCTTTGCCACGCTGATGTTCGGTATGAATGCCATGTCTTCGGCAGTGGAAGGTCTTCGCGAGGTCGAAGCATTCCGCAATATGCTCGTCATGTTCTCCAACCCCATTCTCGGGGTACTTGTCGGTGCGGTTATGACTGCAATCATTCAGTCTTCGTCTGCATCCGTCGGTATTCTGCAGGCATTGTCCTCTACGGGGCAGATTTCGGTCGGCACCTCCATTCCGATCATTATGGGACAGAATATCGGTACTTGTGTAACGGCTATGCTGTCTTCGGTAGGAACAAACCGCAATGCACGCCGTGCTTCGGTTGTGCATCTGTCTTTCAATATCATCGGCACTGTTATTATGCTGACTTTGTTCTGCATTGTGAAATCGGTGTTTGACCTGCCCGTGTTTACACAGGAGGCAAGCGAAGTGTCGATTGCTGTTGCACACACCGCGTTCAACATTGCCTGCACGGCACTCCTGTTCCCCGCAACGGGATTACTCGAAAAGCTGTCGATGAAACTCATTCCCGAACCCAAGGGGGATGTAAAGGAAGAAAAAATCGAGATTGATGAACGTCTTATGCACACACCCGCACTTGCTGTTCAGCGTTGCCATGACCTGACAATCAAAATGGCAAAAATCTCGGAAGATGCCCTGCGCAAAGCGATGTTTGCATTGGAAGACTATACGCCTGAACTTGCCGAAATGGTGCGCAAGCAAGAATCCAAAGCGGACCACTATGAGGATATTTTAGGCAGTTATCTTGTTAAACTCAATACCTTCCCCATGAATGATGCCGACAGTCATGAATCGGCAAAACTCTTGCACATGATCGGCGACTTTGAACGCATCTCCGACCATGCAGTCAACTTGCTTGAATCCGCAGAAGAAATCAAAGAGAAAAAGATTGCATTCTCGGAACCTGCCCAACGCGAACTGAAGGTTCTGTCCGAAGCCACCGACGAAATCGTGTTCTATACCATGAAGGCATTCCTGAACAATGATCTTGAAGCCGCCGCACAGGTTGAACCGCTTGAACAGGTTGTGGACGACCTGAAAGAACAGCTTCGTTCCCGCCATATCAAACGTCTGCAAAAGGGCGAATGCTCCATCGAAGTCGGTTTTGTGTGGGCAGATCTGCTGAATAACTTTGAACGTGTGTCTGACCATTGTTCCAATATTGCAGGTTGTATGATCGAAATGGCACACGATGCCATGGATATGCATGAATACCTTAACAAAATCAAGCATGGCAATCCCGCCTTTCAGGAGCAATATACACGCTTTTCGCAAAAATATGCACTTCCCGTTGCATAAGATTGCATAAGGAATATTTAAAATAAAAGCACAAATGCAGGTTTTTAGCTGTGTTTGTGCTTTTTTGTCGGAAAGAAAGGAAAATCCTTCGTCGGAATGTACAAAAAGGGCACCCTGAAATTGACATTCATCGGACTAAAGGGAGAAAAACAAAAACGGGGCTTGCATAAAAATAAAAGTGTGCTATACTGTGTTCGACTTTTATAAAGGAGTGTAAAAAAATGAAAAAGTTTGTATCCATTCTTTCCGTTCTTGTAGCACTTTGCCTTGTAGTCGGCTGTTTTGCAGCTTGCGGCAATGATGTTGAAGATCCCACCAATGCAGCTACCGATGGCAATGTTACCGACGGTAATGTTTCTGCCGGCGATGTCACCGGCGGCGACGTTGTTGTTGAAGGTCTTCTTAAGGTCATCGACATCCCCCTGACCGAAGAACAGTATGCTTTTGCAGTTACCAAGGGCAACACCGAACTTCTTGGCCAACTCAACGATTTCCTTGCTGAAATTCAGGAAAACGGCAAATTCGACGAAATCATGAACAAGTATTTCGGCGACGGCACACCCGAAGGTGTTCTGATTGCTGATGCAACTGTCGGTGCTTCCGACAACCAGCTTGTGATTGCTACCAACGCTGCGTTCGCTCCCTTCGAATATGTTGAAGGCGAATACTACTACGGCGTTGATATCGAAATCATGAATCTGTTCGCACAGTCCCTCGGCAAGACCCTTGCTGTTAACGACATGGAATTCGATTCCGTCTGCACCGCTGTCGGTGAAGGTATGTGCGATGTCGCTGCTTCCGGCCTGACCATCAAGCCCGAACGCGAAGAAATCCTTGATTTCTCCACCTCTTACTACAATGCTTCCCAGAAGATCATCGCTGCTGCTGCAGACACTGCTTTTGATGCTTGCGAAACCGCAGCTGATGCAGAAGCTGTTCTTGCTGGTCTTGCAGAAGGCACCAAGGTCGGTTTCCAGACCGGCACCACCGGCGGCTTCTATGTTGTCGGCGATGCAGATTGGGGCTTCACAGGCTTTGCTAACCTTGAAGGCATCGGTTACTCCAACGGCGCATTTGCAGTGCAGGACATCCTTAACGGCAACATCGCTTACGTTGTGATCGACGAAGCTCCCGCCAACAACATTGTTGCAGGTGTAAACGGCTGAGTCTTTTAAACCGAATTTTGCAACCCCGCCGATACGACGGGGTTGTTTTTAATCATCACACCGGAAAGGGGAGTTGTCGTATCCGTGCAGGATGCGGCAGGTGAAAAGAGATGCTGACAGACTTTTCCCTCAAATGGGGTAAATTCATTGTCAACTTTATCGACAAAGGCGGCTACAAGCAGGTTGTGACCGGTCTTGAAAACACCGTCAAGGTTGCCGTGCTCGGTCTTATCATCGGCATGGTCATCGGTTGTATTATTGCGGTCATCAGTGTTATGCCCAAATATCCCGTTCTGCCTTATGCCATGCAGAGCCGTTATGACCGTTTTCTGGCTCGTTTTCCGAAAAAGCCTTTGTTGCGTGTTGTCACGTTCTATTATCTGTTTTTTGCAATCATGTGGGTGCTGCAACGCGTGCCCGCCATTCTCAAAAAAATATGTTCGCTGTATGTTGCCCTGTTCCGCGGAACCCCCGTTATGGTGCAATTGCTGCTCGGCTACTTCGTTTTGTTCCCGTCGATGGGTTTCAAACTGAGTGCCGTTGAAGCAAGTATCATCATTTTCGGTGTCAACAGCGGTGCATACGTGTCCGAAATCATGCGCGGCGGTATCAATTCCGTCGATCCCGGTCAGCTTGAAGCTGCCCGTGCGGTCGGGTTCAGCTATTCCGCATCCATGATCAAAATCGTGGTTCCCCAGGCAATCAAAAACATTCTGCCGACCCTCGGTAACGAATTCATTGCCCTCATCAAGGAAACCTCCATCATCGGTTATGCGGGTGCACTCGACCTTGTTTACGCATTCAAACAGATCGGTACCAGCACTTATGAATACACCGTGCCTTACATTGTGCTTTCGGTGATTTACATTGTGCTTGTTGTTTTAATTACCATTGGTCTTAAAATTATGGAAAGGTGGTTGGCAAAAAGTGATAGACGTCGTTGATCTGCACAAAAGTTTCGGGGACCATGAAGTCCTCAAAGGCATCACCACCACCATCCACGAGGGTGAAAAGGTCGTTGTCATCGGTCCTTCGGGCAGCGGTAAGAGCACGTTCCTGCGTTGCCTGAACTGCATGGAAGACCCCACATCGGGTTCCATCATTTTTGAAGGCGAAGACATTGCAAATATTCATGTTGACATCAACCGCCACCGTGAAAAAATCGGCATGGTGTTCCAGCAGTTCAATCTGTTTAACAACAAAACCGTGCTGGACAATGTTATGCTCGCCCCCTATTGCCTTGGCAAAAAGAAGCTCAAAAAGCTAAAAAAAGACCCGCAGTATACAGGTCCGAAAACCGCAAAGGAACTCAAAGCTCATTGCGAAGAAGAAGCAAGAAAACTGCTTCGCAGAGTCGGCCTTGAAGAAAAGGCAAGTGCCTATCCGTCCACCCTTTCGGGCGGGCAGAAACAGCGTGTTGCCATTGCAAGAGCATTGGCTATGAATCCCAAAGTGATGCTGTTTGACGAACCCACCAGTGCACTCGACCCCGAAATGGTCGGCGAAGTGCTGGACGTTATGAAGGAACTTGCCGCAAGCGGTATGACCATGGTGGTCGTCACGCACGAAATGGGATTTGCCCGCGAAGTCGGCACCCGTGTTCTGTTTATTGACGAAGGTGTGATCGCCGAAGAAAACACCCCGTATGAATTCTTTACCAATCCGCAAACGGACCGTCTGAAAACATTTTTGAGCAAAGTTCTTTAATATTTTTTACATATAAGCAGTTTGTTTTGAACAGACTGCTTATATATTTTTTATTATATCGGAAACTGCTCGCAATTGTGAGCAGTTTGCATATAACAAAAAAACACCTTTTCGCCCCCAAGATTGGGGGACGGGGGGTTGATGTAGAATACTTTTTTATTCTCTTTCATTGACTTTTTGTTTTGTTTTATGATATCATAAATAAGCATGTTTTTATTTATTAAGAGGTGTTGTTCCTTGAAGAAAAATGTTTTGTCTGTTTTTGTAGCTCTGATGCTGGCAATTGCGCTGACGGCGGGCTGCATTCTGCCCTTGCCATCTGCGCTGGCAACACAGGTGCAATCCGTCGGCACCATTGCATTTGCGCAGGATGTTTCTGCTTGTCCGCAGAATGCGGTTGACCTTGCATGGAATGCAGTGGAAGGTGCAGCTTGCTACAACATTTACTTATATGAAGAAGGCGGTTGGGAACTGCTTACATCGGAAACCGCCACCACCAAGCGCATTGAAGCGCTGGAAGACGGTGCAGAACTGTTTTTCCGTGTGCAGGCTGCGGATGCAGATGGAAATGTGCTTGCTTCTTCCGATGTTCTCACCGCTTACACCGCACCGGCCGCACCGATCATCAAAAGTGCCGTGCTTGCAAAGGGAATGTGTTCTCTTGCATGGGAGCCCGTCAACGGGGCAGACGGCTACAAGGTGTTTGCCGGCACGGTCTGCCTTGCCGATGTGCAGACCAATCAATATGGTTTTTCTGCTGATCTGCTCACAAACGGTTCGGTTTCTGTTTGCGCATACCGCTACATAAGCGGCATTGCCTGTAACGGTGCCGCAGCAGAGGCTGTTTTTACGGCTGAAAACGCGGGTGCAAGCATAACCCTCGGTGTTGGTGAAACGGTCGATCTGTCTGCATGGGCATTTGAAGCAACAACATATCTGACGGCGGATGCACAAACCGTCAGCATTTCTGCCGACGGTGTTATTACGGCTGAAAAATGCGGCAGAACGCAGGTCATTGTGCGCACGGCGGCAGGGGATGTGTATGTGCACGTAACGGTGCTCCCCGCCCCCGCAAGTGTTGCTTTTGCAGAACCGAACAAGCAGATGTATGTCGGTGAATCCGAAGTCTGTGCCCTTCTTCTGAACGGTGCAGGTGCATTTGCACGCAATTACAAAAGCAGTGACCCGACCGTTGTGAAGGTGAATGCCAACGGCGCACTGACCGCATTGAAGGCGGGTTCGACAACCATCACCGCAACTCTCTATAATGATGTTGCCGCACAGATGAACATTACCGTTGTGTCCGAAAAAGCGCTTGCGTTTGAAAAAACAACACTCACCCTCGGTGTCGGCGAACAGATCAAAAATCCCGTTCTTTCCGAGGCAACCGTGCAGAAAAATGTGCGCTACAGCGGCTTTGGCTCTGTGGTGAAAGTTTCCGCTGACGGCACCGTTACCGCTTTGCAGGAAGGTACTGTTACCCTCAAAGCCACCGCAACCGACGGCAGAACAGCCACCTGCACCGTGAACGTTGTGAATGCCCCGCAGGAACTGACTCTTTCAAGAACCGATTCCGAAATCGGTGTCGGGGTGAAACTGCAACTGACCGCACAGGCAGACACAGCCATAGACCTTTCCCGCGTGGTCTGGAGCAGTGATAATTCTGCTGTTGCAAGTGTTGAAAACGGCATTGTGACCGCCCGTGCAACCGGCACGGCAACCATTTCGGCAGTTGCTTACAACGGCATAAAAGCAACTTGCCACATCACTGTGCTTGCCGCACCCGTGAAACTCAAACTGAACAAGACTTCTCATTCACTTTATGTGGGTGATACACATATTCTGACTGCAAGTGCCGAAGTGGATGCTTACCTCGGCAAACTGTCCTTTGCAAGCTCCGACAAATCCGTGCTGACTGTGGATGCCAACGGCAAGGTGACTGCCGTCAAGGCAGGTACTGCCACCGTAACCGTAACCGCTTACAACGGCATTTGTGCATCCTGCACTTACACGGTTTCCGAACGTGCCACCAAAGTGACGGTAACTGCTTCTGTGACGACTTTTGCGGTGGGAATGTATGTACGCATGACCGCAACCACAGATACCGGCAAGGGACTTGAAGGCGCGGTGTGGACGGTGTCTGATGAAAGCATTGCCTATCTGAATGAAGAACATCATCTGATTGCAAAAAAACCGGGTAAGGTGACCGTTACGGTTACGCTGACCAATGGGGTGAAAGGTTCCTGCACGGTAACAATACAGGCAGCACCGACTTCAATTACCTTGGATAAAACAAGCATGACTCTGGATGTGGATGCCCGCTACCGACTGAAAGCAACGGTCAACAGCGGTGCGTATGCTTCGGCTATCACATTTTCTTCAACGGATGCCGCCATTGCCCGTGTTGCCGCCGACGGAACGGTTATTGCCGTGTCGCCCGGCACGGTAACCATCACCGCCGGCACCTTCAACGGCAAAAAAGCAACCTGCACCGTTACCGTCAGAACCGTGCCGACATCCATATCTTTCAGCAGCAGTGCTTATTCCGTGGAGCAGGGCGCTTGGTTCTATGTCACCGTGTATGACCAGAATAAAGAAAAATACGAGGGTTCCACCTTCACAAGCTCCGACAAATCCATTGCAACCGTTGCCGCTGACGGGCTTGTGCATGTGCTGAAAATGGGCACGGCAACCATCACCGCAAAAACAAGCAACGGCAAAACGGCAACCTGCCGTATCAATGTAACACGCATGCAGGTGAAGCTCGTCAGCCAGTTGCCCGATTATCCCACGGGATGCGAAGCCGCAAGTTGCGCAATGCTGTTGGGATATTACAACTATAAATACACCACTGCGGATATGGTCAGCATCATCCCGCGTGAAAATATCCGTTATATCAACGGCTATCCCGTTGGCCCCGATATCAATGAAAAATTTGTCGGCGACCCTCGTTGCACCTACACAAGCGAAAATCCCGGCTACGGTGTTTTCTCGCCCGCTGTCACAAAAGCTCTGCAAACAGCCGTGAACAGAAAAGGCGGCAAGGAAACCGCCGTGTGTATTACGGGTTGCTCATACAACGAGCTGCTCGGCTACCTTGCCGACGGGTATCCCGTTATTGTATGGTCTACCTACAACATGAACGTGCCCAGCACCGTCAACGAATGGTATATTGACCGCGGCAACGGCAAGTATGAATACTTCTCGTATCCCCGCGGAACGCATGTCACTGTTTTGTGCGGCTATGACGGAAGCAAAATTTATATGATGGATCCCTATGACAATGCTTGTCTGTCTTTCAGCAGCAGCACCTTCAAAGCCCGTTGGGATCTTTTGGGCAATCAGGGCGTTATTTTGAAGTAAGGAGGAAGAAAGACATGAAAAAACTGATATTTGCATTTGTTACCCTTGTTTTATTGCTTGTTTGTGCCGTTTCTGCCTCCGCAAGCGAAGCCCCTGTAAAAATGGAAATCACAGCCCGGCCCGAAAAGCTGATTTATTCGGTTGCGGATGCCGTGTTTCGTACGGAAAGTGTGTGGAATGAACAGACAGAAACCGTCAGCAAGGTCACCTATTCTTATTACCCCATTGATTTTGGGGGACTTGAAATCACATTTACCTATGCGGATGACTCCACCAAAGTGTTTTCCTTTGACGAAAACATGTCCCTTGCCGGCAGTGAATTCACCGTTCTGAATAAAACCGTGCAGAATGCACAGAATCAATGGATGACGGAAAAGCAGTATAATGTCATGCTGGCATTCGGTGAATTGACCGCACAGTATCAGGTGTTTGTTACAACACAATTGCCCGATGCCGACAAAACAATTTCCGATATCAGCATTGCCGAATACCCCGCAAAACGGATTTATCTTGATGCAGAAGCTTTTGCAGCAACCGGTTTCAATGAAAACGGAGAATCGGTGGAATACAAGGCTTATCCTTTCACGGCAGAGGGATTGATTTTGCAGGTGACCTATGCAGACGGCAGTGTGCAGTTCTGTTCTCCTGCCGTTCTGTCTGCACTGACGGGCAAGGAAGTTTTGATCAATGACAAGCAGACAGTCGCTTCGGAATGGACACTCGGCGAAAATCAGGTCAATATATCTTTCGGCGAACTTTCTGCACGGTTCAGTGTGTATGTGGATGTGCAAGGGCATAAGTTTGAAGATTATTTCTACATAGGCAACAATATGCACGAAGCCGATTGCGATTATTGCGGGCAGTCTTTCCGCTTTGATTGCGAGGGCGGTGCAGCCACCTGTGCAGAACAGGCTGTGTGTACAATCTGCGAAAGTCCTTACGGCGAAACCCTGCCGCACGAGGTTTACTATGTGAAAGATGCCGACGGTCATGCCGAGCGTTGCAATAACTGTGACTTGGATGGCGCGGCAGAGCCCCATGAATTCACAGCAGGGGAATACGACAAGGAAAACAAGCATGCGCTTTATACCTGCTCGGTGTGTGCATACTCCGTTTACGGTCAGCCGAAAGGCGATATTGACGGCGACGGTAAATTGACCGCAGGTGATGCCCGTTTTATTTTGCGTGCTTCTGTCGGATTGGAAACACTGACACCGCAACAGACGGCACTGGCTGATGCAGACGATGACGGCATATTGGATGCAGGGGATGCACGCCTTGTGCTTCGTGTTTCGGTCGGTCTTGAAACACTCAATACCTTTATTCCCGTTACGGAATAAAAGCAAATTATACAACGGTCATCGGATATAAGTCCCTTGACCGTTGTTTTTTTGTAAGAAAACAAAAAGACTGTATTTTTATCTTGACAATCGGCACAGATTCTGCTAATATCTTTGTGTTGTTTTCAGCAATATACGGAGAGTTGTCCGAGTGGTCGAAGGTGCAGCACTCGAAATGCTGTGTACGCAAGTACCTAGGGTTCGAATCCCTAACTCTCCGCCAAACAAAACAAACCACCTTTGCGGTGGTTTGTTTTGTTTTACAGACAGAAGTTAGGGATTCGAAGGACGAGCGGCACAGAGAAACAGTCCGGTGGACTGTTTTGACCGCGAGCGACCAAGCGCCCGCAGGCGCGCGAATCGAATCCCGAAAGAAACTTTCCACCCTTGCGGTGGTTTGTTTTGTTTTACAGTCAGAAGTCAGGGATTCGAAGCGGCGCGGGAGTGAATGACAGTCCGGTGGAAGATTCCCCCACGGTGTGGGGGAAATGTCTGCAAAGCAGACAAAGGGGGACGGGGCCGTCAGCCTGTTTTGACCGCGAGCGACCAAGCGCCCGCAGGCGCGCGAATCGAATCCCTAACTCTCCGCCAAAGAATAACCGTAATCTTGATACAAGGTTGCGGTTATTATATTTCTGTGGTATAATAAAAAAGAGGTGATTGCATGGAGAAAACTATTTTCGATCAGGAACCGGATGTCGAAGTGCTGTTTGAATTCAACGGAATCAGAAAAAATCCGTCAGCAGACGGGTATCGTCCTCATCATCTGATAACAGATAATTACCTGACCACCGGAGTACATCATTATTATGATGTGCAGACTGTTGCTCCTGACGGCACTGCAAAAGGTACAATTACCTTTCTTTCCCCTGAGGCATATCCGCATTGTCTGTGGATAGGGAAGAAAATCAATATTCAAGAGGGAGCACGTGTTGTCGGCTGTGCTACGATATTGCAAATCTTTAATTCGGTTTTGTTGAACAAATACGATACTGTCGAAAAAACTGTATGAGGGGAATTTTTATGATCGTAAGAACTTCATATCTCGGCTTTTTTCCTTTCGGTTCGGATGTTTGTTATCACGGTGTGAAGATAATGCAGGCAGACTGGCATGAATATCCGCATATTGTTGTTATTCTCGGCAAAAAGCATGTTGTCAATCCGTTTTTCGGGCAGGTATATTATGTGACAGACGGTGAAGCTGTTGTATTCTTTGTTGCAATCGAATACGGAATCGGAAAGTATCACATTTTTACAATTCATGATATTATACAGCGTAAATTAAAAAAGAAGATTGGTTAAAACAAAAAAGGCGGTGATTATGTGTCCGACACAAAGAAAAGTCCCACAACGCAAAGCGTGGATGTGATCCAAAAAATTGTATATGCATATTTAAAACCGCTTGGGTTCCGAAAGCACGGCAGAACCATGCATCGTTTTGTTGATGAGGACATATCGCAAGTCATTACCTTGCAAAACGGCTGTCCTGCCAAGGGTGTTTTTGGTGTGCTTTGGGTCGATCTCGGCATTCGCGTTCCCGAATGTGCACAGCGGCAATTTGTTGTCACCGCACCTCTCAAAAAATATTATCACGAATATGAGTGCAATATCCGCAGTACGCTCGGCGTTTTTCCGGACGGAAAAGAAAAAATTTATGACTTGGATGAAGACTCCGAAAAAATCGGGGAAGACATTGTGAAACAGCTTGAAAATGATGTGATTCCTGTTTTTGATGTTCTCAACAGCCGTGATGCAATTTTAGCACACAGAGCAGAATTCCCTCGTTTTGATAGATTCTCCAATCATTTGATTTTGCTTGAAGAATCCATGATCGCAGGCAGGCGGGGTGATCTTGAAGAAGCCACCCGTCTGTTCAATGCCCATTATCGGAATGTACTTGCTGAATATAAGCGTAAAATTGAATATGGCAGTCAGGTATATCTGAAAAAAGGAAAATGGATCATGTATCGCAACGCACGGACCAATGAAACCGAAAAGGTCATAGCAGCAGAAGACGGTTTTGTTACGATCTACGATGCAAACAGAGGCCATTTGTCTCATCTTGAAAAATTGGCAAAAGAATTAGAAATTGAACTTTGCACCTCCTGAAAAAGAGGTGTATTTTTCTATTATTCTTGCGTTTCTTCTGTGTGTGTGCTAAACTGAAAGTAACCTGCATAAGGAGGTTTTATTATGAAAAAGGATTATGCATCCGCGTTGCAAAAGCAAAAACAAAGGGAAGCCCGTCAACTGAACCGTTTGCAAAAACAGCAGAGCAAGGGCACGTATGCCGGCTATTTTGCCGTGTTGCTGTTTCTGATCGCCTTTGTCAATGTGCTTGATGAAGTAACAAGCAACCTGCCCAATTCCCTGCAATCGGCATACATCACCGAATTTTTTGTCAACATCGGTGTGTTCGGCAAAACCTATCAATATGAAGAAGGGCTGGCCTTGCATCAGACCATCAATGTGGTCAGCTATGTCTTCGGCATCATCACTCCGTTTTATAAGGCACTTGCCGACAAATTCGGCAGAAAGCCGTTGTTTGTCATGTCCACCCTCGGTATGACACTGGGCTTGTTTGTCACTTCCATTGCGCCGAACTATTATGTGTTCCTGTTCGGTTCCGCACTCATCAGCTTTTTTATGGGACATGATATTCAGATCATTTATATTCTTGAAGTTGCCCCCAAAGAAAAACGTGCCCGCATTTACAGTCTGCTGAAAAGTCTGGGTATTGTCGGTGTTGTATTCGTTCCGATGTTGCGTTCTGCCCTCATGGGCAATGACCCGACTCTGTGGCGGAAAGTATTCTTTGTGCCGTCGCTGTTCGGCTTTGTGATTTGTCTGTTGGTGCTTTTGTTTTCCAAAGACACAAAAGTCTTTTTGGAAGAACGCATCGCCTATCTGTCCCGTCCCATTGAAGAACGCGAGGAAGAAAAAAGACTGCAGAAGCAGCAAAAACAGGCGGACGACAAAAACCACGGTGTTTTCAATGCCTGTAAGTATATTTTTAAGAACAAAGACACCCGTAATCTGATTATTTCCCACATTGTTTTTGATACCGCCATTGCTTCGGTGGGGCTTTATTACGAATCTGCCATGCACATTGCAGGCATGAGCACCCAGGCCGTCACAAACGCTTTGTTTGTTCTTCCCATTGTGTATGCGTTTCTGACCTTCACTTCGGGCTTTGTTGCCGACCGATTCGGCAGAAAAAATACGATTGCGTTTTATTCATCCCTTTGTGTCATCTTTTTTATTCTGTTTGCCGTCGGCATCAACAAGGGCTGGAATGCTTACCTCATCGGTGCCTTCTGCGGCTTCTATCAGGGCGGTTACTGGATCGGCAGAGATTATATGAATATTATGATGACCGAAAAGGTGCCCACCGAAATCCGTGCATCCGTGGTCGGTGCGGAAGGATTGCTTGTTATTATCGGCATGGCATTGGGCTATATTGCCATGGTGGTCGGTATTCTTGCCATCCCTGTGTGGGCAAGCTGCCTGCTCGTTGCCGTGCCGTCAGTCAGTGTTGCGGTTGTTCTGTTGCTTCGTTCTGTTAAAGAAACCAAGGGCGCAGACCTTGAAACAGCAGGAAAGACCGCTTGATTTGGCAAAATATCCAATAAAATGCAGATAAAAGCCACTCTTTCAACAAAAGGGTGGCTTTTGTGAAAAATTTCACAAAATTATTTGCTTTTCTTAAATTATTATGGTATGATTTACCTGTGCAAGTATGTCATATTTGCATGAAAATAAAAAAAGGAGACGTTTTTATGCGTGCCCCATCCTTCAAAAGAGTGTTGTCCCTGTTGCTGACAGCTGTTATGGTGCTTACCATGTGTCCTGTGGCATTCGTTGCTGCCGCAGAACCGGAGTATCCGACGATGATGCAATTCACAGCCGCTTCTTCGGGAGATTTCCACAAGTATTACAATGCAGTTTATTCTGTTACTTTTCTTGATGCAATCGATAATGCAGCCGTTGCAGATGCAGGCTCGCTGGCATGGGATGTGTCGGCGGCAAGCGATGGCGGTGTTATGGCTTGGATGAAGAAGAATGAACAACAGACCTCTCTTGCCGGTGCAGACCGATATGACCTGTATATTGCAGGCGACGGCGGTGTCGGCGCAAACCCGAGTTCAGGATTCATTTTTTATTTATTCTCCGCACTTGAAGAAGTAAAGGGTTGTGAAAATTTCAAAACCGAAAATGCAACAACCTTTTACGGCATGTTCTATGAGTGCAAATCACTCAGAAGCATCACTACAATCAATTGGGATACAAGCAATGTTACCGATATGAGCTATATGTTCAGAAACTGTCACGAACTGACCGAGCTTGATCTGAGCACGTTTGACACAAGCAAGGTCACCACAATGAAATTCATGTTCTACTATTGCCAGAAGCTGGAATACATTTATGTCGGCAGCGGTTGGACAACACAGTCGATTCTGAATCTGAATGACGGTGTTTTTAACTGTTGTTATGCAATTTTGGGCGGCAAGGAAATTTATGATAAAGAATTTCAGTATTTTCCGCCCGGTGCAGAATATGCGAAATTGAAAGAAGACGGCGGTTTTTTGACCCACGAAAGTGAAAAACCGCAGCCCGAAAAGAAAGAATACACCGTCACTTATGAATTTGTCGGTGATCTCATTCCCGACGGTGTCAGCGTTATTGCTCCCGTTGTTTATGAAGAAGGCACAACCGTTACCGTAGCCGATGTTCCCGCTGCTGACGGTTATGTGTTCTCGGGTTGGTCAACTGACGATGCAGAAATTACGGACGGTTCTTTCGTAATCAACAATGATGTTACCCTCGTCGGTTCATGGGAAAAACTGTATACCGTTTCCTATGCCTATGCAGATGGATTTGAAGTTCCCGCAGATGCCCCTGCAACGCCCGACAGCGCTTCTTACAAAGCAGGAGAGGCTGTCACAATTGAAGACCTGCCCTTTGTGGACGGATTTGTGTTTGTTGGTTGGACAACTTCCGATGCGGAAGTGAACGGTAATCAGTTTGCAATGCCTGAACAGGATGTCGTTCTGTACGGCTATTTCAAGAAACCCGTTGAAAGTGTTGAAATCAACGGCGGTGATGTTGTTCTCAATAAAGACGGTGAATCCGTTATTCATGTAACGGTGAAACCCGAAGATGCCACCATTAAAGATATTATTTATGAATCTGCCGACGAAAACATTGCCAAGGTTGACGAAAACGGCAAAATCACGGCTGTCGGTGAAGGTACGACCACCATTACCGTTTATTCCAAAGATGACCCCACCAAAAAAGATACCGTTACCGTCACGGTCAAAATCCCCGTAACGGATATTACGGTTGATAAGACCGAATATACCCTCAATAAAGACGAAAAAGAAAGAATCACCGTCACTGTCATCCCCGACGATGCAACCAACAAGGAAATGACTTTCACTTCCAAGAATGAAAGCATTGTGAGTGTAGACGATGACGGCAATATTACTGCTGTCGGTGAAGGTACGACCACCATTACGGTCATATCCAAAGACAATCCGTCTGTACAGGAAGAAATCACCGTCACGGTCAAAATTCCCGTAACGGAAATCACTGCTGCAGATGATTTTACATTGTATGTCGGCGAAGAAAAGAATGTCGAAGCAGCTGTTAATGAAGATGCAACCAACAAAGAGCTCATTTACGAAACAAGCAATCCCGGTGTTGCCAAGGTTGACAACGAAGGCAATGTGATCGCCGTCGGTGAGGGCACAACCACTATCACGGTTACATCGAAAGACAATCCTTCTGTCAAAGAAGAAATCAAGGTTACTGTAGAACTGAAAAAGTATACAGTCACCTACGAGTTTGTCGGTGAACTCATTCCCGACGGTGTCCGTGTTGCCGATGAAAAGCAATACAAAGAAGGCACAACCGTTATTGTGGAAAACAATCCGTCCGCAGACGGCTATGTGTTCTCGGGCTGGTCAACGGAGGATGCCGATATCGCAAACGGTTCGTTTGTGATTGAAAATGATGTGCATATCATCGGCTCCTGGAGCAAAATCCCCGTAACGGATATCACGGTTGACAAGACCGAAATCGAGCTTGCACCCGAAGAAACCGATAAGATTGTTGTTACCGTCACACCCGACAATGCAACGGACAAAACCGTAACATTCACCTCTGACGATGAAACTGTTGTCAAGGTCGATGAAAACGGCAATATCGTTGCCGTCGGTGAAGGTACCGCTACCATCACGGTCACATCCAATGATGATCCGACCGTCTATGAAAAAATCAAGATTACGGTCAAAATGCCGCATATCCCCGTAACGGATATCACGGTTGACAAGACCGAAATCGAGCTTGCACCCGAAGAAACCGATAAGATTGTTGTTACTGTCACACCCGACAATGCAACGGATAAAACCGTAACATTCACCTCTGACGATGAAACTGTTGTCAAGGTCGATGAAAACGGCAATATCGTTGCCGTCGGTGAAGGTACCGCTACCATCACGGTCATTTCCGAAGACAATCCTTCTGTCAAAGAAGAAATCAAGGTTACGGTAGTGAAGCCCGAAGAACCCACGGATCCCGAAGAACCCACGGATCCTGAAGAACCTACGGATCCCGAAGAACCTACGGATCCCGAGGAACCCACGGATCCCGAAGAACCCACGGATCCCGAAGAACCTACGGATCCCGAAGAACCTACGGATCCCGAAGAACCTACGGATCCCGAAGAACCCACGGATCCTGAAGAACCTACGGATCCTGAAGAACCTACCGATCCCGAATATGTGATCGAAGTGCCCGATCAGATTACGCTGATTGTCGGTCAGACAGGCAATGTCGGTGTTGTGATCACACCCGATGACGGCAAATGGAAGCCCGTTTATTCTTCCGACAATGAAGCGGTGGTGAAAGTTGATACGGACGGCAAGCTGACAGCGGTCGGCATCGGTGTTGCAAATATCACCGTTGCTTTCGGCAACGGTATGACCTATGTTGTTCCCGTTGCGGTCATTGCTGTGCCCGCACCGCCGCGCAAGCATCATGTCTGCTTCGGAAAGACCGACGGCATCGGTTGGTATGAAGTATCCGTCAACGGCGGCGACTTCTTCCCGCAGGGCCCCAACTCCACACTCGAAGTGGAAGAAGGTTCCGTGCTGGTGGTTCGTGTGCAGGATATGTGGATCGATGATGAATTCGATTTCTATGTCAACGGTCATCGTATGGAAACCGATCTCGGAAACACCATTACCGTTGTTGTGAACGGCTATATGCTTATCGGCGCATTGTCCATGGATGTGACAGTGCCTGATGTGGAGGAATCCATTACCATTCTGCAACAGATTATCAATTTCTTCAAAGCAATTGTTGAGTGGGTCAAAAATCTGTTCAATTCATAAAACAATAAGAATACAAGAAAGGGGTTGCCGCACACAACCCCTTTAAATTTTTAATATAAATTACTTGTATTGTGCCGAAAAGAATTGTATAATAATTTAAAATACATAAAACGGAGCTGAAAACCATGGCTATGTCTCTTGCCGATAAACTGACCCTCCTGCGCTTACAGAACGGATATTCTAAGGACGATCTTGCCCGCCGTCTGGCTGTGTCGGAAAATGATATTTCCGCATGGGAAAGCGCAGCTGCAACCCCCGATCTGAATATGCTGCCCAAAATTGCTGCTCTTTATTCCATCACGGTCGACGCATTGCTGAACCCGGATATGATTCCCACCCCCGCACAGCAGTCACAGACCCCGCCCCCGCCGTCTTATTCGCAAGGCAATTACCAACAAACAAACAATCAGGGCTATCAACAACAGACATACAATCAGGCAACCGATGACTTTGAACAGATGAAAAACGAAGCCAAGGGTTTTGTGTTCAGCAGACTGTTTGAATTTGCCGATTCCTGCGTCAAAACCGCAAATCATCGTGCAACTGCAAGAATGATGTTCATTTTTCCGTTCCCGCTGGTTATTGTTGCAGCATATCTGTTTGCGGGCGCAGTATTGCATCTGTGGCATCCGGCATGGATCATGTTCCTGCTGATTCCGTGTTATTACATGATCGCCGCATCGCTGCATGCAAAATCGAGAAAATCATTTTTTCTTATTCAGCCTGTTCCGATCGTCGTTGTCATGTTGTTCCTGCTGATCGGTTTTGGGCTTCACATCTGGCATCCGACATGGATTTTGTTCCTGTTTATCCCGGCTTATTATTGGTTTGTCGCCGTCTTTGTCAGGGGCAGAAGACACAGATAAAATAAAACGAAAAACAGGGTGTCGGACATTAAGTCTGACACCCTGTTAATTCATTCAATAGTTTTTCAAAGGCGGCGGCAAAATGCTCGTCGTCTTCTTTTGTGCGTTTTCGCGGGCCTTTGAGGTGGTTTTTGGCACTGCTTCTGCGTGCTTTCGCGCTTGCCGCCCGTTCAAACAGCAGTCTGTCAATGTTGTGCTCTGTAAACCGCATGCCGCTTTGGTGCATGCAGTGGCACCCCTTGCCGAGTGCCATCGCGGCGACACCGTAATCCTGCGTAATAACAACATCGCCTTTTTTGCAGCGGTTGATGAGTGCTATATCCACCGCATCCCGCCCTGCGCCGATGGTAATGACTTCCGAAATGTCCGAAAACAGCACATGGTTTGTGTCGCACAGCAAAACGCAGGCAATGGAGTGGCTGTGTGCAATCTGCTCGGCAATTCTTGTTACGGGGCAGGCATCCGCATCAATGTAAACGGTCATGCTTCGGGGGTGATTTCCCAGTAAGCCACACGTTCACGCAGGTGCGTGTAGGTCAGATACAGTTTATCGTCCTTGCAGGTGATGGCGGGATAGGAGTATTCACCCGGTTTGACTTCGAGATTCATCACATTGGTGAATGTTTCGCCGTCATCGGTGGACACCGCAAGGGTCAGCGGATAACGGTCGCCCCAGTTTTCCTTGATGGGGTTGTAAAGAAGCCACAGTCTGCCTTTTGAGTCCTGCGTAAGGTCAAGTCCCGAGTTGTTGTTGGGTAAGTTCGTTCTGTAAGGCTTGCACCATGTGATGCCGAGGTCGAGTGAATCACTGCGGTACACAGCCCCTTGGTTGGTGCGAAGCAGGCAGTGCACAGAGCTGTCTTCACTCTGCCACAATGTCGGCTGAATCATCTGCACCCAGTTTCTTCTGAATTTGGGTCTTTCCATGGGTGTTTGCTTTTCCCATGTCAGCCCGTCGTCTTGTGAACGGTCAATAAAGGGAATCCACATCTTGTTCTGTTCGGTGGATGCGGGGGCAAGCAGTGTGCCGTCAAACAAGCGGATGCACTTGTTTTTCACAGGACCTCTGCCGCCTGTTGTGTCCCCGGGAACAAGCTCCTGCGGGGCAGACCATGTGTTACCGCCGTCTTCGGAAACGACAAACTTTGTCAGCCAATTGGGAATGGTCTGACCGTATTTATAGTAGAGGATGATCTTGCCGTCTTCACGCAGATGCAGAACAGGGTTCCAGTGTGCAACATCCCTTTCGTCGGAAATGCGCACGGGTTCACGCCATGCGCCGTCCTTGCGGATACTTGACCAGATGCCGACATCGTCTGCACCTTCACGCTGTCCTGCGAACCATGCGGTCAGTACCGTGCCGTCGGGCAGAGGCAACACCGTAGATGCGTGGCAGGAGGGAGCCTTTGTGTTAAAAAGAAAAACATATTCTTTTTTCGCTTCGAGGATCATACAATCATCCTTTCATAGTTCTTTAATCATATTATATCATAATTTGTTGTAAGCCGTCAATCATAAATTGAAACGGTGCTTGCATTCATTTTACATTAAGAGTATAATATATTTTCAAGGAGTGATATACATGAAATTTTCCGAAATGAAATATGAACGCGTGGATATCAAGGAGCTGTCCGCCGCGTACGATAAACTGACCGAACAGGTCACGAATGCCGAAAACGAAAGTGATGTTTTTGCGGCTTTCAACGAGCATGAAAAACTCTCTTCCCATGCCGAAACCATGATTACACTTACCTACATCCGCCATTCCATCGACACCACGGATGCTTTTTATGAAACGGAAAATGATTTTTATGATGAAAATTCTCCGTTTCTGACCGAGAAATTGAGTGCTTTTCAGAATGCTCTGCTCGCAAGCCGTTTTCTGCCGCAACTGAAAGAAAAATACGGCGAACTGATGTTTGTCAATGCCGAACTTGAAAACAAGGCATTCAAGCCCGAAATTGTACCTCTTTTACAGCAGGAAAACAAACTCTGCACACAGTATGCAAAACTCGTTGCATCCGCAAAAATCGAATTCGACGGCAAGGAACTTACTTTGTCCGAATTGTCACCTTACAAAAAGAGTGCCGACCGCAGTGTCCGCAAGGCAGCATTCGAAGCAGATGCCGCCTTCTATAAGTCCTACGAAGCGGAATTGGACGATATTTACGATGAACTTATTTCCGTCCGTACCAAAATTGCCAACGAACTCGGTTTTGATTCGTTCACCAAAGTCGCCTATCTGCGTCTGAAAAGAAATTGCTATGATCCTGCCATGGTGCAGAAGTTCCGCGAAGCAGTCAAGGCAGACATTGTCCCCCTGTGCACAAAACTTGCCGATTTGCAGAAACAGCGTATCGGTATTGATGAACTGCATTATTATGACCTTGATTTTTTGTTCCCTGATGGCAATCCCCGCCCCGTGGGTTCTGCAGAGGATATTCTTGCCGCAGGCAGAAAAATGTATGAAGAAATGTCTCCCGAAACCAAGGAATTTGTGGCAGAACTTTATGATAATGAGCTGCTCGATGTGCTTTCCCGCAAAGGTAAGCAGGTAGGCGGGTATTGCACATTTTTACCTGACTATAAGGCATCATTCATCTTCTCCAACTTCAACGGCACCGCAGACGATGTCGAAGTGCTGACCCACGAAGCAGGCCATGCGTTTGCAGGCTGGCTTGCCAAGGATTTTGAAGTGCGTGAAAACATGGATCCTACCATGGAATCCTGCGAATGCCATTCCATGTCCATGGAATTTTTTGCATGGAAGTGGCTGGAACTGTTCTACGGCGACAAAACACCCACCGCCAAACTTGCCCACCTCGAAGGTTGCATCCGCTTTATTCCTTACGGCTGTATGGTGGATGAATTCCAGCACATCGTTTATGACAATCCGACATTGACAAAGGCACAACGCCATGAAGCATGGGAAAAACTCGAAAAGCAGTACCGTCCGTTCTGCGACAGAAGCGATCTTGCATTCTACGGCGAAGGCAGAGGCTGGCAAAGACAGCACCATATTTACGAACTGCCGTTCTATTATATCGACTACTGCCTTGCACAGACCGTGGCACTCACATTCTGGGCACTGATGAACGGAAACAGGGAAGACGCATGGGCACGTTACCTTGCCTTTGCAAAGCTCGGCGGCAAAAAGACCTTTGTGGATCTTTGCAAGACCGCAGATGTGCAAAGCCCGTTTGAAGACGGGGTGCTCAAAAAAATCGTGGCAATGGCTGTTGATTTTCTTGAAAATTAAAAGAATGCACTTGCAATTGATTGCAAAAGTGCTAAAATAATGAATTAGAAAAATTCAAAGGATATGATTTACAATGACAAAAATTGATATTTATTCCGGTTTCCTCGGTGCAGGTAAAACCACACTCATCCGTAAAATGCTGAATGAAGCCTATGTCGGCGAAAAACTGGTTCTTATCGAAAATGAATTCGGTGAAATCGGCATCGACGGCGGTTTCCTGCAGGATGCAGGCATTGAAATCCGTGAAATGAACTCGGGTTGCATCTGCTGTTCTCTTGTGGGCGATTTCGGCGAAGCCCTCAAAAAGGTTGTGGAAGAATACAACCCCGACCGCATCATTATCGAGCCTTCGGGTGTCGGCAAACTGTCCGATGTCATCCGTGCCGTGCGTGACAATGCACAGGTCGGTATGGAACTCAACGCATTCACCACGGTTGTCGATGCGGGAAAAGCCAAAATGTACATGAAAAACTTCGGTGAGTTTTTCAACGACCAGATCGAACACGCAGGCACCATTGTTATGAGTCATGCGGATGTGGTTTCGGCCGAAAAACTCGAAAAAGCGGTGGAACTTGTGCGTGCACACAATGAAGCGGCGGTTATTATCACCACCCCCGTGTCACAGCTTGACGGCAAGACTCTGCTGGAAGCCATTGAACGCAGAGATTCCCTGCAGGCGGCTGTGGAACACCTGATGCACGAAGAACATCATCACCACGAGCATAATCATCATCACCATGACCATGACGAAGATTGCGACTGCGGTTGCCACGACCACGAGCACGAACATCATCATGACCATGATGAAGATTGCGACTGCGGTTGCCATGACCACGACCATGAACACCATCACCATCATGACCATGATGAAGACTGTGACTGCGGTTGCCATGATCACGAGCATGAACATCATCACGAACACCACCATGAGCATGACGAGCACTGCACCTGCGGTTGTCACGACCATGACCACCATCATCACCATGCAGACGAAGTGTTCACCAGTTGGGGCAAGGAAACCACAAAGAAATTCACTGCTGAAGAATTGAACAATGCACTCGATGAACTGTGCGACGAAGGCAAATACGGTGTGATCCTGCGTGCCAAGGGCATTGTGGCAGGCGAAAACGGCACTTGGTTGCACTTTGACTATGTGCCCGGTGAAGGTGAAGTGCGCACAGGTGCGGCAGGCATTATCGGCAGACTGTGTGTCATCGGTTCCAAATTGCACGAAGGTGCACTGTCCTTGTTATTCGGGGTGAACTGATATGGCACAGAATAAAGAATTTCCCGTCTATCTGTTTACAGGCTTTTTGGAAAGCGGAAAGACCCTGTTTTTGCAGGATACTCTGCAGGACAAACGTGTGAATTCCGGCGAAAAAACACTGCTTCTCGTCTGCGAAGACGGCGAAGAAGAATACGATGCCTCCCGTTTCAGTTCTCCAAATGTGTTCAAAAGAGTCATTGAGGATATTGAAGACCTGACGGAAGAAAACCTCTCTCGTTTTGTGCGTGAAACGGGGGCAACCCGTGCCTTTGTGGAATACAACGGCATGTGGATGTTGCAGTCATTTTACGATGCCATGCCCGAAAACTGGGTACCGTATCAGAATATGCTGTTTTTTGATGCCAACACCATTGTAAGCTACAATGCAAACATGCGTTCTTTGGTGTTTGATAAATTGCAGAATGCCGATAGTATCATTTTTAACCGCGTGCCCAACGGTGCGGATATCATGCCCTACCACAAAATCGTGCGCGGGGTTTCCCGCCGTGCGGAAATCGTGTATGAATTTACGGACGGCTCCATTCAGCCCGATGAAATCGTTGATCCGATGCCGTTTGACATCAACGCCCCCGTGATTGAACTCGAAGACCGCGATTTTGCGCTGTGGTATCAGGACATTACGGAAGACATGAAAAAGTATGACGGCAAGACCATCCGATTCAAGGCCGTGTGTGCCACCAATCCCAAATTCCCCGACAAAATGTTTGTTGCGGGCAGACATGTGATGACCTGCTGTGCGGATGACATTGCTTATTGCGGGTTTGTTACCAAATGGGCAAATGCAGACACCATTGAAAATGCGCAGTGGATCATGCTCACTGCCAAAATCGACATCCGATTCAGCCGTCTTTACGGCAGACGCGGCCCGATTCTCAACTGCATTTCAGCCGACCCCTGCGAACCCCTCACAGGCGACGACAGAGTTGTAACATTTTATTAAATTGTAAACGGAACTGTGCTTTTGCAGTTCCGTTTTTGCACTTATTGTAAAAAACAAGCCTTTATTTTTGCAGATATTGCTGTTTTCTTTTGCCGGTGTTTTGTGTATAATAGAATCACAACAAAACAAAAAAACTTTTTTACATAAAGGAGCGAAAAATCATGTTTGATATTCTTATTTTTGTTCTGTCCATTGCCTTGTTTTTCTGGTGCATCAAACTTGCGTTCAAACTCGCATGGGGTACTGCAAAAATCATTGCCGTTGCACTGCTTGTGCTTGCTCTCCCGTTGCTCATCACCTGCCTTGCCCTCGGTGCAGGACTTGTTATTCTTGCCCCCGTTTGCATGCTTGTCGGCGCGGTGACCCTGCTCAAATTCTTCTGTAAATAAAAGCAAATAAAACAATAAAGCGCACATCAGGACATTCACTGATGTGCGCTTTATATATTTGGTATGTATATTTTTTATTGTTTTTTCAGCAGGTCGCGGATTTCGGCGAGCAATTCTGCCTGCTTGAGGGTGCTTTCTTCGAGAGCATCCTGACGGGCTTTGAGTGCGGCGGCTTCTTCGTCTGCCTTCAGCTTTGCTTCTGCGGCTTCGGCTTCAGCCTTGGCAATCTGTTCGCTTTCAAAGCGGTTCTTGACGTTCATGATGATGCGAAGCACCACGAAAATACAGAACGCGGTGATCAGGAAGTCGATAACGGTCTGCAGCCATGTGCCCCAAAGAATGGCAACTTCTTCTGCAATCACTGCCCCCGTTGCATCGAGCTCGGCTTCCTTGATAACGGTTTTGATGCTGTCAAGGCTGCCTGCCTGCATGAACATGGCTACAAAGGGGTTGATAATGTAATTGACAAGCCCCGTAACGATCTTACCGAATGAGCCGCCGATGACCACACCGACTGCCATGTCAATGATGTTGCCCTTGGTGATGAATGCTTTGAAATCTTTCATGAATGTGCTTTTTTTCTTGTCTGCCATAATTATAACTCACTTTCTGTTGAAATTTGTCGACAAAATCAGTATAGCATACTTTTGTTTTTTTGCAACAAAAATTTTATTTTACTTCCCAAAGAACGGGTCTTGTGAGAATCCCCACATCACGAAGCACATATTCGTAGCTCCATGTGCAGCCACGAGTTCTCCATGTGTCGGGGCCGTGCCAGGAATGCTTGTTGTTGCTTAAGTGCACGGGGCCGAAACTGTTGAAGCGGTTGCCGAACAGGGTGATGTCAATATTGTGTACCCCGTTTCCGAGGTCTTTGAGGATGAGTTTATAAGGCGGATAAATGATCTTGCCTTTTTCTTCGCCGTCTACACAAACTTTCATCAGCGTGCCCATGTAACGGGTTGCTTCAATGGAAAACGCATTGCCTTCGGCGGTCAGGTGGTAGGTCACATTGCCGCCGTAGAAGGGAAGTCCCTGATTCTGAATCGCACCGAAATACAGTTTTTCGGGCAAAGTTGTAATTACCTTTTCCGTGCCGAGTACCTTGACTCCGAAATTGCCGAGAATATAGCACCATTCGGTGTTGGTGGTCTCTCCGATGGGCACGGTCACAACAAGGGTGTTTGTACCTTTGCGGATGGCAGGCAGTTTGACGGTCTTGATTTCTTTGTCTACATACCAGCCCGTGATTTCATTGGAAACGGATTCGCCGTTGAATGTGATTTCTGCTTTTTCGGCATCTTCGAGAGCAAGAAGCGCACCTTTGTAGTCGATTTCGCTTTCAAAGTTAAAACGAAGTGAAATGGTGTGGGTGAGTTCTTCTTTTTCGAGCACCCACGGCTGTGCAACACCGCCGCCGCGTTCCTTGAAGCCGAGCTGCTTGCGCACGATGTTGTCAAGACGAAGAATTTCTTCTTCCGCTTCAAACTCGCCGCCGTCGAACGCAAATTCTGCCATGTCGAGCAGAAGGACGTTGTGTTCGGAAAGGGTGTAGGGAACGCTTGCAGGAAGTGCAACCTGCTTGATTGCAACGGGCATTGCTTGTGCGCAGACCGCTGTTTCCGCTTTTCCGGGAATGAGCTTGAGGAGCAGGCTGTCATAGTCAAACAATGTCTTGAGAATGACGGTTTTGCCGTTTTTGTATTCGCAGTCGATGGCATACTGCGTGCCGTTTTGCGTGTCATACACTACGGGAGTCCATTCGCCGTTAAGTTGCAACATCAGGTCGTGGTCACGGCAGACGGATTTGTTATAGGGTTCACAGCAACGGCTGATGAACAGCCAGTTGCAATCATTGTCTTCTCTGAGTTGATAGATGAAACCTTCTGCCAAAGAGCCGTCCTGATCGCGGATGGCGAGGGTACGGTTTTCGTCAAGCACGGTCAGAAGCTCTGCACGGTCATAGGAAATGCAGACGGATTCGCTGAACAGTTTTTTGCCGCGTTCACTCGGCACACCGTCTTCAAACTTCGGTGCACTGCCCATGAAAATGAGCTTGCCGCCTGCCTTGCGGAAGGCTTCCAGACGGTCGAGGGTGGTGCTTCTTAAGGTTTCGCAATCGGGCACAACAATAGCATCGTAAGCCATTTTGCCGACCTGCAGAGGGGCTGTTGCATTTTCGCAAAGGGTGGGGAACAGCGATTCGCTGATGAAGTTGAAGTCGATGCTTCCCTTTAACAGCCAATCGGTCACATTGCGGAATTTTGCATCCATGTTGTCACGAAGCAATGCCGTCTTGTCATTGGGTCCCCAACGCAACCAGAAGCTTTCAACTGGATGAATCACGCCGACTTTGACAACGGGCTTGCCTCTTGTCATCGCGGTATTCACACGGGCAAAGTGGTTTTCGAGAACCGAGAATTCCTCCCACCACGGGGACTGATAGTGAATGGATGCGGGGTAGTCACGCTTTGCTTCACCGCCCATGGCATACCATGAAAGATGCGGTACACGGATGGTGACACCAAGGCATGCCTGCCAGTCGCCGTGCAGCTTGTAGCCGCGGAAATCATAGTCCCATCCCGTAACGCCGTACAGTTCACTGAGCATTCCTTCTCTGCCGAACTGATGCACGGCGGATTGCGTCTGCTTGGCGGTGGTGAATTCAAAGCCGGCACACAGCATGTCAATGCCGGGCAGGTCAAAGCCGCGGTAAGAACGCATGGCTTCGCCGAGTGCCGCCGTCTGGCTTTCGAGGGTGGGTTCTTCCATCATGTGGCCTGTCAGTGCAATGCCGTTTTTGCGGCACCAATTACCGCACACATCAGCGAAAGCAGAAGCAAAACGCTCTGCAATGTGGTCATGGTAATGGTAACGGATAATACTTACCTTGCCGTCGGGCAGTTCCCAGAACAGTTCGGGCAGGTGGGCAAGCAGGTCTTCATTATACTGTTTTTTGAATGTTTCGGGGATGTCATCCGTCCACGGCATGAAGATGTCGTCCGTGTCGGTGGAATTGTCAAGCAACTGCTTGCGGGTGAACTGCGGTTCATCCGTAAAAATGGACGGAATGGTGGTGCCGAAGCTGTCGCCGACGGTTTCTTTGTAGCGTTCGTGGGTCACTTCCACAAAACGTTGGACGGCTTTCGGGTTGAGGGTGTCAAGATAGGTCTGATTGTTGTACCACGGGGAGGGGGCATGGATTTTTAAATAGGCATACCACTTTGTGCCCTCGGCTTCGTCTTTTTCGCCGATCTGCTTGTAGGACTGCAAAAAGCCGTCCTTATCCAGCACAACATCATAGCAGGTGATCAGATGACCCTTGCCGTCACGGCTGCCCTCGGATCGCGAATCCATGAACTTGGAATCTTCCGCTACTTCTTCGCAGGGCTCGGTTGTCATCAGCAGGCAACGTGCACGGTACTGCTCATCTTTGGTGACAAGTCCGCCTGCCGCACCCGACGGCCAACGGTCTTCATCATACAGCCAGGCGAGCATATCTTCCTGTTCTGCCTTTTTCACGCAGTCCTTGATAAGACCCATGAAGTCGTCGGACAGGTAATTGGTGGACATACCCGTGCGCACGTGCATGTGGAAACCGCCCAAGCCCATTTTTTTGAATACTTCAATCTGTCTTTGCAGTTCTTCGCTTTTCAGGTCGCTGTTCCAGGCCCAGAACGGTGTTCCGCGGTATTCGGAAGTCGGATTTTTAAAGAGTTCATCCGTTAATGCCGGGGTGGTATTTTTCTTGTAAAGCATTTTGATTCCTCCCTTATATAAGCAGAATGAGCCTGTGCTTACACTGCACAGGCTGTCTTAATAATTTCGATTGCTTTGTCGAGTTTGTCTTCGGGGATGTTCAGCGGCGGCAGAAGACGAACTTTGGTCTTTGCTGTCAGGCACAGCACACCGTTTGCCATGCACTCTGCCACAACATCCTTTGCACTTTTTTCGGTTTCAATGCCGATCATAAGACCCAGGCCCGAAACGGATTTTACACCCGAAGCGCCTTGCAGGGCAGTGAAGATTTTTTCGCTTTTGGCTTTGACTTGCTTGAGGAAATCTTCATTCAGGCGTTCCACGATGCTCACCGCACCCGCACAGCAGACGGGATTGCCGCCGAATGTGGAACCGTGGTCGCCGAATCCGAGCACATTTTCAACCTTTTCGCCGAGCAGTGCCGCACCGATGGGCAATCCGCCGCCCAAGCCCTTTGCCGTGGTGACGACATCGGGCTCAATGCCGTAGTGCATATAGGCATACATTGCACCCGTTCTGCCGTTGCCTGTCTGCACTTCGTCGATGACAAGCACAATGTCTTGCTTCTTGCAGAAAGCGGCAACCGCTTTGACGAAGTCGGCATCAAGAGCGATAACACCGCCCTCACCCTGCACGATTTCCATCATAATACCTGCGGTTTTTTCTTTTAATGCCAATTCTTGCAGGGCTTCAAAATCGTTGGCAGGTGTGTGAACAAAACCCGGGGTCAGCGGGTTAAACAATTCGTGGTAATGTTCCTGACCCGTTGCGGAAAGGGTAGTCAGCGTTCTGCCGTGAAAACTGTTTTCAAGGGTGATAACGGTGCTGTATTCGGCACCTTTCTTATCCTGTGCATATTTGCGGGCAACCTTGATGGCGCATTCGTTGGCTTCCGCACCCGAATTGCCGAAAAAGACCTTTTTCATTCCTGTTTTTTCGCACAAAAGCTGTGCGAGCTTTGCGCAGGGTTCGGTGTAATAAAGATTGGAAGTGTGCTGCACCTTACCGAGCTGCTCGGTCACGGCTTTCAGCCACACTTCGTCGCCCTGCCCGAAACTTGTAACGGCAATCCCTGAACCCATGTCGATGTATTCTTTGCCGTCTGTGTCAATCAGCACCGAGCCCTTGCCCGAGGCGATTTCCACGGGGAAACGGGCGTATGTATTGGCTACATATTGTTTATCAATTGTTTGCAGATTGCTCATTTTCTTTCCTCCATAACCATGGTACCTGCGCCTTCATCGGTCAGCAGTTCCATGAGGATCGAATGCGGGATTCTGCCGTCCATGATGATAACATTCTTGACCCCTTCTTTGATTGCTTCAATACAGCAATCGACTTTCGGGATCATACCGCCCGAGATGATGCCTTCTTCGTGCAGTTTTTTTGCTTCTTCGATGGTGACATCGGGAATGAGGGTGGACGGGTCGTCCTTGTCACGCAGAATGCCTGCAATGTCGGTCATCATAATCAGACGTTCCGCACCGAGGGCACCCGCGATGTGTGCGGCGGCGGTGTCGCCGTTGATGTTGTAGGTGTTGCCCTGTCTGTCACAGCCGACGGTGGAAATAACGGGAATATAGCCCTTTTCAAGCAGATCCTGCACGGGCTTGATGTGGATTTTTTTGATTTTGCCGACATAGCCCAATCTTTCGTCCTTGACTTCGGCTTCGATCATTCTGCCGTCAATACCCGAAATCCCCATGGCTTTGCCGCCGTAGGATTCAAGCAGGTTAACGAGTGTTTTGTTGACCTTTCCGGCAAGCACCATCTGCACGATGTCTACGGTTTCCTTGTCTGTCACGCGAAGTCCGTCCACAAAAACGGGCTTTTTGCCGAATTTGTCCATCACTTCGTTGATTTCGGGGCCGCCGCCGTGAATGAGCACGATCTTGACACCGATGAGCCACAGAAGAACAATGTCTTCCATGACCTGGTGCTTGAGCTCGTCATTCACCATGGCATTGCCGCCGTATTTGACGCAGATGACTTTGCCGTTGTGGCGTTTGATGTAAGGAAGTGCCTGTGTCAGCACTTCAGCGCGTTGTTTGTTTGAAAAATGATTTTCCATGATATCCTCTTTATTAAGTGCGGTAGTCGCCGTTGATTTTTACGTAATCGTAAGTCAGGTCACAACCCCATGCGCAGGCATTTGCATCACCGTCATTGAGGTTGACAAGAATTTCGATTTCTTTTTCGAGCAGGATTTCCTTTGCAATTTCCTCCGAGAAGTCAATGCCCGCACCGTCTTTGCAGACTTCGATGGTGCCCTTTGCGGAACGGAATGCAACGTCGATTTTGTTAACATCCACCTGTGCTCCGCTGTAGCCGATGGCGCACAGCACTCTGCCCCAGTTTGCATCCGAACCGAACATGGCGGCTTTCAGCAGGGAAGAACAGATAACACTCTTAGCAACCGTTTTTGCAATCTGCTTTTCTTTTGCACCCGAAACAAGGCATTCAAGCAGTTTTGTTGCGCCTTCGCCGTCGCCCGCAACGAGCTTGCAAAGCTGAACGGTCACGGTGTTGAGTGCTTTCATGAAAGTTGCAAAATCTTCGTTTTCTTCGGTGATTTTTTCGTTTCCTGCCATGCCGTTCGCAAGGATGCAGACCATGTCGTTGGTGGATGTGTCGCCGTCAATGGAGAGCATGTTGAAAGTATCGGAAATGTCGCTGTGCAGTGCTTTGTGTAAAAGTTTGCTGTCAATAGCGGCATCCGTGGTGAGGAACACGAGCATGGTTGCCATGTTGGGGTGGATCATGCCGCTGCCCTTTGCAATGCCGCCGAGACGGCAGACTTTTCCGCCGAGGGTGAATTCGACTGCCACTTGCTTGTCGATGGTGTCGGTGGTCATAATGGCTTCTGCTGCATCGGGACTGCCTTCGTAATTGAGGTTTTCTGCAAGGGCAGGTAAAGCCGCCGCAATGGGGTCGATGCACAGAGGCTGACCGATCACACCCGTGGATGCAACCACGATGTCACTTGCCCTGATGCCGAGTGCTTCTGCCGTGAGATCGCTCATCTTTTCTGCAATTTCAATGCCGTCTGCGTTGCAGGTGTTGGCATTGCCCGAATTGCAGATGACGGCTTGTGCAATGCCGTCGGCAATGTGTTCTTTTGTAACCGTCAGCGGAGCACCCTTAACGAGGTTGGTGGTGTAAAGAGCCGCCGCAGATGCGGGCACATCGCTTACAAGCAATGCGAGGTCTTTTTTGGTACGGTTTTTGCGGATACCGCAGTGAATGCCCGCGGCCTTGAATCCTTTTGCGGCGCAAACGCCGCCTGAAATAAGTTGCATGGTTGTTTCTCCTTTTATATGTTCAGTCCGCACGTTTCGTCCGTACCGAGTAAAATGTTCATGTTCTGAATGGCGGCGCCCGAAGCGCCTTTGCCGAGGTTGTCAAAGCGAGCTGTCAGCAGAATGCGGTCGCTGTTGCCGAGAACGGAAATTTCCATCGTGTCCTTGTCTGCAAGTGCGTTGGCAGACAAAAATCCGCTTTCGCCTGCGTTGTCAACAAAATGCACGATCGGGCCGTTGTAAAGGTTTTTGTATACCGCTTTGATGTCTTCAATCGAGCCGTTGATCTGACTTGCAAACAGGGGTACGCTGACTTCCATGCCGCTGTAAAACGCGCCGACAATGGGGCAGAACACAGGGGCATTATTAAGTTCACAAAGGTGTTTGGTTTCGGGCAGGTGTTTGTGCATCTGTGTGAGTGCATACTGACGGGGGGCATCCAGAAGCGGATCCCGTTCGGCATCTTCATACTCTGCAATCATCTTTTTGCCGCCGCCCGAATAGCCTGTCAGCGAAAAGCAGGTGAGCAGTGCATCTTTGCTGAGCAGCCCTGCTTTTGTCAACGGTGCGACCAATGCCACAAATCCGCTTGCGTGGCAACCGGGGTTTGCAATGCGCTTTGCGGAGCTGATTTTTTCTCTCTGTCCCGGCAGTTCGGCAAAACCGTAGATCCAGCCGTCCGCCGTGCGGTGTGCGGTGGAGGTGTCAATGATTGCCGTGTTCGGGTTTTCTATGAAACTGACCGCTTCAATCGCCGCCGCATCGGGCAGGCACAAAAATGCAATGTCCGCTTCGTTGAGAGCTGCTTTGCGTGCAGAGGCATCCTTGCGGTTTTCTTCGGTCAGCGTAATAAGTGTAATGTCCTTGCGGTCGAGCAGGCGTTCATGGATTCGAAGTCCCGTTGTGCCTGCACTGCCGTCAATAAAAATCTTGGTCAAGGGAGTGCCTTCTTTCATTTTTTTGCATATTACGGAAAATGTGGACTTATTATACACATAATAATAAGGCTTGTCAATAGGAAAAATACATAATTTTGCATGAATATGCAGAAAATATTCAAAAAGATTGCATAAAAGAAGGGATTGCAGTAATAAAATACAGCAATCCCGTAACTTTATTATTTTATTCTTTAGCGGAATATCGGAGAATAAACAATAGTCATAAATGCAAAATAGAAAATGCAAAATGCAAAATTAAAGGAATGGCGTTGCCATTATTAGAAGATATAATTTTCAGTTTTGCTGTTGCGGATTTCAGTTTGCGTTGATTCTTCATGCTCAATATTGCACAAGAAGGTTAGCAAATATTCAAAAAAATCATTGTTCATATTGAATGCAAATTTTTTTCATGCTCTACTTTTCGGAGCGTAAGCGACCCGATAATTTTGCATTTTGCATTTTGAATTTTGCATTCCTGTTGTGCAGTTATATCCCAAACTTTCCGTGCAGACCTTTTATTTTACAAAAAATCCGTCGCCGTCGTGTGCAATTTTGAGTATAATTTCTTCTTCGGAGAAACGAAGTCGGATTTCATCTTTGTTGCCGAGTAAATGGCGGATGCGTCTTGTCACGCGAAGGTCATCAGCTTTTCTTGCCACGATCCATCTGCCTTTGCCGTCTTTGATATCCGCAAAACCGAACTTCACCTGTTTTTTCACAAAGTCGGGTGCAAAACGGGTGGGGGTGACAACGGTAAGTCCCTTTTCTTTGACGAGTTCTTCCACGGCGGTGAGGGTGGATGTTTCAATTTTATAGCCGCAAAGGAAACACAATGACAGGCTTTCGAGCACATCCTTTTCCACTCTGTCATCAAACACCGCAAGCGCATTCATCGGCGCAAACGAACGATGCTTGCGCAGTGACCACGGGCTTATTTTGTTCCAGCCGAAGCCGTGCTTGCTTGTGGATTTGTGTGACACAACATGCAGAACACGAAGCCATTCTTTCGCCTTTTTGTCGGGTTTAATATTCTTGTTGCCGAATAGGATCGGCGCCCACATAAAGGGGTCATTCTGTCCCCAGAAGGTGTCATCATAACGCACAATGCCGATTTCGGGACGGTAATCCTGAATATCATAACCGCGGTCTTTGCCCTTGTATTCGTTTGCAAAACGGTTGAACTGTTTGCCGTATTCTGTCAGCTCGTAACTGCCGTCTTTATGTGTTTTGTAGAACTGATTGGAAGCCTCCACATACACGCGGTTGACACCGGCATAGTAGGCAAACAGCAGGTTATGATACATTTCGTCTGCCGAATGACCGGGGTAGGTCAGCACATGCCACAAATCCACGCAGTTCCAAAGCGGGGTTTTGTATTGCAGTGCCGCACCTGCCGCAACAGCAAACATCAGGTTGGAAAAGTTCTCTTTCTGTGACTTGAAATTGGGAATAATCCCGTTTCTTGCAAAGGTGTGGAACAAAACAGGGAAGACGTGTTCCCCTGCAAACACGGGTGCACCCATGGCTTTGATCGAATCTGAAAATTCCTTTACCTGACTGCTGCAAAGCTCACCCTGCGCAATCACATCCTTTCCGTTATAAAGCGGAAACATGGGGTAAATGCGCTTTTTCTTATTGTTAAGCGCAATGGAAAGATTGCGGTTGATGATAACATGCTCCATTTCATCGTGCATGATGCCGATGAAGTTACCGTGTTTTGCAAAGGCATGCACATATTCTTCGGGCAGATTCAATCGGTGTGTGCCGTCGGGGTGGTTGCACCAGTCATAGCCGTCGTCGGTGGTGTAGTGTTCCGAAAAATTCATGAATTCAAAATTGGCAACGAAGTCCATACCGAGTTCATCAAAACGCTGTGCCGTTTCATTCGCTTGTTTGCAGGAATTTTCAACACTTTCACGCGGATCAAAATGGCACAACACCCAGTCTGCATGCCCGGTCAGTGCAGGATCAAAAAAGGACGGTTCCTTGATGCAGTTCGCAAAAGTATTGTATCCGATCAAAAGGTTTTTGTTGTTCATTTGCTCGCCTCCCTTGTCTGATACAATGATAATTAAAAAAAAGCATTTTGTCAATGCTCAATCAAAAAGGGGCTGTTGCATTTAGATGCAGAAGGCGTTTTCTTCGCCCCGAAGCTGTATACAGATACCGCAAGAGGGCGAAAAAACGACTAAAAAAGAAAAATAGCTTTATTATGATCCTTAATTATAGGTTGTAAAATATGAAAAACAGATGCTTTTAAGTGATAAATCAACCTAAGAGCATCTGCTTTTTTATTCTTTCTTTTTGGTCTGCGCTAAATGCAACAGCCCCTTCTGCTTTTTCAGAATGATATTCCGAGGAATTCTTTTATTTTTTCGATGATGGCTTCAATGTAAAGCGGAATGTCACTGAGCATGGCAATGATGGCTAACATATTTTTTGTACCTCCGAAATTATTTTGCACTTTTATTTTACAAAATCAAACAAAAAAAGTCAATCCTGTGTAAACAAATGAAACACTGTTTTCCTTTTTTGTATTACTTTGTTCATAGCTGTATTGAATCGTTGCAAAGTGTATAAAGTATCCGAAATGCTTGCTTTTGGTTGAAAATTTTTGTATAATGTTAAAAAAAGTAAAACTGTCACCTGTGACAGCAAGGAGAAGAAAGCATGGTAAAACAAAAATGGCAGGAAATTCGATCATTGACAAGTGTAAAACAGCTTGCCTGGTGGTGGGCATTCCGCGGATCTATGATTTTTGCAATGATCGCAGGTGCCATGCGCCCGACCTATAAATTGACAGACACTTTGCAGGTGCTTGCAAACTTTGCGGGCATGTTTGCATGGGAAATTTTTCAGCTCTTTCCTAAAAAGAGTTTTGTGCGGCTGATTCCGTCTTATGTGCAGAATCTTTCGGTCGTGCTCATCTTCGGTGCATCGTTCTGCGGCTATTTTTTGAATTTCTATTATGACCTTGTGTGGTGGGATTGGATGTTGCATGCTTTGGGCGGCGCAGGACTTACCATTCTCGGTTATGAGGTGGCTGTGTGCTTGCAGAAAAAACACAAAACAACCGTTCCGATGTCCATTATACTCTTGTGCGCGGCGGGATTTTCGTTCATGTTCGGCACTATATGGGAATTGTTCGAGTTCTCGTTTGACCAGATTTCGCTCATCGGCGGCACCGTCGGCGATGCACAGCATTGGTCGTTGGCGCTTGCCGAAAACACACCCAAAATCCGCACCCTGTTTGCACCCGTTGACCCGACCCGCTGGCCGCTGATGGACACCATGGGAGATATTGTGCTGAACACCATCGGTTGTGTCTGCGCAAGTCTGTTTTTAAAATTCAACCCCTATCATCATAAAAACAAAGCAGAGCAGACAACCGCATAATGTGAATTTGCTATGTAAGCACGGCAGAGCACGGAAAAGTGCACATCTGCCGTGTTTGTTTTTTGGACAAAAATGAGAAAATGTAAAATTTTAAAAAAGTCTATAGACAAGGCATTTTCAAAATGTTAAAATAAATTTATATATGTGCAAATAACAAAAAACAAGTTTTACGCAAAAGAAGGGATGTCCTTATGGCTAAAATCGGTTTTGACAATGACGAATATCTGCGTTTGCAATCCAAGTGCATCCGCGACCGCATTTCGCAATTCGGGGGTAAATTATATCTTGAATTCGGCGGCAAACTGTTTGATGATTACCATGCCGCACGTGTACTGCCCGGTTTTCAGCCCGACAGCAAAATCAGAATGCTGTGCGAACTGCGTGACGAAGCGGAAATCGTGATCGTTATCAGTGCCGATGATATTGAAAAGAACAAGCGCAGAGGCGATCTCGGCATCACTTACGATGTGGATGTTCTGCGCCTGATCGACACCTTCCGCGACCGCGGTTTGTTGGTCGGCAGTGTTGTTATCACCCGTTTCCACCAACAACCTTCTGCCATGATGTTCCGCAAACGCCTGGAATCCCTCGGCATCCGCGTTTATCAGCACTACAGCATTGACGATTATCCGTCCAACATCCCGCTGATTGTCAGCGATGACGGCTTTGGTAAGAACGATTTCATCGAAACCGAGCGTTCTCTTGTTATTGTTACCGCACCCGGTCCCGGCAGCGGCAAAATGGCAGTGTGCCTGTCGCAGTTGTATCATGAATTCAAACGCGGTATCAGCGCAGGCTATGCAAAGTTCGAAACCTTCCCGATCTGGAATCTGCCGCTGAAGCACCCCGTCAACCTTGCTTATGAAGCCGCAACCGCCGATTTGTCGGATGTCAACATGATCGACAATTACCACATGGATGCCTACGGCGAAATGGCGGTCAACTACAACCGTGATATTGAAATTTTCCCCGTTCTCAATACCATCATGACCCGCATTACGGGTAAAACGCTTTATCGTTCTCCCACCGATATGGGAGTCAACATGGTCGGCAACTGCATCGTTGATGAAGCTGCCGTGATCGATGCTTCCAAGCGTGAGGTCATTCGACGTTACTACAACACCGCGTGTGAAAAACGCAAGGGACTTGCCGAGGCTGCCGAGCTGCAACGAATTGAGCTGATTATGAACCAGCTCGACATTACCCTCGAAAACCGCAAGAGTGCAGTTGCCGCACGCAAAAAGGAAGAAGAAACGGGAGGCGCACCTGCCGCCGCAATCGAACTCGATGACGGCACGATCATCACGGGCAAAACCACAAACCTGCTCGGCGCATCTTCCGCAGTGCTTCTGAATACACTCAAACACTTTGCGGGCATTGCCGATGATGTTATGCTTTTGTCGCCGTCGGTCATTGAACCGATTCAGGATCTGAAGGTCAAAAACATGGGCAACCGCAATCCGCTTCTGCATATTGACGAAATTCTCATTGCCCTTGCCATCTGCGCGGTCACCGATGAAGCCGCCGCAAAGGCACTCGAACAGCTTCCGAAACTGCGCGGGCTCGATGCGCATTCTTCGGTCATGCTTTCCAATGTGGACGAGCGTACCTTCAAAAAATTAGGTGTCAACCTGACCTGCGAACCCAAGAGTGAAATGACAAACAGACTTTATTTCTGATTTTTAATAATTCATTTTTTCAGGAGGGAACAGTTATGGAAAAACTTCGCATTTGTTCAATCGGTCTGGGCGGCATGGGCCGTCACCACACAAGAGCCCACAAGAATCTCGGCATGTCCGAAATCGTTGCATTCTGCGACATCATCCCCGAACGTGCTGAAAGAATGCGTGACGAATATTTCCCCGATGCACGCGTTTACACCGATTACCGTGAAATGATCGAAAAGGAACAACCCGATGCGGTGGACATTGCAACTCCGAACTACCTGCATTCTCCCATGGCTGTTTTTGCATTGGAGCACGGTTGCCATGTTTTCTGCGAAAAGCCCGATGCCGTCAGTGTGGAAGCCGCACAGAAAATGAAAGATGCCGCCGAAAAAGCAGGCAAAATCCTGATGGTCATGCGCAACAACCGCTATTATGCACCCTCTGTATTTATGAAAAAGTATATTGCCGACGGCAAAGCAGGCGATATTTATGCAGCCCGTTGCGGTTGGCAGAGAAGACGCGGCATTCCCGGTAAGGGTGGTTGGTTCACCACCAAGGAACAGTCAGGCGGCGGTCCGCTGATCGACCTCGGTGTGCACATGATCGACCTTGCCATCTGGGCAATGGGCAATCCCACACCCGTGGCAGTTTCGGGATGTACCTATAATGTTTTTGCCGATGATAAAGCCGACAGCGACTCCGAACACTCCAAATTCGGCGACACCAAGACTGACGGCACATTCGATGTCGAAGATCTTGCCATGGGCTTCATCCGTTTTGACAACGGCGCCTGCCTGCAGATTGAATTCAGCTGGGCTTCCAATGTCGGCGAGGAAAAACGCTATGTGGAACTGCGCGGCACAAAAGCGGGATTTGCATGGAAGTCTTCGGATGAAATTGAAGTGTACGGTGAAGAATGCGGTGTGCTGACAGACCTCAAGCCGCAATTGAAGGAGCTTGACGGCCATCAGGCAAATATTGCCCATTTTATGGACTGCATCCTCAATGGTACAGAGCCCGATTTCAAACCCATTCAGGGGTTGAATATGATCAAAATTCTTTGCGCCATTTACGAATCCGCCGAAACGGGCAAGGAAGTTTTGCTGTGAAAAATGAAAAGCGGTATGAATAACTATATACCGCTTATTTCGTATCTGATAAACAAAGAAGATAATCTGTTGAAACATTTAAAATTTTTGCGATTTTGCAAAGCACCTTCACGGATGGCAAACTTGCGTTGGTTTCGTAAGCGGCATAGGCATCTCGTGTTATGCCTAAAAGGTCTGCAAATTCCTTTTGTGTCATATCTTCTTGCAGACGAATTGCCCGCAGTCTTGCGCCCGTTGAATCAGGTCTTTTCATTGCAAAAATCTCCCCGTGTGGCAAATAAAAAAGTGCGCAGTTAAAACCGCGCACCGAAAAACGCAATCTCAACTTGCGCCACACAAGTTAAGCATTCTACAGAGAAAGCAAAATAAGAGAATGCGTTTTTACCAAAAGATAAAAACACTTTCCCGGTAGAATGATTTTTATGCACTTGTGTGGCATCTATTAAAATACCACGAAACATAAGAAAAATCAAGTAGCAATTGTAAATTGCGGTTTGTCGGGCTGTTGCCCTGAATGCAAAATGCAAAATTCAAAATGCAAAATTATCGGAATGGCGTTGCCATTATAGAAAATAAAATTATTCGTTTTGTGGTTTCAAATTTTTATTTGAACTTATTTTTAATATCTGATTTTAAAC
>JAFQCH010000023.1 GCA_017416485.1 Clostridia bacterium | reverse complement strand
AGCTTCATTGTACAAATTAAAGGAGGCCTTGTCGAATGTGCGGATTTATTTTTCTGTAAGATCTTCTTTTTTATTACTGTAGTATTCAACAATATCAGGGAGAACTGCTCTTACAAAACTGTCAAGTGCACTTTTAGGAATTTCATAAGTATCTTCATTAAAAGAACATATTTCCTCTTCAGATTCAAGTGAAATGACTTTAACAAGATGTCCCTTACAAACTAAATCTTTTGTTTGTTCAGGTAACGATTCAAATTCTCTCTTTTGAATTTCCGTGAATTTTGAGTTGTCGAATGATTGCATAAAACTAACCTCCTGTAATTTGGTAGCTTTATTCTACCGTATAACAGAAGGTTAGTCGAATGTGTGGATTATTCAAAACACATTTCATAATAAATTTGATTTCCATAGATTGGATGATGTTTAATTATAGAACCAACAAGATTCCTACTTCCTTCACCGAGTATAGATTCGTCACATTCAAAAACTTTAGAATCAACAACTATTTTTGTAATATCATTAGCATCGTTTATTATGATCCTTCCGGAATTTACCCTATATTCTATTGAATTTTTATGCTTGTCATCCCAAATATACAATTTACTGTTATCGGGCAAATTGATTGTAAGTATAATTTTATCAGCTTCTTTTGTTGCATCAATTTTCAACTCTAAACTTTTTCCCGCCTCTGGAGCTTTAGGTCGCATACTAGATGGAAGTGGAGGGATTTCGCCCATTCTAATTTGACGTCCGTTATAGTACCAAGTATGACTTATATTACAACTAAAATAATTTTTGCCTTTAGGGAAGTTTAAAAAGCTGACTATCTTTTGTTCGGCTTCAGGAAGACATGGCATTTTTATGCCTTTTTCTTCAGAAAGTTTATTTTTAACTTTAGTGTATCTCCAATATACATCCAGTAGTCCTACATTAAAATATTGTGAAGCATCTATAAAAACCAAATACTCCCCACTAAAGTAGCCGTGTTTTTGGTTGTATTCTTCTGCATAGCGTTCAATAAAGTCATATATTTGCTTGTCTAAATTGTCGTAAGAAGATTCAATGTGCAAATACACCTTGTTAAGCAAAGTGTTAACACTTGAAGGAAGTTGAATCTGATGCTTTGTGATGATATTTTGTCTTACACGTGTAAATAGTTCATCAACATCAATATTTGCAGTCAAAATTTCATCGCAAATTGCTTCGGTAAACCAACTAACGCTAATGCCACCGTCCGTTCGAGAATAATCATTAAAATTCGTTCCATAAGCTATATAAACATTTTCTGCAGAACTCATTTCGGAAAAATGTCCTTTGGATATACCGAAATCCCTTCTACAAGCATCCAAAATTAAAATCAATATTCCTTTGTTTTTAAATACCTTAATTATCTCTTCAATATTTATACTTGCGTATTCCATATCAGAGGTTTCTCCATACAAACTTGTGAAGTTTGCTGGATATAAATAATTATGCCTTTCATAGTGACCGCCATGTCCGGAAAAATAAACAATATTTATTGTATCATGTGGGCATCTGTCAGTATATTGTTTGAGCGTATGTATGTATTCGAATTTCGGAGCATTTTCCTTTGTTATTACATCAAAACCAATCTGTTCTAATCTTTTTCTAACAGCTTCTATATCATATTTAACACTTGGTAAATCAAGTGTTGGTTTTGGGTATAATATACTATTGTCATAATCACTTGCTGAGAATAAAAAAGCTTGTTTTTTCAAGAATATCCCTCCATTTTATTCCATATGGTTTTTTGTTATTCATTTAAATACACTGAAATATGAGTTTCTCCAACAATAATCATACATCCGGGTGAACTTTTGGTTCTGTTATAATCAACAATGGACTCCATAAGTTTTTTATCGTCTGTGCTTTGATTAGTATTATCATTTGGGTGAGAATGCCACTCACCAATGTAAGTTAAATTATCAATGGTTATTTCAGAAATGTCGTTAAGTTTTTTAGACAAGCCTTTACTTCCTCTAACAAAAGCACAAGGATATTCTTCACTGTCTTCAATAGAATCAATTGAATCAACGATATAGCAGATTTTTTGTTTGTAATCAAACGAGCCAATAAGTACTCCACCTGTTTCATGGGGAATTTTTTGTATTCTCATTTGATGCAAATGTTCTTCAAGCATATACGCTACTTTAATTTGCCAATCTTTATGTTTGTAATTGTTAAATATACAACCTTTAGCGTATTTTAAGTGGATTGATGTATCGTTTTCATCAATTGTCCAAATTTTAATTGTTGCTTTATCTGTATTTTCTAGTTTTTTAATTTCCTTACTGCCAATGCCTGAAAAAATTGAAACGTTGTCTTGCGAATAAGTTAAACTTGCATTTCTGCAACTTGATGAGTAGACAATATGTTTTTCATTTTTTAAGTGCTGCGTTAAATCACTAGAATTTGTCAACAAACTATAATACTGCATTTCTAATGTATCTAATTTAATAGTTCTATCTGCATTCTCTGCCAACATAATCAAAGCTGTACCGGACGGATTCATAAACAAACTTACGCATCTAGTGCTACTCGATAATATATGGCACAAAAAACGAGATACTGCAATAGAGGCGGATGTATCTACTACAAGGGTTGAACTGCTTATATCTAAAATAAAACTTTGTATGTGTTCAGTAGAAAAAATATTAGTATTATAAGCCTTCTCAACACACGGTGGATTATCGCTCATAATAATTGCCTCAGAAAAAGCTTTCATAGCAAGAGCTTTGTTTTCGCCGATGTTCTGTGCAAACAAACAGTGTCTAGCTAAATTATGGGGAAGAATACAGTCAGGGTCTATGAATGTCCATATTCCATAGCCCTCTCTTATACAATTATTTGCAATTTGAGAACCTAATGATCCTAAACCTATTTGTACAAATTTTTTATCCTCTTTTGTTGATATGTTATTAAGTCTTCTTGCATATTTTTTATTGAAATTCAGAAGAGCTTCGAAAGGCATAAGCTTTATTCTTTCGTATTCTCCGCTCTGATTGATTTTAACTAATTTTCCATTTTTAACAGAATAACCACAAGATAATAAAAACGATAATAATGAGCTATCGAGTTTAAATATTTTAGTTGTCCATTGTTCCGGTTTTGATTCTTTATCCCTAGAAAGAGAAATTTCAACAACCAAAAAAATGGGGCATTTTTTTAATGCTCTCTCACTTTGGTTAAATAATAATTTATATAATTTTTGATCTCGTTTTACTTCCCATGTAAGTAATGCTGTTTCTATGATTTTATCGACAATTTTTTCATCAAACGCTGAATCCAAATCGCCTAAAGTTTCCGGCATTTTATTTATGATATTTTCGGTATAAACCTTGCTAATACTTATGTCTAATCTTATCGCTACGTTTCCAACGGTCGTATCTTCAAGAGGAGTTTCAAAAAAAATATCGCCATTTGAAGTTTTTATTTTTTTATATCTAAAGAAAGGTATACCATTGCTATAGGCCATAATGATATAATCATTTACATAAGGAAAAAATGGTTCTAAAGGTTGGTCAGGCTGATGAAGCTCTCCTCTAGCTGTTTTTTCAAACCAATAAACAATACGCCTAATGAACATACTTGCATTAAACATATATTCAATTTCACGAAAAGGAACATCAAATAGACACAACGACTTTACCCCATCTGATTTTACGTTAAGATGGGGTACAACAGGAAAATCTTTTCTACAAAGCACCTCAGGTAATGTGTTATCTGACACAATAATTGTGACTTGTTCTATTTTTTTAACTTCAAAAACAGGAAACTGAGGAATTTGCAAAGGACCAATATCAACAACCAAGCAATCTTGTTTATCGTCATCTATCGCATCGACAGAAACGAGTTTTCCTAGTCCGGTATTCTCTAAAACCTGAACAATATTTTTTGAAAATAAATTTTTGAGTTCTATTTTCAACTCCTCTTTTCTATTGGTTAGTTACCTGCACGTGGTGCAGATTTCTTGAAATACTGTTCTTGTGCATTTTCTTTCTCAATTGTTATTCCTAATTTATCTATGTTGATTATTATGGGGGTCGGGGTATCGTTTTTAAACGAAGTGTGTTCCATTGTTACAAGCAATTCAACATCTGATGTTGTATATTGTTCATAAGCTCTTTTTGCAATCATATGTGGAGGTGAAGTATCTTCTGTGATTTCCTTACAAGAAGCTATCATAACAGCATTATTTTCAGCTTTTTGCAAAAGCCACTGAATATTTTCTGTTGGTGTAATAATTCTTGTGTCTTTTTCTCCCTTTTCGTTTAATCCAGTATGACTGCAATGATGAGGGATGTCATAAATGTCCCAAGAAAGATATTCTTCATTCCCGTTTGCTTTTGATAAATCAACAATTTTATCTAAAACCTTATATTTTGTGTCACCGGTCAAAAGCATGTTGGTTTGAGTTTTTTCGTTAAATAATCTGACTTGAAGAACAATTGAGGGGTCGTTTTTATCTTGTACTTCCTCACTATCATCTGAAAAAGGTGCGTGCACAAAAAACTGTACTTCATCATCAATATCCGGATTTGTAATTATTTGTCCTGCATGCACAATCAAATGTTTAATATCATCATAATTTATTTCTTGAGATTCGAGCCAATCAGATAAACAGTCAGGGTCAGCAAAAACTTTAATACCATAACCATTTTTTAAACGATGTCTTGCCTCATTTCTAATTATTTTTGCATCAGAATGATTCTCTAAATCGGTTTCTAATAAGAAAGCAGCTGAGACCCAAAGCTCCTCGATTTTAGATCTGTCATCTGATTGATATTTTTGTGCATGGTCTAAGAAGAAGAACTCACTTGCACCTTTTGTGTGGTCTTTGTGTGCATGTGAAAACATAACCACTTTAAATTCTTTAATATTAGACAAATCTTTTTTTATATCGTATCGTTTGTCGGTCGTGGAGCCGTCGTACATGTCGGCGAAATCAAAAAGAAGTTTACTTCCATTTTTTAATTCTAACAAACAGGTTTCTGCATTGTCTAGCGGATAAAATGTTATTTTTTGTTTCATATTCAATCTCCTTATCTATACTTTATTAGATACTGTTATCTTTTTCTATAGTACAAATAAATAATATTGCAAAACGATTATGTGTTCAATTCAATTCACAAAAAAGCTTGCTTTTTCTACAAAAACGTCTGTTTTTTGTGTCATATGTTATCCTTTGAATTTCAGGAACGCTTTTTTGAATGCACCTATTCGTCTTGATGAAGTATATACTGAATATTCTTTATCAGCATATTTTATTTTGACGGATTTCTTTGTTACCTCAACAACATAATTTAGATTAACTATAAAGCTATAATGTGGTTGTGCGAAATACTTTTCATCAAGGAGTTTTTTCCAATGGTCAAGATGATAGTTTGTTTCAACTCTTCCGTTAGTTAAATATAAAACGGATTTTCTGTCTTCAATAGCAATGTATAGTATTTCATGTGGATATATCCTACAACAATCTTTATTGCACATGGTTACACGTATTCCATCACATAACTGTTCGTTCGTTATGTCCTCTATAGGAACAAAAAATCCATCGTGATTGTAGTACGTTATCGGGATATACGGCAATTCGATTTTGTTAAGAATTTCTTCTATCTTTTCACTAGTTTTGGTTTTTCCGATTTCTTTGAGTTCCATAATTACTTTTCCTTGATAAAATAAAAATTGTCTTATATTTATAAAGTGCTGTTAATTAGGAAAAGTAACACTAATTATGTGCATTTTATCAAAATTTGTCGAAATGCATAATTATATTCCATTTTACTTGTAGATATGTTCTAATTGATAAACAGCCCATCTGACTTGAGAAAAGCAAGTCAGATGGGCTGTTTATTGATGTTTAGTGTGTCAAAGCATAGCGAAAATAAAGCGTTTTTGTCGAAAAACACTACATTTTTGTAGGCTTTATTGAAAAACAACATAATTAGAGTTATGTTATACTAGTGAGATTTTATGTAATATACTTAAATTTTATAATATAAAGAAGGTAATAGTAATGGAAGAAACCATAAAAATTTTCGCTGAAAAAATCACTTCATGCAACATATTTAATAATTTATTACCGGGGATAATATTCTGTTTTGCATTAAATCACACAACAAGATTTAACATCGGTACAGATTCTATACTTGAAAACATTTTTATTTACTATTTTGTTGGTATGGTTGTAAGCAGAATAGGTTCACTTGTTATTGAGAAATTGTTAAAAAAGATAAAAATTAAGAATAAAAAGACAAAGAAAAAAGAAGCGTTTTTGATTTTTTCAAACTATAGTGATTATGTGGATGCTTCAGAAAATCAAGAAACAATCAAGATTTTAAGTGAGACGAATAACACTTACAGAACTTTAACTGCACTCTTCTCTTCATTAGTTATCGTTAAAATCTATGAAATAGTGCTGCATGATTTTCTTTTAAAAATAATAGGTGAGAATATAATTAGCATCCTATTGTTTGTATTATTGGCAATAATGTTTGTCTTTAGTTACAGAAAACAAACAGCCTATATAAGCAAAAGAGTAGAAAAATATAAAAAAGAAAATCAAGGAGAGAAATTATAATGGGAGTTGTACATTTTTTAAACGTAAATGAGGGGGATTGTACATTAATTCAACATGCTTCAGGTCACAATACTGTGATTGATATTTCAAACGGGTCTAGTGTTGTTTCTATTTTCGAAAGTGTATCAGGGAATCATAGACAAAAAGATTATCCGGTAAATCCGGTACAATATTTAAAAGATTTTGGTGTTGATACTATCTTCAGATTTATTCTCACACACCCTGATATGGACCATATGGACGGTATGTCATCTTTATTTGATGGTTTTTCAGTTCTAAATTTTTGGGATACCAAAAACACTAAAGCAACGGATAGCAATAGCGATTGGGGAAGGTATGATAAAAGGGATTGGGATTTTTATCAAAAGATAAGAAAATCGAAAGAATCTCCAAAAGTTTTGAATTTGTTGTCAGGAAGTAAAGGGGCATATTACAATGAAACCGAAGACGGTAAATCAGGAGCTGATGGATTATACATTTTAGCGCCTACTCAAGATTTAGTTGATGAGGCTAACGAGACCAAAGAATACAATGATTGTTCTTATGTAATTCTTTATAGAGTTAATGGTAAGAAGATAATTTTTTCTGGAGATTCGGCAGAAAAAACATGGGATTATATTCTAGAAAATCACAAAGATGATGTTTCCGATGCTGATGTGTTAATTGCACCTCATCATGGCAGAAAAACCGGTGGTAATAGAGATTATTTGGATGTTTTAAAACCCAAGTTAACTTTGTTTGGCAATGCCAAAAGTCAGTATTTAGATTATAATGCGTGGAATAACAGAGGTTTAGAGCATATAACAAATAACCAAGCAAATTGCATTATACTTGATGCAGATAGTGAAAATGGTATTGATGTTTATGTTACATATGAAACTTTTGCGAAAAAAAGAAATCCTAACTCGTTTTACAGCACTAAATATAAAGCTTGGCATCTAATGACAATTTGATAATTACACAAAAAGGAGGTTTTTCTTATGGCTCTTATAGATGTTATAAATGTTGGTCAGGGAGACTGTGTAGTTATCAATCCTCTTGATGGGTGTAATTATCATAATAAATGCATTATGGTAGATACTGGAGATGGCTCCTATAACATAACAAAGTATATTGGCAATAAAAAGGTTAATTTGTTTATTACACATCACGATAAAGATCATTTTGGCGGCTTTAAGTATTTTTTAGGCAGTAAATGGAAGAATATAGAAAACATTATTTTGCCTTTTTATCAAAACGAACTCACGCTTATTGCTAAAGCTATGCTCAATTTGAAGGGAGTTTCAGGATCAATAGATTGTGAGCAATTCATAGATTATTTTGCCGATATCGTTAATAACCAATTATACTTGAAATTCATTTCAAAAGAAGACATCTTGCAAGACTTAAAAGTTGGCTCAACGAAAATACATATGTGTCATGAAGGTGATTGGTTTTGTAATCATTTTGAGTGTTTAAATCCACCAAAGTATATTGATGGTAACCATCGATATGATTCCGAAAAAAATACGGAGAAAATTATTGAAGAAATATTCAACAAAACTTTTGCCAAAGAAATAAGCTTGTATTTTTTATCTTGTCGTAATAGTTTCGATTATATTGAATCAAGTTTGATAAATGACTTGTTTATTAATGATACATCAGATAACAAATTTCCGTCCTACGATATAAAAGCAAATTTATTTTTTAATTTTATTACTGAAAATTTGCAAACAATAAGAAAGTTCAATATTAATCCTAACAGAGAAAATTATAAAGAAGTATTTAAGGCTTATAAACAAACTTCTCATGATGTCTGTACAGTATTAAAATTTTCCTATGCAAAACAATCTGTTTTATTGACAGCAGACGCAAGCAAAAAAGTATTTAATAGATTGATTGACGAAACCATAGATATAAAATCAGATTATTTAAAAATTCCACATCACGGAAGCAAAAGAAACATAGATGAAAACATCTTGAATAGTATTAATCCTAAAGTAGCAATCATTAGTCACAATAATAGACGTTTTGGAACATCATTAGATTCACATCCTAATTGTGAGGTTTTGGATATGCTGAAAAAACAACGTGTTAAATTAATTGTAACAAATGATGTTATAAAAGATGGTGAAATCGTTATAAAAAAACGAGACAATCCATATGACAAAAATGTAGAAGTAAAAGATATTTATTAAAACTTAATAATAAACAAGGTTATGAAAAATTAACCATAGTCTTGCTTGCTTTTGTTTTACTTGACTTCTTCATAGTGCAAATAAAGTGTGTTTTTATTAATAGTGTCTACCTAAAAAAGCATTTTTGCAAAAAAAATGTGCGTTTTTGCATATTTATTGAAAAATAATTTTTTTTATTATAGTCTATATACATAATTAATTTACGATGTTTTGTAAAATAAGCATAACAATATTAGTAGGGCGTTGGATTAAAGAAGGTGAGTATGATGACAAAACAATGTGCTATGCTTTTTTCTGGTGGTCTTGATTCTAGCTTTGCTGCATGCAAGATGTTGGAGCAAGGCTATGATATTGAATTATTGCATTTTGACCAGGGCGCTCTTATTTCAAACAATTTATCATTAATTAGGCTTAAAGAGTTAAGTGAAGCCTACCCAAAAGCAAAAATTAATATACACAATTTAAATACTAGTGGTTTATTTAGAAAAGTTGCCTTAACTACTTTAGAGAGTGATATTTTAAAATATAAAATTAGTTTAGTTTGTTTAGGATGCAAACTAGCAATGCATATTCAAAGTATAATTTTTTGCAAAAATAATGGTATTACAGTTATTGCTGATGGAGCCACAAAACGTCAAAATAGGTATAGTGAGCAAAGGGAAATTGCAATTGAATACATAAAAAAATTATACAATGAATATGGAATTGAATATCTGAATCCTGTTTATTTTTTTGAAAAGAAAGAAATCAAATATGGATTGTTTGACAGAGGTATAACTATACAACCTCTTGAAGATACTTGTATATTTAGCAACACTTTTACAGTTGCTTCAGATATCGTTATTGAACAATATATAAACGAAAAATATAATCTGTGCAAAAAGCTTATAGAAAGGGGCTTAGAATATGAAAAAAATAGATAAAATAGGTGGTATTATTTTACATGAGAAAAAACTTTTGGTTGTTCAAAAACGAACAAAAGATAATCGTGAAGAATATATTATACCCGGTGGAAAAAGAGAAGGACAAGAAACTGATTTCGAAACATTACGTCGAGAGTTATCTGAAGAAATTCAAGTTAAACTTGTTTCATTTGAACCTTTTGGCGGATTTGATGATATAGCAATTTTTGAAAATATTCCTATACATATAGAGGTGTATTTTTCCTTTATTGAAGGTGAGCCGACATGCGATAGTGAGATTAAAAAATTAGTATGGATTGATCGTGATTATGCAAAAGAAGGAATCAAACTCGGTGGTGTTCTTGAAAAATTTGTTGTACCTAAATTGATTGAAATGGGGATGATGTAAATTAACATTAAAGATTATTTCTCCATAGCAATACCTAGTTTAGCGTTGAGTATAACTTTGTATACTTTTTTGACAAATAATCCGAGATTTCGCGAATTTGGAAAGCGGTTTTGGACCATTGTGATACTACAACTAATATCAATAGTTAATTGTTCAATTTCATTTCTATTTGAAAATATACTTAAAGAACTGACTGCAGCATCTCTATTAGGCAAAATTATTCAAGTAGCTTATGATGTATCAATATATTTCTTTCTTATAATTTTTATATCCAGTTGGATATGTATGTGTAGAGTTTTTTATATAATCTTTGGTAGTTTGTACCATTTAAGAAAGAAAAGATTCATCAAATATACGAAACCTGTAGCATGGTTCTATGAAAAATTTATTCACAAAAGTTTTTATGAAAAAAATTTTAGAGAGCGAAATTCACTTGCCTTTAATTCTTTTAATGGTATAGATGAACAAAAGATGAAAAAGGTTAAGGATGGTGGTACAATTCTAATATTGTACCATGATGATTCTACTTATTCTGATTTTGTACTAAATTATATCAAGGAAACGATTCAAAATGGTGAAACTGTGGATTTCACTACAACATATAAGAACCCAGTTGAATTTTGTAGAGAAATTCCTGATAGTGATGTTCCGCAAATAACAAGGAGATTGTCAATAATTGATTGCTTTTCATCACAATATGCGTTTGATGATAAAGTTGTAAAGTATTCAAAGCAAGATTATTCACAAAAAGGGTTCCGTTTTTATAATGCAGATTCTTTTGCTGAAATACATACAGCTGCAAACAATTCCTGGTATAGATTTCGAAAATTATGTAAATCTGAAGAAAATTTATATCGTATTCCTCATAGAACTATATACGATACACTTTCTTCGCTTATCAACTTTTCTAGCGAAGAACTATATTTCTTATTCTTAAGGCATGTGCTTTCTTCTGAAAAGTCATATGGAATGATATCTACTATAATTGAACCATATTCTTTAAAAAACGATTTAAAAAATGGACTTATTAGAATGGCGGATATCGTTTTAGAATACGAGAACAACTCTTTTAAAATCATTAAATAATTCATTTCTGTTTTTTTAGGGACAACGGTATTTAATGAATATCGTTGTTTCTTTTTTATATTTCTCTAACATAATGAATAGTGGGGTGCGTTTTTGCGTGTGTCGGGAGAGCGCTTGAATGGCATTCAAGAGGTCAAGAGTTCGATCCTCTCCGTCTCCACCACAGCATACTGAGTAATTATTTTTTTTGCCCGCTTTCTTTGGAGAGTGGCTATTTTTATGTCACCATATATGTTTCTTTGCAGTTAGGCAATAACGATTATTTTGTTTTTTCTACATTTATGATATAATTTTTATGGTTAAAAATATTTTTTTAACTAAACTTTAACCAAAAGCAATTTTGTTCCACTATACAAGTGAAATCACCGGTGAATTAAAAATCAAAGGAGGTGTAAAAAATGGATAAGCACGAACTTGATACAAAAATGGCAGACATAGCAAAATCCATATTATCATATTGCATTGCTCGAACTTCAAACCATTTCGAGGCAGAAGATTTAGCACAGGATATTATATTAGAGATTTATAAATCTGCTGATAACATCCGCGATGCAGATGCTTTCTATGGCTTTATGTGGGCGGTTGCAGGTAATGTTTATAAACAATGGTGCAAGAATAGAGCAAAGAATAAAGAGTGCGAATTAACCGATAATCTGATTAATGTCGCAGAAACTTTTGACGATGACAATTCTGAATTATATCTATTGCGTCGTGAGTTGACATTGCTTTCTGAAAAATATCGAAAAGCTGTTATTTTGTATTACATTGAAAACAAATCTTGTTCGGAAATATCCAAGCACCTCTCAATCAGTGAAAGCATGGTTAAATACCTGCTTTTCAAATCAAGACAAATCTTGAAAGAAGGTATGAGTATGGAACGAAATTATGGTCAACAGAGTTATAATCCAAAAGAATTATCAATTCTTTATTGGGGCAACGGAAAAAACACTTATAACACTGTTTATGAAAACAAAATCAGTCAGAATATTCTTTTTGCGTGCTACAATGACAAACTGACACCAGAGGAAATAAGTCTTGAGTTAGGTATTGCATTGCCATATGTCGAGGACATTCTAAAGCAGTTGGTAGAGTGTGAGGCACTCGGACTTGATGGCAGAAAATATTACACTAACATTGTAATTTTTACTGCAGAATGTGCTGTTGAGGTTGCTAACAAGACACGGGTATTCAGAAACAATATTTCAGATACGCTTTCTGAAATTATAACAAACAGAAATCTCTCAAATTCTGAAGCATGGCTTACGATATGTTGTATCCTTTACAAAGCGATTTTTGAAAACTTACAGTCTAAAGTAAATATAGAACTTCCCGAAAACAGATTTGGTGAAAACTGTATTGTTTGGGCGGTTGAAAAATCAGTAGATTCAATGAGAAACAAAGGTTTTGAATTTGGTGTATCAAATACAGAAAACGAAAACGGTGACAGAGTACAGTTTTTTGATTTTAGCGTTAACGGTGATATGGTGCATCACAGCTTTTACTCCTCAAAAAGTTTGACAAATGTATTTCTCGATATCGCAAAAGGCAAAAACGATTTTGATAATGAATTTGAAAAGATTGTTGTTGCTGAACTTGTTAAAAAAGGTTATGTATTAAATGAAAATGGTAAACTCATGGTCAATGTTCCTGTGTTCACAAAAAAGGAATTCGAACAATTTATGAGTCAGTTCAATTCTGAAGTTGAAATTGTTGAGCAAAATGCTAATGTAATAATGAATGAGGCAACAAAGATAATTAAGAAGTATATACCTGTTCATTTGAAATCACAGGCATATCAGATGGCATACTTCAGAATTTTTGAGGATGCAATTTCTGTGCCTGTTGGTACTCTTGCAGAAAATAAGGTTTTGTTTCCATATAACGGCAATAGTATTTTACCTACAACATATATAGTCCTAAAATAAAAAATTGGCAGAGAGTTTTTAGCTCTCTGCCTTTACTTTTTATGCCACCTTATCCAATCCAACCATAAACTGCTCAAAGTCAATATTAAACTCAACTTTAAGCTTATACCCTCTGCTAACCTCAACCCGTTTAATTAAATAGTTAACAATCATTTTCTTCTTTTCAAAGCTTGCTTCATCATAAAGCTCTGCCCAGGAAATCAGTTCATCAAAGCTGTCGGATAAGTTCTTGAGTACACTTTCACCGTTGGCAACATCTTTTTCAGCATCAGCACATAAATCAAAAAGTCTGCTCCACTCCTTTTCAGATTCCACAACCGCTATTAATGCTTTTATAGATAAAGTATCAAATGATTATGATACAGTAAATTTTAATTTTTCAAATTTTTCTGATATTTCAATAAAGCAAATGGGAAAAATAAGACACACGAAAATGTATCAACCGTTTTCTCCCGAAGAAATACTTTGTATTTATCTTAAAAGAGTGTTAGACCGCAAATTTCATATTAGATACCCAAATCGCAATGAGTATATGCACTCTTTGTTTGATATTGTTAATGCCTTGCATAATATGAATGATTTTGTGATAGTTAGATTTGATTTCAAAGACTTTTTCAATTCAGTTTCAAGTGAATATGTTTTTAAAAAATACATTATTAACAGTTCAATGGAGCGCTATCAATCTGAGTTACTTGAGGAATTTGTAAAAAGCACAAAATATGCATATGCCGGCTTAAATACATCAAACATAATATGCGAAATTATTGCTAAACACTTTGATCAACTTTTGAAATTAAGATTTAAAGATTCAGGACTGATGTTTTATCGAAGATATATTGATGATGGTATATTAATTTTTAACAAAAGAGTAAGCGAAACATTTTGTCTTGATTCTATTAACGAAACAATCCATGAGATTTGTTAAGATACAAATATAAAAAATGTACATATTTGTAAAACTAAACTCAACAATACAAAAACAAAATACATTATTAAGAAAAAAACAAAAGGCCTTCAGAAGTGTTTTGTAATTTAATGAAAAACTTATAAACACCTTATTTGGAGCCATAACAAGTCATTTCGAGCAGGAAGAAACAGTCCAGTTTCGTTTCTGAACGAGATGATACCGGTTATGACCGCTGATTTTTTGAAGCCTTTTCTGTTTATATTTATATGTGCTCCATTCTAAAGTCTTTCGAAAACTATCATACTATACATTGAGTATATTCTTACGTAAAATGGATTAAATCTATTGTAATAACAGAAAACACTGTTATCTTTTCTATTGAAAAAACACACCAAATATGGTACAATTAAAAATATTGAGCGGAGGTGTGCTTGAGTTATGAAAAATGTGCAATATCCTTATTATAAAACTCCCGAATTGCACAGTTTGCAGGAATTGATAGGCTATTGTGCTGAAATGTTTAAAGAAAAAACTGCATTTAATTATTTTGAAGGAAAAAATGAAATAAGCAAAAGTTATGTGACATTTTTTGAAGATGTAGCAGCTTTGTGTAACTATTTTGTTGAGAGTGGATACAGCAGAGCACACATTGCCCTTTTAGGTGAAAACAGCTATGAATGGCTTGTTGCTTTTTTTGCAATAGTTAACTCAAACAACATTGTTGTGCCTCTTGATAAAGAACTTACTTCAGAAAATCTGTGCAGAATTGTTTCAAAAAGCGACTCTGTTTTATTGATACATTCCGACGAATATACAGACGAGGCAGAATATAACAAAGATGTTGAGTTAATCAACATGAAAAACTTTTCTGAAATTATCAGCAGATGTAAAACCGATTTATGTAGTACCATTAATTTTTATGGAAACATAAAAATTAATTATAATGATATGTGTGCAATTTTTTTTACATCCGGTACCACATCAGAACCCAAAGGCGTTATGCTAAGTCATAAGAATATAGTCAGTGATACAATTGCAACTTCAAAAAGTGTGTTGGTCGCAGATCCGTCTTTGCTTACCCTTCCGCTTCATCATACGTATGGTTTTGTTGCAAGCGTCACAATTCCGATGCTTATTGGAAGCACTATATTCATCAACTCCAGCATAAGACATCTAATGCGTGATATAAATCGAGCAAACCCGGAATATATTGCCGTTGTTCCGTTAATTGCAGAAACTATGTACAAAAAAATATGGGAAAACGCAGAAAAAAACGGTAAAGATAAATTGCTCAAGAAGCTTGTCAGATTGAGTGATGCTCTTTGTAAAATTGGTATTGACCTTAGAAGAAGGCTCTTTTCAAGTGTAATTGACGGTTTGGGCGGTAATCTGAAAATTCTTGTAATCGGCGGAGCTGCAATAGATCCGGTATATGTCAAAGGATTTAATTCGTTTGGAATAAAAGCTCTTGTGGGGTACGGAATTACCGAATGTTCACCTGTTGTTTCAACTGTCAGAAATAAGCACTATTGTTCGGAAAGTGTAGGTACTGTTCATCCGGGGGTTACTGTCAGAATTAAAGACGGTGAAATACAAGTCAAAGGTGATACGGTTTTTGCAGGGTATTACAAAAATCCTGAAGCTACTGAGGCGGCTTTTGATGGTGAATGGTTTAAGACAGGAGATATCGGCGAAATTAGGGATAACTACCTGTTCATTACCGGACGTATTAAAAATCTTATCATTTTGCCCAACGGAGAAAATGTTTCTCCTGAAGAACTTGAAGCAAAATTATCAGGTGAGATTCCACAAATAAACGAAATAGTTGTTTATGAAAAAAACGGAGTAATTGTTGCTGAAATTTTTCCACAAAGTTGTGATGAGAAATCAAAGAGAGAAATAGAAAACAATATTTTCGTCTTCAATAAGAATCTGCCCATATATAAGCAGATAAGAAGAGTTGTTTTCAGGGATGAAGAATTTTCGAAAACAACTTCAAAAAAAATAAAAAGATTGCGAGACCAATAATTATGATAGAGAAAATTAATGAAATTTTACAAAGAATCGTTAAACTGGACGAGGGAATAACGATTGATGAAAAAACTATTATTTTGCGTGACCTTGATGTTGATTCTATGCAGCTGGTTTCGTTAGTCTGTGCTGTAGAAGATGAATTTGATATTGAAATCACAGACAAAGAAATTAAACGTATTATTACAATTGGTGATCTTATAAATTACATTCAAGCCTGCCAATAATATGTTTTTTGAAGGAAAGAAGTTGTTTATATGAAACTTACATTGCCACAAAAACAAATTTATTATATGGATCGCTTCAGCAAGGATTCCATAAGTGTTAACTGCGGTTCTGTTTTAATAAATCATCTTTACGATATTGGCGATATACAAAAAGCAGTCAATGATGTTTATCGCATAAATGAAGCGTTGAGAACACGAATTTCATTTAACAAAGGAGAGCCCTATCAATATGTAACAGAGTATAAAGAAAAGCAAATTGAGGTTATAGAATTCAGTTCAAAAGAAAAAGTGCATGAATACGGTAAAAAGATGGCACAGATACCTATTGATTTAAAGGGTGAACTTTGTGAAATAAAAGTGATTTCATCTGCAGATTTTTGTGGCGTTTTTTATAAGCTGCATCATATTGTTTCTGATGCTTTTACATTATCTCTTATAAGCTCCCAAATTCACAAACTTCTCGAAGGAATATGGGTTGAGGCTTTCCCTTATTCCGACTATATCGCCGAAGAAGAAAAATACCTTTTAGGCAGCCGTGTCCAAAAAGACAGAGAATTCTTTCTGGAACAGTATAACAATATGGGTGATTTGATTTATTTTTCAGATTCGCTTCCTGTCAGGGGTGAAAGTGAAAGGTTAGTGTGCCATACAGATAAAGAATTCACTCTTAAAATCAAAGAGTTTGCCCTAAGCCAGGATGTATCTGTTTATGCTGTTTTTCTGACGCTGATAAGTGCCTATATATCAAAACGCAAAAATTACAGCGGAAACTTTTACATTGGAACCCCTGTGTTAAACCGTTCTTCTGTTAATCAGATGAATACTGCGGGAATGTTTATCAACAATGTCCCATTTCCGGCTAAGGTTGAAGAAGATAAATCTTTTGAATTCAATCTTAAAAAAACAAAAGATGTGTTTTTCAACGTTCTGAAGCATCAGAAATTTAATTATATTTGTGCCCTTAATGAATTAAATATCGACCAGAGTTATGATGTTTCTTTCAGTTTTCAGAACAGTACCATTTACGGAGATAGTTTTAAGAGCACATGGTATCATAACAAAGTGCAATCGGAAAGCTTGCAAATTCATATTGATGACCGTGATAGCGAAGGCATTTTTAACATTTCATACGACTATCAGATTGACAAGTTCACTGAAAAAGATATAAAAAAAATGCATGGGCATCTTTGTAACCTGCTTTTAGATGCTATTGAAAACCCAACCAAGGAAACATCTGCTCTTGAATGGCTTTCGGCTGAAGAAAAGCAGAAAATTCTACATGATTTTAACGATAACGCAGCAGAATATCCGAAGGATAAATGCGTTCATGAAATTTTTGAAGAATTGGCTGAAAAAAATCCGGGCAAAATTGCAGTTGTAGCTTGTGATAGTTCGTTGACATACAAAGAACTTAATGAATCAGCTAACAGAATTGCACATTCACTTATTGAAAAAGGTATTGGAAGAGGGGATATTGTTGCATTTATGCTCCCCAGAAGAAGTTATATGATATCAACAATTATCGGTATTCTTAAGTCCGGAGCAGCCTATCTGCCAATTGATCCCGCATATCCTGCAGAGCGAATTGACTATATGCTTTCTGATAGTGGTGCAAAATTCCATATAACCGAAAAAAACATAACAGAACTTATTGATAATCCTAAAAGCTGTAATCCTGATACTCTTGTAAAAAGCACAGATATCTGCTATTGCATTTACACATCCGGCTCAACCGGCAATCCCAAGGGAACCCTTATTAAGCACGGGAATTTAATCAATTTTTATGTTGAAGACGGTGTTAACGAATTTCAACATTTTGTTGTTGAGCATTGTAAAAACATACTTTGCTGCGGTACAGTTTCTTTTGATATTGCAACAACCGAAATAATGCTTGCTTTACTTTTCAACAAAACTCTTGTGTTGGCAGATGAAGATGCTTTATCCGGTGGTAAACAACTTGCTGATGTTATAAAACGGAATGGCATAGATTGTGTTCTTTCTACACCGACAAAATTATACACTTATTTGCTTAATGATAGTATTTTTTCTGCCTTTTCCATTGTTAAATGTGTGCTTGTTGCAGGTGAGCAATTGAAGGCAGATGTTATTGAGGCAATAAATAAGAGTGGAAACATAGCTTTGTTTAATGGCTATGGCCCTACAGAAACTGCTATGGGAGTGAGTATAGGTAAGGTAAATAAAAATGATATCACCATCGGTAAACCTATAGCAAATACCCAAATCTATATTGTTGACAAGTATATGAAGCCTGTACCCATAGGGATAACAGGTGAAATTTGCATTGCCGGAGACGGTGTAGGTGCAGGCTATCTTAACAGACCTGAACTTACGGAAGAAAAGTTTATAGACAATCCCTTTGGAGAAGGAAAGCTCTATAAAACAGGAGACCTTGGATATTGGCAAGAAGACGGAAATATAGTCTTTGTAGGAAGAAACGATTTCCAGGTAAAGGTGCGAGGTCTTCGTATTGAACTCGGTGAAATAGAAAATGCTATTACAAATATTGACGGAATAAATATGTCTGTTGTGGTTGTCAGAAAGGACAATGAAGACAGGCAGATTATCTGCGCCTTTTATACGGGTGCCGAAAAATCAGCGAAGGAAATCAGGAGCATTGTCGGTGAAAAGTTGCCGAAATACATGATCCCCCATGTGTTTGTACGACTTTTAGAAATGCCGCTTACAATCAGCGGTAAAATAAACCGAAATGCTTTGCCCGAAGTCGATCTTGAAAATATTGTAACTGAAACAGAATATGTTGCTCCCGCCACAGAAAAAGAAATTGCACTTGCGGAGTGTATAAAAAAAGTGCTTGGCACAGAAATGGTAAGCACTCTTGATAATTTCTTTGATATTGGCGGAGACTCAATTAAAGCCATTTATATTGTTTCAGAGCTTGGAGATATGGGTTATGAGCTTCGCGTTGCAGACATTATGCAAAAAGATACTCTTTCAGATGTTGCAAAAGCAATGAAGGCAACTGCAGATAAATATATATACGAGCAGGGCGAGGTGATCGGATTTGTTCCGTTCAGCCCGATTATGAAAGTCTATCTTGATGCAAACAAGATGATTTCAAAAGGCTTTGTGCATACCTGTATTGTTTCAACAGACAGCTATGAAAATGCAGTCAGAAAAGCCCTTGATATCATTGTTTCTCATCACGATATTCTGAGAAGCACATTTGAAACTGACGGGCTCATAATTCATCCGTCAGATGTACAGACATACTCATTCAATTCAATTGCAATTGCAGATACGGATGAAGCAGAAGCATATCTGAAAAATACAGGTATTGATTCAGATTATCTCATGAATGTCGTATTCTGTAAAACAGCAGGTGAAAATCTTGTAGGTATAACAATTCACCATTTCCTTGTTGACCTGATTTCATGGGAAATTCTGCTGAATGATTTCAAGCTAGCTCTTGAACAGATAAAAAATGACAGTGAAGTATCACTTCCCGCTAAAACTGCATCTTTTATGATGTGGAATGAAGAGTTGCGCAAATATGTAGAAAATATCTCAGAAGCAACAAAAGAATACTGGAATAACATCAATATTGAACTTGATGAGGCAAAAATGTTTACGGCAGATACTGTAAACAAATCAGAGGAATTCACTTTTGTATTTGATAAAGTAACCACAAAAAAAATTCTTGCAGAAGCAAATAACAAATACGGAACAAAGACAAATGAAATACTTCTGACAGCGCAGGGACTCGCTGCCGGCTCAATTGTCGATGGTGATGTCGGTATAATTGTTGAAAGTCACGGCAGAACAGAGCTGCAGAATCCGATTTCGCTCGGCAGAACGGTCGGATGGTTCACATCCTGCTATCCCGTTGTAATAAAAAACAATAAGAATATATCTGACGAGCTGATAAATACAAAGGAATTTCTCAGAAGAATGCCTTCAGACGGAATTGATTATCTGCTTCTCGGACAGAGTATGCATAAAAACACATCAATTGTATATAACTTCTATAAAACCGGATTTGCAGATAACGGACTTCGTTCATTTATCGGTTCAGAATCACTTTTCCCTGATAAAATCAATGTAAACTGTTATGTTGATAATGAAATCCTGAAAATATATATATCGGTTTCCGAATGCAATCACAGAGAAAATATCTGTGAAGAGCTCGGAACAGAATTTGTAAAACAGCTTGAAAAAATACTTGAAATCTGTACCGGATCTGCTGAAACAATTAAGACCCGTTCGGATTTTACTGATGATACGCTTACTCAGGCAGAACTTGACGAGCTCAGAAAAATTGAAGATACGAACATTGAAGATATTCTCAGCCTTACTCCTGCACAGGAGGGTATATATGCCCAGTATTTTCGCGATGCCGATACAAAGACATATCACCTTCAGAACCTTTGCAGAATCGGTAAAAATACTGACATAGAACTGATTGAAAAGAGCGTAGAATTGCTCGCACAGCGTCACGAGGTGCTTAAAACCGCATTTGCGGTTCTTCAGTCTACAGGTGCAATCAAGCAGGTTATTCTTGCAAACAGAAAACCGGATTTCAAAGTCATTGCGTCTGATGAAAAATTCTCACAGTCTGTTCTTGATTCAATAATCAGAAATGAATTGGATAAAACTCTTGATTTACAGAAAGACTCACTTTTCAGAGTTACCGTTATCGATTTTGAAGACATCCGTTTTGTGTATATTCATACTCATCACATTATCCTTGACGGCTGGTGCTTCCCGATTATTATCAATGATTTACAGAGATATTACGGTGAATTGTCTGCAGGTGTCAGCACTGAAGAGCTGTTAAGCAAAATCAGCAAGGAAAAAGAATCACAGACTTCATATGCTCAGTATGTTAAATGGATAAGAGGTCAGGATAAGGAAGAAAAAACTGACTACTGGCAGAAGCTTCTTGTTGATTGCTCAGTTGCGCACATTTTCGGCAAAGAGAAGAAAGAGAATTTAAAAAATGAGAATATTGTCACATTCAGAACATCGCTGAGTGCAGATTTGTCGCGGAAAATTGAACAGTTTGCAAAGAGATCAAAAGTTACGGCAAACACAGTTTTTGAGTGTGCATTCAGTATTGCGTTGCAGAAATATTCAGGCTGTGATGATGTTGTGTTTGACAAGATAATTTCGGGTAGAAATATTCCGCTCAATAATATTTCAGAAACACTCGGCTTGTTTATCAATACTGTTCCTGTCAGAATTGAAAGTGACGGCAACACAACTATTTCAGATCTTCTGAATGCAACACAGAACCAGACTATCGAAGCAAACAAAAACGGAATACTGCCGCTTGCCGATGTTTACAGAAGTTGCGGTATTGAGAGTCAGTCCGTAGATGCTTTGTTTGTGTTTGAAAACTACTTCACAGGCGATGTTCAGGAAATTGAAAACGGTCCTCTCGGTGTAAAGCTCGTATCGTTTGAGGAACAGACAGAATTCAATCTTACTGTTACAATAATGAAGGAACAGAACGGATACACGATAAGGACATCCTATGCCGAAGAAATGTATGCGGAAAGTGAGATTTCCGGATTTATCAGGGGATATATTTCTGTTCTTGAAACAAGTCTTGATGGAACAAAAAAAATCAATGATATTTCACTAGCTGATGCAGAAAAGCTCGCATCATTCAACAAAACAGAGCATCTCCATAATATTGCTTCAAACACAACCCTTTACAGTCTTTTTGAAAAGACAGCGAGAGAAAACACGGAAAAAATATGCATAAAGACCGCTGAAAGAAATCTTACTTTCGGTGAACTTTGTTGTATCTCTGAAAATCTTGATGCAGAGATAAGAAAAATTACAGACGGTGAAAAGAGTGTAATTGCGGTAATAGCAGAGCGATCTGTTGAAATGTACGGAGCAATCTACGGAATAATCCGAGGCGGTAATGCATATCTGCCCATTGATCCCAATTATCCTCAGGACAGAATAGAATATATTCTCAAAAACAGTAATGCCGCAGCGGTTGTCTGTAAGGGTAAATTCAGACATCTTGCAGGCGATGTCTCTTACATTGATATGACTGAGTATATTGAAAAATCTGAAAAATCAGAAAATATTCAGCCTTACATTGCCGATGAAAACGATACAGCATATGTAATTTACACATCAGGTTCAACAGGTACTCCTAAAGGCGCAAAGGTAAGCCATAAATCTGCCGTAAACAGAATATTATGGATGCATGATAGATATCCGCTTCATGCCAATGATGTTATTCTGCAGAAAACTCCGTATACATTTGATGTTTCCGTATGGGAGCTTTTCTGGTGGGGTTTGTGCGGCGGTAGTCTTGCTGTGTCAAAGCCGGGAGAACATTTTCTGCCCGCAAAAATATTGGATGAGGTTGAACGAAATAAAGTAACACACCTTCATTTTGTTCCTTCAGTGTTTGAGATTTTCCTGAATTATCTCGAAACACACAGAAATGAAATACCGAAATTCAATTCGGTCAAATATGTATTTTTATCTGGTGAAGCACTTTCTGCTTCGCTTGTTAATCGATTCTATAAGCTTTATGATTATGAAAAAGTAACCCTTCATAACCTTTACGGTCCGACGGAATGTGCAGTTGACGTAACGTATTACGATTGTACTCCCGAAGATATCGACCCTGTGCCCATCGGAAAGCCTATTCACAACACTCAGATACATATCGTAGACAAATATATGAACTTTGTACCCGTAGGAGTACAGGGTGAGCTTTGTATTGCAGGAATGAATGTAGGACAGGGATATCTCAATAACCCTGTACTTACTGAAGAAAAATTTATTGATAACCCCTTCGGAGAGGACAAGCTTTACAAAACGGGCGATCTTGCATATTGGCGAGAGGACGGAAATATAGTTTTTGTTGGAAGAAAAGACAGCCAGATAAAGCTTAACGGTCAGAGAATCGAACTCGGTGAAATTGAAGCTGTTATAAACAGAATAAGCGGTGTTTCTTCATCTTCTGTAATTGTGAAAAATATAAACGGAACAGATGTGCTAATTGCATTTTATACGGGTGACGCTGTCGATGAATCATCCCTTGAAAAGTGTTGCTCGGTTAAATTGCCGTCTTACATGGTGCCCGGTAAGTTTGTGTATCTAGATACGCTACCCCTGAATTCCAACGGAAAGCTTGACAGAAAGGCGTTGGTACAGATTGATGTTGAGCCTCTTTCCGATGAGGGCTTTATGGAACCCGAAAATGAGACGGAAAAGCTTATCTGTGAAATCTTTAGCCGTATTCTTGAGGTTGAGAATATAGGCAAAAACAGTGATTTCTTCCGAATGGGCGGAACAAGTCTTTCAATGATTTCAATTCTGAGTGAGGACATTTTTGAAAATATTACGGCGGCTGACTTTATCCGTAATTCCACACCTGCCAAGCTTGCACGGAAAATTGTAAAACCCGCAGAAAAAACGTTGTCATATCTCGAACCTCTATATATATCGGATAAAACTGAAAAGACTTTGATACTCTTACCTTTTGCGGGCGGCGGAGCAGAGGCTTTCAGTGCATTAGTAAACAGTATAAAAAAGAAAAATGCCTTGATATCGGTATATTACGTGAGGTATCTTCATTCATTTGAAGAATGCAAAAGTGCTGCAGATGAAATTGCCGGATTGTGCAAAAATTCAGAGATAATGTTTTATTCTCATTGCGTGGGTTCTGCTGTTTCGTTGCAGATTATTAAAGAGCTTGAAGCTAAGAAGATACCTGTGAGTCATTATTTTGCAGGTGCAAGTATACCGCCTGCAAAAGCTGTCAGAAAGAATTTATGGAATATTGTTCCTGATAATATACTCAAAACAATACTTGCTAAAGCCGGTGCGGATATTTCTGGATTATCTGATGAAAAATTAAGCGAGATGCTTATAAGTTTCAGAAAGGATACAGATTTTGCAAATATCAGCTTTTCCGAATTAAAAGGAAAAATAAAAACTCCTGTCAGCGTAATTATTAGTAAAAAAGATATGTTTACAAAAAATTACAGACATGCACGGTCTTTGTGGGAAAAATATGCAGGCAATGTGGAACAGGTGTACTACATTGAAAGCGACAGTCATTACTTTCAGTCAGAAAGCAGTGAACGTCTGACAGATCTTATTGTTAAAAATATTGTATAAAATAAACGCATCAGCTTACCTAAAAAAGGTTGCTGATGCGTTTATTCTTTACTTTTTCTTTTTTTGTACCGGGTATTTTTTCTTTGCGGTGCTTGATTGTTTCTTTTTGAGCAGCGTAAAAGCAGAACGTTCAAAAAAGGGCTTAATTTTTTCTGAGTATTTGAGCACGAGGATCAATTCGGCTGTGCCGAGTATTACACCGATGATACAAAGAATATGGTAGGTTTTAAGGTGCCACAGAATATCAGGTTTATTACTTGTAAATTCACTGAAGAAACGGGTTGCACTGTAAATAATCAGATATATCGGGAAAAGAGTGCCTTCCTTTGCTTTTTTTCTGTACCACAGCAGAAAAAGGAAAATAATCAGTGCCAACCCTGCTTCGACTAGCTGTGTGGGGAACTCTCTCTGAGGGCCTGACTGATAGTGGTAATTCATCAAGCCCCATTCACAGGCAAAGCCACCGCAGCATCCGTCACAAAAACAGGCTAATTTGGTAAAAATCAGAGCAAGGGGATAAGCGGGAGTAATCAGATCTGTTTGTCTGAAAGGGTTAACTGAAATAATGAAGAAAAATATAAATAAAACAAAAGGTATAAAGTACAAGAGACCGAAATAGTTTGCGCCTGTATTCAGTAGCTTGCCTAGATTAAGATTAAAAAAAGCACTTGGCAAAAACTGTATAGATGAAATAATGAAAATCTCCACGGCAGTCCAAAAATTTTTCTTGGCAAAAAGACTGTTTTGATTTTTTTTAGAGGCGGATTCAATCAAAAGCAGTGTACAGTTGCTTAACAGATTCCGCTTGTGTCTGAACATGAAAAAATTATAAATCATTGTGAACAGAAAACCCAATCCACCTATCAGAGTATACATTTCTATATTTGTTGAACCTAAAAAACGGTACATATTATCAACCTTCTTTCGGGTAATAATATAGCATAAATTTGTTGCTTTTTCAAGATTATTATCGTTAAAATTGCAAAAAACAGGGTGCGTTTTTGCGTGTATCGGGAGAGCGCTTGACTGGCAGTCAAGAGGTAAGGGGTTCGATCCCCCTCATCTCCACCAAATATAAAGCATCGCAAAAGCGGTGCTTTTATTTTTATCCAATCCGCAGGATTTTGGGATGTAATCGCTTCAGGTGTATGTAAACAATGATGCTGAATGGCTTTCAAGTGGTCAAGTATACCATCTTCTTCGTCTTCACCACTGCATAGATTGATTATTTATTTGCCTGCTTTTATAGTGGGTGTTTTTGTTTTTATGGGGTTGTTTGTGGATTTGTTGAAATCTTGATTAGCTTATGATATAATCAAGCTGAAAGGGTGATTATATGGAAAAAACAAAAACTGTTTATGAGCAAGAGCCTGATGTTGAAGTTTTGTTTGAATTCAACGGCACAAGAAGAACTCCTGTCGCTGAAGGCTATCGTCCTCATCATTTGGTAAATGATAATTATTTGACTACCGGTATTCATCATTATTATGATGTTCAGACAGTTTCACCCAATGGTACGGCGAATGGTACAATTACTTTCCTTTCTCCCGAAGCTTATCCTCATTGCCTATGGATTGGCAAAAAGCTTAATATACAGGAAGGTGCACGAATCGTTGGATATGCAACGATCTTAAAAATATTCAATCCTATTTTATCAAAAGAAGATAATATATAATTAAATACAGCTTATAACTGCAATCACTACGTTAAAAGTGGTTGCAATTTTTTATATCTCGCCATCTTATCCACCCTCCCCCCACCATAAACTGATTAAAGTCAAAAAAAACACACCTGTTTTTGAATAAAAATCTTTTAGAAGTAAATGCTAAAAAGAAAAAAAAGCTATTTCTCGGAGGTACATTTTGAGTAACAGATTAAATAATGAAAAAAGCCCTTATCTGTTGCAACATAAGGACAATCCGGTTGATTGGTATCCATGGGGTGATGAAGCTTTTGAAAAAGCAGCAAAAGGGGAAAAGCCTGTTTTTCTGAGCATCGGATACAGCGCGTGTCATTGGTGTCACGTGTTTGCCCATGAAAGTTTTGAAGATGATGAAATTGCTGAAATTCTGAATAAATATTTCATATCCGTAAAGGTTGACAGGGAAGAAAGACCTGATATCGACAGTGTGTATATGAGAGTTTGTCAGGCGTTTACGGGAAGCGGAGGATGGCCTGCATCCATTTTTATGACACCGGATAAAAAGCCGTTTTTTGCCGGTACCTATTTTCCGAAAACTTCACATGGCGGAATGATTGGTTTTAAAGAGTTGCTTTTGGCAATCCATGATAAATGGGCAAATGATCGCAACCTTTTGTTAAAACAATCTGATGACATCTTAAGACACCTGAAAGAAGATAATAGTTCTTTTGAAAATGCCGACAAGAGTCTGCTTGAGGATGCCATGAAACAGTTTTCTGTGCTGTTTGATGAAAAAGACGGCGGATTTGGGAAAGCCCCGAAGTTTCCAACTCCGCAAAACATTATTTTCTTGCTTTCACATTATGAACGCCATAAAAATCCTCGTTGCCTTTATATGGCAGAGTATACACTTATGCAAATGTATCGCGGAGGTATCTTTGATCATATAGGTTATGGTTTTTGCCGATACTCAACTGACAAAAAATTCCTTGTTCCGCATTTTGAAAAAATGCTGTATGATAATGCTCTGTTAATTATGGCATACTGTAAAGCATATTCTGTAACAAAAAAGCAGATATATCTTGAAATCGCAGAAAAAACTGCAGAATATATTGCTCGTGAAATGACATCTTCCGAGGGCGGATTTTACAGTGCACAGGATGCTGACAGTGAAGGTGAAGAAGGTAAGTATTATTTATTTTCAACGGACGAGATTATTAAACTGCTCGGTAAGGAAAAAGGTGAGTTGTTCAACCGCCATTTTGATATAAGTGAAAGAGGAAATTTTGAAGGAAAAAATATTCCGAATCTGCTTCATGGCGATTATCGGGAGCATTCATTTGAGGATTGTCATCCGGCACTTCGGGATTACAGAAAAAACAGGTATGCACTTCATCTTGACGATAAAATTTTGACGGTGTGGAACAGTCTGATGATTGCCGCTTTGTGTGAACTTTATTTGTGCAGCCGTAATAAAAATCACCTTGATGCCGCTGAAAAAGCAGACAAATTTATAAGCAAAAATCTGTGCGAACATGACGAGCTTTTTGTGAGTTTCAGAGAAGGCAAACGCGGTGTGTCGGGATTCATTGATGATTACGCAGCCTATATTTTCGCCCAACTTCATCTGTATAAGGCAACTTTGAATTTAAAATATATTGAAACAGCGAAACTTTTTTGCAATAAGGCTGTTGATGGTTTTGCAGATGAGTCCGGTGGCTTCTATTTATACGGAAAACTTGCAGAGAGGCTTATTCTTCGACCTAAAGAAACCTATGACGGTGCCATTCCCAGTGCAAATTCAATGATGGCATATAACCTTGTGCGATTGTCGGTTCTTACTGCTGACAGCAAATTTACGGAACTTGCAGAAAACCAATTGAATTTCATCGCATCGGATGCAAGTAAATATCCTGCGGGATATGCAATGTATTTGACTGCTCTGTTGGAATATTATGATCCGCCAATGAAAATCACCGTTGTGACGGGTAAAAACGAAGATGTAACTCGCTCGTTGGATACGCTTCCGAAGGGAACCATTATAATTCATTTGTCGGAACCGACTGAAGAATACCCACTCAAAAACGGGAAAACCACTTATTATGTTTGTAAAAATCACAGTTGTATGCCGCCTGTAAATGATTTGAGCGAATTGAAATAAAAATACTCTTATAACAATAAAGCGAGTGAATGAAAAAGTTCACTCGCTTTATCAGTTAATTACACCACACAATTTCACCGTTTATAATAGTAGCTTTAACACAAGAGTTTATTTCCAGAGGGTTGCCTTCAAAAATAACAATGTCCGCATCCTTGCCTTCTTTAAGGCTGCCTATTTTATGGTCAACCCTGCATATTCGTGCCGCATCAATGGTAATGGCTCGTAGGGCTGCTGTTGCGCCCAGACCTTCTTTTGCTGCAATGCCCGCACATAAAGGTAAATATTGTATTCTGGAAACAGGGTGGTCGGTGGTTATGGCAACCGTAACGCCTGCATTATGAAGAATGCCTGCTGTTTTAAAATCCGACAGACTGACTTCATCTTTGTTGCGTGATGCGAGAGAAGGGCCTACAATAGCGGGATAACCGCTTTTAGCAATTTCTTGTGCAATCAGATGGCCCTCCGTGCAGTGGTCTAGTGTTAGGTCTAGGTCAAATTCTTTGGCAATTCTTATTGCGGTAAAAATGTCGTCAGCTCGGTGCACATGCGCCTTAAGCGGGATTTTCTTTTCAAAAAGTTCTTTGTAGCATTCCAACGTAAAATCTTCGTTCCCTGATTGATTTTGTGAAAAATATTGCCTTGCACGGAACAGTTCCTCTCTGATCAGCGAAGCAATTCCCATGCGGCTTGACGGCATATTACCGTTAAGACCGTAGCAGTTCATCGGGTTTTCACCGAATGCAATTTTAATTGCGGCAGGGGACAGAACGACCATATCATCAACACATCTGCCGTAGGTTTTTATAAATGCAAATTGTCCGCCAACCGCATTGGAGCTTCCGGGTCCTACCATAACACCGGTGATGCCGGCAGCAATCGCATTGTGAAAAGCACTGTCCATCGGATTGATAGCATCTATTCCTCTGATAGCCGGTGTTGTTGGATTTGTGTTTTCATTGCTTGTATCATTCTGTGATGAAATTTTATCTTCCGCAATTCCGATATGGCTGTGTGCATCGATGAATCCGGGATAAACATTCAGGTTTTCGGCATTGTATATTTCTGTTTCCGCTGACGGAATAATTTGTTTTTTAATTTTTATAATTTTTCCGTTGTCTATCAGCATATCAGCCCGTATCGGTGTGTCATTTTCCATTGTGTGTAAAAGCCCATTTTTAATTAAAAGCATATTTTTTCTCCTTGCAGTTTCTTCTGTGTGAATAGTTTGCCGCAAATGAGGTAAACTATCCTTGTAACTGTTCAGGAGGTGAGAAAATGAACAACAACAGCAACAACAATAAGAACAATCAGAACAATCAGAACAATCAGAGCAATCAGAACAATCAGAACAATCAGGGCAATCAGAACAACAAAAATAACCAGAATAATCAGCGCAATCAGAACAACCAGAACAACAGAAACAATCAGAACAAATAATCAATCAAACGCCCCCGTTTTTTGCCATATTTTGGAGAGCACTTGAATGATCTTCCGGAATTAAGGGGTTTGTAACTCCTCATTTCCATCATAAGGGCTGTTACACCTCCGCTTTCGGATGTGCAACAGCCCTTTTTCTCTGTTTATGCCAATTAGCCGGTCCAACCATAAAATACACGATTTTTAAATTATTACTTTATTCCGTATTTATCACAATAATCCACCACGATATTCTTAAAATGCTCATACTTGAAATTGTTTTTTACATCGCTGATATCAACATAAAATCCTGCAATCAGATTCTGAATGATTGCTTCTGCCAAGAAGGCTTCAAATACATAGTCATTGCGGAATGCTTCTTCGATGTCGGTATTGAGATCGGTGTTGATGCCTTTGATTGCGGCGCGATAAATAATGTTTTCCGCGCCTAAATATTCACCTGCATTTTTCAGGCAGTGCAATCCTTTTTTCATATCCGCAACGGTGCATTTGCCTTTGTATTCAATCACTTTTTCGCAGCCAAGCAAAATAAAGTCCACTGTTGTTTCAAGTATTCTTGCAAGATCGGGCAAAAGGGAGGTGTCAGGCAGCGTTTCACCGCGTTCCCATTTGCTGACCGCCTGAAAGGATACGCCGATTCTTTCTCCCAACTCACTTTGTGTGATGCCTTTTGCTTTGCGCAAATTTGCAATCTGCGCACCGACATTTTTAACATCCATCGTATACACTCCTGTTTTGTAATTTCATCTACATTATATTGAATTTATCAAGCTGCTGCAATAACCGTATGAGTGAATTTAAAATGGTATATATCAACTGATTTTATTGATTCTTTCTGAAAATATCAAGCATGTGTATAGACATCCCGACACAGTCTTCACGTTCACGGAGATTAGACAGAAACTTCATGTATTCCTCAAATTCGCGATCAGTCAATTTGTCAAATCTGTCATCAAAGAGATAAGACAACATATCCACACCGACAAAATGCAGTCGAGTTGTGTTTTTATCTTTCATCAGTTCATCAATATCAGATTTACGATACAACTCAAAGATTTCTTCGGGGACAGATGCTGTATGATAGTCTTCTTTAATCAGTCCTTTTTCAAGATACTGTAACACGCGGCCGTTGTAAAAGAATTTGTACATAGATGTGTCATTGTTGCAGTATGATGCAAAAATGATGCCGTCCGGTTTTGCAATGCGGATTGCTTCGTCGAGAGCTCGATGTTTGTCTGCATCTTCAAAAAGATGATACATCGGCCCCAACAGCAAAACAATATCAAAGCTATTGTTTTCAAAAACTGACAGGTCACGGGCATTGCCCTGCATTATTTTTATATCGTGATACGGTTTCACTTTTTTCTTCATAATTTCTATGTTGTGTTCAACAAGTTCAACTGCTGTAACATCATATCCTTTTTCTGCGAGCGCAACAGAATACCTGCCCGTACCGGCACCGATTTCGATTATTTTTGCACCGGGAAAGAGATATTTTTCAATGTATTGCATTGTGGTCAGATATTCGGGCATTCTGCTTTTTCGCAACAGTCTGCCGTCTTCATTATAGCGGTTGTAGAAGTCAACGACACTGTTGCCGCCTGATACGGATTTCTTTTTGAACAGGTTTGAAAGTTTCATTCATATTCCTCCTTAAAATATAAAAACGGTGTAAGCTTATATTGTAAGCCTACACCGTTATAATCATATCGTGAAAACGCAGTTAAATATCCCGAAATGAATATAGCAATATAGACCTGCACACACAAGGTTGTGCAAGCCAATACTGATACATATTCGTTTTATGAGAAATGAAACTACGCATAACTCACCTCAAAAATTCTTATATTCAAAATAACACATAATAAAAAGATTGTCAAGGTATTGTTTTTTTTGCTTAAAAATGATATGATCTGAACAGACAGAGGAGGATATTTATTATGAGCCGATTTCTTGAAGATTTTGCACAGTTTATAAGAGATCATGACGGCAGAGTGTTTACCATTGCTGAAATAACAGGGGACAATGATCCCGAGAAAATTGAAATACAAGAAAACAATGCCTGTCAGAATGTGTATTCGGTTTCAAAAATATATACTGTTACGGCAATCGGAATTCTCTGTGACAGGGGGCTTTTACGCACAGATAACACCGTAACCGAAATACTTAAAGATGAATGTCCGGTCGGATATGACCCGTATTGGGATCATACGACGATTGATATGCTTATGCGTCACAGAATCGGTTTCCCCGGTGGTTTTGATACGGATGTGCATGATGCTTCGAAATATGATCCCGAATATTTAAAAGAAATCATGCTTAAAAGATGGGTGTGTCCTCCCGATACCGAACGGCGGTATGAGGATGCAGGGTATTATGTGCTTTCAAGAATTGTGAATAAGGTTGCAGGAAAGCCGCTTTTTGCTTTTTGTTGGGAAAATATTTTTCAGCCACTCGGCTTCCGCGAAGCGGCATGGAGTTGCTGTCCGCAGGGGCACGCAATCGGTGCAACAGGGCTTTATATCAGAGTGGAAGACATGATAAAACTCGGTGCAGTATATCTTAATGAAGGTGTTTATAAGGGGAAAAGAATTGTTTCAGCTGATTGGGTAAAAACCGTTCTCGAAAGACAGTATGAATTTGCGCCCAACGGAATCAGAGATTCTTATAATAAAGGCGGAATGAACGGTCAGAATCTGCTTGTGATACCTTGCGAAAACAGAGTGGTCGGATGGCAGGGATATGACATTCATCCGGGCGGACCTGATCTTACTCGTTTTGCCGCGGAGTATCGCTGATAGATGAGTATATTAAAAATTTGGTACTTGCATAATGCTCGCAAATATGGTTAAATATATATAAGTGTATATTTGTCTTTCATTTGGGAGGAAGATTAAATGAACAAAGTGTTTTTGAGAAACATCATTATCACTGTTTTAGTGGTTGCTCTTGTTATTGGCGGTGCAGTCGGAATTGCGACAAAGGATTCCGTCAAGGAGGTTTCAGGCAAAAATCAGGGTGTTGTTGAATTGCACGTCAGCATGGGCGGTGCAATGAGCGAACTCGGGGATACCGCATCCGATCTTGTTTCGGATATCACAGGCGGCGGTATTTCGATTGACACGGTGCTGGAGACGGTAAAGGGATTTATTTACTCGGATGCCATTGTCAATGTTATTATGTCGCTTGCATATCCGTTGCTCAAGCAAACATTGACGGATTTGAATATGCTTGAGTTTGCGCATACAATCGACTTGTATTACAGCGGTCCGTCTCTTGCCGAACAGTTGGGTGAAAATACATATACCTGTCTTGACAAAGACGGTTCCCGTAAACCGCTGAATGAAGTTCTGAGCAGTGTCGGTGATGATTGGACCTATATGGATACGGAAGTTTCCTACACAAAGGAAAACGGCAAGCAGGCAACCACAACGCTCTGGAACTCCATTGAATGGGGTGTAACGGATGAAGAAAGTTTCTTTGTCGTGATGGCAGAAATGAGCAAGGGCTTGCGCGGTGTGCTTGAGGTTTGCATTCAAAGCAAGACACGCGTTGTTAATGTAAATGTTCTGGAAGTGCTTCTTGATTTTGATGCAATTCCCATTCGCATGGATGCTGCTGATATTTACAATGTATCTGAAAAATCCGGCTATGAAAGTTGTCTTGTTCCGCTGTTCAATATGCTCGGTCTTGTGGATGGTGAATATCCGACTGTTGAGGAATATCTCGGCTATGCCGATATTGCAGATATGTGGAAAGGTATTCTGCAACCTGTTTTTGCGGCGGTTGACAAAATTGCAAACAGTGCAGATCCCATGCAGAGTATTACGAGTCTGCTTGTGAATTTTGCAAATGCAGTCGAAAGCGGTTCTTTGGTTGATGGCATGCGTTGTCTGCGTATGGATGCAAAATTCAATCCGCTTGCAGCACTTGTAATGGGCTATGAAGACGGGCTTCTGTTTAATCTCGGTCAGTCTTTGGTTGAAATAATCGGCGAACTCGGCATTAAACTTGACGGCGATTTCAACACATTGCTTGACAGTCTGCTGCAGATGATCGTAAAGGCCGACAGTGCAGATCTTCCGAATATGGACGTTGCAACCTTGACCGCTTGCGCAAGCGCCCAAACACTTGCAAACGGTGCAACATACTATGTTGCAGATGCACAGAAGGTAACCGATTTCCTGATTGATTATGTGATTCAGGAAGCAACAGTGGATGCAATACTGCAACACACTTCACTTGCGGGGACGCAAACGGCATCTGATGTGCTAGCGGGAGTTGCAAGCAGCAAAGAAGGCCTTTCCAAAGTTGTAAAAACATTGGCACAGGCACTGTTTTTCAGTAAATAAAAAAATGAATGGGTGGGAGTTGATCCCACCCAATTTTTTTTATCCTACCAGTGCATCAAACAACAACATGACGCAAAAGCCAACGAGCAGTGAGAATGTGGCAGCGCGTTCATTGCCGTGGGCATGTGTTTCGGGGATGATTTCATCGCTTGTTACATACAGCATTGTGCCTCCTGCAAAGGCAAGCGCAAAGGGGAGGATTGCCTCCGAAAAATGCACACCGATATAACCGATAAGTGTGCCGACCACTTCAATAATGCCGGTGAATAATGCAATCAAAAAAGCGCGTCGTTTTTTGATGCCGACACCGAGCATCGGTGCAATAATAACCATACCTTCAGGAATATTCTGCAATGCGATGCCACCGGCAATGCTCAATGCCTGGCCGGTGTTGCCCGTGCCGAATCCGACACCCGCAGCAAGACCTTCGGGAAGATTGTGAATGGCAATTGCAATCACAAAAAGCAAAACCTTGTTCATGCTTGCATTCTTTTTCGGATGATCTTCTTGTTCGCTTTCCGACAGATTGTGCAGATGCGGGAGCAGTTTGTCAACAAGAATCATGCACACTGCACCTGCAAAAATGCCAAGAACGGTTATATACAAGCCGTTTTTTCCGCCCAAATCAATTGATTCAGCAATCAGCCCGAAAACGGCGGCAGCAAGCATCACACCTGCTGCAAAAGCAAGAATTATATCATTGAGCCTGTGGCTCGGATTTTTGATGATGAAACCAAGTATCGCGCCGAATACGGTGGCAAGACCGACACCGAGCGCCGTCATTAAAACCATTACCATTGCTGTGTACCTGTTGTTGTAAAATTATGCGTTGTTTTTCTTTCTTGCAACGGGATAAACAAGCTCACCCTTTGCCGCAGAAACGGCAGATTTGCCGAGATTGGTAAGAATGATGGTGGTTGCTTTCCAAAAATGTTTTCTTGTGTCCTTGTCATGGTCAAAATAATTGTTTACCATTTTAGGAACAGATGTTATAATGTTTTTTGCAAATCCTGTCAGGTTTTCCGTACCTGTTGCCATAAAGGTATCGTTGAGTATGGTTCTGAACCCGTTGATATCTTCATTGCTTGCTTGTTCGATGGTGTTTGCAAATGCCTCATCCTGCACTTTGCCGATTGCGGTTACATCATCAACAAGCACGGGGATTGCGCCGTTTAACTGCCATGTGCTGATGTCGTGTTGCACAAGGCCAAGGAACGGAACGCTGCTCTTGACAACTTTGAAATCATTGTCGTGCTTGAGCATCAGACCGAACAGTGAGCTGTCGGGAATAAAATGACGATACACGGGGCGAAGCTGATTGTATTCGTCACTGTTAAGATACGCATCATCTGCAAAGCCGGGGCCGTCATTGTTATAAACTCTCTTAATTCGTTTGCGGGTTTCTTCGGAGCAATGAAGTGCAGCATAAAGAGCAAGATGACCGCCTTTTGAGTGTCCTGTTACAAAGAGATCGCCTTCAAGTTTTGCGGCAGCTTCTTCAAGATATTGCACGGCCAGATCATGGGAGCCCGTTTTGCCTTTCAGAAGCAGATCAAAGTCTTCAACCCAGCCTAAAATGGTGTCATCGGTTCCGCGGAATGCAACAACATTGACTTTGTTTGGCAGAATGAAGGTTGCAGCCGCAAACTGCACCGTATTTTCTTCGTCAAAAACAGAGCGAACGCCCGTCAATTTAATTGCGGCAAAACGTCTGTGTGAGGACATTTTTACAAGACGGCGACAGATATGTTTGGGCAAAACAAGACCGGCCGGCACCATCTTGTAATGATGCAAGGCATAAAACGCCTGTGCATAATGGCCAAGTGTTTTTGGTGTTTTTTCAAATTCTGACGGAGCAACTTTTTCAAGCGGCATATAAAAAATATTATTCAGCGAAAAGTCATCGCCGTCAGTATAGGGCAGTTCCGAAAAGGGAATATTGCCGAATTCTTCAATATATGTAGTAATATTGGACATAAATCAACACTCCTCACATTTATTGTCTATATTATAATTCAAGTAAATCATAATATCAAGTCAAACTTTGTCAGATTTATGTATAATTGCAGGCAATTGCAAGCATCATAAACGCGATTGAAGCCGCAAATTCCGCAATGAACAACGGGGCTGAGAATTTCAACCATTTTCTGTATGTAACCCCAACCATGCCGATGGCAATAATCATAATACCGCTTGTGGGATACAGAAGATTTGTAAAACCGTCGCCAAGGCAGAAGGAAAGAATAACACTCTGGCTTGTGATGCCGAGCATGTTGGCAAGCGGCAGAATAACGGGCATTGTAAGCAATGCTTTTATGGAGCCGCTGCCGATAAAGAATTCCAATGCCATAATAATAAAGAAGATAACCAAAATGCAGATATAGGGATTCATCCCCTGAATATGCGTATAAGCGGAGTGCAGAATGGTCGGCAGAATCTGCCCTTCCGTAAGCACATAAATAATGGCAAGGATGAGCACAAAGAACGGCAGAATGGGTAAAATCGTTTTGATGCCTTTGCCGAAATTTCTGAAGAAATCTTTTCTGCTCATGCCCGAGAAAACGGCGGCAAAAATGGCCCCTAATGCAAACATAACGGGCATTGCTGCCGAAGATATAGTACCGCCCATATCCAGTGCAAAATCAAGTGCAATCAGCAGGAAGACGCATGCAAGGCAAATGCCGAACGCCTTGCTTGCTTTTGCAATGCGCTTATTCAGCATCGCTTCTTTGCAAACATCAATCGGATATTTGTCGCGCATCTGCAGGTCGCTTTCGTAAGAAAGTGATTTCTGCGGATTTTTTTCTATGCGTTTTGCATACAGCACCAAAAATGCAGTCAGAATAGCATAAACAACAAAGAAGACGATTATGCGCAAACCAAGACCCGAATATATTTCAAGGTCTGCCATTTTCTGAATGGTAACCACATTGAACGGATTGAATGTGGCGGCCGTGAAACCGAATGCAATGGAAATAAGGCTCATGCCCAAGCCGACTAGCGAATCCCAACCCAATGCAAGGGAAATGGCTACGGCAATGGGAACCAGTGTGATTGCTTCTTCAAGAATACCTGCAGTGGAACTGAGCAACATGCAAATAAAAACAATCAGGGCAAGCAGAAAATATTTTTTCTTTGCAAACTTTTCAACCACAAGCCCCATGATGTATTTCAGCACACCACATTCGTCTACAATCAGGAAGGTGCCGCCGATGATAACAACAAACACAACAATGATGATGCCTGTCAGGAAATAATCGTTTGCAGGATTCAGTGCAAGGAATGGCGAAAGCAGGATTTTCCACCATGCAAGCGGGGATTGTTCTGCGAATTGCACATAAGAATCGGGATCGAAAATTTCTACATCGTCAACAATTTGCGATGCTGTGAATTCCCCCTGGGGAATCACATGCGAGAGCACACCTGCCGCAATAACAAGAACAACGGCAAGAATGCTGATCATCAGAACTGTTTTTAAGTTCAACTGAATACCAGCTGCTACCTTTTCTTTTTTTTCTTTCGTTTTCATTATTCTCTCACCTCAAACCAAGATTTCTTGCTACCGTAACAAGGAAGTCCTGAATGTTTGTAACAAAACCGCAGACACTCAATGATCCTCTGTCGACCAATTTGTTGACAGCAAATTCAGATACATCAACATTGTAAAAATAAACAGGACGAACCGATCCGTCTTTATTAACATGATACGCTGGTGTCATATTTCCCGTGGCGATAGAATGAAGCTGTGTTGCCAGGGAAATAACAGTTGTTGCGTTGCGGATATGTGAACGCATGGCATCCTGTGCTTCATAAACACTGTGAATCACATCGGGAAGCGGGCCGTCATCACGGATGGAGCCTGCAAGCACAAACTGAATGTTGTTGTCAACCAATGCACCCATCACACCGCTGTGAATGTTATAATCCTTCACAAAGTTTCTGACAGAACCGCTTTTGCGAACAAGGTTAATGGTATGCAGGTGGTTGTAATGACCGTTATACATATTCTTTTTGGTGTAAATATCTTGCCCGAGTGCGGTGTTGAAATATGCCGCTTCCAGATCGTGTGTTGCAAGTGCATTTCCTGCAAACAAACAATTGCAATAACCGTTTTCAACCAATGCGCGCATGGCGTTTCTGCTGTCATAGTCAAACACACAGGCAGGACCCATGACCCAAAGAATATTTCCGTGTTCTTTTTCATAGCGTAAAAGATCGCAAAGTTTGTCGTAATCGCGTGATGCGGAGGTTTCACGGCTTCTTCCTGTTCTGAAAGCAAATGTGCCGTTTTCATCTATGACTGCATCGGGATCCACAAAGCTGTCTGTGTGCACAAAAACACCGTTCGACCCGTCATCGGTTCTGCCGCAAACAACAAGTTCACCCTTTTTTATGTTTCTCAATTCAACAGAATAAGGCTCGCCGTCACGAATGACAACACAAGTGTCCATACGGCTTTCCATGATCAGTTTCCATTTACCGTTGATTTTAAAGTATTCGGGATAAATGGTTGTGGCATAAAAATTTTCATCCACAAAACCGTTGCCGGCAGGACGCACCGTCACATCGGGTGCAGAAATAAACGGTTCTTTTGTAAAATCGGGTGCAGTATAATGCGGCAAGGTAAACATGTTCTTTCACCTCATATTATAATAAAAGCGTAATATTATCCATAAATTATATCACACAAAAACAGGCTCTGCAAGTTTTTTGTGCAAATAATGCAGATTTTGCCATAGGCAGACAGCTGCAAAACACAATGATAAAAAATTGAAAGGTATTTACAATTTATGACTTGAAAAGCGAACAAAAGTTTGTTATAATAGAACAAACATTCGATTAGGTCTATTTGTCGGAGTAAATTATGGTATCGGAACAGAATTTATTGAATCTTGTTTTATCAAAAAGCCGTTTGCGTGAAAAAGAAAATTTAGCCCAAAAAATATATCGCGATGAACCGATTCTTATGACCGCAGCGCAGCTGGAAAACTTCACACCGCCGATTTACAGAAAAATGCGCGAGATTGCAAAAAGTGCCTGTAATGAGCCTGAAAACATAATTTTTTACAAACAGGCGCGGTTTATGGAGAATTATGAGGATCATTATGAACATAATGTTGAATTTTTACGGTATTATCCAACCTATGCCTCTATGAGCGATGCGCAATTGCGTTGCTATTTCACATGGAGAACAAAAGTCAGAAAAGGTGATATCCAAAAAACCTCACTTTCCTTTGCATATATTTATATTTACGAGTTGCTGAACGGAATCGGAGTTGAAACGCCTGAAGAAGGTTTTTTGAAATTGCTTTCTTTTTTTCAGTCATACAGTGCACTTGATTGCCGCATCGGAACATACATGAACCGCTGGTTGAAGGATTATTGCATTTATTATAATCTGAATGCCTACTTGCTCAAAAAGATTCCTGATTTTAAAGAAAAATCAGTCGCGCAAACACTGATTGATGCCAACAATCAAGCGGATTGCTCTATTTTTGAAGCAATGCAGGAGATTTCCACCTACAATTTTAAGTCTTCACGTTTTTTCAAACACAATGAGGAAGCCTGTTTGGCTGTTGTTGCAGATGTTGTGCGGGCGTTGAATGAGCATTACAAAACCAATGGTGTTTTACCGTATCGGGAATATTTTTTCGGTTCCTTTAACAGCGGAAAAAGAATGCTTTTTGCAGGGGCAGTCTTTTATGATCGACAGCATAAGGACGGCTATCAATACAAAATCAATGATGATGAGGAATATTCTTGTTGCAATGGGCAATGGCAGTTCAAACAGTTTCTGTTGTTTACGGGCAGGTTACAACGTGCCGGTGAACTGTTGCGTACAATTGACAGCCTTTTGCGTGCACAATACGGGTTTAAACACACGTTAAAAGGCGGAGCCATCCCGCGTGAATGGGAAGAAATTGTTCAACACTGTATTGAAAGTTATATCATCAGAAAGCGCTATGAGAACGCACCGAAAATTGAAATCGATCTGCGTTTGCTGAACACAATCAGAAACGATGCTGCCGTTACGCAGGATCGGCTGTTGATTTACAATGAAGATGCTGTTGTTGAAGACTCTGCCGTAACTGAAATCCGCGAAACCACACCCGGTGTTTTGAATCCGTTGCAGGTGCAATTTCTTCTGTGTTTGCTCAATAAGCAACCGTTTTCGTCGCTTTTGAAAGAAAACAACACCACTGCAGCTCTGCTCTGTGATGCAATCAATGAATCGCTGTTTGATGAATGCAATGATACTGTTATTGTTTTTGAAGAGGATGCACCTGTTATATTGGAAGAGTATGAAGACTTTTTGAAAGGATATCTTAATTTATGAATATACCGAAACGAATTGCACAAACGCTGATGAATGCACTGAAAGGCGGTGTTGTTCCGCGCATCGGGCTGCCGTATATCACGGTCGGCAGAAAAAATGAAATTCAAGCCTTGCTGCATGATGTGGATATTATTGCTGAAGGCGGTTCTGCATTCCGATTTATCGTCGGTAAATACGGAAGCGGAAAAAGTTTTCTGTTGCAAACCATCCGTGCATATTGTATGGATCGCAACTTTGTTGTGGTGGATGCAGACCTTTCGCCCGAAAGAAGATTGCAAGGCACAAAAGGACAGGGCCTTGCAACTTACCGTGAATTGATCCGCAATATGGCAACCAAAACACGTCCCGAAGGCGGTGCTTTACCATTGATTTTGGATCGTTGGATCAGTGGTGTGCAAAATGAAGTCATTGCGGAACACGGAACACAATTGAAGACGGAATTGTTTGATGAACTGGTGTTGAAAAAAATTCACAGCGTTATTGAATCATTGACCGAATTGGTGCACGGTTTTGACTTTGGCAGGTTGCTTGCTGTTTATTATATGTCAGTTAAAAATGATGATCAGGAAAAACGCTCGGCAGTATTAAAATGGTTTCGCGGTGAATATATCAATAAAACCGAAGTCAAAGCGGAGCTCGGCATCAATATTTGTATAACGGATGACGATTGGTATGACTACTTAAAGTTGTTTTCTGCGTTTTTGAAGTTAGCCGGATACAGCGGTATGTTGATTCTGATTGATGAACTGGTGAACATTTATAAAATTCCGAACGGCATTACACGGCAGTATAATTACGAAAAAATTCTTGCCATGTATAACGATGCCTTGCAAGGAAAAGCGCAGTATATGGGTTTTATCATGTGTGCAACGCCACAATGTATGGAAGATAAACATCGGGGCGTTTTTAGTTATGAGGCACTGCGGTCCCGCCTGCAGGCAGGCCGTTTTGCGGATGGCAACACGCATGATCTGTTGGCGCCGATTATCCGTCTGAATCCGCTGACAAATGAAGAAATGCTGATTCTGGTTGAAAAACTGCGTGATATTCATGCAGTCTTATATTCATATGCGCCGATTTTGTCACAAGAAGATCTGATTTCTTTTATTAAAATTGAATACGGCAGAATAGGCGCCGATACAAGTATAACCCCGCGTGAAGTTATTCGCGATTTTATTGAATTGATGAATATTATTCAACAGAATCCGCAAACCAATATTGCAGAATTGTTGTCATCGCAGGAATTCTCATATGCCAAAACACAACTGCAAGCAACCGATGCAGGGGATTTTGCAGAGTTTGAGGTGTAAAATGAATGTTTTTGACCGCTATGCACCGTTTATAAAAGATTTTATTTACAGCAATGAGTGGCATTCCTTGCGCGCTGTGCAAATTGCCGCTGCGGAAGCCATTTTTGCAACAGATGAAAACCTGCTGTTGTGTGCTTCTACTGCATCGGGGAAAACCGAAGCTGCGTTTTTTCCGATTCTGACCGATCTTTACGAGAATCCACCGTGTTCAGTCGGCGCCTTGTACATAGGACCGTTAAAAGCACTGATCAATGATCAGTTTTATCGCCTTGCCGATCTTTGCCGAGAGGCGGATATACCTGTGTGGCACTGGCACGGCGATGTATCGCAAGCACATAAAAACAAATTATTGAAAAATCCGTCCGGCATTCTCCAGATCACGCCGGAATCACTGGAAGCATTGTTGATGCGCAAGCATTCGCACATCAATAAGCTGTTTTGTGATCTTCGCTACATTGTTATTGATGAAGTGCATGCAATTTTACGCGGTGACCGAGGAGGGCAAACAATATGCCTGATTGAACGCTTGTCAAAACTTGCAGGTGTGAATCCGCGCCGGATCGGTCTGTCTGCCACTCTCGGTGAGCCACAGAAGATGGGTGAATTTTTGTCTGCGGGAACAGGACGAAATACCTTGATTCCGCAATTGCAGGTTCAAAAAGTGCGCTGGCGGATTTCTATGGAGCACTTCTTTGTGCAAGGCGAACAGGCAGGGGAGGCGACAAATTCTGAATCAGCTTTGCAATTATTAAGCGAACCTACCGATCATGCACCGGATCATGCCGATCCCGGCTTTGCCTATGTTTTTGAACATACAAGAGATCGAAAATGCCTTGTTTTTGTGAATTCAAGAGAAGAATGCGAAGCCGTCACCACAACATTACGCAATTATTGCGAATTGAATCATGAAGCGGATCGTTTTTTGATTCACCACGGTAATTTGTCGGCCTCCTACCGTGAAACCGCTGAAGCGGTTATGAAAGATGATGGACAGTTGCAAACAACTGTTACCACCGCAACACTTGAACTCGGTATTGATATCGGACGATTGGAACGTGCTTTTCAGATTGATGCACCGTTCACGGTATCGTCCTTTTTGCAACGCCTTGGTAGAACCGGACGGCGCGATTTGCCGCCTGAAATGTGGTTTGTGATTCGAGAAGATCTTGCTGAAGCGCGTGCAATGTTACCTGAAACTGTTCCGTGGAAGTTGTTGCAGGGAATTGCTTTGATCCAACTGTATCTTGAAGAACGGTGGGTAGAACCGCCGAAACTCGATCGTCTGCCGTTCAGTCTTTTATATCACCAAACCATGTCCACGCTTGCTTCCTGCGGAGAAATGACGGCGGCGCAACTTGCTTCCCGTGTTTTGCCTTTGCAGGCGTTTCAAAGAATCACACAGGGTGATTATAAAGTATTGCTTCGGCATCTGTTGAACATAAACCATATTCAACGAACGGATGAAGGCGGATTGATCGTAGGGCTTGCCGGGGAACGTCAGATCAATTCATTCAAATTTTATGCCGTCTTTCAGGAGAATGAAGAATATACGGTGCGCTGCGGTTCGCAGGAGCTCGGCACGCTTGTTATGCCGCCGCCACCCGGCGAAAAAATTGCAATTGCGGGGCATGTTTGGTTGGTTGAAGAAGTGGATCATAAACGAAGACTTGTGTACTGTGAGCAGGTTCGCGGTAATGTTCCCGCTTACTTCGGGGAATGTCCCGGTGCGGTGCACACCAAAGTGCTTGAGCGAATGCGCATGGTGCTTGCAGAAGAAAAGGCATATCCTTACATTATGAAAAATGCCGCCGCAAGACTGCAACAGGCACGACAAACGGCAGTTTATGCCGGCGTTGTGTCGCAACCGCTTATCAATCTTGGCGGCGACATGTGGTGTTTATTTCCGTGGCTTGGCAGTTTTGCATTTCTTGCAATGGAACGCTTTTTGAAAATCAAATGTGCTGAACAGCTCGGTCTGAAATGTTTGGATGCCTCCCGTCCGTATTTTATTCAATTCAAGATGAAAGCAGACCCGCAGACTTTTTTCAGGGTTTTGAAAGAGGAAGCCACAAAAGAATTTGATCCGTTGGATCTTGTTTATGAAAAAGAAGTCCCCCTGTTTGAAAAGTATGACGAATTTTTGCCTGCTGAACTCGTAAGAAAAGGTTTTGCATACGGTATTCTTGATATTGAGGGTATGAAAACACGTATTCGATCTTGGTGATATGCAGTAAGATGAGGCTGTTGCATTCCGATGCAGAAGGCATTTTCTTCACTCTGAAGCTGTATGCTGATACCGCGAGAGGGCAAAAAAATGACTAAAAAGCACACTGATTTTTTTACAAGCATATTTGTATATAATAAATTATAAAACAGGTACTTTTAAGCGACATTTCAACACTTAAAAATACCTGTTTTTCCATTTTGCTTTGGGTCAGCACTAAATGCAACTGCCGCTTCTGTGGTTATTGCATTGCCCATGCGATCAGGGTTGACGTTTCAACATAGCGCGATTCATCGGTTTTGCAACCGGCTACAAAAATAATCAGATCATAATCGCCGTCATTGTAGTTTGTGAGAAGGCAGGTGCCTGCATTTTCTGTTGTGCCCGTTTTCATGCCGACAACATAAGGATTGTGGTAAATGCTTGCGGGGTCCAAAAACAGATTGGTGCTTGTCCATGTGATTGTTTCCCCTGAAAGGAAAGTCATGTCCTTTTTTTGTGTTGCCGTGATCATATTGATGACGGGATACTGTTTTGCTTTCATTGCAAGCATCAAAACATCATCGGCTGTAACATACTGTTCGGGCGTGTCGTAACCGTCGGGACTGACAAAGTGACTGTTTACCATGCCGATGTCCTGTGCAAAAGCATTCATCATTGTAATAAAATGATCCACGGCGGCCTCGTCACTCATTGTTGTGTCGGCGGTATCTTTTCTTGCAACATTGACTGCCAGGGTATATGCAGCGTCGTTGCCTGATTGCAGCAGAAGCCCGTATAATAAATCCAGAACACGTAGGCGGTGACCGGGTGCCAACAGACAAACACTGGAATTTGGTTGCAGCAGATTAAGTTCAGAGCCAACCGTAATTGCATCATCTGTGTTCAGATAGTCCAGTGCAAGGCACGCTGTTAACAATTTTGAGATGGATGCAGGTGCAATTTGGGTTTGCGATGCTTGCTGATGCAAATATTTGTGATTTTTCAGGTCGTATACAATAGATGCGGTTGCATCAATCGGAGGTGCCGGCGGTAATGTAGGCGGCTCTGTCGGTGGCGGGGTTGGTTCCATAATCGTAGGCGGTTCTGTTGGAACGGTGGTCGGTTGCGCCGTTTGCAAAAAAGAGCATGCAGTCAGGCTTAGAGAAATTATCAGTAAAGTGCAGATGAGTCTGATTGAATTTTTCATTTAAAATTCCCCGTGAGAATATTGATTGGCATCATATTTTTAACCACTCAATATTAGCATACTTTTTTTGTGTTTTCAATGGAAATATGTTGCAAATTTAAAATATTTATTTACATTTTGCACGTCAAATGTTATACTGTAATCAAACATTTACGGAGGTGCTTATGAAATCATTCTTCTTGTTTTCCAAAGAAACAAAAGGGGAAGGCTATGTTCCCAATAATGAAATCTTTGCATTGGCATCGGGCCTGACCGGGCAGAATCTTACATACAGCTATACTTCGAGTTGGCTTAAGTATTTCTGTGTCAATCTCCTGCATATGGATCCTGCAAAAGTTGGTGGCATTTTTTCATTGAGTCATATCTGGGATGCTATCAATGACCCGATTGTCGGCGGTTTTGTGGACAGAAGAAAATACAAACCGTTCATGAAATTGCGCCCCTATCTGCTTTACACACCGCCCATTTTGGGCATTCTTGTTTCGCTGATGTTTTTTAATGTCAATTTCAGTGAAAACGGAAAGGTTGCTTACATACTTGTTTTATATTTCCTGTTTGATTTATTCTATTCATTCCAGGATGTCAGCCTGTGGGGGATGATTGCTTTGTCTTCACCGCATTCGCAAGAGCGTTCCCGTGTGGCACAATGGGTATCCATCGGCGCCGGTGCCGGCGGTGCAATTGTAGGAACTTTCCAGCAGGTGCGTTCCATTCTCAGTGGCTTTGGTGTGCCTGATGTTCACATTTTTCTTATCTGTGCCTTTGTATTCGGGCTCGGCGGTGAACTGCTTTCCATGAACGCTTACCGCTTGAAAGAACGCATTCATACCCAATTGCCGGAAGAAGAAAGCCTTTTGGAATCACTTACCATTCTTCGTCATAATCCGACATTGTTGCTGATTTCTCTTGCCCGTTTTTCGCAGGGCTTGAGTCCCAAAGTGCAGAATGCTTATTTCTTTGAAAACTGCGTTACGCTGAAGGTGGGCAACAATACCATCGACGGTATGACAGCAGAATTTATGTACGGTTTGTTTGCCGGTATTCCGGGCACATTTGCCATGTTTTTTGCCAATAAGATTGCAGACAAGATGGGCGGCATGAAGAAAATACTTCTTTCTTCGCAGATTATGGCCATTGCTTTGCGCGTTGCAATCTTCTTTGTTGGCTATAATTCTTTGCCGAAGTTTATTATTATGACCTTGCTGACATCGCTTATCAATCTGCCCGGCAGCATGATGGATATTGCACACCGTTCGCTTACGAGCGACTCGATCGATGAGGTTGAATACAAAACCGGCATTCGTTCCGAAGGTGTTTCGTTCTCTATGCAGAACTTCACAACCAAAATGCAAAGCGGCGTAGCATCCATGCTGGAAGGCCAGATTCTCAAACGCCTTGGTTACGACAGCTACGCCAAAGAACAGGGAAAACCGCAGAATGAAACATTCCTTAAATGGCAATGGCCGATGTTTGTGCTTGGTCCCGTTGTCGGTGCTGTATTGTATCTGATCATTATCAGCTTTGTTAAAGATGATAAAAATAAGAGAAATAAAATTGAGGCCGCCCTCAAAGAACGCAGAGCAAAACTGGAAACTGAAAAGGAACAGGCTTCTGTTAATACACAGTGATATGATAACAGCGTGTACTGTTTTGTTGCAGTACACGCTGAATTTTTGATATTGCCCATCCCCGGGCAGTCCGATTTTTTAATATCAGAAAAAGACTTGCACAAAATAAGTGCAAGTCTTTGATGTTATATTCAGATAACTCTGACAGAAATGACGCCGTCAATAGCCTTAACGGCAGCAATGGCATCCTCACCGATTGCAGAATCGGTATCTATGATTGCATAGCCGATGCTTCCGCGCACTGCATCAATGTAAGATTTAACTGCAATGCTGTTTGCATTGAGTGCAGCAAGAACCGCTTCAGTTTTGTTATCAGCAGAAATAACGGTCAGTCTTGTTGTGCCGTCCTTTTCCTTGCTGATGCAGGGCAGGTTGACGGAATTAACAATATTGCCCGTTTCAAGATACAGGCTGATCTGGTCAGCAGCCATCATCGCGCAGTTTTCTTCCGATTCGGGGGAAGATGCACCGAGATGCGGAATTGCAATAATGCCGTCAACACCGAGCTGATCATCTGTCGGGAAGTCTGTTGCATAAGCAGCGCATTTGCCTGTTTTGACAGCTTCAATAATGTCTGCGGAATCAACAAGTTCACCGCGTGCAAAGTTGAGAACACGAATGCCGTCTTTTGCTTTTGCGAGGTTTGCTGCGTTTACAATACCTCTGGTGGAATCTGTCAGCGGTGCATGCAGAGTCAGATAATCGGAAAGCACAAAGAGATCTTCTTCGTTTGCAGTCAAGGAAACAGATTTGTCAAGTGCAGCAACAGCTTTGTCGGAAATATAAGGATCGTAACCAATGACCTTCATGCCGAGCGCTGTAGCAGCATTTGCAACCAGAACGCCGATTGCGCCCATGCCGTAAACACCGAGGGTCTTGCCGAGAATTTCGGGACCTGCAAAATTGCCTTTGCCTTTTTCTACCATCTTGCCGACTTCTGCACCGTTGCCTTTAAGCGTGCGGCACCATTCGATGGCGGGAACAATGCGGCGGGACGCAAGGAACAGTCCGCAGATAACCAATTCTTTAACTGCATTTGCATTTGCACCGGGCGTATTGAAAACGCAGATGCCTTTTTCGGTGCATGCGGGAACGGGAATATTGTTGTAACCTGCGCCGGCTCTTGCAATTGCAAGCAGGGAAGCGGGCATTTCCATGTCGTGCATGGAGGCGGAACGAACAATCACTGCATCGGGGGAGTCGGTTTCGTTCATGCAGATATATTTTGCTGCATCAAGACGGGAAAGACCTTTTTCGGAAATCTTGTTGAGAGTGAGAATGTTATACATAATCAAAGTGACCTTTCTTAGCTGTTTGCCTTTTCGAATTCTTTCATGAATTCAACAAGCTTTTCAACGCCTTCAACAGGCATTGCATTGTAGATGGAAGCGCGCATGCCGCCGACAGAGCGATGACCCTTGAGGTTAACAAATCCTGCTGCAGTGGCTTCTTTTACAAATTTTGCATCCAATTCTTCGTTGCCGGTAACAAACGGAACATTCATAAGGGAACGGTCTTCTTTGGCAACGGTGGAACTGAACATGGAAGAAGAATCAAGATAATTATAAAGAATATCAGCCTTTTTGACGTTTGTGGCATAAACTGCTTCTACACCGCCCTGTTCCTTAATCCATTCAAGAACAAGTTTGCACATATAAATAGTGTAGCAGGGGGGCGTGTTGTAAAGCGAATCATTTTCAGCCATGATCTTGTAGTTGAGCATGGTCGGCGTGATATCCATTTCGTTGCCCAGCATATCTTCGCGGATGATAACAACGGTAAGGCCGGCGGGCGCAATGTTTTTCTGTGCACCGCCGTAAATAACGGCAAACTTGCTGACATCAACGGGTTCGGAAAGGAACATGGAAGAAACGTCTGCAATCAGCGGAATGTTGCCGACTTCGGGAAGTTCGGGGAACTTTGTTCCGTAGATGGTGTTGTTCATGCAGATGTAAACATAGTCGGCATCCTTGTCAAAATCAGCGGCTGTGGTTTTCGGAATATAAGAGAAAGTCTTGTCTGCGGAAGATGCGACAGCACGTGCAGCACCGTATTTTGCGGCTTCCTGATAAGCTTTCTTTGCCCACTGACCGGTGATAATAAAGTCAGCTTTTTTGTTCTTGTTCATAAAGTTCATGGGGATTGCAGCAAACTGTGTTGAAGCACCGCCCTGCAGGAACAGAACTTTATAATTGTCGGGAATGTTCATCAATTCGCGGAACAACTGTTCTGCATCTTTGATGATCTTATCAAAGGTCTTGGAACGATGAGACATTTCCATAACGGATTGACCGCAACCTTCATAATCAAGCATTTCTGCTGCTGCTTTTTTGAGAACTTCTTCAGGCAGCATAGAAGGACCTGCGGAAAAATTGTAAACTCTTGCCATTATAATCTAACCTCCAAAAGGTAAAATAAATTTATTTGTGTTCTTCCCAATCGCAAGCGCGGCTGACGGCTTTTTTCCAGCCTGCATAAATGCGGTCGCGTTCGGATTGTTCAAGTTTCGGAGTGAATTCACGATCCACTTCGCGGATTGCTTCAATTTCTTCTTTATTGTCCCAGAAGTTGACTGCAAGCCCCGCAAGATAAGCGGCGCCGAGAGCAGTGGTTTCAACAGTCTTGGGGCGATTAACGGTTGTTCGGATCATATTCGCCTGAATTTGCATCATTATGTCGCTGACGGATGCACCGCCATCCACGCGCAATTCGGAAAGTGTGATCCCGGAGTCGGCAATCATGGCTTCAAGCAGGTCTGTCATCTGATATGCGATTGATTCCAGAACAGATCTTGCAATGTGTGCACGGTTTGTGCCTCTTGTCATACCGACGATTGCACCGCGGGCGTACATATCCCAATACGGAGCTCCCATGCCGGTGAATGCAGGTACAAGATAAATGCCGTTTGCATCGGGAACACTTTCTGCAAGGCGGTCGCATTCGGGTGCGTTTTTAATCATTTTCAGTTCATCTCGCAACCATTGAATAACACTGCCGGCATTGAAAGCACTGCCTTCGATGCAATATTCAACTTTGCCGTCCAATCCCCATGCAATACCTGTGATAAGATTATTGCGCGAACGAACACGTTTTTCACCTGTGTTCATCAAAAGGAAACAGCCGGTGCCGTAGGTGTTTTTAGCCTGACCGGGCTTAAAGCAGGCCTGACCGAACAATGCAGCCTGCTGGTCACCGATTGCCGAGCAGATAGGAACGCCTGCCAGTGCTTCAATGCCGGGGATGCCGGGGGCAACAGCGCCGTAAACTTCGCTTGACGGAACAACGCGCGGAAGAAGGCTCATTGGGATTCCGAGTTTGTCACAAAGGAATTTGTCCCATTTCAGTGTGTCTACATCAAAAAGCATGCTTCTGGCTGCGTTGGAATAGTCAGTAACGTGAACTCTTCCGCCTGTCAGATTCCATATAAGCCATGTGTCAACCGTGCCGAAGAGCAACTTGCCTTCATTTGCCAATTTTTGGGCTTCGGGAACATTGTCAAGAATCCACTTGATTTTTGTACCTGAAAAATACGCATCAATAATAAGACCTGTATGCTCCTGAATATATTCGCCCAAGCCTTCACTTTTCAGGGATTCACACATTTCAGCAGTGCGGCGGCATTGCCATACAATGGCATTGTATACGGGTTTACCTGTTGTTTTATCCCACAGAATGGTGGTTTCTCTTTGGTTTGTAATTCCGATGGCAGCTATATCTTTTGCTTCGATCTGTCCGTTGATAAGTGCATCTGCCAAAGCACGCAACTGACTTTTCAGAATGTCAAAAGGATTATGTTCAACCCATCCTGCTTTCGGATAGATTTGCGGATACTCATGTTGCGCTTTGGCCACAATGCTGCCGGTGCGATCAAATACAATTGCACGCGAACTTGTTGTGCCCTGGTCAAGGGAAAGAATGTATTTTGCCATACTAAACCCTGCCTTTCATGATTATTAAACTGATTTTACGCTCATGCAGTGCATTTGTCAAGAAAATATTAAAAAAATTAAAAAAACAATTTACTTTTTTAATATCATTAGATATAATATATAACAAAATTACAGGGAGCGGCATTATGGATCAATTATTGCTCAACGGATTTATGCCCGCAAGAATAATTTGCGGTGAAAATTGTGTAAAGAAAAATGCTGATATCTGGCTAAAAGCAGGCAAAAAATGCCTTTTGGTAACAGGCAGAAGCGGCGCTGCCAAAAGCGGTGCACTTGCTGATGTTACAGATGTTTTAGATGAATTGAATATTGAATACCGCACATTTGCAGAAATGAATGAAAATCCGACGGTTGAATCTTGTTATAAGGCAGGGGCACTTGCTCGCGAATTCGGTGCTGATTTTATTGTTGGCATCGGCGGCGGTTCTGCGCAGGATGCCTCCAAGGCGGTTGCAATTTTTGCCTGTGATGAAACTCTTGACTGCAAATCAATCTACACAAGAACGATTTCCGCCAAAAGACTTCCGTTGTATCTTGTCGGCACAACTGCAGGAACCGGCAGTGAGGTAACAGGAGTTGCCGTTTTGACCGATTCAGACGGATTCAAAAAGAGTATTTCAGGTGCGGATTGTTATTCTGTTGTGTCTTTCTGTGATGCAAAATACACTGCAACTGCCGGTTATAATATTACCGTTTCAACTGCGCTTGATGCGTATGCGCACGCGTTGGAATCATATTTTGCAAGCACAGCCAATGATATTTCAGAATTATACGCACTGAAGGCCTTGCAATTGCTTTGGGGAAATCTGAAAAAATTGCAGTGCGATGTCGATTTTAAAATTGATTCACAGATGCGCAATGAATTGTATGCCGCTTCACTGTATGCAGGTCTTGCCATCAATGTGACGGGAACGGCATTTCCGCATACGGCAGGCTATATTCTGACTGAAAAATTCAATGTTCCGCACGGTAAAGCCTGCACTGCGTTTCATCCGCAACTTCTTGAAAAAGCAGAAAAATACCGCCCCGAAAAACTCGAAGCGGTTTGTAAATTATTCAAGACCGATAAAAACGGAATCAATGCCGTTATTTCTTCTTTGACGGATGTGCATATTGATATCACACAAGAAGAAGCAGCGCTGTTTTGTTCGCGTTGGACGTCTGCAGTCAAAAATTTTGATCGCACCCCCGGTGGTTACACACCGAACGAAGCGGTTGACGGTTTGCTCAACCTGCGTTGCATTTAAAGGCGTTCGCCGGTTCTTGTGTTGATGATTGTTTTGAACACGGCACATTGCGATGCAGAAATGAATTTATCAATATGCATGCTGCCGAAATACCAACATTTGTAGGTGCATTGTGTTTGCAACTCATCAAAATAAGCATTGAGCGCGGTTATGCGGCTCGGAGTTCGTTCACCAAGCAACAGAAAATCCTTGATTTTTGACGGCGGTTCGTGCGTGATGATGTAATCACATGCAAAACCGGCTTGTTCCATGCGGTTTACGCCGTCCAGCAATTCTCTGTCGGTCGGAATGGCGGCTTTGTCGTTTTCGCTGATATCTCCTTCAAGAATATCGGAATCAGGTGACTCGCCGCCGCCCATTGTGAAGATCTTTTTGCCGTCGATGGTATACATCTGGCCGCGCATAAGGTGATAAATGTTGGATTGTATTTTGTGGGCCAGTCCTCCGTTCCATTCCACGACGGGGAAACTGTTCAACAATGAAAAGTTTTCATGGGTGCCATCAATGAAACAAATTGTATAATCGCGCTTTTCAAGTTTTTTTCTGATTGTTCTTTCTTTTTGCGAATCATCCCAAAGAAAACCGAAATCACCGCAGACAATGAGAGTGTCTCCCTTTTTCATCATGCCCAGTCTGTTTTTGGAAACGCGGTTTTCATCCCCATGTATATCGCCCGTAATATATATCATTGTAATTCCTCTCAAAACAAAATTATCATTATTATAATACATCATTTGGCGGTGGTTGTCTATGAAAAAGTTAACACTTTTCTTAATTATTTTTGCAATTTTGCTTGCAAATACATCTTTTTTTGCAAATGCTGCATTCACAAGTGCTGTTGATACGGCTTCAGAAGCTGCGTATGTTTACAGTCTGGATGCCGACAGAACCGTGATTTATGAAAAGAATATCGATAAGATTGTTAATTGTTCTGCTCTTGCGAAAGTTGTTACGGCTTATCTTGTTATCACCACCTGTGAAGATTATTCGCAATTGATTACCGTTCCTGCTACCCCAATCAGGCTACTTGACAGTGTTTCTTGCACAAGAGTCGGCATTCTTGTCGGTGAAGTGATTTCCGTGCAGGAACTTTTGTATTGCATGATGATTGCAAACGCAGCGGATGCCGGTAATGTGCTTGCGCATTACTTCGGCGGCGATTCGATTTCTGCCTTTGTTGATAAGATGAATGCTTTTGCTGCTGAAATTGGTTGTGAAAATACACACTTTGCCGACCCAAACGGTTTGGAAGATATGGAACAATATACAACGGCAAAGGACTTTGCAAAGATTTATGAGAAATGTATTTCCAATGATTATTTTGCACAGCTTGCCGGAATGGATTACTATAAAATGCCTGCAACAAATTTATATTATGAAACACGCTATCTGCACACGACCAATCTTTGCATGGATTATAATTATCCCGACTACTATCGCTCTGAAATTGTGAACGGCAAAGTGGCAACGGACAGCAATAAACTGGGTTATGCCGTCACCACTGCTACGAAAGACGGATATACTTATCTTGCCGTTGTGCTCGCCGGTCCCGAATTGGACTATGATGAAGATAAAAATACCGAAAATATGGCCATGGTTGACACAGAAAGACTGTATGACTGGATATTTGACAATGTAAAACTGCGTGTTGTTGTAAAAACATCAACTGTTGTGGATGAAGTAAAGGTGAAACATTCTTCCGAGTATGACTATGTCAGTCTGGTGCCTATGATTGAAGTCAGCGCGCTCGTGCCGGAAGGAATCGATGCTGATTCGGTTTATATTCGTTCAATAGCGGAGCTGACGAAAACAGAAGTAGATGCGCCGGTGCACAAAGGTGATGTGCTCGGCACAGCAGGTATTTATTACGCAGATGAAGAGATTGCAAGAGTTGATCTTGTTGCTTCTTTCGATGTAGAACGCAGTTATTCAAAATTTATCAGTGAAAGTCTGCAGGATCTTTTTACGCATCCCGTTTTTATTATCATAGTCGGCATTTTGTTGCTTTCCGGCGGCGCTTTTGTGGTTTATTTGTATTTCTTTTCATCTTCTAAAAAATTCAAGGGGAAAAATATTCGTATCGTTAAAGGATATGAAGTAATTGATAAAAATAAGAAAAAGAATAAATAAAGGAGTTTGTAAAATGGATAAAAAGAAGGTAATCGGCGCTACTGCGGCTGTTACAGCTTTGGCCGGAATCAATGCAGTTCGTGCAGCGGTTTATAAACCCGAAAAAAAAGAAATTGTGGCCTATGAACCCGAAACAGTAGATCTGGACCGTTTTAGAAAAAATTTGTCTGATGCTGTTAAAATTCCCACAATTGCCGAGAAAAATCCTGCGGATATGAATTGGGAGCCGTTTGACAGGTTCCATGAATTTTTAAAAGAACGCTACCCCTTGATTCATGAATGCTTGACTCTGGAAGAACCTGTGCGCGGCAGTTTGCTTTACCGTTGGAAGGGCAAACGCGACGATCTGGATCCCATTGCATTATTATCGCATCAGGATGTTGTGCCGATTTCGGAAGGAACTTTGCAGGATTGGACTTATGCGCCTTTTGACGGTGTTGACGACGGTGAATATATCTGGGGCCGCGGAACGCTTGACATGAAAAACCACCTCATTGGTGTGATGGAAAGCGTGGAGGCTTTGCTTGCAGAAGGGTTTGAACCTACCCGCGATGTGTACCTTTGTTTCGGACACAATGAAGAGGTTATGACTTCGGAGTATTCGGGCGCGGTTGCAATGTGTCAGTATTTTAAAGAACGCGGGATTCATCTTGATTGTGTTATTGATGAAGGCGGGGCAATTCTGCCGGTTAATATCAAAGGCATAATTGATGCACAGCTTGCAGGTATCGGTGTAGCTGAAAAAGGTTATGCCGATGTGGAAGTTTCAATTTCTGCAAAGGGCGGTCATTCTTCACAACCACCGAAGCATTCTGCAATCGGTGAACTTGCCGGTGTGATTCAGGATATTGAAAACCACCAATTTAAGGAAGAGCTTTCACCGATGATGATGGAACTGTTTGATTCTGTCGGCAGAAGAATGTCTTATCCGATGCGTCTTATTATGTGCAATCTGCCACTGTTGAAGCCTGTTATTCAGAAAGTGATGACTTTGATTCCGCCGGCTGCAAGCATGGTAAGAACCACAACGGGCGTTACAATGGCAAGCGGCAGTCCAGCTCCGAATGTTTTGCCGCAAAAAGCAAGCGTGAATGTTAACTTCAGAATGTATCCCGGTGAAACGATTGAAGATGTTGAAAAGCATCTCAAAAAGGTCATCAAAAACAAAAAAGCCGAAATTACAGTCAAACCCGGTTGGAAAAATCCTTCTGCCATTTCGCCGACTGATTCAAGATGCTTCAATGCCTTGCGTGATATCTGTTCGCAGATGAATCCCAAAAGCATCATTGCCCCTTATCTTGTTATGGGAGGTACGGATGCTTGCCATTACGAAGCGGTGTGTGAAAACATTTATCGTTATTCTCCGTTTCTTGTGGATACACAGTTGTTGCTCTGCACGCACGGCACAAATGAACGTGTTCCCATTGCGGCCTTGGAAGATGCGATCCGCTTTTTTAAATTGTATATCAGAACGCTCTCCGCTGAATAAAAAACAAACAATCCCCCGATTTGCAAAAAATCGGGGGATTTTACTGTAAAAAAACGGCACTGTCTGTAAAGACAGTGCCAAGCATTATTATTCAACTTCAAAGTAGTTGCCGCCGTAAATCTTTTCGATCAGTTCAATGGATTTGTTGTAGGCGTAATTCTTGAATGCGGAAAGTTTTACATTGCTGTCGTCCGCTGCAAGTTCTTCAAGCATCGTATTGAAAGTTTCGGTGGTTTCGCTGGTGAGAGATGCAATAACAGTGTCTTCCCAGTCAGCTCTTTCGTTCTGAGCAACGAAGTAGATGATGTGGAAACCGTATTCAGTCTGAACAATGCCGACATCCCCGGCTTTTCTGGATTCATCATAAATCCAGTTGTCGAAGTTTTCAACCATGGAGCCTTTTGCAATATCTTCATACAGGCCGCCGGTAGCACCGTCTTCGGTAGCAGCGGTAGAAGAAGTATCTGCACTGTACTGATCAGCCAGTTCTGCAAAGTTTTCTTCGGTTGCCTTTTCAAGGTAAGCTTCGTAAATATCGTATGTTGCGGAATAGGTAGCGTTAACAACATCCTGCGTGTATTTTTCGTTCTGTGCAAGTGCAAAATCATAATCAACCGTAAGGTCGAATTCTTTAACTGCGTTTGCAACATCAGCGGCAAAAATGGCAGCTTCATCAGCAGTGTGTTCGGTTCCGTCTTTTGTATGTGCTTCCATATGGTTTACGCCGGTTTCATAGGAAACAAGGATATGGCGAACGTCAACCTTCGGGCTGTCTTCACGGTAAGCCGGCTTTGTGACATAGACTACGTAAATAAAATCACCGTCGTCAGCTTCCACAAAGTATTTATCGCCCTGTGCTCTGCCTTCGGCAAACAACCATTCTGCCAATTCTTCGGAAATGTTGGAAGTAACAACCGATTTGCTGATTGCATTAACAACGGTTGCGGAGTCATTCTTGAAGGTTTCTTTGTCTGCTTCTGCTGCATATTCAACAGCAAGGTCAACAAAGGACTGTTCATCGGTGATGCGGTTGCAGAATTCTTCTGCTTTTTTCAGGATGTCATTTTCAGCAGCAACATCACCGTCTGTTACTGCGACATCACCATCAGAAACGGATGCTGCGTTTTCGGTGGTTTCAGTATTTGCGCCGGTAACGGAAGAACCGTCTGCTGCAAAACCGAAAACGCGCAGGTCTGCTACCTGATAAGCGGTCGGATCTGCATTATAAGCGGCTTCAATTGCATCATCGGTTACGGCAGCTTTGTTGGATTCTTCAATGTGGGTAAGGTACTTTTCGGCAAGTTTCTGATCTTTCAGGGTTTCTCTGTAGAGTTTTTCGGTCATGCCGTTGCCGTAATAAGAACCAAGGTAACGGTTCAGGGAAACGCTGTACATATCAGCATAGGTCTGAACGGAAGCCACTGCCTCGTCAATTTCTGTCATATCGACTTCATCAAGTTCAATGCCGAGTTCTTCGCACTGGGCAAAGTAGTATTCATAAGTCTGGAACATATCAATGATGTATTTGTCAAAGAAAGCAGCCCATGTGATTGTTTCTTCGCCTTCGGTTTTGCTCTGTTTTTCGGGATGAACAGAGTAATCATACTGGCCGAGTGCAGCAAGCAGGGCAGGGCTGCCGTACTGTTGAGCAGCTTCATAGGATTGCTGTGCATGAGAACCGTAAACGGTTGCATAGTAATACTCGTATTCTGCAACAGAGTAAGTTCTGTCGCCGACGGTAACAGCGGGAAGCAATCTCTGCGGTACGCCGTAAGCAAAGCAGACGCCGACAGCAGCAGCAACAACAAGAACAGCGCAGATGACGCAAAGAACACCTTTTACCAGCTTGTAAGTATCAAGAGTTTTGTTTTTACCTTTTGCAGCGTTTTTGGCAAGTCTTGCCTTTCTTTCTGCGCGGTAATCATGTTCGGTTTTTTTGTTTTCCATTGTGATACACCTTTCAACAATATAAACTTCATTGGAAATATTAAATTTCCACACTTTAAAACATTATATTATAAAAACTTAAAAATAACAAGTCTTTTTTTAACATTTTTATTTTTTATTTTAATTTTGACTTAATTCCTTATCTCTCCGAAGGGATGCTTCATACGCAGTGCATACAATGGATTGCAAATCTGCATTGCGCAAGGATGTAACTCCCTCAATGGTTGTGCCGCCTTTAGAGCAGACGCGATTGATCAGAATTTCAGGATCGATTCCCGATTGTTGCATATATAAGGCACTGCCCAAAACAGATTGAATGGCTGTGGATCGTGCGACTTCTTTGGAAACACCATTCTTCTCTGCTGCTTTTGCAAGAGAATCAATGTACATAAATGTGTAAGCAGGTGAGCAACCGCCGAGTACACCGAATTGTGAAAATAAAGTTTCGGGATAAAACAATGCCGAGCCGAAGCAGGACACGATATTACCGAGCAATTCTTTTTCTGTTTGTGTGCAGGCTGTGTTGATACAATATGCCGAGGCGGATTGGCACACACTCGCATTCAGATTCGGAAAAACTCTGCCGATTCGAAGTGCAGGGGAGAGGTGATTTTCAATAAAAGCAATTTCTTTGCCGGCGGCAATGGAAACAACAAACGGATTGCAATCAATAAACGCAGTTTTGGTTTTAGCAAACAGATCAACAAACCCCTGCGGTTTTATACAGAGAAAAACAGTTTCGCAGGAACGGATGATTTCATCTTCATTCTGCGTGGCATTTGTGCCGTTGGCTTCGCAGAAGGTGTTCATTTTTTCTGTGTCTGTATCATACACGTAAACATTGTTTTTTGCATAAAGTCCTTTTTCAATAAGGCTTCTTATGATGGGTTGCGCCATGTTGCCGCAACCGATAAAGCCGATGGTCATATAAATCACTCCTTTTGTTTATGTAAAGAAGAATGAGAGCCGATTTTGCAATCGGCTCTTTATTATTTGTTTTTGCGCAGATTATTTAATTCACTCAGGAAAGAATCAATGTCTTTAAAATCACGATAAACGGAAGCAAATCGAACATAGGCAATTTCATCAATATCTTTGAGTTTTTGCAGAGTCAATTCACCCAATTGTGTTGAACTGATTTCTCTGTCCAAAGAATTCTGAAGGTGTGTTTCAATTTCATCAATGGCAGATTCGATTTGTTCGAGCGTAACGGGACGCTTTACACAAGCTCTGAGCATGCCGCTGAGCAGTTTGTTTCGGTCAAACACCTGCCTGGATTTGTCGCGTTTAACAACAATAACCGGCATGCTTTCAATTGCTTCGTAAGTTGTAAATCTTTTGGCGCATTGCATGCACTCTCTGCGGCGGCGGATTTTTTGACCGTCATCAGCCGGGCGGGAGTCAATGACTTTGCTTTCAATGTATGCACAAAACGGACATTTCATAAAAGTACCACCTTTATTTAATGGGCTTATTATAGCACAAGATATTGTTGCTTGCAATCAGAAAATAAAAAAAATATCAATTTATTGCGTTTTTTATTTCCATATATTTTATATTGCAAATGAAATGCGATTTTGATAATGTAAAAATGGTGATTGCAATGAAAACGATGTATGAGTTCTTTGATTTTTTGTCTTCTTTTAATCCGATTTCAAAAAAAATTATAAAAATTACTGCGGCAATTGTCTTTTTTCTGATTATTGCCGCGATGTATTTTGCGTTGTCGGCAGGCAGAACTGAAGAATATTACATAAGTATGTATTATTTTGAAGTTGTTGTTAAAAATATAAAGTCCATTCTGGGGCTGGGATTCTTTTTTGCGCTTTTATTTGAGCCGGTCTATAAAAAATATGCCGTCAGGTAGTTTGCATGAAGGTTGCAGAAACAACAGTCACTTTATTTCCTTTTACGCGAAAGTGAATTTCGTATTTATTATAATGGAAGCCGTATGTTCTGTTTTCATCTTCCTGATAGTGCGGTCTGGGATCCTGCGCAAGAATGGCCTGTATAGGAAGAAGCAAATCCTGCGGCAGGGTTGACAGTGCATTTGCACTGAATTCAACCTCTAATTTTTGTTCTGCAACAGGCAGAGCAAAGCCTCCTGCGGCTTCCGGAATGCTGTCAATATGCGGCAGATAGGGTTTTATATCAAAAACGGGAGTATTATCAAGCATATCTACACCACTGACGGTAATAATTGGTCCTTGCGGTGTATGCAGGTCGATATTTTCAATTTTTACAACAGACAGTGCAAGCGAATTCGGGCGAAACGGGGATCGTGTTGCAAAAACACCCATGCGCTTGTTGCCGCCAAGGCGTGGCGGTCTGACTGTCGGCGACCATTCTTCCGTTATTGCTTGTGAAAATTGCCAGATGAGCCACAGGTGCGAAAAATCTTCCAATCCGCGCAAGGCATCTGCATTCCGAAATTGCGGTTCAAAAATGATTTTACCATGCAAAGATTGCACCAGCATGCTTTGGCGCGGAATGCCGAATTTGGCAGGAAAGTCGGTTCGGATATGTGCAATCGGTTGTATTGAAAAAGATTGATGATCAGTCATTGTGAAACTCCAAAGCGTGAAAAGATAAAGAAAAAATCCGAAAAGCAAATGCTTTTCGGATTTTTTTTGGTGATCCAGCGGAGATTCGAACTCCGGACACCCTGCTTAAAAGGCAGGTGCTCTGCCTGCTGAGCTACTGGATCAAGCTATGCCGTACTTTCCTTTCATGAAAGCGAAGAAGAAAGTTGCAAACAATGTAATAACAAAGAAGACGACAGCAAGGATTTTGGTAAGTCTTGCAAGTTTTTCGTCTTTGCTGTTGCTCTTGTTCTTTCCGAAGAAGTTATCGGAACCGCCGGCGATGGCACCGGAAAGACCGGCGTTGCGGCTCTGCTGGAAGAGAATCAGAACAACAAGAACAATTGCCAATGCAATCATGATGAAACCAAAAATATATTCGTAAATGGGCATTTTCATACCGACCTTTCAGTTTACGTTTGCACACTCTTGCTCGGTGCCCGATTATATTAGCACAAACTTTTCAAGAAATCAAGTCCTTTTTTAAGATTTTTTAAATTTTTTTCAAAAAAAATTTTATCCCCATTTGCGATATCCGCGATATATGGAAAATAATACTTGACGAAACAACAAAATATGGTGTAATATTATATAATGAAATATTATAATGGAGGATTCCATGGCAAAGAAGAACGATTACGGAAATGACAGTATTGTTTCCCTGAAAGGTGCTGACCGTGTCAGAAAACGTCCCGCTGTTATCTTTGGCGATGACGGCCTGGAAGGTTGCAAGCATTCTGTTTTTGAAATCATTTCCAACTCGGTTGACGAGGCAAGGGAAGGTTACGGAGATAAAATTGTTATCACCCGCTATCTGGATCGCAGTATTGAAGTGCAGGATTTTGGTCGCGGTATGCCCGTTGATTTTAATAATAATGAACAACGATATAATTGGGAATTGTTGTTTTGTGAAATGTATGCAGGCGGTAAGTATGATACCAATTCCGGCGGGAATTATGAGTTTTCTATCGGTTTGAACGGTTTGGGACTTTGTTCAACACAGTACGCATCCGAATTTATGGATGCGGAAATTCATTCAGGCGGCTTCCTATATAAACTGCATTTTGAACACGGTGAGAACCTTGGCGGCCTGCACAAAGAGCCTTATGCCAAAAGAGATACGGGAACTCGTATCCGTTGGAAGCCGGATCTTGAGGTTTTTACCGATATCAGTATCCCTCTTGATTATTATCAGGATGTGCTCAAGCGGCAATCTGTTGTGAATCCGGGAATCAAATTTGTTTTGAAAAATCAACTGACAGAAAGCAAGTTTGAAACATTTGAATATCTGTACGAGCATGGTATTGAAGACTACATCAATGAATTTCTCGGCGATAAAGGAATTGTGCCTTCGCAGATCTGGTTTGCCGAACGTGTCGGCCGTGACCGTGAGGACAAGCCTGATTATAAATTAAAGATCAATGCTGCTCTTTCTTTTTCGGAAAAAATTCAATTGAAAGAATATTATCATAATTCAAGTTATCTTGAATACGGCGGCGCACCCGAAAAGGCTGTGCGCAGTGCCTTTGTGTCGCAGATTGATGCCTATCTCAAGCAGAACGGAAAATACGCAAAAACAGACTCCAAAATCACTTTCCAGGATATTGAAGATTGTCTTGTTTTGGTCATTTCTTCTTTCTCAACACAAACATCTTACGAAAATCAGACAAAGAAAGCAATCACCAATAAATTTATCCAAGAGGCAATGACGGAATTTTTCCGCCATCAACTGGAAATCTATTTTATTGAAAATCCGATGGATGCGCAGAAAATCTGCGATCGCATTCTCATCAACATGCGTTCACGTGTGCGTTCGGAAGCAACAAGATTGAACCTCAAAAAGACGCTGACTGCATCCAACGATATGGCAAACAGAGTCGAAAAGTTTGTTGATTGCCGCAGCAAGGATGTTAATGAGCGCGAAATCTTTATTGTGGAGGGCGATTCGGCTTTGGGGGCCTGCAAACAGGCAAGAGATTCCGCATTTCAGGCCGTTATTCCTGTTCGCGGTAAGATTCTTAACTGTCTGAAAGCTGAATACAGCAAGATCTTCAAGAGTGAAATCATTACCGACCTCATCAAGGTGCTTGGTTGCGGTGTTGAAATCAAGGATAAGTCCGCAAAAGGTGTTGCGGAATTCAATATTGATAACCTGCGTTGGAGTAAAGTTATTATCTGTACCGACGCGGATGTTGATGGTTTCCAGATCCGAACCCTGATTCTTTCCATGTTCTATGCACTGATGCCCTCTTTGATTTCCGAGGGAAAGGTTTTTATTGCGGAATCACCACTTTATGAAATTACCTGCAAGGATGAAACCTGGTTTTGCTATACCGAAAAAGAAAAGCAGGAAGCGTTGGAGCAGATCGGTGATAAAAAATACACCATTCAGCGCTCAAAAGGTCTTGGTGAAAACGATGCCGACATGATGTGGCTGACCACCATGAACCCGCAAACAAGAAGACTTATCAAGGTGGAGCCGAACTCTGATCCCGCACAAATTGATGACACATTCGAAATGCTGCTCGGTGATAATCTTGCCGCAAGAAAACAGCATATTGCAGATTACGGTCATCTTTATATTGAACTGGCAGACATTTATTGAGAGGAGGGGATTCTATGGCAAGAAAACCGAAAAAACAGGAAGAAGAAAAACTTCCCGTTGATAACCGCGCACATATTCAGGGTGCCGGTATTGTTGAAAGTCAGCTCATCACCGATACGCTTGAAATCAACTATATGCCGTATTGCATGAGTGTTATCATGTCCCGTGCAATCCCCGAAATTGACGGTTTCAAGCCCTCGCACAGAAAACTGCTTTATACAATGTATAAAATGGGTCTTCTCAACGGTGTAAGAACAAAATCGGCAAACATTGTCGGCAGCACCATGAAGCTCAATCCGCACGGTGATGCAGCAATTTACGAAACAATGGTTCGTCTGACCCGCGGCAATGAGGCTTTGTTGCATCCGTATGTTGATTCAAAAGGTAACTTCGGTAAGGCGTATTCCAAAAATATGCAGTATGCAGCTTCCCGTTATACGGAAGCAAAACTTGAAAGTTTCTGTGCAGAGTTGTTCAGAGATATTGATAAAGACACGGTTGATTTTGTTCCTAACTACGATAACACCACCACGGAACCTACTTTGTTTCCCGTTACATTCCCGTCCATTCTTGTAAACAGCAACATGGGTATTGCTGTCGGCATGGCAAGCAACATCTGTTCATTCAACCTGCGCGAAGTGTGCGAAACCGCCATTGCGTTGATTAAAAATCCCGAACATGATGTGCTTGATACTATGTTGGCACCTGATTTCAGAGGTGGGGGACAAGTCATTTATGACCGTCAGAAAATGGCGGAAGTGTATGCTACCGGCAGAGGCCCCGTCCGTCTGCGCGCAAAATATGAATACGACAAATCCAATAACTGCATTGATATCAAAGAAATTCCCGCAACGACCACCTGTGAAGCAATCATTGATAAAATCATCGACTTGGTAAAAACAGGGAAAGTGCGTGAAATCAGTGATGTTCGTGATGAAACCGATAAAGCGGGTCTTAAAATCACGATCGACTTAAAGCGCGGTGTCGATCCTGAAAAACTGATGCAAAATCTTTTTAAGAAGACACCGCTGGAAGATACATTCACATGCAATTTCAATGTTCTCATTGCGGGAACACCAATGGTGCTTGGTGTAAAAGATCTTCTTCTTGAGTGGATTGCATATCGAACCGAATGTGTGCAAAGGCGTGTTTATTTTGACCTGAACAAAGCAAGGGATCGTCTGCATCTGCTCAAGGCATTGCAGAAAATTTTGCTTGATATTGACAAGGCAATCCGTATTGTGCGTGAAACCGAAGAAGAAAGTCAGGTTGTTCCGAACCTTATGATTGGCTTCGGTATTGATCAGATTCAGGCTGAATATGTGGCAGAAATCAAACTGCGTCATCTGAACCGCGAATATATTCTTAAACGTTTGCAGGATGTTGAGCAGCTTGAAAAAGATATTGCTGATATGGAAGACATTCTTGCCCACAAAGCAAGAATCAAGAAGATTATTGTTGATGAACTGACGGATGTCATCAAAAAGTTCGGCCAGGATCGCAGAACGGAAATTGTTTATGAAGCAGATGATGAGGCTACTGATTTTGAGGAAGAAATTCCCGATTACCCCGTTTTGCTGTTCTTCACCAGAGAAGGATATTTCAAAAAAATCACCCCGCAGTCATGGCGCATGGGCAATAACCATAAACTGAAAGAGGGTGACGAGATTGTTGCAAGTTTTGAAACAAGCAACAATGTTGATTTGTTGTTCTTTACCAATCGCCAACAGGTTTACAAAGCAAAATGCAATGATTTTGAAGAATGCAAAGCCTCTGTGCTGGGCGATTTTGTGGCTTCCAAACTGAAGATGGATGAAGGGGAAAATGCCATCTTTATGGCTGTGACCAAAGATTACAGCGGACAGATGCTGTTTTTCTTTGAAAACGGCAAAGTGGCTAAGGTCGAACTGTCTTCCTATGAAACCAAAACAAACCGCAAAAAGCTGCTCAAGGCATATTCCGATAAATCTGAAATTGCATCTTTTGCACATATTGCCGATGATGGTGAATTTGTGCTGACATCTTCAAACGGCAGAATTCTTCTGTTGAATTCCGCAGTGATTGCTTCCAAGACAACGAAAGATACGCAAGGGGTTGCTGTGATGAAACTCAAAAAAGGACACCGTTTGCTGTCTGCTGTTGCATACAAGGACGGACAGTTCATAAAACCTGCCCGCTATCGCACAAAAACATTGCCGTCCGCAGGCGCAACCATCGCTACCGAAGATACGGGTGAACAAATTTCACTTGTTTAAGATTTATTATGTATATCCGCTGATTTACAGCACATACTGTTTACAGCGGATGAAGATCGATTGATTGCGTTTGCTTTATAAACTTTATTCGCCGCCATCCTCATGCAGATATGGTTTCTGTATGAGGATGGTATTTTTATTAAATGAAAAAACTGTCAATCGGAAATTTATCGATTGACAGTTTTTCTGTTGGAATAATTTTATCAACCAAGTACAACTGCGGAACTTGTATCTGTCGGCAATTCGTCAGCAGAAGAAGCAGAATCCGATTCGTTTGTATCAGGGACGGTTATCAATGTGGTAGTTGTGATGGGTGCTTGTGTGGTTTCAACTTCACTCGGTGCATTGTCTTGTTTCCATTTTTGTATTCCCAGTGCAAGCCCCAGATAGGATGCGAGAATGAAGAAAAATACAATGCCGATGCTGATCAGTTTTGCAAAGAAATCCGATTTTTTGGTAAACCACACGGTTGATTTTTCGATTGCTTCTGTCTGCGGATCATTGCTCATATTTTCATTATTTGCAGTTGGTTCAACCGTTTGTTCACTTTCAACATCTTCTGCAAGTTTTTCGGCTGCCCGTTCTTCTTCCTGCTGTGCAGTGTGTTGTTTTGCAGCTTCAATGTGTGCGTAGAAGAAGTTGAGATCATCTTCCAGTTCACCCAATGCAAAGAAACCGCCGCCAAATAAGCCGAGCAGGAAACGCCATGCAAAATTTACTTCCATTTCAATGCCGTATTCTTTTGCAGCTTTCGCAATGCGCACAGAACGGTTTGCAATCCAGAACGGAGCATAAATCGGAATAAACATAAGAAGCAGGGGATTTCTTTCCTTCCATTTGCCGTAGTTTTTTGCAAAGCGATTCACATCGTCGCTGACAGAATATTTCCATGCAAAGTAATAAATGCCGAGCGTCAGATAGCAAGCGCAGATTCTCCATAAAACAGATTTTGGTTTGCGCAATGTTGAAACATCTTTCTCGTCGTCCGGGGTGGTGTCTTCAAATGTGTGCATGCCTACATCATCAGCGGGGATAAAGAAAGACGGAACAGGGGCATTATCATTACGGCGCTTCTTGAAAATAAGTGCAACCAGCAACAGAAGCAGTGAGATGAAAACACCTGCTATTGTCATGGCAATGCCGATTTTTAATCCTCGCGGTTCATAACGGAATGTGACAGTATGCGTACCCGGCTCAATATGAACAGCAAGCAAAGCATCTGCAATGGGGGTGACATCTTCTTCAGCCACAGGCTTGCCGTCGATGGTGATTTTCCAGCTCTTGTCATACGGAACGGAGGTGTAAAGCAAGGCATTTTCGTTGGTCACATCAATCGAGCCTTCAAGGTAGGTTTCTTCAAAACGGGTGATATCCAGTGTGCCGTTTGTAAGAATTTTATTGTAACCTTCTGCAAACTTTTCTTCGTTCAGGCGAACACCGTAAATGTTGGCAGTGCCGTTTGTGTTTGCGGGATAGGTGAGCACAACCTTTGCACTCTGGCCTTCTTCAAGGTAGCCCACATTCAGTGAGAAATAGACGGTGGAGCCGCTGGAGTAGCGGGTGGAAGTCTGCACACCGTTGTCTGCGCTGATATTGTAACCGAGACAATTCGGTGACTTAAAATAAACGCAATATTCACCTGCCGTTTCGGCAATGAACGAAACAGTGGCAGTGCCTTCGCTTGAGGCGGCATCAAAACGGAAACTGCCGTCGGCAAGGTTATCCGCATTTGCCGTAAGGCCGCCTGTTGTTGAAATATCCTGAACGGGGGCAACACTTTCCAGCACATCCGCAATTCCCGTTGCAAGTTCAAAATAACGATTCTGATTCACAAACGGATCGGTTCCGCCGTAATCAGCCCATGTGCTCATGTCATTGCTGACCGAAAATGCGATGGGCAAATAATAATTGTATTTATACGCATCAAATGTGTCATTGCTTGTTACATAAGAATACATACTGCCTTCCTGCAGAAGGTCATTTTTATCATAAATATATTTCAGGCCGAACATGGAATTGTAAACAGCCGTTTGCGGATTGTAGGTATAGCTGTTGATTCCGTTGCTGAACAATCCTAATTGTCTGTGCAGTTTTGATGTTGTTTCATAGGCCATAGATGAAAAGACGGATATTCCGTTGTAGTCCAGCCAGCTTGCATCCATGCGGGTCAATAATCTGGAACGCTCTTCGCGGAAGAACAGTTCATTCTCATTTTCTGCTTCATACGCATCGATTGTTGCGGAAATATCCTGAAAATCATAATAGTCGCCGGCATAAGCATCCTTGGGTTGTGACATAACGTAATTCCCGACATTGGAAACGGTCAGTTCACAAAGAATCAAACATACCAACAGCATGGAAACGGTGTCCTTTTTGAGTCTGCCTGCGGCAATCAGTGTTAACATGGCAGCAAAAATGATTACAAACGCAATGTTGACCATCAGAGTATAGTCGCCGACATTTTTTGAACCAAGCTCCTGCACAAGTACAATGAATGCCAGAATGGCAACACCTGTGCCGATGAAAAACTTTTCACTGTGTTCTTTAATGTGCAGGAATGCTTCGTATGAAAGCGAAAGCAGAATGAAGGAATAGGCAAAGGAGTAACGATAAGGCAGGTCATTCGGATAATGCATGCCGTGCCAGAAATAATTCAAAAAGTTAAGAACAAAGCTTGCATAGAAGAAAATAAGCAGACCACAGGTCAAGGCCTTTCTTTTTTTGCTGATATTGTTGCTGAACAAGAATGCAGGCACAAGGAACAGTGTTATTACGCCGCAATAAATATTCGGCAAAACATCATCACCGCTGCTGCGGATGGTGGGTTCAAGGTTGGCAAGATGGTTCACAAGGAAGTCAAAAATATTGAAATATTCGTTCCAATCGGAAAACTGCGGAGCGCCGGAGGAATTGGTTGCGGAGCTTCCCGTCAGAATAAAATAAACAGGCAATAAAGCAAATGCAGACAACAAAAAAGACAAAACAGATGCGAATGCAAACTTGAACCCTGCTGCCATAAAACGGGAATTGCGCAACTCGCCCAAATAGCCGCTTTGCTGTGTATCTTCCTGAGAAAACTCCTTCAGTTTTGAAGTGAATTTGAAATAGCTGAAATAATAATACAGGAAATAAATCACACTCAAAATGCAGACCATGTATGCCATGTAATAATTGGTGATCATGGTATATGTCAGTGCCGCAACATACAGTGCAGGTTTGCCCTTGCGGATGATATAGGTGATTCCGAGCATTACAATCGGGAACATAAGGAAAGCATCCAGCCACATTACATTCCAAGAATAAGCCACAAAATAGCCGCTGAAAGCATACAGCAAGCCGAATGCAATACTTGCCTTGCGTGTGCCGTAAACTTTATTCACAAAAAATGTCAAACCAAAAGCCGCTGCGGCAGCCTTGAGCAAAATAATCAGTGCAATCGATTCGGGAACATAATAGTGACCGAATACCAGAATCAGCAGTGTGAACGGACTGCAACAGTAGTTAAAAAGATTTCCTAAAAAACTGCTTCCTAATCCCGTGTTCCAGGAATAAATAAGGCTTTCGCCGGATGTCAGACGATCATAAAGTTCCGCATACAGAGGACCGTACTGATGATACAGGTCCATGCGCATGACTGTATTTGAACCGCCTGCAACCGTTTGCATCTGAAGAAGATACACAACATATAATACAAAGACAGCAAGTATTGCAGCAATCCAAGCAAAAAATGCGGCATCCGATAAGCGGAATCCTGATTTCTTTATCAGCGGAGAGCTTATTTTTTTTGTTTCGGCGTTTTGCTGGGTTGAAAACATAAAAACGACTCCTTGTGTATAATAAGGTAATTATAATAAATATAGCATAGCTTGTGATTGTTTGCAATCTTTTTTTTGCATAATCCGGGACAGGCAACCATATATATGAAATAAAAAGAAAGGCGGTGCAAAAAATGCAGGCTTTTGATTCGGTTTGCCGATATCTGCACAAGAAGACGGCATCAGTTTTATTGCATGTGCCGCAAGAAATAAAAGCAAGAACAATGGAAATTGTTTTAAGGGCAGAACAGGCAGTGTACCTTATTTGCACAGACGGAATTCAATTTGTTATTCCAAACGGAACCTGCGTTCAATATCGATCGTTAAACGCTTATGCAGTTTCCTTTGCAGAAGTCCGAGAAGCGGTTTTGCGTGCTTGCGGGTATGCCATGTATGCGCACAGTGAAGAGTTCAGAAATGGATACATAAGCCTCGGCAACGGTTGCCGAATGGCAATAACCGGGATGCTCGGAGCAATACATGATGCACCTGCTGATCTTTCGTGCGTAACCGCTGTGCGCATTCGTATCGGTCGGCACATTAAAATGAAGACAGACTTTTTGTTTAATGCGGACAAACTCTGTTCTGTATTATTGGTCGGGCCGCCTGCCAGCGGAAAAACAACACTGCTCAGGAGTGTTGCCGAAAATCTTTCGGATGGTACCTACGGTCCGTTTTATCGAGTGGCTGTTATTGATGAACGCAATGAGATTTTTCCTGGTGGCTTGATTCATTCACCGTGTGCTGATGTGTTGGCCGGAATCAAAAAAGAAATCGGTATCAATACCGCCCTTCGTTTATGTGCACCGCAAGTCATTATCTGCGATGAAGTCGGTACACTTATGGAAGCAGCGGCCATTCTTGACAGCCTGAACAGCGGAGTAAAATTTATTTGTTCAATGCACGCTGGTGACAGTGCGGAATTGTTTCGTAGGCAGTGCTTTGTTCGTCTTTATGAAAAACAGGTCTTTGATCGCCTTGTTTTTCTGGATACTTTTTCTTTGCCCGGCCGAATAGCAGATATAGCGGATGTTACGGAGATGATCACATGCGAAGCCTGATGTTGTTTGTTTGCTGTTGCAGCCCATGCGCTCTTGCAATGCAGCAATTTGTTAAAACATATAAAACCATCGAACTTTTGAAAAACTTGCAACTGGTGTTCGAACAGATCACTTTTGTTCTCAGCGGCAGTTTGCCGGATGCTGTAAACTTATTTCGTGTGCTGCGTTGCAGAAATGTTTTTCCGGTTTTTTGCACAAATATCTGTGACTCACTTTTAACAGGGGCAACATTTGCCGAATCCTGGATGTGCGGACTTTGTAACATAGGGGGGGACATGCTGTCTGTTTCGGAAAAAGAAGAAATTTTGTCATTCGCAGATTCATTCGGACTGGGAAGTGTTGACGAACAAATACGCATCTGCAAACATTTTTCACAATTTTGCATAAATGCAATTGACAAAAGAAAAAATAATCTTGCCAAAAACGGAAAATTATATTTGTCCGGGAGTTTGCTTTTCGGAGCACTCATATTTGTTTTGTTGTTCTGAAAAAAAAGTTTTCTGCAGGAGTTTTGAATGGAAATTGATGTCATATTTAAAATTGCGGCTGTCGGTATCATTGTGGCTGTGCTCAATCAAATTTTATCGCGCAGCGGAAGAGATGAATACACTATGATTACAACAATAGCAGGACTGATCATTGCGCTGATGATGATTCTGCCGTATGTATCCACGCTGTTCTCTTACATAAGGTCGGTGTTTGATCTTTGATTCTGAAAATTGCAGGAGCATGCCTTATCGCTGTTCTCGGATTTATGTTGTTAAAAAAAGACAGGGCAGATTTTGCCTTTGTTTTGGAAGTGTGCACAACGGCAGGATTGTTGTTATTTATCCTTCCATATATGGAAAATCTGATCGATCTGTTTTTGCAGGTGTCTGATACCGTAAAGATCAATTTTGACTTTTCGGAAATACTTGTTAAAGTTTGCGGCATTGCGCTGGTTGCGCGGCTTGTGTGCGAACTTTGCAAGGATGCGGGGGAACAGGCGCTTGCCGTGAAATTCGAACTTGCCGCAAAAGTTCTTATTCTTATCAATGCCGTTCCTGTTTTTAAGGCTTTATACGGAATTTTGTCTGCATTTGTGGAGAATCTGTTGTGAAAAGACTGATTATTGTTTTTATTCTTTTTATCTGTTTTTCCGTGCCTGTTTATGCGTCGCAATCAGCAGAACAATATTATGAAAACATGCTTGATGATGCAGGGGCAGAAACGCAACATTTACTCGAATCTTTTGGGTTTGAAAACGGTTCTTATGAAGAAATTTTAAATATGAATTTCGAAAACATCGTGCGCCAGTTCCTTTTATTGTGCCGCAACGAAATGAAAGCGCCTCTGAAAGCTGCGGCAACTGCGTTTGTGTTATTAACGGGGCTGACAATGGTTCAATCGTTGACATCAGCTGATGATTCCGTGCAGGATATAGTTGGTAAAATCGGGACGGTTATGCTGTCATTGGCGTTATTTATTCCCGTTGCCGATTGCATTTCTGATGTTTTGAGTGTGTGTATTGCGACCAATGATTTTACTAAAGTACTTATTCCTGTTCTTGCAGGAATTGTGACTGCGGCAGGAAAGCCGACACTTGCACTTTGTTTTCAGGGATTTTGTTTTTCTGCGGCGCAGGTGCTGACTTCATTTTTCAGGACAAGTTTGCCTTCTGTTTGTGCGGTTTATGCCTCTCTTTCTGTTTGCGGAAACATATCACCGTTTGCAAATACGCAGAAAATTGCTGATTTGATAAAAAATGGATACACAATGCTTCTTTCTTTTGCTGCTGCAATGTTTTCTGCAATTCTTTCTGTTAAATCTGTTATTGCCGGGTGTGCAGATACGGTAGCGGTAAAAGGCGTCAAGTTTGTTGTAGGCAACGCTGTGCCCGTAGTCGGCGGTGCGCTGTCAGATGCTTTGAATTCTGTTATCAGCGGTATTGCACTTTTGAAATCCACGGTTGGCATTTTTGCAATTCTTGTTCTTATTTTTATAAATTTGCCCACTTTGATTGAATTGCTGATGTGGAGTATTGCACTGAAATTACTCAATGCCGCGGCCGGTATACTGGGAAATGATACCGATTGCAAGCTGATATCAGCATTTGAAAATTTATTTGCAATTATGGGGGCAGTTGTTATTTTTCAGGTGTTCTTATACATTATTGCCGTTTCATTGCTCACAATTATTTCGGGAAAGGGATAATGCTGTGGAAAATTTAAAAGAATGGTTAGTCAGTTTTTGTGCTTTTGCAGTAGGAAGCTCGGTTTTGCATCTGCTGCTGCCTCGTGACCGCATTTCCGATACTGTAAAAACCGTTTTGCGTTTTGTTTTGTTGACACTTGTTTTTCTGCCACTGTGTTATACGGATTTTTCATTTGAGGAATCATTGATCAGTTTTTTTTCAATTGACGAAAAGGAAATAGCCGAACATGGTGAAATGAATTTTGATCTTCTTAAAGGTGAAACAGAAAAAGTTGTTTATGCACAGGCAGAATCTGTTTTATCTTCGTATTATTCAGGTATGTATGAAATTGAAGTAGATGCGGATATTCTGTCCGACCGTTGCATACATATAAAACAGATTCGAATCATCCTTTTTTCTGAAACAAAAAATATATCAGAATTGCAAAAGGCAATGGAAAATTTTTTTCCTACCTGCGAAATTGTTATTGAGCAGGAGGTGAAAAATGATGCTGAATAAAAGTAAAGATGCCCTGCTGGCAATGTGTAAAAACAACAAAAAGCAAATAATTATTTTATGCTGTGCTCTTTTTGTGTTGTTGGTTTTGTGCAGCGGAGATTTTTTTGCAAAATCTGCTGAAAAAACAAATGAAACCGCAAAAGAAGTTTATGCGCTGGAAAATGAGCTTGAACAAAAATTAGAGAATTTTCTGAAAACGGTTGCGGGGGTCGGCAAAGTGAAAGTTTGCATTATGTTTGATCAACTTGAAGAAATATCTTATGCTGTGAATGAAGAAACGGATAATGATGAACGATCTTCTGAGTATATTATTGTTGAAAATGCAGACGGCAGCGAAGGAGGATTGCCGATTTATGTTCGAGCACCGCAAATTCGCGGTGTTGCCGTAACTTGCGAAGGCGGAGCGAGTGCAAAAGTGAAAAATGAAGTGACAGCATTGCTGACGGCTGCATTGGGGATATCTGCAAACAGAGTTCATGTGTCACCATATTCTGAAAAAAACAAATAAGAAACCCGGAGGAATTTATTATGAATATGATTATAGGCAAAAAACAAATTGTTATGGCCTCTCTTGTTGCAGCGCTCGGGCTTGCTGTGTTTGTTAATTGGTATTATACAGGCAATGAAAATCTGCTGGATACAGAAAATCTACCGGCAAATGAAACATCTCAACAGGAGATTCTCGGCGCGGCCGAATATGTTGATAATACGGCAGAGCAAAGTGCCGATGAATACTTTGCTGCTGCTAAACTGGATCGCACCACTGCGCGTGATGAAGCGGTGGAAACCTTGCAAACCGTGATTGATTCCTGTGATCCCTCATCCGAAGCAGCAGTGGCTGCCGTTCTTGAATTGAGTGCATTGAATTCATCTATTTTGCTCGAAAACGAAGTGGAAAGCCTGATCACCGCCAAGGTGAACAGCAATTGCATTTGCAAAATTGACGAAAAGGCTGTGGAAATCGTTGTGGAGGAAGAAATTCTGAATGATGAGTCTGTTCTTGCTATCAGCGATATTGTTTATGCAAATTGCGAAAATGTCGAAAACATCCGCATTACGGGTGCATAACCAACTTGACAAACGGTGAAAATGAAGTAGAATAATACAGGAGGTGTTGCACAATGGATTTTGTGAAAGTCGGCGAAAAAGACGGAAATATCATTCTTGCCGACAAAGACGGCAATCGTGCTGTTTTTGAATTTCTGGAAATGACAGTCATCGATCAGACGGAATATGCGGCATTGTTGCAAACGGATGACGAATGCCTTGTATTGCTTCGTTTTGCAGAGGGCGCAAACGGAAAAGAAGTGTATTCAACCATTGATGACGATGCTCTTTTTGATCGGGTAGCTGCTGCATTTGAAGAAATCTTCGACGAAGATTGATTATTTGGTTATTGTATGTTTATTTCTTTTTATTTCTGCGCACAATACAATTGTGATTCAGAATAAAAAAGGAGTTTATGTACATGACTGTAAAAAGGGGAGATATCTATTATGCCGATCTCAGCCCTGTTGTCGGCTCGGAACAGGGAGGAATCCGTCCTGTGCTGATCGTGCAGAACGATGTCGGCAATAAATTCAGCCCGACCGTGATTGCGGCGGCAATAACAAGTCAGAAAGATAAAACAAAACTTCCCACGCACATTCAGGTCAATGCGGACGGCTGCGGTTTGCAAAAGGATTCCATCGTTTTGCTTGAACAGGTGCGTACAATAGATAAGCGGCGTTTGCGTGAACACATGGGTTGCCTTGACACAATGGATATGAACCGTGTTAATCAGGCTTTGTTTGTTAGTTTCGGGCTCGAATGAAGAAAATAAAATATATTATGTTACAAAGATTGCTTACAGTTTCCTGCTGTTGCAATCTTTTTTTATGTGTTTATTTTACTTGCAATTACAGGTTCCTATGTGTATAATATTTTGTATGTATTTGAAAGGCGGAGTATTATGAGAAAACAGATAATTGTTGTGGGAGCAGGAGCAGCAGGCATGATGGCAGCAGGACAAGCCGCCGCACTTGGTGTGCAGGTGTTGTTGCTTGAACGAAACAGCCGTCCCGGCAGAAAACTGATGATAACAGGCAAAGGACGTTGCAATGTCACAAATGCCTGCACATTGTTGAATGATCTGATGGATTTCATTCCGTCCAACGGCAGATTTCTGTATTCCGCTTTTTCAAGAATGATGCCGTATGATGTTATCGACTTCTTTGAAGCGCTCGGTGTGCCGATGAAAATTGAACGCGGAAACCGTGTTTTTCCCGAATCGGACAAAGCGGTTGATGTTGTGGATGCTTTGGACAAATTCTGCAAACAGAACGGTGTTAAACGCTATGAAGAGCGAGCTGTTGCATTGTTGCAGGATGACGGCCATGTTACAGGTGTTAAATGCGAAAGCGGAAATATTTATCATGCTGATGCCGTTATTGTTGCTACAGGTGGCATGTCCTATCCGTTGACAGGTTCAACGGGAGATGGTTACACCCTTGCAAAACAGGCAGGTCACACCATTGTGGATCCAAAACCCTCTTTAGTGCCTCTTGAAACACAAGAAAAATGGGTGAAAGAAGCACAAGGACTTGCTCTTAAAAATGTTCGCATTTCAGTTTATGATAACGAAAAATTTTGCGAGATATATTCCGATTTCGGCGAAATGCTGTTTACGCATTTTGGAGTTTCCGGACCGATTATTCTCAGTGCATCTGCACATTTGTCCGAAATCACCCAAGACAGATATCAATTATTTATTGACCTGAAACCCGCACTTTCTCACGAACAACTGGATGCGCGTATTCTGCGGGATTTTGCCGAAATGCCGAATAAGGCTTTGGCAAATGCACTTGCCAAATTGTTGCCCAAAAGCCTGATACCTGTTGTTGTTCGTTTGTCGGGCATTCCGTCCGATCTGCGTGTAAATCAGATCACCCGTGATGATCGCCAGGCACTTGGAGCATTGATCAAAGAACTTCCTTTGACTATCACAAAGAAAAGGCCGATAGAAGAAGCCATCATCACTGCCGGTGGTGTCAATGTTTCGCAAGTCAGCCCCAAAACCATGGAATCAAAACTGCTGAAAGGCCTGTATTTTGCTGGCGAAGTGCTGGATGTGGATGCTTATACGGGCGGTTTCAACCTACAGATTGCATTTGCAACAGGAAATCTTGCCGGCACAAGCGCCGCAAGCGAATAAGGAGTAATGAATGATGATTAACATTGCAATAGACGGCCCTTCCGGCGCCGGTAAAAGCACAATTGCCCGCAAGGTTGCCGAAAAACTCGGTTTTGTGTATGTGGATACAGGGGCTATGTACCGCGCAATCGGTGTGCATGTTATGCGCAACAATCTCCCCACAAATGATGCGCAGTCTGTAATTTCTGTTCTATATGATGCACGTATTGAACTTACATATCAGGATGGCGAACAGCATATTCTTCTTAACGGAGAAGATGTGTCAAAGGCAATTCGGCTTCCCGAAGCCTCTATGGCGGCTTCCAATGTTTCTGCAATTCCCGAGGTTCGCGCTTATTTGTTTGATTTGCAAAAAAACATAGCCAACACAACCAACTGTATTATGGATGGCAGAGACATCGGCACTGTTGTTCTTCCCGAAGCGCAGGTCAAAATTTTTCTGACTGCTACGGCGGAAGAAAGAACACGCCGCCGCTGTTTGGAACTTGAACAAAAGGGAACACCTGTTGATTATGATACATTACTTGCTGAAATCATACAGCGTGATTATAATGATTCTCACCGTGCTGCTGCACCGTTGAAAAAGGCAGACGATGCAACGGAAATTGATTCAACCGGCTTGTCGATTGACGAAATTACTGATATGATTGTTAAAATGGCGGAGGCGGTATTATGACCGTTAAACTTGCGCAGACCGCAGGATTCTGCTTCGGTGTTGCAAGAGCAGTGCAGACGGTTGAGCAATTTCTGGAACAGGGAACACCTGTATGTACCCTTGGGCCGCTGATTCATAATCCGCTGTTTATTGCGCAACTTGAAGAACGCGGGGCGAAGGTTGTTAACCGAATTGAAGATGTGCCGGACGGATATACATTGGTTTTGCGCACACATGGTGTTGAACGCGATATTATTGAACATTTGCAAAAATCAAATATCCGATTTTATGATGCCACGTGTCCTTTTGTGGAGAAGATCCGCAAAATTGTGCACAAAGAATCGCTCGACGGAAGCCCTGTTTTGATTGCAGGTGACGCAGGGCACCCGGAGGTTGTCGGCATACGCAGTTGTTGCAATGCAGAGTCTTTTGTTTTTGAAAACAACGATGCACTCAATCTTTTAATTGATGAGTTAAAGCAAAAATGTGAAAAAACGCCGATAATTGTTTCGCAAACGACTTTTAATTCAATTGAATTAAAAAAAAGTTTAAAAAATCCAAAATTACTATGTACAAATCCGAAAATATTTGATACAATATGCTCTGCAACTTCCAAAAGACAGGAAGAGGCAATTGCGCTGGCCGCCGAAAGCGACTGTATGATCGTGGTTGGCGGAAAAAATTCATCCAATACCGCAAAGCTGACACAGTTGTGCGGCAAGATCTGTAAAACATATCAAATCGAAAGTGCCGAAGAATTACATAAAATTGATTTTTCAGGCATGCAGTCCATTGGGCTTACTGCAGGCGCATCAACGCCTGTTTGTATAATAAAGGAGGTACAAAAAACTATGTCCGACATCATCAATGAAAACGCCGTACCGGCAGTCGAGAGCGAAGGACATGCTCTCAACGTGGCTGCTGAGGCAACAGAAGACTGGTCCTTCGAGCAGGGACTTGAAGAATCCTACAAAAACTTGAACTACAGCCAGACTGTTATGGGTATTGTAATGCACATTGCTCCCAATGAAATTCAGGTTGACATCGGTCGCAAACAGACCGGCATTATCCCGCTCGACGAATACAGCGCTGATCCCTCTGCAAACCCCATGAAAGAACTCAAGGTTGGCGACGAAATTGAACTCTTCATCATGAAGACCAATGACGTTGAAGGCACCATTCTTCTTTCTAAGAAGCGCCTTGACGAAAAGAAGCGCAGAGCGGAAATTGAACAGGCTGCAAAGGACGGAGCAATTCTTGAAGGCACTGTTGTTGAAGTAATCAGCAAGGGTCTCATCGTTTTCTCCAACGGTTTCCGCGTTTTCATCCCTGCATCCCTGTCCACTGTTCCGAGAAACGGCCGTCTTGAAGAAATGCTCGACAAGACTGTTGTTTTCAAGGTTATTGAATTTGATAGAAGAAGAGGCGCTGTCGGTTCCATCCGTGACGCTGCAAGAGAACAGAACAAGGCTGCACAGGCTAAGTTCTGGGAAACCGCTGCTGTTGAAGATCGTTTCACCGGTACCGTTGTTTCTCTTACCGATTTCGGTGCTTTCGTAGATCTCGGCGGCAATGTCGTTGGTATGATCCACAGAAGCGAACTTTCATGGAAGCGCATCAAGCATCCCTCTGAAATCGTCAACGTAGGTGACGTTGTTGATGTTTACATCAAGGGTCTTGACACTGAAAAGAAAAAGATTTCTCTTGGCTACAAGAGAACCGAAGACAATCCGTGGGAAATCCTCAAGAGAGATTATCCCGTCGGCAGCGATTTCGATGTAAAAATCGTTTCTCTTACCACCTTCGGTGCATTTGCTGAAATCTTCCCCGGTATGGAAGGTCTTATCCACATTTCCGAAATCTCCTACGAACGCATTGCAAAGCCGCAGGATGTTCTTTCCATCGGCCAAACCGTCAGAGTTCAGCTTCTCAAGGTTGACTTTGAAAAGAAGCACATCAGCCTTTCCATTAAGGCACTTCTTGAAGCTCCCGTAAAGGAAGTTGAAGAAGTTGTTGAAGAAGAAGTTGACGATGCTCCCATCACCATGTCTATTGACGAAATGATCGCCAAGGCAAAGGAAAACGAAGCTGCTGAAGCTGCTGCAGAAGAAGTAACTGCTGAATAATTAAAAAATGTGAGCTGTCGGTTTTTCGACAGCTCATTTTTTGAGGTATATGTATGCATATTCTGAATTGCAATATTCTTGAAACATCCTCATTTGATGTGTGTACACAACAAGAATATCCGGTATACAGAATACCGGGCATTGTTGCACTGCAAAACGGAACCCTTGCCGTTTGTTATGAGTGCAGACAAAATTCGGATTGGTCTGTTATCGACGTTGGCGTCAGAACCAGTTCTGATGGCGGAAAAACATGGACTCCTCGTAAAATTCCCGTCAGCGGAAAGGGAAGAAATGCCGTTAATAATCCGACATTGATTGTCGAAGAAAACATTCTGCACTTGCTGTATTGTGAAAATTATAAAAGAATGTTTCATATTCAAAGCAAGGATAATGGAATAACCTGGTCTGCACCGATAGAAATGACAGACATTTTTGATTCGCAATACTGGAGTTGCGTGGCAGTCGGACCGGGGCACGGATTGGTGCATTCAACCGGTACGTTATTTGCGAGTGTATGGATGGCTTTTAATCAGCAGGATATGTTTTCGCATCATCCGTCAAAATGCGGCATTATTTGCAGTAAAGACCATGGAAATACATGGTCGCTCGGAAATGTGTTCAATGATAATCTGAAGGATGCGAGCGAAGCAGCACTTGCCGAATTAAGTGATGGCAGTATTATGATGAATATCCGCAATGAAAATACAGAACATTTTCGCGCGGTTGCAAAAAGCGAAGACGGATGTACGGAATGGACAGTTCCGGAGATTGATCGGAACTTGCCTGATCCGATTTGTTTCGGCGGTATGTGCAATTGTGCGGACGGTATATTGTTTGTAAATTGCAATTCGCAACAATCCCGCGAAAATCTGACACTGTACAAATCAACGGATGATGGAAAGACATGGGAATCACTGTTGTTGGATCGTTCCGGCGGTTATGCAGATGTTTGTTATAATAAAACAACCGACAGTGCCTTTGTTCTTTATGAAACAATGGACTGTCGGTATATAAAAATTGCAGAGATTAAAATTTAATGCACTTCAAAATGATATGTGTTGCCGCTGGCGCAGGGGAATGTGAAAATTCCGTTTGCATCGGCGGTTTGTTCATTGATGATGGCATTTTTTTGCGATGCGGGAAGTTCAATTCTGATTGCGCCGTCAAAAGCAGATTGAATATCAAAAGAAATAACTTTTGCATTTTCAAATATACAGGAAACTTCATAACCCCCGTGCACAAGTAAACCTTTAAACGAACCGCTTCTTTTTTCACAAACTGCGGGCAACAGGCAGATTCTGCCTTCATGTCCCTGCACAAGTGACTCGCAAATGGCAGCCGTAGCACCGAAATTGCCGTCGATCTGGAAAGGCGGATGCGTGTCAAGCAGATTGCCGAGGGTGGATTTTGTAAACAGAAGTCGCAGATTCTTTTCAAATGCTTTTGCATCATGCAATCTTGCAAACAGGCAAAGCAACCATGCTCTGCTCCAACCCGTATGGCCGCCGCCGTGTGCAAGTCTGCGGTCAATGGTTTTGCGGATTGCTTTGTAGAATTCGGGTGTGTTTCTGTTGATTGCATGGTCGGGATAGAGAGCAAAAGCGTGTGAAATATGCCTGTGACCCGGTTCGGGCTCATCATAATCTTCAAGCCATTCCATCAGTTGCCCATGTTTGCCGATCTGCAATGGCGGCATTTTGGCAAGTTTTTCTTTTGCAAGCGTTGCTGTTTCTTCGTCTATATGCAGAATGTTTTCTGTTTCTATGTAAAAGCGAAGCAGACCGCCGATGATTTCGATATCCATAGTCGGTGACATGCACATATTGCAACTTACTTTTCCTACATAGAAATTGTTTTCGGGTGAGGTGGACGGCCCCGACAGCAATCTGCCGTTTTTGTCTTCAAACATGGTGTCCATGAAGAACAAGGCGGCATTTTTGATGTATTCATAGGCGGTTTCTTTGAGGAATTCTTTATCTCTTGTATACAGATAATGTTCCCACATGTGGAAGGCGAGCCACGCCCCGCCCAAAGGCCACAGTCCCCAGATTCCGTCCGCTGCTGCCGTGAATCCGTAAGGATCGCTCAGGTGATGCACAACAAGACCTCTTGCATTGTAGTTGACTTTAGCAGTTTTCTTACCGTAAGGAAGCAAAACATTATTCATGTAAGCAAACAGCGGTTCTGCACATTCTTGAATATTTGCGACTTCAACAGGCCAGTAATTCATTTGCAAATTGATGTTGGTATGAAAATCCGCATTCCACGGGTTTTGCATTTTTTCAACCCAGATACCTTGCAGATTGGCGGGCAGGCTGCCTTCACGGCTGGAAGAAATCAGCAGATATTTGCCGAAATTAAAGTACGATGCCGCAAGGGAATAATCGTTTTTCAATGGATGAATCTTCAGATAATTCAATCTTTTGTTAACGGGCAGTTTTTGTCTGGCAGAAGCATCCGTGAAGTTGATTTCACTCTTGCTGTAAATCTTTCCGTAATCTGCAATATGATCTGCCTTGATGGCATCATAACCTTTTTCAACAACAGTCAGCCTGTTTTTGCATTTTTCTTCAAAATTTTCAAAGCGGAAACTTGTGACAATGCTGATCCATATAATTGTTTCAGTTGCATTTTTTACAAGAATATCATTTCCGCTTTGTTCGGAATTGCCGTTTGTTTGTACTTTTATGCCGACACAGAAGGGATGATTGCCGACTGCCGTATCACAAACAGTAAAAAGGCTTGTGTTGTCTGTGTTGACAGAATGCAGACACTCACGACTGTATTGCAGGGTAAAGCCGTGCCTGCTTTCGGACTCAATGCGATATGCCATGATTTTATCGGGATTGGAAGAAAATGCTTCGTGTTTAAATTGCTTTCCGTTTCTTTTGTAAGAAACTTCAGCGATTGCAGAATCAAGATGCAGATCTCTGCTATAAGATGTAATTTTGCTTTTTGCGTTGAATTGCAGTGTCAGCAAACCTGCATATTCGTTGGAAGCAATGGTATGGAAATCATCTTTCAGGTTTTCAACCGCCCATTTTTCGGCTTCAACAGGAGAGGATTCAAGATATAACTTTTTGATATACTCTATTTTTTCGGCAAAAGCAGGATTCAGCCCGTCCTCATCTTTTTGCGACCAGATGCTTTCTTCGCAGAGATACAGTTTTTCGCAATTCGGATCGCCATAGAGCATACAGCCCATGTGACCGTTGCCGATCGGCGTGCCGTTATCCCATTTTTCGGCGATATTTTCAAGATGTAAAAGATGCATACTTCTTACCTCACAGTGCTTTGATTCTGAACAAGCTGACACCGTGCCCGGGAACAGTTGTTTCAAAATCTTCTTTTGTTACTGTCGTTTTGTTGTTCCAGATATCATATACTTCATATTGCAAAGCTTCAGGCAGGTCGATCCAACCCAGTTCAATGATATCTTCAATATCAATTTCCTGCTCAATTTCTTTGCTTGTTTTGTTGAACACACAAAGTGCCAGTTCTTTGTTTTCAAGCGGCTTTGCAAGAATATCTACGCTGCCGAATTGAATACGTCTGCACTGCAAACCACGCTTATCCTGATTGATGGCAATGGCATCTTTGTTTGTAACAATCTTCAAGGTTTTATTATCGGTGTCGGCAGTGCCGTCTTCCTTAAGGAAGGTGCGCAGGTCGTTGCCGAGAATCAAGGGTGCCGCCATCATGCACCACAGCGAAAAATGTGCTCTGTTTTCATCATCGGTCAGATTGCCGTTTCCGACTTCAAGCATATCGGGGTCATTCCAGCCGCCAATGGTTGCATATTTCCACAATCTCACATTGAATTCATAGATGCCGAGAATTGAATACCATGTCGGCCTGATATCCGGGGTTGTTCTCCACAGGTTTCCGGCGGTTGCACCCCATTTCCATGGCATATTCTTTCCCCATTCGCATATGGAAAAAGTAATCGGTTTTTCAGGCATGCCTGTTTCCTCTGCTACAAGTTTTGTTGCACGCTTTAATTCTTTTCCCATATTGGCATATTGTTTTGCGGCACTGTCCATTTTTGATCCGATCGGATTGTGAATCATAATGGTGTTTTTGCCTTTTTTCAGATAAACGCGTGTTTGCAACCTGCCGTCTTTGGTGAATCCGCGGCTCGGACCTGCAATAATCGGGTAAACAGCGGTTTCATTGACAACTATTTCTGCATATTTGTCTGCCTGAATTCCTTTGTGAATGCCGATAGTAAGAGCGTATATTCCATCTTTCTCTGCTTCAACATTGCTGAAAATCATCTTTCCGTTGCCTGCACAAAGACCTGTTACATATTTGCCGGTGGGCAACTTGGCTTCATTCATCAGTTTTGCATTCCCTGAAAGTGTTGCCATATCTGCGGTGTAAATCTTTTCAGCCACTTCTCCGGGGATTTCAATTCTGATATTCTCAACGTCAGGAGCGATGCGCGGTATCGGAGTGTTGTGACAGAAGTCATATTTGAAATATTCAACACCCCAGCGTGCAAAAGTTTCGGCATCAATACGTTCATGACCGAGGCTGGCCGGCAGATCTTCACAAGTCAATGAACCGTTTGAAGAATAGATTCCAAGTTTCAGACCAAGATCATTGACTTTTTTGCAAAGTGTGGGAATGCCGGAGGGAAATGTTGTGAAATCGCTTTGCAGTCTGCCTTGGTCGTCACGCATTGATGACTGCCAGCAATCATCAATATTGACAAATTGATAGCCCGCATCGGCAAGTCCGGAGTTTTTCATAGCAACGGCAATATCATAAATAATGTCCTCGCTGATGTGATGGCGGAATTTATTCCAGCTTGCCCATCCCATCGGTGGGGTCAATGCAACACCATTGTTGTATTTGTCCGCACCGGGATCTGTTACTTTGAAATTGGAAAGCAGATTTTTTGCAACACACTTCGGACAAATATTATTTTTTTTCATAATTGCCGCAGTGGCTACAGTACCGCCTGCAAGGGCTGCAATGGTTTTTATCTTCATTCTGTTACCTCCCGTTGTATTTTGCATATATTGACAATGAGTATTATAACACAATAAAACATTTTAAACAAGAATAAATTTAAGGTGCGATCAGTATGCGATATGGTAAAAGCCGAATAAAAAGCAGATTATTTTCATCGATTCTGTTATTTTGTTGTTTTTTGTGTTTATTTGTTCTCTTCAAAACAGCAAGACCGATTGTAAGTGTTTTTGCGCAGACAACTGCTGTCAACCATGCCACCAAAGCAGTGAATAAAACAGTAGAAGAATATCTGGAAACATTGAATCTGCATTATGCTGATATTGCCGAATTGCAAACAGATGCAAGTGGGGAAGTGGTGGCAATCAGAATAGATTCAATGGTTCTGAATCAAATAAAAACAGGAGTCACAGCAAAAATTGCAGAGGTTTTTGCAGATATTCAGACCATCCACCCGGGCATTCCGATCGGCACTTTGACCGGCAGTAATTTTTTTACGGGAAAAGGTGCAGAAATGCCGTTTTCTGTTTCCTATTCCGCAACAGCCGAAAGCGAATTAAGTAATCTGTTTGTTACGCGCGGAATCAATCAGACGCAACATCAGATTGTTTTGCAGATTACTGCAAATGTGAATGTTTTATCATGGGGTAAAAGAAATACAAGCGAAATCAAAACGCAGATCACCATTGCTGAAACAGTCATCGTTGGTCTGATCCCGGAAATTTATGCAGGCGCAGAGGATGAAATCTGGCCAAACCTTGTTGAATAGTTTTTTAGGCACATCTGTTCTTTTGTTGCATAGCATGAACCGAGGGACAAAGTCTTGTTTCTCAATTTATTATAAGGAGCATAGAAATGAAAGAACATTCTTCCGCCCGAAAAGACAGAAACGATTGCATTGACAGTTTTTCCATGCTTTCTGCATTGCCGGAAGATGCCGCTGTGACCATGGCATATGTTCCGTTTCAGCTTGATAATAAAGTATACGAAGCGGAAACCGCCCTTTGCAGGGGCACTTTGTTTCCCGTGCTTGATAAACCCTTCCTCAGGGCGGGATGCAAATGAGCAATCGCGAAAAACTTTTAAGAAATCTTTCTTCTGCGCAGTTTGCCGTATGGGAACTGCATTTGTATCTTGATACGCATCCGTCTGATATGCAGGCGGCATCCATGCTCGCACAATATGAAAAAAAGTGCATGGCATTGATGGCTGAATATGAAGAAAACTACGGTCCACTCACACCTAAATTTGCACAAGGTGTGGAATGGCTGAAGAACCCATGGCCTTGGGAAACCGGAGGTGCTTGCGACTAATGTGGACATATAACAAAAAACTGCAATATCCCGTTAATATCAAAAATCCAAATCCAAAACTTGCACAGATTATTCTGACACAGTATGGCGGACCCGACGGTGAACTCGGCGCATCGCTTCGTTATCTTTCGCAGAGATTTGCGATGCCGTATGCCGAATTAAAAGGTCTTTTGACGGATATAGGCACTGAAGAATTAGCGCACCTTGAAATGATCGGTGCAATCGTTTTTCAGTTGACGAGAAATCTTACCATTGAGCAAATTCAGGCAAGCGGATTTGATAAATATTTTGTTGACCATACCACCGGGATTTATCCACAGGCTGCGGCGGGTGTTCCGTACAGCGCGCTTTCCATGCAAAGTAAAGGCGATATTCTGACTGACCTTCATGAAAACCTTGCTGCTGAACAGAAAGCCCGTACTACTTATGACAATATCCTTCGCCTTGTGGATGATCCCGATGTCGCTGATCCCATTAAGTTCCTTCGGGAACGAGAAGTTGTACATTATCAGCGCTTTGGGGAAGGTCTGCGTCTGGCGACCGACAGACTTGACTCCAAGAACTACTATATGTACAATCCGTCTTTTGATAAGAAGTAAAAACACGGCCGCAGATGAATTTCTGCGGCTTCATTGCATACAGATAGCTTCTTTTGCATATTGATTGGCGAAAGGGGTTGTCTTTTTTTGTTTTCTGTTGCTTTTATTGCAATTCTTGCTGTTATTTTTATAAACGGTTTTACGGATGCCGCCAATGCCATTGCAACGGCGGTCGGTACAAAAGCAATCCGAATGAAACAGGCTTGTGTTTTGTCTGCCGTTATGAATTTTGCAGGAGTTTTTATAACATCTTACTTTCGTCCTTCGGTTGCGGATTGTTTGTATAATATGGTCGATGTGAATGCCGATAGGGAAGGTGTACTTTTGTTTGTTGCTGTATCTATGTTTACGGTGATTATTTGGGCAATTGTTGCATGGTTGTTCGGTATTCCCACAAGTGAAAGTCATGCACTCATTGCGAGTCTTACGGGCTGTGCAGTTGCTGCAAAAGGTGCATTTGATGCTGTTAACAAAGTCGAATGGATTCGAGTATTCCTCGGTTTGTTTTTGTCAGCTTTTCTTGGTTTTTTTATATCTTATGTTTTGCAAAGGATAACACAAAAACGGCTGAATATTAAAACACGAGTCATGCAAATTATTTTTGCAACTGTTTTGTCTTTTTTGCACGGTGCACAGGATGGTCAGAAGTTTTTAGGTGTTTTTATGATGCTGTTTTCAATAATCAATGATGCTGTTTTTGTTAAATACAGATTCGTACTTATTTTGTGCTGTTCATTTTTTATGGGAATTGGTACATTATTCGGTGGCAAGCGAATTATACAATCCGTTGGGGAAAATATTACTCCTTTGAATGGTTTACAGGGCCTTATCTCTGACTTTGCCGCAATTATTGGTATTGCAGTGAGCACATATTCGGGTTTGCCTGTCAGTACGACGCATGTTAAAACCACATCCGTTATCGGTGTCGGACTGGCTGTTGATTCTAAAAGTCTTGATAAAAAATTGATAACAGATATCATTCTGACATGGATTCTTACTTTTCCGGGTTGTGCATTCCTTGGTTATTTGTTGACAAAATTGTTTTTGATTCTTCAGTAATCACTTGTTTTATTTGACAAAAGTTATACGGTGTGCTATAATGCCAAAATAATAAAATAAAGAGGTGTAAAATAATGCCTGATTATAAAATTGAAACCCTGTGTGTGCAAGCGGGTTATGAACCTCAAAACGGTGATCCGCGTGTATTGCCTATTTATGCAAGCACGACTTATAAATACGATTCGGCCGAACATGTCGGCGATCTTTTTGATCTGAAGGCAGCAGGTCACATGTATTCCCGCATTTCCAATCCCACTTTAGAAGCAGTTGAAAAGAAACTGGCAGCTCTTGAAGGCGGCACTGGTGCACTGCTTTGTTCCTCGGGACAGGCTGCCAACACGATTGCTATTCTTAATATTTGCAAGGCAGGACAGAATATTGTCAGTCTTCCTGCCATTTACGGCGGTACGATCAATCTGTTTGCTGTTTCTTTCAAGAAACTCGGTATTGAAGTACGTTTCACAAAGCCCGGCATGAGCGATGAAGAAATTGAATCGCTGATCGATGAAAATACAAGACTTGTTTTCGGTGAAACCATTGCCAATCCTGCGCTGACGGTTATGGATATTGAGCGATATGCAAACCTTGCACACAAGCATGATATCCCGCTGTTTGTTGATAATACCTTTGCAACTCCGATTTTCTGCCGTCCGTTTGAATTTGGTGCAGACGTTGTTATTCATTCCACTACAAAGTATATGGACGGGCATGCCTCCTGTGTCGGTGGTGTTATTATTGATAGCGGCAAGTTCAATTGGGCAAACGGAAAATTCCCGGAACTGACAGAAGTTGATGAATCTTACCACGGTGTGCGCTATGTTAACGATTTCGGCAATGAAAATGCCTATATTACAAAAGCCCGCGTGCAGTTGATGCGTGATTACGGTATGATTCCTTCTCCGTTCTCTGCATTCATTCTCAATCTTGGTCTTGAATCCCTGCATGTCCGCATGGAACGCCACAGTGAAAATGCACTGAAAGTTGCAAAATTCCTTGAAGGGCATGAAAAGATTGCATCTGTCAATTATCCCGCATTGGAATCGAGTTCTGATTATGCGCTTGCGCAGAAATATTTCCCCAACGGTTGTTGCGGCGTTATTTCCTTCATTATGAAAGGCGGCAGAGATGCTGCTGTGCAGGTTATGAATAAACTTGATCTTGCAAAAATTGTTGTTCATGTTGCCGATGCTCGTACCTGTGTACTGCATCCCGCGAGCATGACCCACAGACAATTAACTGACGAACAGTTGGTTGCTGCCGGTGTTGATCCCGGACTTGTTCGTTTTAGTGTCGGTATTGAAAATGCAGATGACATTATTGCTGACCTGAAACAGGCTCTTGAAGCATAAATTTAACAAAATTGAGGTATATAAATGCCGATTAAAATTCCGAATGAACTGCCGGCGACGCAGATTCTTGAAGATGAAAACATATTTGTAATGACTGAAAAACGAGCCATTACGCAGGATATCCGTCCGTTGCATATTCTGATGCTCAATCTGATGCCGACTAAGATTGTAACGGAAACGCAGATTTCTCGTTTGCTCGGCAATTCACCTTTGCAGGTTGAACTGGAATTGTTGCAAACAGCAACACATAAATCAAAGCACACATCCGCAGAACACATGATAGCTTTCTATAAGACATTCGATGAAGTGAAGCACCGCAATTTTGACGGTATGATCATCACAGGTGCACCTGTCGAAAATATGCCGTTTGAAGATGTGGAATATTGGGATGAACTGACTGAAATTATGGAATGGACAAAGACCCATGTCACAAGCACGCTTCACATTTGCTGGGGTGCGCAGGCGGCTTTGTATTATCACTACGGAATTCCGAAATATCCGTTAGAGAAAAAACTGTTCGGCGTATTTGAACACACGGTTGATTACAAAAAATCGATTCTGTTCCGCGGGTTTGATGATGTTTTTCCGGCTCCGCACTCCCGCCATACAACTGTTCGCAGGGAAGACATTGAGTCTGTTGAAGAATTGCGTGTGCTTGCAAGCAGTGAAAAAGCAGGGGTCTATGTTGTTGCAACGCCCAAAGGCAGACGTATTTTTGTAACAGGGCATTCCGAATATGATGCCGATACATTGGCAAAGGAATATTTCCGTGATAAAAATGCAGGTCTTCCCATTGATGTGCCTGAAAATTATTTCCCCGGAAATGATGACACAAAAGCACCGCTTGTTACATGGCGAAGTCATGCCAATCTGCTGTTTTCGAACTGGCTGAACTATTTTGTTTATCAGACCACACCGTATAATATTGCAGATATTCAATAATCTAAAAAGAATACCGCGCTGATGCAGATTTGCGTCAGCGCGGTTGTTTCAATTGTTCATTTGCAAATATTGTGTCATCTGCATATCTTTATTTAAAAAACCGATTCCGTAATAGATTGCAGCCATTGCAATTTCAACATAGGTCAGAATCTCAATTTTAAAATGTTCATGTTGCGGCAGGCTGATAATGCTTGCTGAATCGAGTATGTTAACAGTGACCACCGAAAGCAGAAAACACAAAACAGATAAAAGTGCTGTTATCACTGCAATGCGTGTTTCGTTGTACAGATTTTTTCTGACAATGTTTGCCCAAAAAACAAGAAACGGAATGATTTGCAGGAATAAGAACAAAAATATCAGATATTCGTATGTTACGAGATAACGGATATATAAGGATGCAAAAAAGATGATCGGCGGAAATATCAGAATGATCGGATGCTTGTCCGTCATGCTGATGGCATAAGTGCCCAGCAGAACGAGTCCGGAACCGGGCAATATCCATACAAACATATAATTCCAAAAAGATTTATCGCAGATAAACATGCCGATAATCAATGTGATCAAGCCGATCAGACAACTCAGAACGGCACAAAAAATATTTTTTCTGTCGATCAGAAAACTGACAATGGATGAAACAGAAGTATTGTTTGCTGTTTTCATTTCTTTTCAGCGCTCAGTTGGATAATCTGCGAGTTCAAGCCTTCTGCTTCAATTGTAACAGTAATGTCGCCCGATTTTCCGATTGTGCGGATCCAGAATGCTCTGTCGCCGCCGATCAATGCAAACTGATCGGGACCGATAATTTTAGCAGGACCGTCAACACTTACTTTGACTGCGTTGTTTGCGAAGGGAAGCTGATTGCCGTTCTGATCAACGCAACGAAGCTCGATTCTGGTTACATCATAGGTTTTATCTTCTGCAAGCGTGAGGCTGTCTGCCGATGCAACAAGGGATTTTGACATGACGGCGGTCTTTGTGACGGATTTTACAACGCGGCCGTCTTTGTAGCCGTCAAATCTGTATTCAACCTGTTCGTCGCCCCAGTTGGCAAAATACTTTGTAACAAGCTCAACAACGCGCGGAATCGGAATTGCACCGGCAACAACACCCGTTGCAAGTTCCAGGTAATGATGAGGCGGCATGATGTAGCCGTATTTTGCGGCAGCAACCATTGCCTTTTTCATATATTTTGCACTTGTTTCATTCAGGCCTTCATCCTTTACAAGACTGTCTCCGATATAGTCAGCAGGAAGAATGGGAGGATGGGGGAGATGTGCAAACTTTTTGTTGTCAGGATGTGCGGTAGATTTGTATACCCCGTTCTTATAAATCTTGACATAATCACAGTTTGTGAAAATATAAATCTGACCCACAATGGCTCCCGGATGCTCGCCGACATCCATAGAAGAAGAAACTTCAAGAACAGGCGTTTTATCCTGCTGTGAAGCATATACGGCAGCGCTGAGTTTTGGCACACGGAACATATCTGTTACACCGTGATAGCAGATTCTGTCGCCGCTGCCGAAGTCCTTGTGTGTGTTGTAGTCAGCCATGCACCATGCCGTTGCGCCACAGTAGCGGTCGCTCGAATAAGACTTGTTCTGCACACGGGCATGACGAAGAGCCACCTCGCGTCTGATTTCTTCACGGTCAAAGGATTTTGTCGGATACATGTGACCGTTGTATTCTGTTACAAGGTACGGAGCACGGATGCCTGCAACAAGATCGGGAGGTAACAGTGCAATCGGCCCGCCGGAATGTGAGAAATCGTTGTAGGTATATACATCTTCAAGCAGATGGCTGCGCGGGAAGTTGCGCACACCGCCCGTCTGACGGGAATCATCCAACGAATGCGCCAAAGCATTGGTTTCGGTGTAGAATTCATCACAGTCATTGCCTTCATTGACACGAACCCCCCAAAGTACAACGCAAGGGTGATTGCGGTCACGCAAGACCATGCTTTGAATATTTTCAAGACAGACCTGCCGCCATTCGCCTTCACCAAGGAACTGCCAGGAGGGCATTTCTGTAAAAACCAGCAAGCCGATTTCATCACATCTGTTGAGGAAGTGAACGGAATCAGGGTAATGCGAAGTTCTTACAAAATTACAGCCGAGTTTATATTTCAGCAATTCTGCATCGGCGATCTGTGCGGATGCGGGCATTGCATTGCCGACATAGGGGTAGCTCTGGTGGCGATTCAGGCCGCGGAGTTTAATTTTTTTGCCGTTCAGGTAAAAACCTTTTCTTGTGAATTTGCAGGTGCGGAAGCCAAAACGCACTTCTTTTTCATCGTCGGCAAATCTGACCTTAAGGGTATAAAGCACGGGCTTTTCAGGTTGCCACAATTCGACACCGGGGATTGCCCATTTGATGCGCATCACCTTTGCATCGTCTGCTTTGCAGGTTTTTTCGGAAATAACTTTTCCGTCTTTGCACAATGCAAGGCTGATTTCACCGTTTATTTTCTGTGAGAATGTAATATCTGCAAGCAGTTCTTTTTTCGGTGCTTCCACTACGGGTGTGCGCACAAAGATATCTTCAATGTGGATTTCATCCAGAATCTCAATGCTGACTTCGCGGTAAATGCCGCCGTAAACAAGATAATCAACCACATTGCCGAAGGGAGGAATTTCAGGTCTTTCCGTGGAATCAAGTCGAACGGCAATTACGTTGCGGTTTTTGTTGATGTAGGGGGTGATGTCAAGTGCAAACGGAGTGTATCCGTCCTTGTGAGAACCTGCAAGTTTGCCGTTTATAAACACTTCCGCAAAGTTTGCGGCACCTTCAAAACGCAAAAATACCTTTTTTCCGGGAAGATAGGCTTCTTCGGGGAGTTTAAAATATTTGCGGTAGCAGCTTACAAACTGAAAAATGCTTTCATCAAAATAGTTGTAAGGAATTTCCTTGTTGGCATGCGGAATATCAACGGTTTCAAAGGCAGAATCGTCATATCCTGCCAGCAGCATTTCATCGGTACATACTTCGGAATATTTCCATCCGAAGTTCAGGTCAATTGTTTTTCTCATCATCATTCCTCCTTTTCATTTCATTATACATACAAACAATACGATTGTCAACTTTGCGATGTTGAAAAACAATACAATAAAATAAAATTTAACTATTGAAAAGCTACTTTTTTTTTGTTATAATCATTGTATTATGCGAAAGGAATGCAATAAAAATGAAAAAAATTAAGTTTGTATTTTTGCTCACGGCGCTGATTTGCCTGTTTGCCGCTTTTGCACTTTCCGCAAGTGCTGATACGGTTATTGATGCTGAAATGGTGCCCACAAGCCACAATACGATCTCTGTTGAGTTTACCGGCGGCGCCACATTTCTGACATCTACGCAATTTTATGTTGAATACGATGCAGATGTGTTAGAATATACTTCTTCTGCAGTCATCTCGACACGTGAAGGCGATTTTGCTTCTGTTGCTAAACAGGAAGACGGCAAACTGCTTGTCAATTTCTTTGCGGCAACCCATGCCTATAAGAGCAAAATGCTTAAAATTGATTTTAACGTGCTGAATACCAATGCTTCGAACTACGGTTTCAGCGCAACAATGAAAAATGTTTATGTCAGCAAGAGTAATTCGGGTGCAGATTCTGCCCAGCTTGTTAACGGTTCTGTTTTGTGGGAAATACCCACAATCACCGCAATCCGCACGGAATGTGATGCTTCCGGTATGTTCTATGATGCCGACGGCAGCAGAACCGAGCCTGATTATTCCACTCTTGAAGTTACAGCAATCTGGTCCAATGAAGTGCGCATTGATATTCCTGTTGAATTGTGCACCATTAAATTGCAGAAGATGTATAGTGATAATCCCAATGCTCCGTTTGATACTTCTGCTGCCAATCAGAATTCTATGTACGAAGTAACGGTTTCGTTCAAGGGTGCTTCGGATAAATATCTTATTTTTGTCGGTGTGCCGACCCCCAACTACATTTATGTTGAAACTGAACCGAACAGAACGAAATATCTGCAGGATACAACAGATGCGTTTGATCTGACAGGTGCAGTTATTATGGCAAATTATCCTGAAGGTGATTTCCCGGCTAAATTGGATCAGGTTATTGTTAAAGATTTTGATCCTACTGTGCCCGGCGTTCAGCAGGTTACTCTTGAACACAAGGGTTGCACGACCACTTTGCCGATTGAGATTGAAGAAGATATACCCGAACGTATTGAAATTGAAAAAAATCCTGAATTGTTGACCTATAAACAGAACTCCGTTGATGAGGTAATGCTCAGCGGAATTGTTGTGAAAGCTTATTTTGCAGACGGCAGAGTCAGAACTGTTGATGAAAAAGATCTGATTGCCGGCGGTTTCAATCCATCCAAAATCGGCAGGCAGACGATCTCTGTAACTTATCGCACAAAAACTGCAACATTTGAGGTTGAAGTTGAGCCTTTGGTTGTCTATCCTACATCGCTTGAAATTGTTACTTTGCCCGTTAAAACGGTCTATTTCCAGAATTCTGAAGAAACTTTTGTTACAACAGGGTTGAAGGTGAACGGCAAATATGCTGACGGCACTGTTGAAAATATTCCTCTGAATGACCTTGAATTTGTCGGATTTGATCTGTCTGCGCTCGGAACAAAAGAAATTAAAGTTCGTTATTTTGATATTGAAACATCTTTTGATATTACGATTATTGAAGAGCCCGATCCGACGGATCCTGTCAGTCTGACAATTACTGTGCCGCCTGAAAAACGAGATTATACCCGATTCTCTGATGAAGAATTGGATCTGACCGGCATGGAGTTGGTTGCAACCCTTGCTAATGGTGAGCAGATTGCTGTTGGCTTGGACGAAATTACGGTTTCCGGCTTTGATCTTAACACCACGGAAAATATTCAGTTTATTACCCTTCGTTATGAAAATATTACAACGCCGTTGGTTATTTCCATTCAGGCTAACGAAGAATTGCTTTACGGTGACGCGGATCTCGATGGTAAAATTACTGCCGGTGATGCCCGAATTGCTTTGCGTATTTCCGTTGGTCTTGATACCATTGATACATTGCATAAAGACAGGGAAAAGGCTGCTCTTATGATGGACCTTGCAAATTATGACAGAGATGGTCAGGGCGGGCAATACGGCGGAGTGACCGCAAAAGATGCTCGTTCCATTCTTCGTATTTCAGTTGGCCTTACCCCGTAAGTAAAAATTAAGAACACATCGTTTTGCGGTGTGTTCTTTTTTTGCGACAAATATTTCATTTTCATATTGATTTGTTTTTGTGAATATGTTATTCTTTAAAAACAAGCGGAGGTGAAACAGTGTTTTATGTAATTATGGATCTTGAGTGGAATAACTCTTACAACAAGATTAAAAAATGTTTTGTGAATGAAATACTTGAAATCGGCGCTGTTCTTGTGGATGAACACCTGGATGTAATTGACACCTATTCCGTAATCATCAAATCGCAACTGATTAAAAAACTATCAGGCAGAGTAAAAAATCTTACGCATATCACAAACGAAGACATGCGCATGGGTATCTCTTTCCACCGTGCTTTTGCAGAGTTTGAAAAATGGATCGGAAACAGGGATTGCATTTTTCTTTCATGGGGCAATTCAGATATTCGCGTTCTTGTTGATAATTTTGATATGTTCTGCGGAACAAAAAAAGTTCCTTTTTTAACCCAATATGTTGACTTGCAGAAATATTGCCAGGATTTTATTGTCAATGTGGGCACCCAGCAGATTGGTCTTGTGAATGCAGCCACGGAAATGGGAATCGATGTGAGTAATTGCAATTTTCATCGTGCCCTGGAAGACAGCTTGCTTGGCCTTCGTTGCCTGAAAAAATGCTATAATCGCGATCATTTGCACAATCTTGCTGTTATCTGCGACGATTCATTCTACAAAAAATTGTCTTTCAAGGCATCTTATATTACCAATATCAACAATCCTAAAATTGATAAGTCAAAAATGAAATGTGATTGTGATATTTGTTCGGCACCGATGAAACGAATGAGCGATTGGAAGTGCATCAATCAGTCCTTTTCTGCTATCTTTTTGTGTAAAAATTGCGAGCGTCTTGTAACCTTTCATGTGAAATTCAAGGAATATTATGACCGCATTGATGTAAAAACCAATGTGACCGAAATGAAAAAAACACAGGATGCAGAAAATGAAAGTTAAAAACAGCCGTTTTCGGCTGTTTTTTTTTGCATATATACCCGATTTTAGAGTCATACTGATATTGAGTTTATGAAAAGGAGAGATAAAATCATGCTGACGGCAGAAGAACTCAAAGCAATTGAAGATCAACTTGGTGCAGAGGAATTGATTATCAAAAAAATGAAAAACTACTCATCTCAACTTGGCGATCCGCAGCTGAAAACATGCTGCGATCAAATCATTGCACAACACAAAAAACATTATAATACACTGCTGAATCATTTGCAGTAACGGAGGTAAATATGTACGGTAATCTCGGCGACAAAGAAATGATGGGCGACGTGCTTGCAGATCAGAAAATGATTACGGGCATTTACAACACATTTTCCAATGAATGCACCAATGAAGCGCTTCGCACGGATATGCTGACTATTTTGCGCGAAGAACACAATATGCAGGCCGATGTTTTCAATGAAATGAAAAAGCGCGGTTGGTATGCTCCGGCTGATGCGGAACAAACTGCTGTGCAACAGGCTAAAGCAAAATACACCGGCATACAGGCAACATTATAAAGGCATAAAATCAAGGCGGAATCCGATTTGGATTCCGCCTTATTTGTAATCTTGCTTACAGGGCAGATGCAATATCTTTTGCATCACGTGCAATCATAAGTTCTTCGTTTGTCGGGATAACAAAAACGCGAACCTTGGAATCTTCAGTAGAGAGCTCGCCGCCGTTGCCTCTGATTGCTGTTTTGTTGACTTCTTCATTGAATCCGATGCCGAGATATGCAAGGCTTTCAACAACATTCTTACGAAGCGGTTGGGAATTTTCGCCGATGCCGCCTGTGAAAACGATGGCGTCAACACCCTGCATGGCTGCAATGTATGCACCGATGTACTTTCTGATCTGGTACCAGAGCATATTCAAAGCGATTTGTGCACGTTCGTTGCCTTCAGCTGCTGCTGCAAGAATATCACGGTCATCATGCGAAACGCCGGAAACGGCTTTCATGCCGGACTGCTTGTTGAGGTAGTTGCTGGTTTGTGCAGGGGTCCAACCTTCTTTTTCCTGCAGGAAGGTAACCGCAGAGGGGTCAATTGCACCGGAACGGGTGCCCATGATAAGACCATCAAGGGGAGTAAGGCCCATTGTGGTGTCAATAACCTTGCCGCCTTTGACTGCGGTAATGGAAGAGCCGTTGCCGAGGTGGCAGGTGATGATTTTGAGATCTTCAATATTTTTGCCCATGATGCGTGCGCATTCGGCGCTTACATAGCGATGGGATGTGCCGTGGAAACCGTATTTTCTGATGGCGTATTTTTCATAAAATTCATAAGGAATGCCGAACAGATATGCTTCGGGGGGCATGGTGGAGTGGAATGCGTTGTCGAATACACAGATTTCGGGAACATCTTTGCCGAAAACTTCAAGGCTTGCACGGATGCCCTGAATGTGTGCAGGATTGTGAAGGGGGGCAAGGTCGCAAAGGCTTTCAATGCCTTCAATGACGCTGTCATCAACAAGAACACTCTTGTTAAACAGGGCGCCGCCCTGCACGATACGATGACCGACAGCGCCGATTTCGCTGAGATCGTCAATAACTTTTGTTGCGCCTTCGGTCAGGCACTTTTTAACTTCCTGGAATGCAACGGTATGATTGGGAAGATCCATATCATATTCAAGTTTTTCGCCGGTGGCAATCACTTTTGCTTCTACATGACCGCCCATTGCGATTCTTTCGCAAATACCTTTTGCAATGGTGATTTCGCCGTCCATATCAATTAACTGATATTTCAGCGAAGAACTGCCGCAGTTGATAACGAGAACTTTCACTGTGTTTTCCTCCGTTTTTACTAAATTTAACCTTTCATATTATACCATTAAAAATATTTTTTTCAAGTACAATGCTGAAAATATTACATAAAAATATTATGATTCTAAAATATTCTTGTGTTTATTTTGCAAATGTGATATTGTTGTAAAAAAGAGGTGAATGACGGCATGAAAACAGCGGCAATTGTTGCAGAATACAATCCGTTTCATAACGGACATTGTTATCATGTGCAAAAAACTCGTGAAAGCGGATGCGATCATGTGATTGCAGTTATGAGTGGCAATTTTGTGCAGCGGGGAACCCCTTCTGTTATGAACAGGTTTGTCCGTGCGCAGGCGGCCGTGCAATGCGGTGTCGATCTTGTGCTGGAATTGCCGTTGCCGTGGTCATCAAGTGCAGCGCAAGATTTTGCGGATGGCGCTGTGCAGATCATAAAAGCTGCGGGGGTAGCTGATGTTCTTTCGTTTGGTTGTGAATCAACGGATTTGCAATTGTTAAAAAACTCCATTGTTAAGTTGCAGGCAAATGAAACGCAATTGCAAATCAGGCAGTTTTTGGAAAAAGGTTATTCCTATCCGACAGCAGTAACGAATGCGCTGTATGCAACAGGCGACAGGCATATAGCTGATTTTTTGTCGCAGCCAAATAATATGTTGGCGATGGAGTATTGCAAACACATTGCTGAATCTGCAATTGAACCAATGTCGATTTTGCGCGTTGGTTGCTCGCATGATGCGGATGTGCCGGCGGATTCTTTTGCCAGTGCATCGTTTTTACGAAAACAAATTTACGGAATGTATAATGGCAATAAAGAAATATACAATTTGTATAATGCAATGCCGGAGCAATCATTGCAACTCTTGCATGCAGAAATGAGTGCAAAGACCGCACCTGCAGATTTGAACAAATTCAACCTCGCAGCAATTGCACGATTACAGATGCTGTCGGCAGTTGATTTTCTTTCCTTGCCTTATGTTGGAGACGGCATGCAGAATCGTTTGTATGATGCTGTACAGCGATCTGTTTCTTTTGATCAGGCTTGCGATCTTGCAAAAAACAAGCAGATTACCCATGCCAGAATCAGAAGAACCTATTTGCAAGCTGTTTTAGGTTTGCACAAACTACCGCCAATGAAAAATGTGCCCTATATCAGAGTGCTTGCTATGAATCAAAACGGCAGATCGCTGTTAAAGAGAATGCAAACAAATGCAACGCTTCCAATTATTATGCGGCATGCAGATTCTGCAAAATTGGATGCCTACGGATTGCAGGTATACAATTTTAATCAAAGTGCAAATGATTTTTATAATCTTTGCTTGCCCGATCCGATTTGCGGCGGAACAGATAAAACCCGAAATATTTTTATTGAAGAATAAGGAGAGTTTTTATGATGGGAATTTCTGCAAAAATTTTAACAGCATTCTGGGGGATGACCGAAAAGGGAGATGCAAAACGTATTGCACGGCAGTCACCGCCTGCCGGTGTTTTGGCTGTTTGTGATATCGCATACAATGCAGACTGCGCAAAAAGCCATTTGTTTGATGTATATTACCCTGAAAACACAAGCGGGAAACTGCCTGTGATTATTGACATTCACGGTGGTGGCTGGATGTACGGCTACAAGGAAATTAACAAATATTATAATATGTATCTTGCATCCCGCGGTTTTACTGTTTTCAGCCTGAACTACACTCTTGCTCCGCAGGGAAGTTATAAAATGCAGATCCGCGAATGCTTTGATGCTTTTCATTTCATCGGGAATAATGCTGATGCGTATCCAGCCGATATGAATAATGTATTTCTGACGGGTGACAGCGCCGGCGGACATCTTGCTGCACTTTGTTGTGAGATTTTCGGAAGTGAAAAATTGCCTGCCGTGTTTGGGGTAACATTGCCGTCATTCAAAATTCGTGCCGCCGCATTCACCTGCGGTGCTTTCTCCATGCCGAACATGCTGGCAGGAATCAAAGTGCCGCTTGCGCAGGAGTATGCGCGTTTTGTGCTTGGCGACGAACTGAAAAACAAGCAAATGAACCGTTATTGCAATGCTACACAATTGCTTGCAGAATGCAAAATGCCGCCGATGTATTTATCAAGCAGCAAACAGGATTTTATCGGCAGTGAAACCAAAAAATTTTGCAAGAAGCTTGATGAACTTCAGATTCCTTATACTCTGCATTTCTGGGACAAGGGAAAAGACCATGCACTGCCGCATGTTTTTAATATCATTGAACCCGGCTATCCCGAAAGCATTATCACCAATAACGAAATGACCGATTTTTTGAAAAAGCACATGGTATGATTCACTCATTGCTAAGTCGTTTTTTTAATTTTTTCAAACATTTTGTTTCGATTCTTGAAACATAGGAACGCGAAATGCCGAGAAGATTGCCGACCTCAATCTGCGTCATTGGATCATTCCCGTTTAACCCGTAGCGCAAGGTAAGGATCATTTTCTCTCTTTCATCTTCGATTTCCTCCACAAACCGACGCACTTTTCTGCATTCGGTTTTTCTGTTTATGTCTTCAAAAATCGTATCATCCGTATAAAGAATATCCATCAACGTCAATGGATTTCCTTCGCTGTCTGTTTCTATCGGCTCATCCAATGATATATCATGCTGACTTTTTTTCTGACTTCTGAAATACATAAGAATTTCATTTTCAATACATCGTGCGGCATAGGTTGCCAATCTCACACCTTTGTCGGATTGAAATGTGTTGACTGCTTTGATAAGCCCCAATGTTCCGATTGAGATCAGGTCATCCTGTTCGCAATCTGCTGCATAATATTTTTTGATAACATGCACCACAAGCCGCAAATTGTGTTCAATCAGTTTTTTGCGTGCATTTTCATTGCCGTCTTGCATCTGTTGCAATAACTTTTCTTCTTCAACGGCTTTTAACGCGGGCGGGAAAATACCCGGATTATCAATATGCAATGCAAGAAAAACAAGTTTTGAAAACAGCAGCGAAAGAATATTTTCAATCATAAAAAACACCTGCACTTCATCTTTTGAAACATGTATATGCTTTCAAAAAGATGTCCGTGCAGGTCCTTTTTTAAGTATTTTCTTTTGCAATTAAAAATGTATACTGCTGCAACTCTTCAAGCGATTGCAATGTGCTCAATTCGCGGCGGTATCTCGCTGCACCGTGCAATCCCTTTGTGTACCACAGCGCATGTTTTCTGACTTCACAGATGCCGTGTTTTTCACCGTTGCGCTTGCAGATATCCTGCGCATGACGCAACAGAATCATCATTCGTTCGGTAACGGGCGGATCGGGCAAGATTGTTCCATCCGTAAGATAGGCATTGATCTGCGAAAACAGCCACGGTCTGCCCAGCGCACCTCTGCCAACCATAATAAAATCGCATCCTGTTTCTTCATACATCTGTGCGGCAGATTTGACATCTGCAATATCACCATTGCCGATAACAGGAATTGAAACAGATTTTTTTACCTCACGGATTATATCAAGATTCACCGGCGGGCTGTACATCTGATCGCGCGTTCTGCCGTGAACGGTAACGGCAAATGCGCCGTTTTTTTCTGCAATCAATGCCATTTGAACAGCATTGATATGCTCTTTGTCCCAACCGGCTCTTATTTTAACAGAAACAGGAATATCCACCGTTTGTGTAACCGCTTTTACAATTTCTCCCGCAAGAGAGGGATTTCTCATTAAAGATGAACCGGCGCCGCCTTTTGTGACCTTCGGTGCAGGACATCCCATATTGATATCAATAAACTCAGGATGATATTGCAAGGCATGCACAGCCGCATGCGCCATGACCTCAGGGTCGTCGCCGAATAACTGAATTCCGGACGGATGTTCTGCATCGTCGAGCAACAAAAGTTCATCCGATTTTTTATCTTTCATCTGAATGCCTTTTGCGCTGACCATTTCGCCGACTGTATAAGCCGCACCGAATCCTCTGCAAAGTGTGCGGAAAGAAATATCCGCAACCCCGGCCATAGGAGCCAATGCCGCAAAAGCATCCAATTCAATTTTTCCGATTTTCATTTCATTCACCATAATTAAAGAATTACAAACATATTACCACATAAAATTAAAAAAATAAAGTAGATTATTGAAAAGAATTGTGCTATACTTAAAATAGGTAAATTCGGAACAGAATAGAGGGATCTTTTTGAAACTGCTTGTTGTTGACGGTAACAGTCTTATAAACCGCGCTTTTTACGGTATCAAGCTGCTGACGGCAAAAGACGGACATTATACCAATGCAATTTTCGGATTTTTTAATATGCTTTTTTCTTTGACGGAGTCTGTTGAGCCGGATGGGGTTGCGGTTGCATTTGATCTGAAAGCTCCTACATTCCGTCACAAAATGTATGATGCTTACAAGGCAGGCAGAAAAGGCATGCCGCCCGAACTGCACGAGCAGCTCGAACCCGTGAAAGAATTGCTTCGCGCATTCGGCTATCATGTACTTTCCATGGAGGGATATGAAGCAGATGATATCCTCGGAACCTTGGCTGCGGGATGCAAAGAATCAGACCATTGCTACATTGCAACAGGGGATCGCGATTCCTTGCAGCTTGTGCGTGACAATGTTACGGTTTTGTTGACTGCAACCAAAGGTGGTCAGACTGTTCTTACACATTATACACCGCAAAAATTGATGGAAGAATACGGTGTTGAACCATGGCAGATGATTGAACTCAAAGCACTGCAAGGGGATACGTCGGACAATATCCCCGGTGTGGCGGGAATCGGTCCGAAATCCGCCGCTGATCTGATTAAACAATGTTCCAGTGTCGAAAAACTATATGAGCAGCTCAGCACTTTAAAAATGACCGACAATATGCGCAAAAAACTGGAAGCAGGCAAAGAAAGCGCATTTTTGAGTCGTCAGCTCGGTGAAATTTGTTTGCAAGTGCCGATTGATAATGATCCAACCACATATAAATCTGATGAAGCAGACAATGCTTTGTTGTATAAACTGCTTGCAAAGCATGAACTTGTAAAATTCATAAAGAAACTCGGTTTGGAAGCAGCGCAGTCTGATGAACCTGAATCGGCGGAAAAACAACCTGTCCGCATTGTTTCCGCTGTTATTGCTGATGTTTTACAACGTTGTAAGAATGAAAAAAAAGCCGCATTTTTGACCATTTTTGAAGACACCTCTGTTGTTTCAATCGCTTTTTGTTTTGAAGATTGCATTTGTGTTTGTGACACACGCAACCTTTTGTTTCATTCTGCTTTTAAAGAAATTCTTGAAGCAACGGACATAGAAAAATATGTTTATGAGGCAAAGCAACTTCACAAGTGGTGTCTCGCCAACGCTGTCAATGTGCAGAATATCCGTATGGACGTGCAGTTGGGCGGTTATCTCATTAATCCGAACGCATCCGATTACTCCATTAAAACACAGTGCATTACCATGAATATTCCGAATATTCCCACAGAATCAGCAGTAGCGGAAGTTGATGAAGAATGCAAGTTGTTGATTGAAGATGCAATACATTTTCTTGTTTTGTGTGAGAAAATTAAATCGAGCCTGACTGAAAACGGTCAGATTGATCTTTTGTATGAAATTGAATTGCCGCTTTGTCGTGTTCTTGCATCCATGGAAACGGTTGGTTTTTGTGTGGATTCGGTAGGAATTTCCGCATTTGGTGCACGTTTGCATGATGACATTATAAAACTTGAACAGGAAATATACACTGAAGCGGATTGCACATTCAACATCAATTCTCCCAAGCAACTCGGCGAAGTTCTGTTTGAAAAAATGCAATTGCCGCACGGCAAGAAGACCAAAACAGGTTATTCCACAAATGCAGAAATTCTGGAAACGCTTTCAGCAGACTATCCGTTCGTGCAAAAAATTCTGGATTACCGTGCGTTTGCTAAATTAAGATCCACCTATTGCGAGGGCATGTTGAAACTGATTGATTCCGACGGACGAATCCGTTCAACACTGAATCAAACAGAAACGCGCACCGGCAGGCTTTCGTCTTCCGAGCCGAATTTGCAAAACATTCCCGTGCGCACGGTGTTGGGCAGGGAAATGCGAAAATTCTTTAAGGCAGATGACGGGAATGTTCTCATAGATGCCGACTATTCGCAGATTGAATTGCGTGTTCTTGCAGCAGTTGCGGCAGATGAAAACATGTGCAAGGCCTTCAGGGACGGAGTTGATATTCACACCGTGACTGCTTCACAGGTTTTTAATATGCCGATTGATATGGTAACGCCGCTTATGCGTTCGCGTGCAAAGGCTGTCAACTTCGGCATCGTATACGGAATCGGTGCATTTTCACTTGCAAAGGATATTGGGGTCACCCGCCGCGAGGCTGATCAATACATTAAGAATTATCTTGCGCATTATCATGGGGTTGCAACATATATGGATCAATGTATAGAGGTTGCAAAAGAATGCGGCTATTCCGAAACACTTCTGCACAGGCGTCGTTATTTGCCTGAACTTCGTTCATCCAACGGTATGATGCGGGCTTTTGGCGAGCGCGTGGCGCGCAATATGCCCATTCAGGGCACCGCCGCTGATATTATTAAAATTGCAATGATTTGCGTTTTTGATCGCTTGCAGAAGGAATTGCCGCAGGTAAAACTCATCATGCAGGTGCACGATGAACTGATACTTGAAGCACCGTTGGATTGCGCAGAAATGGCTGCATCAATTCTGAAAGAAGAAATGGAAAACGCCATGCAACTTTCCGTGCCGCTGTCTGTGGATGTACACATTGGCAAAACATGGTATGATGCAAAAGGATGATTATGAAAGAATTAGAAATCAGAGCCGCAACGCAAGAGGATGTAGCAATCTGTGCGCAGATTGAAGCACAAAATTTTTCCGAGCCATGGTCAGAAAAGTCTTTAACGGATGCAGTGAACGCGGATAATACATTGTTTTATGTTATCTGCATAGATAATAAAGCAATCGGTTATTATGTTGCAGGCGATATTTGTGATGAAATCAATTTGCATACGATTGCTGTTGCAGATGAATTCAAAGGCTGTGGTTACGGAAGAACTTTGTTGCAACATCTGATTGCACTTTCAAAATCAGTGAATGCCCTGTTTATAGGTCTTGAAGTGCGTATTTCAAACAAAAAGGCCATATCCTTGTATGAAAAAAACGGCTTTGTCCGCAGCGGAAAAAGAACAGATTTTTACAAGAAACCAACAGAAGATGCCTATCTTTATACATTGTATTTAAATGAGGATCAAAAATGAAAATATTAAGCATTGAATCATCCTGTGATGAAACTGCCGCCGCTGTTGTGGAAGACGGCAGAACGGTACTGGCAGATATTGTGGCATCCCAGGTTGAAGAACATAAATTGTACGGCGGTGTTGTGCCTGAAATTGCTTCACGCAGACATTGCGAAGCGATTTCACAGGTTGTTACTTCTGCACTGGAAGAAGCAAAAACAGAATTAAAAGACATTGATGCAATTGCAGTGACCGCTTGCCCCGGGCTTATCGGTGCATTGCTGGTCGGTGTCAATTTTGCAAAAGGATTGGCATTTTCTGCCGACAAGCCGTTGATACCCGTTCATCATCTTCGTTCGCACATTGCCGCAAACTATGTTTGTCACCCTCAATTAAAACCACCGTTTCTTGCCTTGGTGGTTTCGGGCGGACATACATCCTTTGTCAAAGTGAATGACTATACTGATTTTCAAATCATCGGCGCCACGCGTGACGATGCGGCCGGGGAGGCACTTGACAAAGCTGCCCGCGCCATGGGATTGCCGTATCCCGGTGGCTTGCATATGGACAAAGAAGCCGTCGGCGGCAATGAAAAGGCTTTTGCTTTTCCGAATCCGAAAGTGGATAATTCCCCTTACGATTGCTCATTTTCGGGCTTGAAAACAAGTGTTATCAATCTGCTTCATAATGCACAGCAAAAAGGGGAAAATGTTAATATAAAAGATTTATCGGCATCATATCTCCATGCGGTTGTGCACTGCCTGACCCAAAGAACCGAAATGGCGCTTGATGAATTCGGATTTGAAAAATTGGTATTGGCTGGCGGTGTTTCAGCAAATTCCGTTCTGCGCCGTGAAATGCAAAAACTGTGCGATAAAAAAGGTGTACAATTGTTTTATCCGAGCCTGAATCTGTGCGGTGATAATGCGGCTATGGTCGGTGCGCAAGCATTTTATGAATATCAGGCAGGGCATCTGGCTGATTTAACATTGAATGCGAAGGCAACTTGCGAAATTGATAATATTGACACAATTTTACCGCTTCAGTGATTGACAAAAGCAGGTAAATTATGGTATATTGAATTGAAAATATTTATCTTGATAAAGGAGAAATTTGAATGGCATTAACCACCAACAAATCGGTCCTTGAATGGATCGACGACAAAGTCAAACTTGTCAAACCCGACAATATTGTCTGGATCGACGGCAGCAAAGAACAAATTGAAGAACTTCGTGCACAGGCTTGTGCAAGCGGCGAACTGACAAAACTCAATGAAGACCTTCTGCCGGATTGCTATCTTCACAGAACCGCAGTTAATGACGTTGCACGTGTTGAACACAGAACATTCATCTGCACCAAAACAAAAGAAGAAGCAGGCCCCACCAATAACTGGATGGATCCCGATGAATGCTACAAAATGCTTTACGATATTGCCCGCAACAGCTACATCGGCAGAACCATGTATGTTATTCCTTATTCCATGGGCCCCATCGGCTCCCGTTTCTCCAAAGTCGGTATTGAACTGACAGACAGCATTTACGTTGTTCTCAACATGGTCATCATGACCAGAGTAGGCAAGGCTGTTCTTGATGTTCTTGGCGACAGCGAAGATTGGGTAAGAGGTTTCCACAGCCGTTGCCAGATCGATGAAGAAAAACGCTACATCTGCCAGTTCCCGCAGGACAACACCATTATCTCTGTTAACTCGGGTTACGGCGGAAATGTTTTGCTCGGCAAAAAGTGCTTTGCACTTCGTATCGCTTCTTACCAGGGCTGGAAAGAAGGCTGGCAGGCTGAACACATGCTCATTCTCGGCGTTCAGAATCCAAAGGGCGAAGTTCGCTATATCTGCGCTGCGTTCCCGTCCGCTTGCGGCAAAACTAACCTTGCCATGCTCATTCCTCCCGAAGGCTATCTTGCCCAGGGTTACAAAGTATGGTGTGTAGGTGACGACATTTCCTGGATCCGCAAAGGGGAAGACGGCAGACTCTATGCTATTAACCCCGAAAACGGCTTTTTCGGCGTTGCCCCCGGCACCAATGTCAAATCCAATCCCAATGCACTCGCTTCCACCAAGCAGGGCACTATTTTCACCAACGTTGCATTGAATCTTGACAACAACACCGTATGGTGGGAAGGTCTTGACAAGAATCCGCCCGAAAATGCACTCGAATGGAAGGGCAATGCCTGGAACGGCAAAGAAAGCACCGAAAAGGGCGCACATCCCAACAGCCGTTTCACTGCTCCCGCTGTAAACTGCCCGTGCCTGAGCAGTGAATTTGAGAATCCGCAGGGTGTGCCGATCTCCGCTATCGTATTCGGCGGCAGACGTGCAAAACTTGCTCCGCTGGTTTATCAGTCCCGCGACTGGAACAACGGCGTATTCGTTGGCTCCATCATGGCTTCCGAAACCACCGCCGCTGCTACCGGCGCTGTCGGTGTTGTCCGTCGTGACCCCATGGCTATGCTTCCGTTCTGCGGCTACAACATGGCTGATTACTGGCAGCATTGGCTTGACATCGGCAAGACTCTTGATGCCGACAAAGCTCCCAAGATCTTCAATGTCAACTGGTTCCGCAAGGACGACGAAGGCAACTTCCTCTGGCCCGGTTTCGGTGACAACCTCAGAGTCCTCAATTGGATTCTTGATCGTTGTGACGGTAAGGTCGATGCGCAGGAAACCGCCATCGGTTATGTTCCGTTTGCAAAGGACATTGACCTGTCCGGCATTGAAGATGAAGTTTCTCTTGAAACTCTCGAAAGCATCCTGACTGTTGATAATGCTCTTTGGGCAGACGAAGTTCCCGGCATTGAAGAACTCTATGCAAAGTTCGGTAATAAGATGCCCGCTGACCTTCTGAAAGAATTCCAGACCCTCAAAGACAATCTTCAGAAATAAAGAATTTCAGCCCGCTGTTTCACTGACAGCGGGCTGTGTTTTATCGTATTTTCGGTATCATTGGCACAAATTCAGAGAGCAGATTTCTGATTGTTGCGTTGTTTGTTAAAGGTAAACGAACCTCATTTTCGCAAAATCCACAAAGTGCCAGCAACTCTTTAACGGGAATCGGATTCACATCTGCAAACAAAGCCTTTTCCAGCATTGTTATTTCTTTTTGCAAATCGGCAGCGCGTTTGTATTTTTCATTTTTGCAAAGATCAACCAGACTTCGCATTGTGCGCGGTATCACATTGGCCGAAACCGATATAATCCCTTTGCCTCCGAGTGCCATAATCGGTATGGTCTGATCGTCATTACCGCTGTAAATTGCAATATTTTCTTTGCAGACAGCAATTGTTTCTGCAATGGAAGAAATATTCCCGTTTGCTTCTTTTATGCCGACAATCCGATTGATTTTTGCAAGTTCCGCATAGGTTTGCGGTTTGATGTCAACCCCCGTGCGGGACGGTACATTATAAACAATGATCGGGCGGGAAACTCTTTGTGCGATGTATTCATAATGTGCAATAATACCATCCTGCGATGCTTTATTATAAAAGGGAGTGACGATCAACAAGCCGTCAACTCCCTCTTTTTCGGCTTCGTTGGATAAGCGAACAGCCGTTTCCGTGTTGTTTGAACCCGTCCCGGCAACAACCGGGATTTTTTTGTTTGCAGTTTCAACCACAGCGCGAATGCACGCACAACGCTCCTCGTAAGTCAACGTTGCCGCTTCGCCCGTAGTACCGCAGACAACAAGTGCCTGTGTACCGTTTCGGAGCTGAAACTCGCCAAGTTCCTGTAATTTTGAAAGATCAACATCCTTTGTGTCGGCACTGAACGGTGTAACGAGTGCACATGCCGATCCCTCAAAGAGCATTTCTTTCAAAAAAGACACTCCAAATTTTTATTTTACAGGTTCGATGTATCCCTGTGCGCAAAGCAGTTCTGCAAGAAGCACACCGCCGCCTGCGGCACCGCGAAGGGTGTTATGGGAAAGACAAACGAACTTATAATCATACTGGCTATCTTCACGAAGTCTGCCGACGGAAACTGCCATACCGCCTTCGAGATCTCTCTGCAGTTTGGTCTGCGGCATATTGTCTTCCGTGAAGTAGTTAAGGAATTTCTTCGGAGCATGGGGAAGCCGGAGTTCCTGCGGAACAGAAGCAAAATTATCCCAAACAGCGATGATTTCTTCCTTGGAGGGTTTGTTCTTGAATCGAACAAAAACAGCAGCCATGTGGCCGTCGGAAACAGGAACACGAAGGCATTGTGCAGTGAACTTCGGAGAAGTAGCGGGAACGATTTCACCGTTTTCAACCTTACCCCAAATCTTAAGGGGTTCCTGCTCACTCTTTTCTTCTTCGCCGCCGATGTAGGGAATGACATTATCGATCATTTCAGGCCAACGGTCGAATGTCTTACCGGCACCCGAAATTGCCTGATAGGTACAAACGAGCACATCATCCACGCCGAATTTTTCATCCAGCGGATACAGTGCGGGAACATAACTCTGCAAGGAGCAGTTAGACTTAACGGCAACAAACCCTCTCTTGGTGCCGAGTCTTTTTTTCTGATCTTCAATGACCTTTGCATGATCATAGTTGAGTTCGGGAATGATCATCGGAACATCAGCAGTGAAACGATGTGCACTGTTGTTGGAAATAACGGGGCATTCGAGTTTTGCATAAGCATCTTCCAATGCTCTGATTTCATCTTTCTTCATATCAACTGCACAGAAAACAAAGTCAACAAGAGAAGCGATTTTTTCCATATCTGCCTGTGCATCAAGAACGGTCAGATTCTTGACATTTTCGGGCAGGGAAGTGGTCATGACCCATCTTCCGCCAAGGGCTTCTTCATAAGTTTTGCCGGCAGAGCGTGCACTTGCTGCCAGAACTTTGATTTCAAACCACGGATGATCGTGCAAAAGCGAAATAAAACGCTGTCCGACCATACCGGTTGCGCCGATTATACCGACTTTATACTTCTTATCCACAAATATTCCTCCCAAAATGCAAAATTCCTGTTGTAAAAAGCAGGGAAAAAAAGTATAATGTATTTTAACACCGCAAAAGCGGTATGTCAATCTTTTTTTTAAGTTGGTATTAAAATGAAAAAATCAGATTTCTATTTTGATCTTCCCGAGGAACTTATTGCGCAGGTTCCGCTTGAAAAACGTGATACATCCCGCATGCTTGTGATCGGCAAACATTCGCAACAATTGGAACACAAGCATTTTTATGATATTATTGAGTATCTCAACCCCGGTGATTGCCTTGTGCTCAACAACTCCCGCGTTCTGCCTGCCAGAATTTACGGAACCCGCACGGATACCGGCGCAATTGTTGAATTTCTGTTACTGCACAATATGGGCAACGATACATGGGAGGTTATAACAGGACCGGGTAAAAAAGCAAAAGCAGGTACATCATTTACCTTTGGTGACGGACTTTTGAGCTGTGATGTTATTGATGTGCTTGACAACGGCAATCGTGTTGCAAAATTCGGTTACGAAGGCAACAGTTTTTATGCCGTGTTAGACAGAATCGGCGAAATGCCCCTGCCGCATTATATTCACGAAAAGCTTAATGATGCAGAACGGTATCAGACCGTATATGCCAAAGAAAAAGGCTCTGCCGCAGCACCAACAGCCGGTTTGCACTTCACCCCCGAATTATTGCAGAAAATTGCCGATAAAGGCGTTTCTGTTGCATACATAACCTTGCATGTCGGCATCGGCACATTCCGCCCTGTTAAGGCAGAAAATATTGAAGATCACGAAATGCATTATGAACACTTTTCCATCAGTGAAGAAGCAGCAGAAAAAATCAATGACTGCAAGAAGAACGGTGGCAAGGTAATTGCAGTCGGCACAACCTGCACGCGAACATTGGAATCCTGTGCGGATGAAAACGGATATCTTCATCCTTGTTCCGATAAAACAAACATCTTCATTTATCCCGGCTACAAGTTTAAGTGCATTGATTCCTTGATCACCAATTTTCATCTGCCTGAAAGCACGCTGATTATGCTCGTTTCTGCTTTTTGTGGCAGAGAAAATGCCCTTAGTGCCTACAAAACCGCAATTGAAGAACGATACAGATTCTTCTCATTCGGTGATGTTTGCTATATTTCTGATTCCATTTAAGAGGTTAATAATAAAATGTATACTTTAATAAAAAAAGAAGGAAATGCAAGACGCGGCAGATTTGAAACCGTTCACGGCACAATTGAATTGCCCGGATTTATGAATGTTGCAACAGCAGCGGCTATCAAGGGTGGGTTGTCGGCTTTTGATCTTGAAACCATTCGTTGTCAGGTCATGCTTTGCAATACATATCATCTTCATGTCAGAACAGGGGATGAAACAATCAAAGAATTGGGTGGTTTGCACCGGTTGACCGGCTGGAACGGACCGATTCTTACCGACAGTGGCGGATTTCAGGTTTTCTCTCTTGCGAAATTGAGAAAAATAAAAGAAGAAGGCGTTACTTTTAATTCCCACATAGACGGTAGATATATTTTTATGGGACCGGAAGAAAGCATGCGTATTCAGTCTAATCTTGCTTCCACCATTGCTATGGCTTTTGATGAATGCGTTGAAAATCCGTCCACACATGATTATTCAAAAAAATCCTGTGAAAGAACAGAGCGATGGCTGTATCGCTGCAAAGATGAACATGAAAGACTGAATGCGCTTTGCGATACAATCAACAAAAAACAGATGTTGTTCGGCATTAACCAGGGTTGTGTGTTTGATGACCTTCGTGTGCAGAATATGATCAACATAGCAAAATTAGATCTTGATGGTTATGCGATCGGCGGATTGGCTGTAGGTGAACCGGCGGAAGACATGTATCGTGTTATTTCTTCTGTTGAGCCTTATATGCCGATTAACAAACCGCGTTATCTGATGGGGGTCGGAACACCTGTTAATATTCTTGAAGCGGTGCACAGGGGAGTGGATCTGTTTGACTGTGTTATGCCGTCCAGAAATGCCCGCCACGGTCATCTGTTTACATGGAACGGTGTAATCAATCTGAATAATGCAAAATATGAAAAGGATATGTCTCCGATTGACAGTGAATGTGATTGCCCTGTTTGTCGCGCTCACTCAAGAGCATATATTCGTCATCTGATGAAGGCGAAAGAAATTCTTGCTATGCGTCTTTGCGTGATGCACAATCTTTATTTCTATAATACGCTTATGGAGAAAATACGTGAAAATCTTGACAACGGTACTTTTGAAGAGTTTTATCAAAAATACCGCGTAATTCTTGACAAACGCATATAATTTTTATTATTTGCTCTTGCTTTTTATGATTGAGTCGTGTATAATATTTTGGAATTTACAAACGGAGGAAAAATAATGTTAGATCTTTACAATCTCTGCATGGGCTTAGGCCAGACTGCTGCTACCGGCGCTGACGGCGAAGCCGCAAAACAAAGTCCTGTGATGATGTTTGTTCTTATGGGCGTTATGGTTGTTGCTATGTATTTCCTGACAATTCGTCCCCAGAAGAAAAAACAAAAAGAAGAACAACAGCTTCGCGATTCTGTTCAGATTGGTGACGAAATCACCACCATCGGCGGCATTGTGGGCAGAATCGTTACCGTTAAGGAAGATTCCATTGTTATTGAAACCGGTGCAGACCGCACTAAGATGAAGCTTATGCGTTGGGCAATCCAGACCAACAACACCGGCAACGAAAGAGCTGAAGCTGAAAAGAAAGCTCTTGAAGCTGCTCAGGCTGCTGAAAAGGAAGAAAGAAAGAAAGGCAAACGCCGCAAAAAAGGCGAACCTGTTGAAGAACCCACCACTTCTTCCGAAGAATAAGAGCATATATTTGTCCGACACCTCATACAAATTGTATGAGGTGTTTTGTATGTCAAAAGAAAGAAAAATCAAATCAAATTCAGACCGTTCCGTTCGTAAAATCGCGACAAGTACCGCAATCGGATTTTTGTTGTTTGTAATTTTATCTTGCATTTCAGCCGTTATCATAGCAAACAGCAATATGGATTTGAAAAACATAAAATATTTTTTTATTATTGCATTATTGATACCAAGCTTTATCGCATCTTTGATAGCTGCATATACGAACCGCAGTATGAAAGGGCTTGTTGTCGGAATTCTGACATCCTTTTTGTTGACTTTTGTTGTGATGTTAATTACGGTTATAATCAATGCCGCACAAATTACGGGTATCGGCTATGCTTTGTTTGTATTTTCTGTTATTGTCGGCCTGCCCGGCGGAATCATCGGTGCAAATTTAAAGCAATAACATATCAAAGGTATGAAAAGAATAATGATCAATAAAACATATGATCTGAAACAGATAAAAGAGCAATTAAAAAACAGTTTGCCTTTTTTTTACCTGTTGAGTGTTTTCGTCGCCGGTTTGATATTTGCGGTTATTTATTATATTAAAATACATGTCGGCGACAATACTGTGATCACACTGATAGCGTCAACTGAAAATTTTAAGAACCTTGTGCAATATTTCATTATTGGTAATTTTCTGTTTTCTCTTGTTTTTTTTATAAACGGATTCAGTATGCTCGGAAAACCGTTTACGTTTGTTCTTTTGTTTGTATACGGCTTTCTGCTTGGTATAATTTTAATAGCAACTTACTTTCATCAAAAGCAAGAAAATCTGCATTTTTTCTTTTTGTTTTTCATTCTGCCTTCTGTTTTTTACTGTATCGCACAGTTATCTGCATGCGTTCAAAGTGTTTTTTTCAGTTCCGATCTTTATTATAACTATTTTAAAAATACGGTTATAAAAACAAAGATCAGAACATATCTGAAACGGTATGCTCTGATCTTATTTCTCATTTGCAGCGGGGGAGTGGTGATGTCAATTGTTGCTGTCATCGCTGTTTGAATTGTCATTTGATTTTGTTGCTTTGAAAGAAGCCAACGGATTACTGTCTGCTGCTGCCTTCAACTGCTGCGGTGATACGTGTGTGTAAATTTGTGTAGTTGCAAGACTTTCATGTCCGAGAATCTCTTTTAGTGCAAGCGTATCAACATGTCCGTGCTGGTACATCAATGTGGCGGCAGTGTGTCTTAATTTATGAACGGAATATCCATCCCCAAGGCCTGCTTTTTCCAGATATGTTTTGACAAGATGTTGCACGGTTTTCGGGCTGATTCGCTGTCGGCGGTCGCTCAGAAACAGCGCATTTTTGTCAACAACGCCGTCTTTCGGACGAACCCGCATATATGCTGCAATGGAGTCGACGCAAGCCTGATTCAGATACACCATACGTTGCTTATTTCCTTTTCCGGTTATAATAACATATACGGAGTTCTTAGTATATGAAATATCATTATAATTTAAGGAAACCAATTCAGCCAAGCGCATGCCGCAATTTAAAAACAAAGTTATTATACAAAAGTCACGTTCTTTGTTCGGTCCGTCAATACAATTCAACAAATCAATGCTTTGCTCAAGAGTCAAAAACTTGGGCAAAGTTTTTTCAATTTTCGGAGATTCAAGATTTGACATCGGATTTGTCGGAATATGATGTCGGTTTGCAAGAAAACGATAAAATGTCCTGATGGAAGACAATTTTCTGGCTCTGGTTTTTGCTGAATTATTACGTTCGGTTTTGCAGAATGCCAGAAATTCATAGACATCATCATTTGTCAGTTTTGCAAAATCATCAGCCGTAAAATATGTAATATCTATCTTTGAAAAATCTTTTTCATCGGATTGTTTTGATGCAATATACAAAAGAAATGTACGCAGATCCGAAGCGTATTCTTCAACTGTTAAATTGGATTTATTTTTGACAACATTCAAGTCAATCAAAAATTCGCGCAACAATTGCGGTAATGTGCTGCGAGCAATAGCCATGGTTAAAATCCTTTCAAAGCAATGTAATGATACTGCAAAATGATATAAACAGCCCGAAGTGGCTGATTTGCCTGTTTTTCTATCCCCTGAATTATACAAAATATTGATTTTGTATAATTCAAGACAAATCTTCTCCGAGCAATTTTCTTTGCACTCACCTTACATTGCTGTGACTAAAAATGCTTAATCCTTTTGTTCCTTGCCGTATTTTTTAATTATGCGCATAATGGCAATACTCAATATGACAATAACAATTGTTGCACTTCTGTTTGCTTTTGCATCCATAACTTTCTTTCTCATATTTCTTCAACCTTTCTTTTGTGTTAAAGGTATTAAACTTCCAACATCCGTTAACTGTGAATCAATCAGATTGATTGGTTCAATATCATACTGTTTTAAAAATTCGCTTATTTTTTTATGTTCGCGATGTGATTCAAGATTGCCGCAAAATGCCAAAGTGTGTTCGCTTAATTTGCCGCAACAACCGCCGATGAAGCCGTAAGAATATCCTTGTAATTGAATATCCCCTTTTGCAACACAGCAAACTTGTATATCCAGTTTTTCTGCTGCCTTTGCAATCCCGGGATCATCCGTCAGAATTGCATTGGGTGCAATCGGTGCTACCGAACATTTTATGTAACCTTGTTTTGTTGTTGCTGTTTTTTGATCTGTGCGAAATATCGCATTAGTGTGAATGTTCTTATTATATATGCAATAATATGCAGTATCAACGAAATTCAACAAACAATCTTTAGGGTATGGTGATCTGACAACATCTTGCATTATAACATAAAATCCGAGTGAAATCAATTTTTCTTTTAAATTCGATTGCGTTTTTGAGAGTATTATCTGTTTTTCCGGCAAAGGACAGACTGAAAGATCAGCATGATTACACAGTGACCGTTCTATATTGGACTCCGCTTCTGTGATAAGCAGCGAATCTACATGTTGCAACAGCGAATTTTGCAATTCCTTTGAAATTTCGCCGCATAATAAATGACAAACCTTCCCTGTCGGCAGATGCGGCGTGGGAATAATTCCGAAATTCATCAGAAGCTACCGCCGGCTTCAATAACCGCTTCGCGAACAGTATGAACACCGATAATTTCAATTTGGTCGCTCCAATTTTTAGATAGCTGTTTTTTGTTGTGATACGGAATGATACATTTTTCAAAACCAAGTCGGATTCCTTCGCGAATTCGCTGTTCACAGCTGTTTACGGAGCGAACCTCCCCGGAAAGCCCGATTTCGCCGAAAATGAGGATATTTTCAGGCACAACAGTATCTTTCATGCTGGAAACCAAGGAAACGGCAACCGATAAATCAGCAGCAGGCTCGTCCAGCCGTAAGCCGCCTGCAATATTGACATAGCAATCCATGTTGCCGAAGAAATAACCTGCACGCTTTTCAAGAACCGCCAAAAGCATAGCAGTTCGGTTATAATCAAATCCTGTTGACATGCGGCGCGGATTGCCGAATCCTGAAGTTGTAACAAGACCTTGAACTTCAGCCAGAATCGGCCTCGAGCCCTCCATCGTGCATGTAATACAGGACCCCGAGGCATTCTTTGCTCTGCCTGAAATGAGCATTTTGGATGGATTTGTTACTTCTAACAATCCTTGTTCACACATTTCAAACACGCCGATTTCATTTGTAGAACCGAATCGATTTTTGACAGCGCGCAAAATGCGGCATGCAACATGCTTTTCACCTTCAAAATATAAAACACAGTCCACAATATGTTCAAGCACTTTAGGCCCGGCAATGTTCCCGTCCTTATTAACATGGCCGACAATAAAAACAGGAATGTTCAAACTTTTTGCCGCACGCATAAGCAGATTTGTGCTTTCTCTGACTTGCGTGATGCTGCCGGGCAGAGATTGAATTTCACTGATTGCAAGTGTTTGAACAGAGTCAATAATAACAATATCAGGTGATTCCGTACGCATATATTCACAAATGTATTGCGTATCGGTTTCGCACAAAATGTAAAGATTTTCAGTTTTTACACCAAGGCGCAAAGCGCGACTTTTGATTTGATGAGCAGACTCCTCTCCTGCTACATAAAGGATTTTATGCTTTTTTCCGAGGTTTTCACATGCCTGCAAAAGAATGGTCGATTTGCCGATGCCGGGGTCGCCTGAAAGCAACACAAGTGAGCCCTTTACAAGTCCGCCGCCCAAAACGCGATTCAACTCACCGATGCCTGTATCATACCTCGCGGTGTTTTCTTCCGTAATTTCATTTAAACGCTTTGCGGCAGAAAATTGCATATTACCACCAACCGATTTCGGCGAAACTGAAGTCGGTGTGCGGATTTCTTCATTCATTGTATTCCATTCACCGCAATCAGGGCACTGACCGCACCACTTTGGTGCTGTGCAACCGCAACTGCTGCAAACGTAAATTGTTTTTACTTTGGGTGCCATTCAAGCAATCCTCTCTGTTGTGTAATAATTCATCAATCCCCCTGCAATGCAAAGGGATATTTTTGTGCCGTAGGCGGGTTCCTTTAAAAGTCTGCATTCTTCTTCATTGGATATAAAGCCGCATTCTACCATAATTGCAGGCAATTTGGCATGATGCAATAGATATATATCCTCCCCTGCTGCTTTTGTTTTTCGGGTATTATCGGGTTGCAACGATGAAGATGTATACACCTGCACAGAATCAGCGATTTGTCGGCTAATGTCTGTGCCATTTGAATAGAAAACCTGCAAACCGCAGATGCGTGCATCCTTATAGTGATTCTGATGGATTCCGACATAAACCGCATGCGGATTACTGTTTAATATTTCCATACGGGCATTGATATCCGATATCTTTCTTTTTCTGATAGTCGGAAGCGTATGGTCGGCAAGATCTGTATCGGTTGTACGGATCATAATACTGTCCATTCCAAACAAAGAACAGATTTCTTGCAGTTGCAATGCGATTTGCAAGTTAATATCTTTTTCGTAAGTTCCGTCAATTGCAATCGCACCGCCATCTTCCCCACCGTGCCCTGCATCAATAATAAGCAATGGAACACCGCAGACTTCTGTGGTTGTCGGAAAAGCATTTTCTTGATTTGTGATATAGAGAAGAGAAAGAAAAAAACATGCAATCAAAACAAGACTAATGCTGAACAACTTCTTGTGTACATTCATTTGCAATACTCCTGAAATAAAGATTTTTTTATTTATATGCGTATTGCAAATGAATATATACATAAGAAAAAAGCGGCGCAGAATTTGCGCCGCTTACAAAGTTTAATTATTTGCCCATCATGCTAGCGACTTCGTCAGCAAAATTGTCTTCACGTTTTGCAAGACCTTCGCCCTTAGCGAAACGATAGAAACCGTTAACGGTGAAAGCACCGCCGAGTTCCTTTGCCGTGTTGGCAACATAAGTTCTGACATTAACGCTGTCATCCTTAACGAAAGCCTGATCAAGAAGGCAAACTTCCTTGAAGAACTTGTTGATCTTACCTGCGATGATGCCTTCCATAACCTTTTCGGGTTTATTGGCCATCTTGGGATCTTCTTTCATCTGCGCAATCATGATGCCCTTTTCGTGGTCGATAACATCAGCGGGAACAGTTGCCCCTTCAAGATACTGCGGATTCATAGCAGCAACCTGCATTGCAACGTCTTTACCCATAGCCTTGAATGCTTCAGACTTGTAAGATTCGTCAGCGCAGTCAAAAGTGACCATAACACCAACGCTGCCGCCTGCATGAATGTAGGTGGAAACGATGCCTTCGTGACGAACAAAACGGCGGATCTTCATATTTTCGCCGATGGAAAGAACAGCGTTCTGGAATGCTTCCTGAACGGTATCTTCGGAACCTGCAAGTTTGAGGGTCAGAAGAGCATCAACATCAGCGGGATTTTCGTTAACGATGGTCTTTGCAACATCGAGAACAAGGTTCTGGAACTTTTCGTTCTTAGCAACGAAGTCAGTTTCGGAGTTAACTTCAACGAGAACACCGATGTTCTTTTCTTCGTCATTGTAAGCAAGAACAACGCCTTCTGCTGCGACTCTGCCTGCTTTTTTAGTAGCAAGAGCAAGTCCTCTTTCACGAAGAACGTCAACTGCCTTATCCATATCGCCATCAGCTTCGGTAAGAGCTTTTTTGCAATCCATCATGCCTGCGCCGGTCTTTTCACGAAGAGCCTGTACGTCTTTTGCGGTAAATGCCATAATTTTATCCTCCTGTAATTTTAAAATGACGCCCGCACCGCGGGTACAGGCGTCCGATATTATTGTTTCTTATTCAGCGAAATCTGCGGTTTCTTCAGCAGCTTCTTCTGCAACAGCAGCAGTGGTTTCACCCTGTCTGCCTTCGATAACAGCATCAGCAATAGCGCCTGCAATCAGCTTAACAGCTCTGATGGCGTCGTCGTTGCCGGGGATAACATAGTCGATTTCGTCGGGATCGCAGTTGGTATCAACGATAGCTACGATCGGAATATGAAGTTTCTTTGCTTCAAGAACAGCAATTCTTTCCTTGCGGGGGTCAACGATGAACATGGCAGCGGGCTGTCTCTTCATGCCGGTGATACCGCCGAGGAACTTTTCAAGCTTTTCTCTTTCGAGCTTGAGCTTTGCAACTTCCTTCTTGGGAAGCAGATCGAAAGTGCCGTCTGTTTCCATAGCGGTGAGCTGTTCAAGTCTTTTGATTCTCTTCTTGATGGTGTTGAAGTTGGTAAGCATACCGCCGAGCCAACGTGCATTGACGAAAGGCATTTCGCAACGGATTGCTTCTTCCTTGATGGAATCCATAGCCTGCTTTTTGGTACCGACAAAGAGAATGTCGCCGCCGTTAGCGGAAAGTTCACGAACGAACATGTAAGCATCTTCCAGCTTTTTGACCGTCTTCTGAAGGTCGATGATGTAGATGCCGTTGCGTTCTGTGAAGATGTAGGGAGCCATTTTGGGGTTCCATCTACGGGTCTGATGTCCAAAGTGGACGCCTGCTTCGAGAAGCTGTTTCATGGATACTACTGACATTTGTTTTTTCCTCCTTTTGTTACACCTCCGCAATCTTCATCTTACGCAGACACCGAAGTGCACACTGCATAAATCCGATTGCGTGCGATTTGCTCAAGAATTATAACACAAACATTTTCATTTTGCAAGTACTTTTTCACAATAAAATGAAAATATTTTTGTAAAAACTGCTGTTATTTTTGCATTGCGATATAATCACGATAATTGATCATTTCTATTCCGTGATCTTTGAGGTATTGATGCGTTTCGGGATCCTTCATCAGTTGGTATTCCCATACTCGATCCTGCCACGAACCGGTAATGTTCTTGAGTTCATCGCATTCAAGTGCGGGATGCACAAAGGTTTCTGTTACTCCGTCGGGAATGTTTGTCCAGATATTCAGGATGTGCTTTTTGTATTGTTCATAAGTTCCCTGACGCATTTCTTTTGTCCAGTTCGGGAATAAAAGATAATCAGGCATAAGTACGTTGAATTTCTTCCCCCATTTTTTGCCTATCAAGGAAGAAATGTAATGGAGAATATACGGTGTATCGGCAGGCTGCACACGCTTGTCTGCTTTTGTGTACAGTCGATAAGCATAGCCGTATTCACCACAGACCTTAAGCGTCATTTTCAGTAATTCAAAACGAAGACCGATGTGACCGTAAAGCGAGCCCATGTGATTGTCAATGTGAGAAGGTTTCATACCCATCTTCAGTGCCTTGTCAATTTGAGCTCTGACCTCTTTTTCAAGTTCATCCAATTTTGCGTTTTTTGTAACCTGTATACAGTTGTGCCACATATAACCGTCTTCATCCACAAGGCTTTTTCCGTCCGTCAACGGCTTCCAACGCCAATCCTGCCACTCGGCAGTTGCTGTCAGATGGATCCCCATAGCAAATTCCGGATGTTCGATTGAATAACGAACTGCATCTTCAGCATAAGCACAAGGCATCATAATGGTTGTTGATTTTAAAAATCCACCTTCAAGCAATTCAAAAACTGCTTTATTGGCAGCCTCGCACATGCCGCAGTCATCAGCATTTACAATAAGATATTTTGCCATGATAACACCGCTTTCCTATTATTTGTATTCATTATAACAAATTATGATCAGTTAAAAATGTATAATTTGTAAACATTATTTGTCATACAATCGGCAAACTGCGAACATTCGATTTATAGTTGCTTTTTGTTTGATCGGATGATATAATTTTCTTTGAAATAAAAAAAGATAATGAGAGGCACATTATGCAGATCGGTTTTACATCCACATCTTTCAGGCAGATAAGAAAACTTGATAAAATCGTTGATATTGCATCACAGGCGAAGGTTGATTGCATTGAATGGGGCGGCGACATCCATGTAACAGATATCGCTTCGGCGAAACTGGCAAAAAAACTTTGTGATGAAGCCGGTATCAAGATTTGCTCTTACGGCAGTTATTATTGCGTAAGCAGTAAAAAGACGGAAGAATGGCAGACAATCTGCGAAATTGCAAAAACAATGGGTGCATCCGCTGTACGTGTATGGCTGGGTAAAAACGACAGCGAACTGACTGACGCCGATATGTATAATTCCCTTGTTGAAGATGCGAAAAACATCTGCGAAGTTGCGGTGAAATACAACCTCACCGTCTGCCCCGAATGTCATGACAATACCTATAACAACAATACGGATGCCTTTTTGAAAATTTGCAAAGATATTGACCGTGATAATTTCAAAACATATTTTCAGTCCCGTTATCGTCGAAAAGAATATGACCTTGACAGAATTGAGCGAACGACTCCTTATCTGGAAAGTGTGCATATTTCTTTCTCTGAACAGATGCGGGAACAATTTCCGAAATACAAGCCCGATTATATTGATGCACTTTTAGATAAAATTTTATCCGTCGGTTTTGACGGCAATCTTCTTATTGAATACACATATTTATTCAGCTATCTGGGGTTCAAATCAAATATGATAAAAGACATACAGAAAATAAAAGAAAAGGTGGGGAAAATCCAATGAAAATCGCCCTGTTTGGTACAAATCAGATACAGTTTTCAAAAGTTTACACACATACGGTGCTGAAAAAACTCGGTGAGTATGGTGAACTGTCCGAAAAAATCAACAGAAAAAATTTAAAGGAAAACGCAGACTTTCTTTCCGATTGCGAAATTGCATTTGCAACATGGGGAATGCCGAAATTCACCAAAGAAGAAATCCGTACATACATGCCGAAACTTAAAGCTGTGTTTTACGCAGCAGGAACCGTGCAATATTTTGCAAGACCTTTTCTTGAGTGCGGAGTCAAGGTTTTCAGTGCATTTGCGGCAAACGCCGTGCCGGTTGCAGAATACACTTTTGCGCAAATAACGTTAGCTGCAAAAGGGTATTTTCAATCTTCAAAATATTACCGATCCTTGTTGCCTCGTTCTTTTATTTTTGCAAACACATCCCCGGGCAACTTCGGATGCAAAGTAGGCCTTGTCGGGCTTGGGGCAATTGGTCAGATGGTTGCTGAAAGGCTGATGGCTCTTGATGTTGAAGTTTTTGCCTATGATCCGTTTGTAAGTCAAGAAAAAGCGAGTGCGTTCGGCGTTACCCTGATCGGACTTGAAGAACTTTTCAGCACCTGCGATGTCATCAGCAATCACCTTGCCAACAAACCTGAACTTGAAAATGTGTTCAATTACAAACTGTTCAGTAAAATGAAAAAGCATTCCACATTCATAAATACCGGAAGAGGTGCACAAGTTGCGGAATATTCCCTCGCATTATCGCTTCTTCTGCATCCCTCAAAAACATTTGTCGCAGATGTAATCAAAAGAGAGTTCTTCCCATACATCAATCCTCTGTTCTGGTGCCCGAATGCAGTACTTACACCGCATATAGCCGGCAGCACGGGCAATGAACCGCAAAGAATGGCTTATTATATGATGGAGGAATTGGAACGTTTTAACAAGGGCGAGGAAATGCAATATGAAGTTACGCTTGACATGCTCGAAAGGATGGCATAAACAAGAAAACGCGGAGGGAGTATAATGACGATTCTGTATATTATTCTCGGCATTCTTGGTGCAGTTGTATTTCTGACTGTAATTGAAATTGCTTATCTTTTCGCACAGACACCCGCACAGGAGCTCCCCGAAGATCAAGAAAAAGACTTGTATTCAACTTCCGTGAACGGTAAAAGTTTTGAAGACTTATACCTTTTCCTTGCAGGTGAAGAAACGAAAAATATTTTTACAGACGAAGAAATATACGAACTGCTTGAGCACCAGAGCCGCTACATGGGCAGGCGATTTGATTGCTCTGATTTCAGAGCACAGATGCTGTTTAAAATCTACAAAGACTGTGGCAATGTATTGAATGAAAAATGCAAGGAGCTTATCAAAAACACGTTTCTGAACTTCAAATACTTCATGGATGAACCCGGTGACGACAGCATGTGCTATTGGTCAGAAAATCACCAGATTCTGTTTGCTGTCAGTGAGTACCTTGCAGGACAGGAATGGCCGGATGCGGTTTTCAGCAACAACAAAATGACAGGAAAAGAGCATGTGGCAAAGGCAAAAGTCCGTATTGATGCATGGATGGAACAACGTTTTAACTTTGGTTTTGCTGAATACCTCAGTAACAATTATCTTGCTGAAGATATTGCCCCGATGGCAAATTTCATTGCATACGCAAAAGATGAAAAGTCTGTGGAACAAATGAAAATAATCATGGATGTTCTGTGGTTTGATGTTGCCCTTAACAGTGTAAACAACCGTTTTGTTGCTGTCAGTTCAAGAATGTACGGAAACAACAAGACCGGCAATTTTTACGGCAACAGCATACAGTGTGCCATGAATGTTCTGTGGGGTGCAGAAGGGATAACAGATGTGCTTGCTGATCCGCATCTTTCCGTAAAAGAAAAGGATGAAATTGCGGCAAGCCTTGCAAAAAAGCCGAATCATATCGTTTTGTGTTTTACGGACATTGTTAAAAAAGGACTTTATGTTCTGCCTGAAGCTATCAAGGATATCGCATTATCTAAAGAAACATTCGTTTCCAAAATGGGATGCGGAATTTCGCCCGAAGATATGAAGGAAGAAGGACTGATTGGCTGTCAACCGCATCAGATTATGGCACAATTCGGCGCAGAAACATTTACCAATCATCAGGTCATAGAAAACACGCTGAAGTATCTGAAAGATAATATGATGTACAGAAACTCTTTCCTTGGGTATTTCAAATTCCTGAATCTGACCATTTTCAAAGTTGTCAGATGGGGCAAATTTGCTGAAAAACACAATATTATGCCGCACGGCATCGCCACCGGCAGAGGAAATGTTTATACTTACCGAACTGCTCGTTATTGCCTTTCTACATCCGTGTGCAAAGATGTGGATATGTGCGGTGCACAGGATCATGAATGGTCTGCCAATATCGGAGAAACACTTGCACTGTTCACCACGCATCCTGCCGGTAACGGGAACGGCAGATACGGTTCTTCACCCGGTTATTGGATCGGCAACGGCAGAAGGCCTATGAGTGTACAACACGAAAATGTTAACATAACCATTTATAAACTTCCTGATAAAAAACGGCTTGGCGAAACAGCAATTGCAAATATGACGCATGCCTATTTGCCAAAGGATTTTTATGATGAGTTTGAACTTGCGGAAAGCAGAGTTTTTGCAAGAAAAAACGGTGTTTTTGTCGCATTGATTGCAAACGGAAAGTTGGAATACAAACCCTTTGATACGGCTTCTGCCAAGGGGGTGCATAAAAGCAAAAACTTCCCAGACCGGTGCAAACTCAAGAGTGAATTTGATCTGTGCAGATTCGGCGGCGACTATCATGCTTACATAACCGAACTTTCTGATGCTGATAGTGAAACATTTGAACAATTCAAAGAGAGAATCTGCAAAAACACAGTGCAATTCAATGGTAATAAAGTTTACTATAATACGCTTGCAGGTGAAATCGTTGCATCCTATGACGGTGAGTATACTGTAAATGACTCCCCCGTTGAAAAAGTTTTTGACCGCTATGACAGTAAATTCTGCAAAGCAAAAAGAAAATCACCGACTGTACTTATTGACAGCGGTGAGAACAAATTATATCTCGACTTTATGAAAGCACAAAGAGAAGTTATGTGACTATGTATAAATGCAATAACAGCACCATTTTTGGTGCTGTTATTTTGCGGAGAGCAAGGGATTCGATTCGCACGCCTGCAGGCGTTTGGTCGCTCGCGGTCACAACAGTCTGACGGACTCGTCCCCCTTTGTCTGCTTTGCAGACATTTCCCCCACACCGTGGGGGAATCTTCACCGGACTGTTTCTCTGTACCGATCGTCCTTCGAATCCCTTCTTTGATGTAAGCAAAAACAAAGCACCACCTTGCGGTAGTGCTTTGTTTTTGGCGGAGAGCAAGGGATTCGAACCCTCGATACGGTTTTGGCGTATACACGATTTCCAGTCGTGCTCCTTAGACCATCTCGGACAACTCTCCGTGTTGCTCAAGTATTATACACAATTGTTTTGCAAAAATCAAGCCCTTTTTTCATTTTTTTTGAAAAATTTTGTGAAGATTTTTTTGCCACCGTAATCGATATGCCAGAATCAATTTATCAACCAGAAAATCATACAAAACGAAGATAACATTCATCAAAACAGCTGTTATTAAAAGCGAATATTTACCGAAATCGCCGAAGTCGTCATAATCCACACCAAAAACATACATGCAAACAATAACAGAAAGAGCAATTGCGACATTATAAATAAGCAATTCAAGAATATATCGCACAGCTTTTAGTTTAATCTTCTTTTCAAAAACCGAACGCAGCATGGGATAATACCCGAAAAATAAAATAAACATAACTGCCGCTTCTTTGTCACTCAACAAAAACAAAGCGAGCAGACTGATTGCCGTATAGGTGCCGAATGCCCAAGCTTGACCGACTTCGATCATAATCAGAATTAACAACACCCCTGCAAACGGCGGGCTTGTGTAAGTCAGAAAGGGATTGATGTATGTCAACAGCATCAGAACCAATGCCAGCGATGCTGTCACACCGCAGATTGTTGTTTTATAACTTTCGCGCACTGTTTTCCCCTCCCGAATGATTTGAAATATATAATAGCAAAAAGAATAAAAATTATCAATTCTTTTTCAAAAAAAAGTAGACATAATTAAAAAGAGGATTTATAATAAAGAAAAAAATAAAAGGACTGAAATATATGGCTTACTTATATGAGCTGCATTGCCATACATCTGAAGTCAGCGGATGCGGAAAAATCTGTGCAGCAGACGTTGTTAAACTGTTAAAAGAAAACAATTACAGCGGCGTTGTGATTACAGATCACTTTACTTCCGGCGGCATAAAAGGCACACCAATTACGGATTGGAAGAATTATGTTGATGCGTTTCTTGCAGGATACCGCGCAGCAAAAGCACATGCAACGCAGGATTTTCATGTGTTGCTTGGTGCAGAGATTCGCTTTCCTGAAAATGACAATGACTATTTATTGCTTGGAATCACAGAGCAATTCCTGTATGACAATCCGCACCTTAACAGCACTTCCCTGCGTGAATGCAGTGAGATTGCACACCGAAACGGTGTATTGATTGTGCAGGCACATCCCATGCGCAACTCCATGACCATTATGCGACCGGAATATTTGGACGGATATGAAGTATATAACGGAAATGTTCGGCACAATTCACGCAACGAAATTGCAGAGGCATGGGCTACGCTCAACGGAAAAATAAAAACATCCGGCTCGGATTTCCATGAATATGAAGATCTTGCAAGAGGCGGGGTGTGGCTTGAAAAAGAAGTCCTTACAGCAACGGAACTTGCAACAGAATTAAAGAACGGAAAATACACATTGAAGAAAACCAAATAATAATAACAGAGAAGCGGCAGAATGATTACAGTCTGCCGCTTTTGCTGTATTCTTATTTATTCGGGAATCGTGAATCGGTTATCCCCTTCCGGCGAATCCTCGCTGCCGTCAAAATTGCCGCCGCCATAGAAATAATCATAGAAGTAATCATAAAAATCTTCATAATTACCACTGTCATCGCCAAAGTATTCATAAAAATCATCCTGCGCATCATTCTGTTCGGCACCCTTGTCGGCTTCTGTTTTTTCTACCAAGGTGGCAGTCACTGTAAAGGTTTCAATATCAACATAATCCGTGCCATCCTCATTCATAATGATACGTGCAACACTCAATTCAAATGAATCTCCGACATTGGAATTCTGAATCAACTGCACAAGAAGGTCAGGTGTTGTCAAATTTTCACCATTCACAGCGGTAACAATGTCATTCACCTGCAATTCGGTATTGTAAAGGCTGGAATCTTCGTTAATATCTGCAATAACAATAGAACCCGCAGGAAGATTATTTTCTTCAATCAGATCCGACAGGAACTGGCTGTAGTAAATTGCCTGCACATAAGAAATACCGAGCTTTGGTGCTTTTGGTGCAAGACCAGTTTCAATGATGGAGTTGATAACCTTGATAACGGTTACGGACGGAACGGAAAATCCGAGCCCTTCGTATCCTTCGGAGGTGATTTTCAGTGCATTGATACCGATAATCTGCCCGAAAGCATTCACAAGTGCACCGCCTGAGTTGCCGTGATTGATCGGGGCATCATGCTGAATACAACAAAGCTGATAACTTGTTTGCGTTGTAACAAGACGGTTCACGGCAGAAACCATGCCGCGGGTGAATGTGCCCGCAAATTTGGAACTGTAAGGAGAACCGATTGCATATACGGTTGCTCCGGGTTGAATTTCATCGGAATTGCCGAATTCGGCAATCTGCAAGCCGGTTGCACGAATTCGGATAACGCCAATATCGTTGCTGTCATCAAAGTTAACAACTTCTGCTGTGTGAACGGTGCCATCCCAAAGTTCTACTTTGATATTGTAATCGGCATCATTGATGACGTGGGCACAGGTGACAATATAAGTATACTTATTGCTTGTATCTTCCTGACAAATTACACCGGAGCCCAGCACACCAAGTTCACCTGTTGACTGCTGATATGCAAGAATGCTGACAGAACTTTTGAACACTTTCTGATACACTTCTGCGGCGGAAAGCCCTTCTTCTCCTGCATCTGCGGATGAAACAACGGTAACATTCGGCACATCACGCAAACCATTTCCGTTGTTTGCATTTGCGTTGTCGCCATCGGTCAGAACAATTGCAAAAATACCAACAGCCAAAACGAGCAAAACACACGAAATTGCAAGAAACGCAACCTTTCCTTTTGATTTCTTTCTCGGTACGTTTTCATTGATATTCTGCGGATAAGCATAAGCATTTTGCGGTTGCGGTGTTTGATAGTAACGATTCACATTTGTATAATTCGGCTGTGCATAAGAAGCAGATTGCGGTTGCGCTGCTTGGGTATTTTGCACATGTTGAGAATCGGCTAAAGTGGAAGCTTCTTCTGTTGCTTCAATTGTTTCATCTGGCAGAGTTTCTTCTTCATTTGCCGTTTGCGCATCTTCTGCCGTAATTTGTGGATCTTCTTCCGCATTGCTGTTTTCATCTGCAACATCTTCGCAGTTGCAAATGTTTTCATGCTCGATCATCGGAGCATTATTTTCCTGCAATGTATTGCTGTCGCCATTTTCATTTTCGCAAGTATTTTTCATATTTTCAGGATCGTACATCTGTATACCTCTTTCTGAAATTACTGAATCTTATCAATTATTATTATCCGTTTACTTTAAACATTATTAAATAACGGCAGAAGAACCACAAATTTTGTATGTTCTTCTTTGCTTGTTGCCTGAATTGTGCCGCCATGCAGTTCAACAATACTGCGCACAATATGCAATCCGATACCAAAACTGGAAGCATCAAGTCCGCGCGATTTATCCACTTTATAAAAACGGTCAAAAATGCTGTTCAATTCGTCTTTCGGAATTGTGCTTCCGGTATTGGCAATTGTTAACTTGACATGGTGTTTTTCTTCGGACAGATCAATCTTGATTGTGCCGTCATTGCGTGTAAACTTAACAGCATTATCAATCAGGTTATAAACAACCTGGCGAATCAGTGCCTCATCCGCGCGAATCATAACAGAGTCCAGTTTTTCAATGCCGACAATATTTATATTTTTGTCCGTTATATTTTTTTCAAACCCTATAAAAACCTGAATCAACAATTGGTCGAAAGAAAATTCAGAAAAATTAAGTTCTACTTTCCCAGCTTCTATTTTAGACATGTTGAGCATGGAAACAACCAACCCGGAAAGATGCTTAACAACTTCAGAAACAATGTTCAGATAATGATTTATTTCTGACGGAGGAATTGTTCCGTCCAGAATGCCGTCAATAAATCCGCCGATTGTTGTCATTGGTGTTTTTAATTCATGCGAAACATTTGCAACGAAATTTTTTCTGGATTTTTCATTTTCTTCCAGATTCTTCGCCATCAGATTAAATGCGGCTGACAGTTCATTGAATTCTTCATAATGTGCAACATTGCGGATGCGGTATGAAAAATCACCGGCAGCATAATGTTTTGTCGCTTCTGCCATTTTGCGCAAGGGGCGAACAATTCTGTATGTTACGGCGAGTGAGCAAAAGAATGCCATGATAACCGCAACACAACTTGCGCCGATGGTCATCTTCATATACTGCGTTATGTAAGGCTGATACCCTACACTCAACAATTGAACCGCAAAAAGATAAAACTGCTGCCCGTCCTTTGAAAGTGCCGAAAAACCGATTTGTATATAGTCTTGCGATTCATCAATATCAATCGGTCCTTTTTGCAAATAACCAAGCGGCTGCGAATCCACTGCAAGTAATGTTTCTCTTGAAAATGAGGTATTTGCATGTTTTTTGCAAACAATTTTTTGATTTTGCACACCTTGTTCATCGCAAGTATCCGCACACATTATAATTTTTCCATCTTTATCACAAAGCAAAAAATCTGCATTGGAAGTATTTTGCAAATTTGCCAACAGGTTATTTAAATCATTGTTTGCATAAATAACATTCTCATCATTTACACGAATCTCATTCACAAGAAAAGTGCAACTGTCTGTCAGTTTTTTTTGCAGATCATCCGACCAGGTTGTTGCAACAAAAAACATCAAGGACAAAGATGAAATTAAAAGACAAAAGAGAACAAGGCAGGTCAGAATCATAAAATAATGCTCAAAAATACTGACAGTACGCTTGTTTTTTATCAGTTTCATTGCAAAACTCCTTGCGGTAAAAATAAAAGCCGATTAAAAACCGGCTGTTATTTTTAATTTATTGTCAACTCTTTTTTAATTCAAACTTATAACCAACGCTCCAAACAGTGCGCAGTTCCCATTCATCGGAAACACCTTCCAGTTTTTCACGCAGTCTTTTAACATGCACATCGATTGTGCGGGAATCGCCGTAGAATTCATATCCCCACACTTCATCAAGCAACTGATCTCTTGTAAATACGCGATTCGGATTGCTGGCGAGGTGAAAAATCAGCTCCAGTTCTTTGGGCGGGGTGTCTACCTGCAAACCATTCACTTTCATTTCATAATTGGTAAGATTGATAGAAAGTTTATCATAATGAACTTCCTTCACAGGTTCAATCGAAGCGTTGTTGGCGCGGCGCAAAACGGCTTTGATACGCGCCACAACCTCTTTTGTTTCAAAAGGTTTAACAATATAGTCATCAGCGCCGAGTTCAAGTCCGAGAATACGGTCAAAGGTTTCCCCTTTTGCCGTAACCATAATAATAGGAACATTGGACGTTGCACGGATTTTGCGGCATACCTGCCAACCGTCCAGTTCGGGCAACATAACATCCAGAAGAATCAGATGCGGTTTAATGGTAGAAACAAGATCAACGGCAGTTTGCCCGTCATACACGATTTCAGTTGCATACCCTTCTTTTGAAAGGTACAAGCGCAGCAACTCGCATATATTGGGATCGTCATCAACAATCATAATTTTTTCATTCATTTTGAATCCGCCTCCTAAACTGTCAATAAGAAATCTTGCGTTGTTTTGAAACCACAATCAGCACAACACCGGCAACAGTTGCCAAAGATGCAACAACAATAAAAACAACGGAAGAATTGTTTTGATTTGCAACAACAGTGGTGTCATATTCTGCAACAGGCGCGTTGCTTTGCGTGCCGTTTGCAGTTTGTTGATGCGAAAGATATTGATCCAGACTGATTGTGCCGACAACCGATGCGTCTCCGTTCGAATAAACAGAAACTGCTTTATCGGAAAGTGCGGAAACATAAGCAGTATTGCTGTTTTTGCCAACATCAGCAGAAACAGATGCGCCGATTACGGTGTCTCCGTCATCAAAAATTGCATCGTTAATTACAGAACCAATAATCGGAGAAGCAACATTTTCAGCAGCAATGCCACTTGCCAGAAGTGCTGTTCCGACAGATTCCGCAACGGAATACAATTCCAGACCGCCGATGCCGCTGAGAACGGTATTGCTTTTTTCTGCATGATCAACATTGCTGAATAATTCCATTGATGAAACAGACATGGTGATGGATGTATCCTTCAATCCGCCTGCACTGCTTCCGACTGCTCCGACAGAAGGCAAGACGGTTAAAAAGCCATTGTCCAACACAGAGTTCAGGCCGGATATGTTGCTGTTAACAGAGGGATTAATTGTGGAAATACTGCCACTGACTGTGGAATCACCGACACCGGAAGATGTGAATGTATCCAACAAATCGCCAAAGCCAACACCCAAACCAATTGAACCAAGGATGCTGCCGACGAGGTCGGTGTTGTTTTGGATGTAGCCGGGAGCATAAAGAGATTCATCCAATTCATAATCGCCGCTGAAAATATCATTGATGTCGGGATCTTCAACAAGTACAGAATCAGAATAAATCAAGCCCTGCACAACTTTAAGATAATAGGTTGCCGTAAATTTTTCAGCATTAAAATCGTAATCACACTTGATTGTTATAATTTGTGATTCGAGATTCGGATTCAATTTGATTTCATTGAAATTACCGTCTTCGATATACTCACCGTTGGCGGTTATTTTTATCATTTTTGCATTATCTTCATGATTGCAAACATAGCTTGCGGGATAAATCCAAATAGAATTTCGTTTATATTTTAAGGTTGCGGTATAGTTGTAAACATCGGCATAAAATTCGCCGACCTCCATATCGAAGCGATCCGTATGCTCTGCAACACTCGAAAAGGCATTTTCATAAGAGATGCTGTCTGCACGCAGCGAGAGTTGTGCGTCCTGCCCCATCAGTTGAAGCAGATAAAAAGCAACGCAGTCCTGTTCAATTGCCTCTGCAAGGTCATCCGAATTGCAGGAAACATTGTATTTTGTGCCGAGCATGGCGGCTAAATAGCGAATCTTGATTTCATCAAAAGAAATATTGTCAGGGGCTGTTATTCCCTGTTTGCGGATTGTCATAAGTGCAACAAGACGATAAACTTCATCATCCGACATATCTTTTGAAACATCATAACCGGCGCTCCAAAGGGTGTATTTGGACAGGGCAAGAATGTATTCATCCAAAGAAAGATGATCACTGACCGTGGTCCATTCTTTGACTGCGTTCATGTCAATGCCGGTAATAACGCTCATATAACTTACAATTGCGGTTTCAAGTGCCGTGCCTGCCGGGATTACACCGCCGTGCAGGTATGAATCCAAGGAGCCGGACTTAAAAATCACATACAGTGCACGTGCCATAACGAGCGTATCGGCATCGGCATTGTCAGGATAAACAATGCCGAGATCAATCAGATATTGTTTAATTTCAGCGTCAGATGTGTCATCCTCAAGAACAGCTGAATTTTTATTCAGAACTTCAAAAAGGTAAATATATGCAGCTCTGGCAGACCCTTCGTTCAATTCATATAATTTACAGGCATCCTGCACATCACTTTTAAAAGATTCCGGGGTTTCGATATAAGGGTAATCCGGCTGAGCTACCAATGTTACATTTGTTACCATATCACTGATGCCGGTCAGGCTTTCTTTTACAGTCAGATCAGTCAGCCATGACTTGTTGATCTGCTGATGATCATATTGTGTTTCAAATGTTGTGATTGCGGCTGTTGCAGAAAGTGTAAATGATAAAACAATCATAAAACACAAAAGAACAGTTGCAAATTTGTACGGTTTTCTGTATTTCATAAGACGGCTCCTTTCGAACCCGATAAAAATTATAATAATTAAAGTAATAATACAACAACTCGTCGCAAAAGTCAACAATTTAACAATAAAAAAGTGTTCCGTATCACCATTTGCACACAGCGCGAGAAATTCAAACATAATAAAAAGGCACCTGCAAAACAGCAGATGCCGCTAAATGTTTAGTCAGCCATTGTTTCAAAGGTGTAAACGGTTTCGGAAATAAATTCCTGCCCGGCATCAAAAATGCAATTCGGAAAGGAAGGCTTGTTGGGGCTGTCAGGATAATATTGTGTTTCAAGGCAGAAACCGCTGCGGTGTTCCATGGGCGTTCCGCTTTTGCCGGTTTCGCCTTTCAGAAAATTTCCGGCATAAAATTGCACACCGGGCATGGTTGTATAAACATTCATTACAATGCCGCTGTTTTCAGCATATACATATGCACACTTCTGCAAAGTTCCGTCGGCAGCGTCAATAACAAAATTATGGTCATAACCACCTGTCAGTTTTAACTGTTCTTCATCATTGTTGATATCTTTGCCGATCTGTTTGGGTTCGGTGAAATCAAAAGCGGTTCCTGCCACCGACATCAATTCACCTGTGGGAATGCTGAATGCATCAACGGGGGTGATCTGACTGCAATTTAACTGCAAAACATGTGAAAGGATGTTGCCGCTTGCATACCCTGCCAGATTGAAGTAGGCATGATTTGTAAGATTGATCGGTGTTTTGCGATCACAGACTGCCTTATAAGAAATGTGCAGATCGTTATTCTGACCGAGTTTGTATACAATTTGAACCTTCATTTCACCGGGGAATCCGTTCAAGCCGTCAGGACTTGTATAGCAAAATTCAACAGAATCAGAGTCTGCAATAATACTCTGCCAAACTTCAAAACTGAATTCACCGCCGGAATGCAGACAGGTTACACCATTGCCGTTTTGATCGGTTTCATTTTTGATTACATCAAAGGTCTGTTCGTCAATAACAAACTTACCACCGCCGATTCGGTTTGCGCACGGACCGACAGCTGCCCCCTGGTAAGATGATTTTTCAAGATAATCAGCAACGGTATCAAAGCCAAGGAGGATATCCTGTTCATTTCCGTTTTTATCAGGCAGAATGATGCTTCTGAGTGTTGCGCCCAGAGAAAGAACAGACACTTTCATTCCGTTGTCGTTTTCAATTGTGAATTCAAACACATCTCTGCCGTCAGGCATGGTTCCGAAGGGTGCTTTTGTAACAGTCATACAATAACCTCTTTTAAGTTTAATAACAGTTTTATTGTTATTATTATAATGCAACAAATTAAAAAAGTCAATGTGCAATTATTTGCATAATTATACATTGACTTGGATATTGTTGCAATATATTTCATTTTTTACGGTATTGACGAAATGAAGTAATTATTGTATAATAAAATGAAGTATTATTAGTGGAGAGAAAGTTATGAGCTTTATTGAATTGAATTCTGTCTACAAAAAGTATCAGACCGGCGAAGTTGTTATTACAGCACTGGACGGTGTTACTTTTTCTGTAGAACAAGGTGAGCTGTGCATTGTTGTCGGTCCCAGCGGTGCAGGTAAAACAACAGTTCTGAATATTCTTGGCGGCATTGATGATTGCGATGACGGAAAAGTCCGTGTCGGCGGTGAATTGATCAACAACTACAACAGCAAAAATCTGGCTTTGTACAGACGGCATGATGTCGGTTTTGTTTTTCAGTTTTATAACCTTGTTCCAAATCTTACAGCGTTGGAAAATGTGGAACTTGCTTCGCAGATCAGCAACAAGGCACTGAACCCGACACGCGTTCTTGAACGAGTCGGACTTGGTGATCGTTTGCACAACTTCCCTGCGCAATTGTCAGGTGGCGAACAACAACGTGTTTCGATTGCACGTGCGCTTGCCAAAAACCCGAAGTTGCTGCTTTGCGACGAACCCACCGGCGCACTGGACTATGCAACCGGTAAGCAGATTTTGTCGCTTTTGCAGGAAACCAGCAAAGAAACCGGCATGACGGTTGTTATCATCACGCACAATCAGGCTCTTACGCCAATGGCAGACAGAGTCATATCCATGCGCAATGGGCGCGTGCAAAGAATAACAGTCAACGACAATCCCCTGTCGGTTGAACAAATTGAATGGTAAACGAGATGAAAAGTGATTTTGCGGAGGTGAACTGCTCTTGACGAAAGCATATCTGAAAAGTATTCTGCGTTCAGTTCAACGCAGTTTCAGCCGATTTATTTCAATTGTTATAATCATCGCCTTGGGGCTCGCCTTTTTTGTCGGCATAAAAGCAACAGCCCCCGATATGCGCCAGACGGCACAGGACTATTTTGTTTACAGCAACCTGATGGATATTCGCGTGCAATCCTCCATCGGCCTTACCGATGAAGATGTGCAGGCGATTCACAATATTGATCCGAATATAGAAGCAGTTATTGGCCAAAAATTCAAAGATGCGTTGGTGCTTGTGAATGGCGAAATTGAAAAAGATATCGACGGAACACAGATCAGTACCCGCGTTTACGGTATCAATACAGGCCTTCTTGCCAACTATATCAACTATGGTGTGAATGAAGCTGCCTATATGAACCGTCCGATGTTGCTGGAGGGCGAATATCCCGATGCGCCGAATGAATGCCTTGTGGATGCCAGTGCCTTGTCAACCCCCGACAGTTTCCAGATCGGCAGCACCATTACCTTGGTCGGCGACAATGAAGATTTGCGCGCCTCTTTGAAAGAAACCGAATTTACAATTGTCGGTATTATTCAGACACCTTATTACATTTCCTTTGAAAGAGGTAATACGCTGATCGGCAGCGGTAAGGTCGGCACATTCATCATTGTACCTGACAGTGTTTTTGTGCAGGATTATTATACGGAACTGTATGTGAAAATTGTTGGTTCCGATGGATATGATGCGTTTTCCGATGAATATCGCAATTATATTGCTCCCTACCTTGCCATGATCAAAGCAATTGCCCCGTCCAGACTGGAAGCAAGAGTAACAAACTTGCAGCAGACCCTGCCTGATAAGATTGCAGAAGCAGAGAATTTGCTTTCCGATGCTTCTGCCGAAGCAGGATCGCAACTTCAGGAACTTAAAAACACAATCAAAACTCTTGAAGAAAGCAAAAAATTGCTGACGGAGCAATTGGCAAAGGCACAGGAAACTTACAATGTGACACTTGCGGATGCAGAAGAAGAACTTGCATTAAACAGAATTGATTACGACCAGAATTTAACGCAATATAACAGTCTGCTTGCACAGTATCAAACTAATTCTGCGGCCTATGCAGAACAGAATGCTGCCTATACCACTGCTTATGCTGAATATTCAGCAAATTTGCAGGAATATAATACAGCGTACAATTCTTATAAGCAGGCTCAAACCCAAGTTAAAACTACCAACACAATGATTGCAGAAACTGAGGCATTGCTCACGATGCTGGATAATCGTCAGAATGGTGATTTTTCAAGCGATGAAATGGCAGCAATCAATAAGTTCCTGCAAACAACATATCCCGGTCTTTATGAAGATCTTGTCGGCTCCACAACTGCAGGACTTGCGACTGAATTGGCAGCATATGCAAGACCGATTTTGCAACAATATAAGGCTGAGCTTATAGTGCAGGAAGCTGAACTTGCAGCGATTGAAACGCAACTCAATACAATGCAATCAGAGTTAGCAGCTGCCAATGTCACCTTGACCTCCACAAAGCAACAGTTGGATTCTGCCGAAATTGAATTGACAGCCGCCTACAATCAACTGCTGGAATATTCCAAGGAATTATCATCTGCAGGTACGGAAATCACCAGTTCGGATTTCCAGTTATCGCTGCAAAAAATTCAGACGCAGATGATGATCACAGAACTGACCAATCAGCTGGAAACCATTGAAACAAACCTGACAACGGCACAGGCTGCCTTACAGTCTGCAAATGCTCAACTCAGCGGGTTGCTTGCGAATGAAACCGGCATGTATCAGCAACAACTTGACAATGCAAAGAAGCTGCTTGACAGTCTGAATAATGTGTATTGGAATATCTATGATCGTTACGATACGCCGGGATATTCCAGCTTCAGTTCAACAACAAAGAACCTCGAAGTATTGGCAAATATATTCCCGATCTTCTTCTTTGTTGTTGCTGCTTTGGTCTGTCTGACAACCATGACCCGTATGATCGATGAAGACAGAACAACACTCGGTACACTCAAGGCATTGGGTTATGACAATAAAACCATTGCATCAAAGTATATCATCTATTCCCTTTCTGCCTGTGTACTCGGCTGCACCTTCGGCATTCTGTTGGGTATGTATATTTTCCCGTTTGCTATATTCAAGGCTTACAGCATCATGTTTACCATACCTGATTTGCAATACACATTGCCTGTCGGCACCGCTGTGATCGGTATCATCATTGCATTGCTTTGCACATTGGTTGTAACGTTGGTTGCATTGCGCCGTGACCTTGCAGAGGTTCCTGCCATGCTTATGCGAGCAAAAGCCCCGAAAGCCGGTAAGCGTATTTTGCTTGAAAATGTCAATTTCATTTGGCGAAGAATGCGCTTCACAAACAAGGTTACAGCCCGAAATCTGTTCAGAAACAAACAACGCCTGTTTATGACGGTCATTGGTATTGCCGGTTGTTCTGCATTGATGCTTGCAAGCCTCGGCATGTACAATTCTGTGTCTGCCATTCGATCTAAACAGTATGGTGAAAATGCTATTTCGCATTATGATTTTCAGGTTATGTTTGATTCTGCACAGGACGGCACATCAGGCGAATATAAAACCGTTGCAAATTCAAACTCTGTCAGTTCGACACTGCTGATCTCCATGAAGGCGGTTACGGGATATTCTTTGCGCACGGATGCACAGGAGGATGTTTATCTGCTTTCACCTTCGGATCCTGCTTTGCTTGCAGATTACATCACACTGCAAAACCGTTCAACAGGTAAAATCTATGTTCCCTCAATTGCCGGTGCATTGATTTCCGAAAAATTTGCCAAGGATACAAATACAAAAGTCGGGGAAACGGTTTTCATCCAGACATCCGATGCAAAAACATACGAAATTTTTGTTGCAGGTATTGTTGAAAACTATACTTTCCATTATATCTACATCTCTCCAGATTACTACGCTGAATTATTCGGTGCTTATCCGTCTTATGACTATTGTCTCGGTAATCTGACAGATGCCGTGCGTTCTGCTGATGAGGAAACTTTGGCATCGCTGAAAGGACAAATGGCAACAAAACTGATGAGTCAGCCGGGCATTCAGGCGGTTAGTTTTACATCAGATGTCAATGATTCACTTGCAGAAATCACAAATGCACTGACGGCAGTTGTTGCGGTATTCTTCCTTTCTGCATTGATTCTTGCGTTTGTTGTGCTTTATAACCTGACCAATATCAATATTCTTGAAAGAAACCGTGAATTGGCAACGCTGAAAGTTCTGGGCTTCCTTGACAATGAAGTGCAGGCTTATGTCTTAAAAGAAAACATCATATTGACAGCATTCGGCACTGCGTTCGGCATGGGACTTGGCATAGTCCTGCATTATCTGCTGATCACGTATGCGGAGATTGATACGGTTATGTTTGGCAGAACCATTGAATGGTTCTCGTTCCTTATTGCGATTGTGTTAACATTTGCATTTGCGGCACTTGTGAATGCTATTGTTAACAGGAAACTCAAACACATTGATATGGCAATGTCACTCAAATCAGTTGAATAAATCAACGCAAAAAAATCCCACACCATCACGGTGTGGGATTTTTGGTTTGTAAAAATCAGATTTCGCCCATCTTTACGGGACGGTTTTCAATTGCAGACTTCTTTGCGGCAAGAGCAATCTTAACAGACTGCAGACCGGCATCGATTCCGCAAGGAACTTCCTTATCATTGACGATAGCATCCACGAAGTCAAACATTTCAGTAGTGTAGGACTGCATGTATCTTTCAAGGAAGAAATACAGCGGCTTTTCACCGGTTACGCCGTTTTCATCGGAAATGATAGCAGTGGAAAGGGTGTCGTTTGCGCTTGCGACGGAACCCTTGTTGCCGAACACTTCTGCTCTCTGGTCATAACCGTATGCCGCACGGCGCGAGTTGTCAATGACGCAAAGCGCACCGTTTGCCATTTTGAGAGTAATGATGGCGGTGTCAAAGTCCCCCTGCTCGCCGATTGCCGGATCAACAAGAACGGTTGCAGCAACATACACTTCTTCAACATCGCTGCCTGCAAGGAAGCAAGCCATGTCAAAATCATGGATTGCCATATCCATGAAGATACCGCCGGAAACTTTAATATAAGCGGGGTTGGGCGGTGCAGGGTCGCGGGAAGTGATTTTGATGATGTGCGGATCACCGATTTTGCCTGCATTGACTGCAGCACGGACAGCAGCGAAGTTATGGTCAAAACGACGATTGAAACCAACCTGATATTTCAGATTTGTGCCGGCAAGTGCGGCTTTGACTTCTTCAATCTTTTCAATAGATTGATCAATGGGTTTTTCGCAGAAAATGTGCTTGCCTGCTGCAATGGCTTCCATCGAAATAGAAGCATGTGTATCTGTGGAAGAACAAATCAACACAGCATCAATTTCAGGGTCAGCAAGAATTTGTTTGTAATCCGAGTAGATTTCAGTAACACCCATACTTTCGATGAATTCCTTTGTTTCATCATTGAGATAGGGTTCAGCAACACTCTTGACACGAGCATTCTTGACATGATAGGTAATGGATTCAAGATGAACCTTACCGATTCTACCAGCGCCGATAATACCGATATTGATCATAGCATAATACTCCTCTATGTTTATTTTATATTGTACCGTCCCATGTGGAAACGGTTTCTTTTTTCATTTCTTCTTCATCGAACCAGCGGGTGGTCACACACTTGGATTCGGTATAGAAACGCACGGCATCCTTGCCTAGGCAATGCAGATCACCAAAGAAAGACTGCTTATGCCCCGAGAACGGGAAGAAGCCGACAGGAACAGGAATGCCGACATTGACACCGACCATGCCGCCGTCTGTGCGGTTTGCAAATTCTCTTGCATAATAACCGTTCTGTGTGAAGATAACCGAGCCGTTTGCAAACGGATTGGCATTCATAACGGCAAGACCTTCTTCAAAGTCTTTAACGCGCTTGATGCTCAAAACAGGACCGAAGATTTCGCAATTACCAACCTGCGAATCATGCGGAACATTATCAAGAACGGTAGGACCAAGATAGAAGCCGTTTTTCAACTCTTCAGCAACAGTATACTCTCTGCCATCAAGAACAACATTTGCGCCTTCTTCAATACCTTTTTCAATCCAATTGATAACTCTCTGTTTATGAGCCGCAGAAATAACGGGTCCAAGGCCGGTTTCTTTATCGTATGCCGCGCCGAGCTTAAGATTCTTTGCAAGTCTTACAATTTCAGAAACAAGTGCATCTGCAATGGATTCCTGTGCAACTACCACAGGCAGAGCCATGCAGCGTTCACCTGCACAACCGAATGCAGAGTTGATGATAGCGGCAGCGGTTCGAGTGATGGGTGCATCTTCAAGAACAAGCGCATGGTTTTTTGCCTCACAAAGGCACTGTACGCGTTTGCCGGAAGCGGCTGCGCGGGCATAGATGTGTTTACCCGTGGTTGTGGAGCCGACAAAGGAAATACCTGCGATATCGGGATTGTCAAGAATAACTTCGTCAACTTCATTTCTGGAGCATGTGATCAGGTTCAGAACACCGTCGGGAAGCCCTGCTTCCTTATAAAGTTCAGCAATGCGAAGTGCGGTTTTGGGTGTCTGGGAGTTCAGTTTCAGAACCATGCAGTTACCTGCGGCGATGCAATTGGGAGCCATCCAGCCCATGGGAATCATAGCGGGGAAATTGAAAGGAATGATACCTGCAAAAACACCGAGGGGTTCGCGATAGAGAACGGTGTCATAACCGACAGATGTTCCCATAATGGAATCCCCCATCATCTGCGTGGGGATCTGCAGGGCATTTTCAGTGCCTTCTTTTGCTTTCAGCACATCGCCTTCTGCTTCTTTCCAAGCCTTGCCGTTTTCTTCAGCAACAAGGTGGGTCAATTCGTCCATGTGTTCAATAAGCAGTTCACGGACTTTGAAGAGAATCTGCGTTCTTTTTACAACAGGGGTCTTTTTCCATGCCGGAAAAGCGGCTTTTGCGGTCTGCACAGCATACTGCACTTCATCTGCTGTGCAACAGGGCGCTTTTGCAATGATTTCACCTGTGCTGGGATTGTAAACGTCAAAATACTTATCCGTTTTGGATTCAACAAATTGACCGTTGATAAATACTTTTAAAATTTCAGCCATTTTATAACTCCTTACAGCCCTGCTTTTTCAGCAATGTATTTTCTTGCCTTGACGGCATATTCAAACGGATTTGCAATAGCGGGATCCTGTTCTGCTTCAACAAGAACATAGCCTTCATAATCATTTTCGGCAAGAACATCAAAGATAGGAGCAAAATCAATTGCGCCGTCACCGGGAACGGTAAATGTGCCCATGCGCACACCCTGCAGGAAGCTCAGGTGGTTTTCCTTGACCTTTGCAATGACTTCGGGGCGGATATCTTTCAGATGCACATGTTTGATGCGTTTTGCATACTTTTTAAGAACGGACATATAATCTTCACCGCAGTAAGCAAGATGACCGGAGTCAAACAGAAGACTGAACAGTTCGGGATCGGTATTTTCCATCAGACGATCAATTTCAGCTTCGGTCTGCACAACCGTGCCCATGTGATGATGGAATGTAAGTGCAATGCCCATATCTTTTGCAACTTTACCAAGCTTGTTAAGACCTGTGCAAAGAGCATCCCATTCTTCATCGTTCATCACATATTTGTCATCAAATACGGAAAGATCAGTCCCCTGAATAGAATGACCCTGTTCGGAAACGCCGACAACTTTGGCACCCATAGCTTTGAGGAATGTAATATGTTCAATAAACCCTTTTTCGGTTTCTTCGTAAGGTTTCGTCGTCAGGAATGTGGAGAACCAGGCATTGCACACCTGCATGCCGCGGATATCGAGATAACGGTGCAGTTCAGCAGGATCCTTGGGGTATTTGTTGCCGACTTCACAGCCTGTGAAACCTGCCAGTGCCATTTCGGAAACGCACTGTTCGAATGTGACTTCACTGCCGAGATCGGGCATGTCATCATTTGTCCAACCAATCGGCGCAATACCGAGTTTAACTTTGTTCTTATCTAACATCAATATTTCCTCGCTTTCTTAATGTTTTCTGCTTTATTTTTATAAGCGTTCTGCACGCTTTCTTTACCGGAAACGGATGCAAGGCCAACATTCCACCATGCGCCGTATCCGTCGGTCATGGTCTTGGGAAGCACTTTAATATCAATAAGCGTAGAAACAGTTTGCTTTTTGCTGTCTTCAAGCGCAAATTTGAGTTCTTCCATGGTTTTGACAGAATAAGTTTTTGCGCCATATGCGGCTGCATTCATTGCGTAGTCGATCTGCATGAGATCACCAAGAAGATTACCGTTTTCGTCGCGTTTTCTGAATTCAGTTGCAAGATTGCCTATGCCGTTGGACATCTGCAGATTGTTGATGCAACCAAACCCGATATTATCAAACAACAGAACATTGATCTTTGCATTTTCCTGAATACTTGTGACCAATTCGGAATGAAGCATCAGATAACTGCCGTCACCGCAGAAGGCGTAGACTTCCCTGTCGGGTTCAGCAAACTTGGATCCGAGTGCACCTGCAATTTCATAACCCATGCAGGAATAACCGTATTCCATGTTATATGTATCTCTGACATCACTTGTCCACATTCTCTGCATGCAACCGGGCAGACTGCCTGCCGCGGCAACCGCAATGGCATCGTCTGCAATATTATCACGGATATATGCAAGAACCTGCGTCTGAGTAAGACCTCTGCCGTACATTTTCTGCATTTCGGGAATGGAGCGTTCATCACGAGCAGCAATCAGCGGTTCAAAAGAATCATCCACGCAATATGCGGAAAGTTTTTCCATTTCTGCAGCCCAAACAGCTTTTGCATCTGCAATTTCAGTTGTGTAAGCAGTTTTGTAATTCAGTTTTGCAAGTGCTTCATCCAGTTTTTCAAGTGTAGCCTTTGCATCACCGACAGCCTTGATTGCATCCATCTTATAGGCATCAAAACGATCTGTGTTGATGGTGACAAACTTTACATCGGGGTTTTGGAACAAAGATTTGGATGCCGTGGTAAAATCGGAAAATCTTGTGCCGACACCGATAATAACATCTGCTTCTTTTGCAATGATGTTTGCGGCAGCATTACCCGTAACACCGACACCGCCGAGGTTGTGTGAATGGGAAGAAAGAACAGCACTCTTACCGTTCTGCGTTTCGGCAAGCGCGATATTATATTTTTCAACAAATGCCTCTACCGCTTCGCCTGCTTCGGAGTAACGCACACCGCCGCCGGCGATCAGCAACGGTTTTTTTGCATTGGCAATAACAGTTGCAATATCTTCAATTTCTTCATCGCAAGCAGGATTGCGAACAATTTTGTGGACTCTCTTTTTGAAGAAGGATTCAGGATAATCAAAACTTTCGCCTTCAACGTCCTGACATATGGAAACGCAGACCGCACCTGTGTTGGCAGAATCAGTCAGAACGCGCATGGCATTGATCATAGCGCTCATCAACTGTTCGGGACGGGTGATTCTGTCCCAATATCTGCAAACAGGTTTGTACGCATCGTTTGTGGTAACGGCCAGCGAATAAGGCTGTTCAAATTGCTGCAAAACGGGGTCAGGCTGGCGAATTGCAAACGTATCAGCCGGGAACAACAACAGCGGAACGTTATTCACGGTTGCCGTTGCGGCGGCTGTGATCATGTTGCAAGCACCGGGTCCGATAGAGGATGCGCAAGCAATGATTTTTCTTCTGTTGTGCTGTTTTGCAAAGGAAGCGGCAACGTGCGCCATTCCCTGTTCGTTTTTACCTTGATAAACTTTCAGTTGGCCCGGATTTTCATCCAACGCCTGCCCGATACCGCAAACGATACCGTGACCGAAAACGGTGAAAATGCCGTCTACAAATTTTGTTTCTTTGCCGTCAAAACTGACATACTGGTTGTCGAGAAAGCGAATAAGCGCTTGTCCCATTGTCATAATTGCCATACAATCAGTCCTTTCATTATTTGGAATAATCGTCTTTTAATAACCATTCATGCTCGGGGGCTGTAAAACGCGTGGTCTTATACCACGGGTCATTGTCAATATGGCGGATCATCCACACATAATACATATCGTATCCGGGTGCTGTCACCTGCTGATGATCTTCCCCGTCATGTATAAAGCAAACATCGCCATGTTCGCTCTTATAAGCGGTTTCTCCGTTGAAGCACGCACCGAAGCCCTGTTCGGGATTGAACTGGTAATAATACACTTCAGGTTGCGGATGGTGGTGCGGCGGATAACTCGACCAACAACCGGGTTTGTTGAATACTTCACCGAGAACCATTTTGGAATACGGTGCATTGTCATAGTCAAAAATGGTGGAAACCACTCTGTGTCCGGCACCGCCCCATTGTCCGACTCCGAATTCCTGATAAAGCACATCTTCGGGTTTGTAGAACACAGGTTCAAAGGCGATGTCATTTTCAGCCTGCTGAACAATGAATTCACAATCGCTGACGGCTTCAATTTCAACTTTTATATCTTTCGGAACGTGCAGGCAATACGGTTTCTTTTCAAAAGCATTGATTCTTTGTGCTATTTCGATATTACCGTTCCATCTAAAAATTAGAGAGCCTTTCAACAGCAAATAAGCAGTTTCGCAATTACTATCTTTAATACTGAAAACACTGCCTTTGGTCAGTTTTTTGACGAAGATCGTCATATTCATATCGGCATTCTTGCCGCCGATCTCGCAAAGAAGTTTTTCATTCAAATCATTGAATTTAAGTTTTTCAAGCATGGCAAAAACCTCTTATACACGGGCAACCATTTCGCCGTATTCAGCCTTTTCTGCTGCAATAAATTCTTCAACCTGTTTGACATTAGGCATATCCTGCGAGCAAGCATGGCTTGCAACGAGCATAGCAGCAGCCGCACTGCCGAATTCAAGGCAATCAATGATTTCCTTGCCTTCAAACAAGCTGTAAAGGAATGCAGAAGTGTATCCGTCACCGCCGCCGAAGGATTTGAGCAGTTTTACGGGGAACGGTTTGATGGAATAACTCTTGCCGTCATTTGTGTATGCGGTTGAACCGTCTTTACCGTGGGTGATGATAACAATCTTTGCACCGCAATTCTGCCAGTAAGCTGCCGAAGCGGTATCCGTACCGTCAAGACCGATCAGTCTTTCAGTAAGATCATATTCGGGACGGGAACCGACAATAATATCAGCCTGCGAAGCTACAAGAGAATAATAAACGGAAATTTCATCTTCGCATTTCCAGTTGTAGGCACGGTAGTCAATAACAAAAATAACGGGAATATTGTTTTTCTTGGCAAGCGCAAGAGCTTTGAGTGAAGCTTCTCTGGAAGGGCTTTCAGCAAGAGCCGTGCCGGAGATGAGCAGTGCAGCACCGTCTTTGATGTATTCTTCATCGATATCTGCACATTCAAGTTTCAGGTCAGCCGCTTCGTTACGATACATAACAATGCTGCTTTCGGTGGGAGATTTGATTTCGGTGAATGTAAGACCGATTTTTTCGCCGTTCTTGCAACGCACTATACGTGAAGTATCAATGCCTTCGTTGTTGAAGAAGTCTGTTACAAAGGTACCGAACTGGTCATCGGAAACACGCGCAAAGAAACCGCACTTCTTGCCGTAGCGTGCAAGACCGACTGCGATGTTTGCAGGTGAACCGCCGAGATAACGCTTGAAAGTTGTGCTCTCGTTCAAAGGACAATTGTAGTCGACGGGATTGAAATCCACCGCGACGCGACCAAGCAGGATCAGATCATACTTTTTGTTTTGCGGAAATTCAATGTACTTCATTTTATACTCTCCTTACCGATTTATTGAACTATATTGTTAAAAATTTCTATGTGCCGTTTTATGTTTTCATTCGCACCTTCTGCCATAGCGGATGAAAGTTTGAAATAATCGGCAATTACTGTATTGTCGCAATATGCTTTTGCATATTTTGCAAGGGAATCAAAACTTGCGGTTGCAATATTGATTTTGCGTATTCCGAGGGAAATGGCTTTTCTGAACATTTCATCCGTAATACCGGTGCCGCCGTGAAGCACCAATGGCGTGCTGACTGTTTTATGAATTTCATCAAGAATGTCAAACCGCAGGGACGGCAAAACGGGATAATTCCCATGTGCATTGCCGATTGCAACTGCCAGCGCATCGATACCCGTTTTTTCACAAAAATCCAATGCAACCGAAGGGTCAGTGCAAGTAATAATATGTTCAGCCGTATCCCCTTCATTTCCGCCGACAACACCCAACTCCGCTTCAACACTTGCACCATATTTTTGTGCAAGTGCTACAACTTCTTTTGTTGCATTCACATTGTCTTCATACGGCAAAAGCGAAGCATCCAACATAACAGACGTAAAACCGTAATCAAGTGCTTGTTTTACACATTCAATTGTAAGCCCATGGTCAAGATGCACTGCAATATCGACATTGCTGTTTTTTGCGGCAGAAAGCATCATCGGAGCCATCAACTCAAGCGGAGAGTTTTTCAAGCGTTTTTCAGCAATCTGCAAAATAATGGGAGTGTTCATTGTTTCGGCAGCACATACTGCCCCCATAACCATTTCCATGTTGCCTACACTGAATGCACCGATTGCTTTATTTTCATTTTGCGCAACAGCCAACAAGTGTTTTAAGGAAACAAGAGCCACATAAATCACCCTTTCTTTTTAAATATACTACTTTTATTTTTATTGTTCAAGGGAATTACAAAAAATATTAGTTGAATTAGAAAAAAAAGTAAGTTATACTTTTCTCAAGGTGGTGTTGTTATGAAAAAAAAGATTCTGATCACGATCTTAATTTTACTTGTCATTATAGCAATCATTTTTGCCATGCTGATTTTTCTGATGGTTCAAGGTTTGACCGCCTCGCTGCAAGCAGCAGGTGAGCAAATTTTTAACAGTGTAGCAGAGGGGGTTGCAAGCGGTATTATTGACGGAAGTCTGGAAATTGCAAGTGAGCTTATATCAGAAGGCGTTTCGTCTGTTATCGGAGGCATAAAATGAAGCCTGTTGCATTTATTAACTTTTTACATAAGATTGAAAAATTGAAATTCACAACACGTCATTCATGGACATCATCATGCAGACATGAATCTGTTGCAGAACATTCATGGCGATTGGCAGTTATGGCAATGCTTTGTAAAGATGAATATCCGAATATTGATATTGATAAAGTAATCAAGATGGCATTGATACATGATTTCGGCGAAGCAATCACAGGTGACATTCCTGCTTTTTTAAAAACGAATCAGGATGAAGAAAACGAAAGCATTGCAGTTGATTCTTTGCTTGCCGATTTGCCGCAGGAGCTGCAAAAAGAATTCACAATGCTTTTTGCTGAAATGAACACATTGCAAACGCAGGAAGCAAAACTTTTTAAATCACTGGACAACATGGAGGCATTGATTTCTCATAATGAAGCACCGCTTTCAACATGGCTTGCAAATGAATATACCGACAATCTGACATACGGACAAGAAAATGTTGTGTGGTCTGATTGGACAATCAAACTTAAAGAACAAATAAAAGAAGACAGCATCCGTAAAATTGAAAACGAGAAATTGTAAAATGGAAGCGGCAAACCGATGGCTTGCCGCTTATCTTATTTTTTATCTGCATAGTAGAAAGAAGTTCGTTTGATTTTTCCCGTTGATGTGCGGGCAAAAGGAGTATTTCTGATACGGAAGCTCTGAATCTGCCGATCGGACGGCATTGCAATGTTAACTTCATCCACAATTTTACTGATTTCCGTTTCTGTTTCTTCAGTGGTAAGATTGGGATATAATTCAGCATTCGGGAAAATTTCAGCAACAATATTGTCACCGTCTGCAAAAACAAGAATCTCCCGAACCAACGGATAGTCAGCAAATCGGTTTTCTATTTCTTCGGGCGAAATATTTTCACCGTTTGACAAAATGATCAGATTTTTTTTTCGTCCGATCAAATACACATGACCGTCATCAATGTAACCAAGGTCACCCGTCTGTAAAAAACCGTCAGATGTGAACATATTCGCAGTTTCTTGCGGTTTTTTATAGTAACCGCACATAACGGAATCGCCTTTGACCTGAATTTCACCATCCACAACACGCACTTCATCAATACCTAATAAAATTCCGTTGGAATATTTGCAAACATCACTGAAGTCAGAAGTCGTGATACGGGGGCTGCATTCGCTCATACCGTATCCTTGTCTTGCGCAAATACCGTATTTTTCAAATTCATCAATGATGGCCGCGCTCAAAAAAGCACTGCCGGCGATCATTCTTTTGAAATTTTTGCCGACAATTCGTTCCGCTGCTTCCCTCTTGCTCAACTGTGGATTTCTTTTTTCAATGATTTTGATTTTTGTCAGCATGGATTTGCAGACAGCAGGAACAATGCGCATGATTGTTGGTTCAAATATTAAAAGATTCTTATACAAGTCGGTAAGATTGCCGTTCAAACACAATGTGCCGCCGTCATACATTGTTTTCAGCACGTCGCAAGCATAGCAGAAAACATGATGCATGGGAAGAATAGAAAAACTGACGTCATCATCCTCCATGCGGTAGGTATCGTAAGTGGAATTATGTGCCAGATTTTTATTTGAAAGCATTACACCTTTCCGATTGCCGGTCGTGCCGGATGTAAAAATAATCATGGCACAATCATCAGGATTTACAATATTGGTTGCTTTTGAATTACAAACTGCATATGTGCGGAAGATTTGTTCATACCACCGGCTATCTCCCAAAGAAAGAATTTTATTCAGTTGCGGATAGTCCTGTTTTATCAAATTTGCATTTCCTAAAAAGTCTTCCTCGCAAAAAAGCATTGAAACGTCTGCATCTGCAAAAAGCTGCACTGCTTCTGAAACAGAAATATCCGGCGCAAACGGCACTGCAACATTGCCGCTTAAAATGATTGATGTTAAGCAAACAATGTATTCATAATTGGTCTTACCGACAAATGCGATGTGCTTGCGGGTATCATCATTTTCACGGATATAGCGGCACATTGCCATGCAATCATCAAAAAATTGTTGATATGTTTTGCATTTGATTTCATTATTCTGCAAAAACCTGCAAAAATCTTTGGAGGCAAAATGCGTAATTGAATGTTGCAAAAGCTGTTCAACAGTCTGGATAGTTTTCATAATAAATCCTGCTTTAAACTTAAGAATGTAAAATAATACTTGCCAATTATTTGCAAAAGGTGTTACTATAATACTATACATGAACAAGCATCAAATATTGTTAACAATATGTTAATAATGTTTTCATTTTATTCACATCAGCAACAGAAGAACTCCTTATGTTGCACTTTTATCGTCAGAAAATGAACTTGTTGCAAACAGAAAGCTCCCGATGTATCACACCGGGAGCCAAGCTTAATATTGCGTTTTAAGGTTTATCCACAATTCACTTTGCAGAATCAAGGTTTCCTGATTGAGATTTATAAACACCTCGCACTTGTCAAGCACTTCCTGTGGCGGATATACAAGCGGATCTTCACTCTGCTCGGGATCGAGTGCTTCATAAGCGGCGGTGTGCGGAATAGCATACCACACTGCTTCAGCGTTTCTGACAGCTATTTCCGTTTCGCACATGAAGTTTATAAACTTTTCTGCCGCTTCTTTGTTTTGAGAAGACTTTAACACACACATGGAATCGAAGAACATATTTGCCCCCTCCCTGGGAACATAGGCGGCAAGATCTTCATTTTCTTCCATCATTGTCATAGCATCTCCTGCATAATATGCAGCGATATAGGCTTCTTCGTTGATCATCTTATCAAAAATCTGATCCATTACATAAGCCTGCACAAGCGGTTTCTGTTTTTTCAGTTCTTCAGCAGCAGCAATCCAATCGTCAGGATTGGTTGTATTCATGGAATTACCGAGCTTAATATGTGCCAATGCAAAAGTGTCACGAGGATTGTCAAACATCAGGATATTGCCTGCATACTTTTCATTCCACAGCAGATCAATGCTTTCATCAGCAACGTCTTCTGCGTCAACAAACTTTGTATTGTAAACAATGACAACCGTACCCCATGTATAAGGAACTGAATATTTTTCATCAGGGTCATAAGAAAGTCCGCGGTATTCATCGCCGATATACTTGTAATTTGGGATGTTTGAAAAGTCAAGTTCAGCCAATAAATCTTCGCTGATCATTTTTGAAATCATATATTCCGACGGAATAATTACATCATACGAAGCGGCACCGCTGACGATTTTGGAATACATTTCCTCGTTGCTTGCATAGGTGGTGTAATTCACATTAATGCCGGTCTGTGCTTCAAAATCATCCAATACGCTCTGATCAATGTATTCACCCCAGTTATACACATTGATACTCCGATTGCTGTTCTGATTTCCCTGATTATCTGAACAGGCACACAATCCAAGGAGCATAAAAACTGCAATAAGGAGGGAAATAATTTTCTTTTTCATTCGTTTCCTCCTTATTTTTTTGCCTTTTTGCCGGCTTCCGGCTTCTTGATGTTGGAAATCACCATCAGCACAAGAATAACAGCAAAAAGCAGAGTGGAAAGCGCATTCAGTTTCAATGAATAGGGCTTTTTGGTCATGGAATAAATGGTAACAGGAAGCGTCTGGAATGTTGCGCCCGAATTGAAATAGCTGATAACAAAGTCATCCAACGAAAGTGTGAATGCCATAATAAGTCCCGAAATAATGCCGGGAAGAATCTGCGGAATAACCACTTTGATAAACGACTTCACGGGAGGACACCCCAAGTCAAGTGCGGCATAATAGATATTCTCGTCCATACCCTTGAGTTTCGGCAATACCGACAACACCACATAGGGAATGTTAAAGGTAATATGCGAAATCAAAAGTGTACCGAAGCCCATTTCCATTCCGTTGAAATGAGAAAGAATAAACACAAACAGAATCATCATGGAAATGGCAGTAACAATTTCGGGATTCACAACAGGAATATTGTTTATGCTCAGGAGTGCGGATTTCTTCCATCCTCTCATGGAGTTAATGCCAACTGCAGCCAGTGTCCCGATCAGTGTTGCAATAACAGCAGACAATACGGCTATAATGATGGAATAATAAAGGGACTGTAAAATGAGTTCATCCTGAAAAAGTTCAATATACCATTGTAAAGAAAAGCCTTCAAACTTTGCTCTGGATGAGCCTGCATTGAAAGAGAAAAAGACAACAACAAGAATCGGCAGATACAAAAATGCAAGGATGAGGGCATTATATGCTTTGAGGAATTTTTTCATATTCTGCCACCTCCCGAAGTCTTTGCATCTTTATCCACGCGGTTCATGAAGAATGTGGCAATAAGAATAAGAACCATAAGCACCATGGAAAGTGCAGCACCGACATTATAGTTCACCACACCGGAATTTCCGAGGAAATAATCCTCAATAAGGTCGCCGATCAGATAGTCCTTACCACCACCGAGAATTCTTGAAATAATGAATGTGCTGATCGACGGAATGAAAACCATCGTAATGCCTGAAATAATGCCGGGAACACTCAACGGCAGAATAACACGCTTGAACACATGAAAACCGTTTGAACCCAGATCTCTTGCAGCCTCAAGAAGAGAATTATCGATCTTTGTCAATGAGGTATAAATAGGCAGAATCATGTACGGTAAAAAATTATAAACCATACCGAGAACGATTGCACCGCGGTTGTTTATAAGCTGAAAACCGTCAAAATCTGTTCCTAACATCCCTGCAATAGTACGCAAGGCCGAATTGATAAGTCCGTTGTTTTCCAGAATTGTCATCCACGAATAAGTTCGCACAAGAAAATTCATCCACATGGGCAACATAATGATAAGGGTTGCATTGCGCTGAATTTTTTCACTGGCTCTCGACATGCTGTATGCGATCGGATAGGCCAGCAAAAGGCAGATAACCGTTGCAATAAAAGCAAGCCGAAGCGACAAAAACATAGTGGAGCGATAGGTGTAGATCCACTTTAAATTTTCAACGGTAAAAGAACCGTCTGCATTGGTAAAGGCATAGTACACCACAAGCGCCATGGGAACCAACACAAACACGACCATCCAGGATGCAAAAGGAGTGACCGTAACTTTTTTGTTTCCGATTGTAACGTTTTTACTCATCGTCTGAGTCCTCCGCATCAATTCCTGCATTTACATCGGACAATTCATCGAATTCGTCAGAATAACTGGAGAAATCACCGAAGGTTCCCGAATATTCGGATTTTTTCATTATATGTATGGCATCGGGTTCAATAACAAGCCCGATTTCAGATCCTTCATATTGTATATCGGTGGATTGGATCATCCACAGGAAGCCGCCGATATCAACAATAATTTCATAGTGAACACCCTTAAAAGTAACAGAAGTCACCTTGCCGGTAAGCATTCCTTGTTCTAATGGCACAACATCAACATCTTCGGGACGAACAACAACGTCAACGGCCTCATTCTTTGCAAAGCCGCTGTCCAGGCAATCAAACACATGCCCCGAGAACTCAACAACCTTATCTTCTTTCATAATGCCGTCAACAATATTACTTTCACCGATGAAATCTGCAACGAAAGCGTTTTTCGGTTCGTTGTAAATATCGGTTGGTGACCCGATCTGCTGAATCTTACCGCTGTCCATAACAACAATGGTGTCAGACATAGAAAGAGCTTCTTCCTGATCATGCGTAACATAAATAAAAGTGATTCCCAATCTTTGCTGGATCTTCTTAAGTTCATTCTGCATATCTTTGCGCAGTTTGAGATCAAGCGCCCCCAGAGGCTCATCCAACAATAAAACTTTGGGATCCACAGCAAGTGCACGCGCAATGGCAACACGCTGCTGCTGACCGCCCGAAAGTGAATTGATGTTTCTGTGTTCAAATCCCTTCAGATTCACCAGAGACAGCATATCGGAAACTTTTTGGTCGATTTCGCTTTTTGGCATCTTTTTCAGTTTCAGACCGAATGCAATATTTTCTGCAACATTGAGATGCGGAAAAAGAGCATAACGCTGAAAAATGGTGTTGACCTCTCTTTTATGAGGAGGAACACCATTGATTCTCTTGTTGTCGAAAATCACATCTCCACCGTCAGGTTCAAGAAAACCCGCAATGATCCTCAAGGTTGTGGTTTTGCCGCAACCCGAAGGGCCGAGGAATGTAATAAATTCGCCGTTACGTATATATAAACTGATATTTTTTAAAATCTGCTCCCCGTCAAATGAAACAGAAATGTTTTTAAGATCAATAATAACGTTGTCTTTCAATTATGCAGCCCCTCTCCGCCGAATGGCGTTGTTTATAAAAAGAATATAACGCATATTTTTACAAAAGTCAACATTTTTTATAAAAGAAAAGAAAAAACCGCCGATTCGGTTTCGGCGGTTTTTACAGCACGCATAATTTTGTTTTTACTTGTTAAAGAAACCGGAAATAATTTCAAACAAACGAACAAAAAGAGCCATAAGGAACTGTGTCCAGTTTGCGGGAGTGATCAGCCCCTGTTCATCTCTGGCAATATCATTGTCTTTGTTTGCTGTTGCGGAATTATTCATTGTAAAATCCTCCTATTCCTATATTTCTACAACTACAGTATACAAAATGTTTTCATCAAAATCAAGATGTTTTTAACATTTTTTTCATGGAAGTTGTATTTTTCTTATAATTTACTTGCTTAACAGGCAAATCATTGTTATACTGAATTTTAAAGGAGGTAAAAAAATGGTTCGATTTAATTTTAATAATTTTACACTATTTGCAGCAAATGAAGTTGAAAAAAAGGCAGCATTATTTTTTTCCGATGAAATGGAAATTCGTTGCGGTTTTCGTCCTGCTTTGTCCGAAAACAATGAATACTGCATTTGCTTTCACATTGATGATACAACAGAAATTTCTGATGATTTCACAATTGAATACACAGGGGCATCGTTGATTTTTACAGCCGGCAGACTCCGCGGGCTTTTATTCGCCTGTGCACAGTTCTTTAAAAAAGCGGTTTTTTCGCAGGAATATGTGCAGTTGATTGATTATATTGACGGTGTTTATTCCCCGCACAAAAGCATACGCGGGCATCAGATCGGCTACAGAACCACACCAAACACCTACGATGCCTGGGATTATGAACAATATGAAAGATATTATCGAGATCTGCTTTTAATGGGTTGCAACACGGTTGAACATATTCCCTATGAAAGAGCCGTTTCAAAACGAAACCGACTGATGAAATATGATGAAGAAGATTTTCTCGTTGAAGCATCACGCATGGCAGATGAATGGGATCTTGATGTTTCGTTGTGGATGCCCAATTGTGAAGATGATTTGCAGACTGGCGTTGAGAGGCGTGACAAACTGTTTGCCAGGCTTCCTCGCCTGAATGTTGTTTTTCCGCCCGGCGGCGACCCGGGAGAACTTGAACCCGATGAATTACTTGAACGTTGCAAGGCATTTCGCGCGGTTTTAAAAAAGCATCACCCAAATGCACAGATGTGGCCGTCTGCACAGCAACCGCACGGTATGCCGCTGTGGGGGGAAGACTTCCTTTCGGCCTTACAAAATTATGAAGATGCAATTGATGGCGTTATTACCGGCCCGAACAGAGCTTTTGATCTGGATGTGCTGCGCAAGCGTATACCTTCTGATTATAAAATTCGCCTTTATCCGGACATCACGCATAATGTGCGCTGTGAATACCCCGTTCACTTTGATCGTGATGATTGGCACTACTCACTAACAACTTGCCTGAGTCGCGAATGTATCAACCCGCGTCCGACCGAATACAGTCTGTTGCATAAGCTCACCGATGGTTATGTGATCGGATCTGTCAGCTACTCGGAAGGTATCAATGATGATGTAAATAAATTTATATGGAGCAGCCTTGATCTGAATCCCGATCAATCCGTACGCGACATTCTTGAAGATTATGCCAGACTGTTTTTTGTCAACACAAATCCTTCTGCTGTTGCCGATGCAATTCTTGCATTGGAAAAAAACTGGGAGGGGGATCCTGCCGAAAATCCGCACATCGAAACAACCTTGCAAATGATAATCGGTCTTTGCAATGAAAATCCGAAATTATCGGATAACTGGCGATACAATTGCCTTCTGTTTCGTGCTTGTTGTGATGTTATTGTGCGCAGACGATTCATGCAGGAAACCTCGCAGATAAAACACGCAATCAATGAAATTCTGCGCGGGAATATTGAATCTGCTGAAACAAATCTTAAAGAACCGATGCCTGAAACCTATTTTGCATTACGCAGAACCATTGATTCCTTGGCAGAGAAATTGTTCAATCAGATTGGCTTGCAACTGAATGTTGAAACTTATTGTGCCGACAATCCGGAGCGTGGGGCTGTGCTTGATACGATCGATCTTCCGATCACCGACCGCTTATGGTGGTTGAAAAAGCTGGAAGAAACAGAAAACATGACAAAGGAAGAAAGAATTCTTCTGATGCAAAAACTTGCCAGCAGAAATAAGATTGAAAAAGACGAATATTATTTCTCTTTTGCATTGCATGAGCTTCATTCTCTCGGTGTTCGCCAAAAGCCGGATTTCTATATGAATTTTCAGGGTGATCGACCCCATATCAACACCGGTGATCTTCCCGTTTGCATGTTTAAACTGTATGATCACTTCTCTTTTTCCTGCAAATGTGCAGGATTTGCCCCCGACACCGATTATGTGTTGCAGTTCAGCTTCAAGGATTCACCGAATACTATGACGAGGCATCACAAAGTTACAGCAAACGGCATAACAATTTATGAAGGAAAACAGTTCGGCGGATATCGGAATGAGAAATTCGAAAAGGAAATGTTGCCGGACGGATATGCAGCGGTCTGTTATGATCTGCCGAAAGAAGTTTTTATAAACGGCTGTCTTGAATTGGAAATGACAGAACCGATGATGGGCTTTCAATTCTCTGAATTCAGAATTGTTAAAAAAATTTAAACTGCTGATTGACTTTTGTACTTTAATTGAGTATAACTATAATTAAGTACTACACGAGGTTCAATGTTATGGAATTAAAAAAACCGATTACCGCTGTTATTGTCGGCGGAGGTCACAGATCTTTTACATACGCACAGCTTGCAATTGAAGATCCCTCTGCATTACAAATTGTGGGCATTGCAGATCCGAATCCCGATCGCCGCAAAAAAGCAATGAAAATGTTCGGCTTCGGCGAAGAACGTTGCTTTGAAACAGCACAACAAATGGCGGCAGTGCCGAAGTTTGCTGATGCTGTCATCAACGGCACAATGGATCATCAGCATATTGAAACTTCCCTGCCGTTGTTGCAGGCGGGATATGACATGTTGCTTGAAAAACCCTTTGCCGTAAATATGGATGAAATGAAACTTCTGTTGCAAACGGTCAAAAAATACAAAAACAAAGTCATGATCTGCCATGTGCTTCGCTATTCGCCGTTTTACAGAACCATAAAAGAAAAAATCAGAACAGGCGTTCTCGGAGATATCATCAACATCCAGACATCGGAAATGGTGAGCTATCATCATCTTTCCACGTCCTATATCCGTGGCAAATGGGGCAACTCCGACATTTGCAAAACAAGCATGCTTTTGGCAAAATGTTGCCATGATATTGATATTCTTATGTGGTTAATGGGAGAAACTTTGCCCGCAAGTGTATCCAGCTTCGGCAGCATCTTCCAGTTCAAGCCCGAAAATGCCCCCGCACAGGCAGGCACCCGTTGCCTGGTTGATTGCCCCTTGGTTGACACATGTGATTTTTCTGCAAAGCGAATTTACCTTGACCATCCCCGCCGTTGGGCAATGTATGTATGGGATGCGCTGGAAGGTCTTGATCATGAGCCTACAATGGAAGACAAAGCAAACCTGCTCAAAGGCGACAGCCCTTACGGCAAGTGCATCTATAAAAGCGGCAATAATGTGGTTGACCACCAGTCTGTTCTCTTTAACTTCAGAAACGGTGCAACGGCTACACACAATATGATCGGCGGCACAGCCCGTTCCACAAGAACAATTCATGTGGTCGGCACCAAGGGCGAAATGTATGGTGATTTTGAAGGTGGATCTCTGCATCTTCAGACTATCAAAACCGAAAGCCCGACCGGCTTTGAATACGAAGATGTTGAGTTGGCAACCTTCTCGGAAGACACGCATGGTGGTGGTGACATTGGCCTGATCCGCGACTTTGTTGATTACATAAGAGATGGCAAAGTTTCTGTTGAATGCACTGCAATTGAAAATTCCGTTGCAGGCCATCTGGCTGTTTTCCTTGCTGATAAATCGGTTGCAGAAAACGGAGCACCGCAGTCTTTTGACTTCTCACAATTTTAAGGAACACTAAAACAACTCCTTCCATAGAATGATATTGAAATTCATGCAATTTCAATTTTTCTTTCGGGAGGAGTTTTTTTCATGTCTGAAAACAGAGTCGTCAGCGAAAAACCGTTTGAAGAATGCAAACGGCAGATCAATGAGGCGGTTTGCATTGACACGAGCCGTGTTTATGATTCATGCGCTGATAAGGATTGTTTGAGTGATTTGCGTGTATATTTCACAGATTCCGCACAACAGATTGTGGATGCTGCCGTTTCGGTACGATGCCGCGGTTGTGAAGTCATCAATGCAATTACGGAAGTTGAAAAAGTTCCGTTCAACAAAGGTTTTTATTCGGTTGACATAACTTATTATTTCCGGGTTTCGGTTGATTGTTTGCCATCCAATTGTGCACAGGCCGAAACTGTTTGCGGATTGTGTATGTTTACAAAAAAATGTATTCTTTACGGCAGTGAAGGCAGTGTAAAGGTTTTCACCTCCGAATATGTGTGTGAAGATATTGATAAATTGCTTCCACCTACCAAAACCAATCCCCGCGCAAAAGTGCAGGTTGCCGAGCCGATCTGCCTGGATGCACGCCTTTGCCATCCCTGTGATTGCTGCAACAACATTACGGATATGGGATGTGTACCCTATTCCGTTCGCCGTTGTTTCTGCGGCCAATTCGTGCAAAGCGGCAACACAAGAGCCGTTCGCGTTACAATCGGTCTGTTTTCCATCATTCAGCTGGAAAGAGATGTGCAGATGATGATTCCCGCATACAGCTTCTGTGTGCCAGAAAAAGAATGCACCTGCAATACTGAAGATCCTTGCGATGCCTTCAGGCGCATCCGTTTTCCCGTATCTGAATTTTTCCCGCCCGATGCTGACGGCACGGATTGCAACGATGATTCTTTTCCAACGCACTGTGGCTGCTGCGGAACATAAAAAAAATATGCCGGACACAATGTCCGGCATATTTTTTTAAAAGGTTTTGCCGCAAATCTCGCTGTATGCTTTTGCAGTAATGGCAAGCATCTGATCAAATTTCTTTTCCATATCGGCAACAAGCGCAAATTGCGTGTGGCAACGCTCCAGATTGTGACCTTCATGCTTTGTCGAGAAATAAATATCACCGTCAAGATAGTCAGTCAGAAAACGCATGCCGCATTCAAAAGTCATCAATTTTGATGCAAACGGCAACAAGGAAACTTCCGTTGCTGTCAGGCTGTCCCCTGCGCTTGTCAGATAGCCTCTTGTGAATGCCTCATACAAGGTAAGATCGCAAGAAACCTTGGAAAGATCCAATTCATCTTCCGCCGCAGTATTGGAACCAAAGCGGATACTGTCACCGAAATCATAAAGGGACAAGCCCGGCATAACCGTATCAAGATCAACGATGCAAATGGGTTTTCTTGTTTCATTGTCAAACATAATATTATTCAATTTTGTGTCATTGTGCGTAACGCGCAAAGGCAATTTGCCGTCTGCTATCATATCAACAAGAACTGCAGTATCGTCCTTACGGGCATGTGCAAAAGCGATTTCATCCTGCACAAGCGCTACACGGTTGCAAACATCTTTTTCGATGGATGCACACAGATTCTTGTATCGATTCGCAGTATTGTGAAACATCGGTATGGTTTCATACAATTTCTCAGCAGGGAAATCACACAGAAGATTCTGAAAATTGCCAAACGCATAACCTGCCTCAAAAAACAATTCGGGTGATTCGACCGAATCAGGGGAAAAAGCATTATCAATAAAATTATAAAGTCGCCACGCAAGTCCTTCATCGTCAACAAAGTAATTTTTACCTTCTGCAGTCGGCTTGACGTGAAGCGCCTCGTGATCGGAATCCCCGCCGTTTGCAATGATTTTATTTCTGACAAACGAAGTCACACTGACAATATTAGCCATCAATTGCTCGGCATTTTTGAATACCTGGGGATTGATTTTCTGCAACAGGTAGAAAACATCATTTCCGTCAATAGCATACGAAAGTTTATAAGTATTGTTAATATGTCCGGTATGGATCGGTTCGCAAGCAACAAAAGTACCCGGGATCAGAAATTGTTTCGTAATCTCATGAATAAATTGATCGGTTATCAAAATTTGTCCGCCTTTCTGAAAAGACAATTATTTGCCATAAGCAGTCATATTATACAACAAAGTAAAAAATTAGTCAAGCAATAAAAAAATGCTTTACAAATGCGCGTAAATAAAGTATTATATAAAAGATAAAGCAAATGGAGGCAATTATGGCATTACGGTATAAACGAATTTTGTTAAAATTAAGCGGTGAAGTCCTCGCAGGCACTGCCGGTAAAGGTATTGATAATGATACCGTCCGTTCAGTCTGTTCCGTTATTAAAAAATGTGCAGACGAAGGTCTGCAGATCGGCATTGTTGTCGGCGGCGGCAATTTCTGGAGAGGCCGAACAAGCGGCGATATGGACAGAGTAACAGCTGACAGTATCGGTATGCTGGCAACTGTTATGAATTCACTTGCACTGTGCGACGGTCTTCGCCAGATCGGCTGTGAAGCCTGTGTGATGACAAGTGTTGACATGGTGCGTGTGGCCGAACCCTACAGCAAAAACAAGGCAGAACACCATTTGAATCGCGGTCGCGTTGTTATTTTCGGCGGCGGCACGGGCAGTCCGTTCTTCAGTACCGACACAGCAGCATCTTTACGCGCCATTGAAATTGATGCAGACATTCTGTTCAAAGCCACCAATGTTGACGGTGTGTATGACAAAGACCCGCGCAAATTCCCGGATGCCGTCAAGTATGACACGCTCACACAAGATGAAGTGCTTGAAAAACATCTCGGCGTTATGGACAGCACAGCCGCAGCAATGTGCAGCGACAACCGATTGCCCATTTTGGTCTTCAACCTGAACGATCCTGAAAACATTTACAGAGCCGTTCACGGTGAAAATATTGGAACTATTGTAAAATAACATACTTCGGAGGAACATTAACTATGGATGCAGTATTTACCAACACAAAAGAAAGAATGAACAAAACCATCAATGCTCTCATTGCAGAATATGCAACGATCCGCGCCGGCAGAGCAAATCCTGCCGTTCTTGACAAAATCACGGTAGACTATTACGGCACAGCAACTCCCATTCAGCAGTTGGCTACCGTTTCTGCAACGGAAGCCCGCGTGCTCACCATTCAGCCGTGGGATGCTTCCGTTCTGAATGCCATTGCAAAAGCCATTCAGGCATCCGACCTTGGCATAAACCCGCAGAACGACGGCAGAGTGATCCGCCTCAACTTCCCTCCCCTTACCGAAGAACGCCGCAAACAGCTTTGCAAGGATGTGCAGAAAACAGCCGAAGAAAGCAAGGTTGCCTGCCGCCAGATCCGCAGAGATTCCATTGAAAAACTCAAAGCAATGAAGAAGTCTTCCGAAATTACTGAAGATGATTTGAAAAACGGTGAAACCAAAGTGCAGAAAATCACCGATGATTTTGTTAAGCAGATCGAAAAGATTGCTTCCGACAAAGAAGCAGAAATCATGGAAATCTAAAAATGGCTGCGAAACAATTTTCTGTTCTGCCGCAGCATCTGGGCATCATCATGGATGGCAACGGGCGTTGGGCAAAACAACGGGGACTTGCACGTAGTGAAGGGCATAAGCAAGGCAGTGAAACATTCCGCAAAATCGGTGAATATGCCGGCAATCTCGGCATTCGCTATATCACCTTTTATGCTTTTTCGACCGAAAACTGGAATCGTCCCGAAACAGAAGTCAATGCAATTATGAATTTGTTTGATTCCTTTTTGACAGAAGCCATTGACAGACTGGATGAAAACATTGAAAAAGGGATCCGTCTTCATTTTTTGGGAGACAAAAGCGGGCTGCCTGATGAGCTTCGGAGTCTGATGGATTTTGTGGAAGAGCAGACAAAGCACTGCAACAAAGTGCATCTTAATCTTGCCATCAATTACGGTGGCCGCCAGGAAATTCTGCAAGCAGTCAGAGCAATAGCAAAACAAGTAAAGCTGGGTAATCTGAATGCAGAACAAATTGATGAAGCATTGATTGCCGATCACTTGTACACAGCAGGACAGCCGGATCCTGATCTGATCATTCGCCCAAGCGGCGAGCTTCGTTTGTCCAATTTTCTGACTTATCAATCAGCTTATTCTGAATTCTGGTTTTCAGATGTGCTGTGGCCTGACTTTACGGAAGAACATCTCAATCAGGCTTTGTCTGATTATGAAAAAAGACACCGTCGTTTCGGCGGAATATAATGCAACGCAAGCGGACGTTTTCGGCGTCCGCTTATTGCAGTTTATAAACATTTATTTTTTTCGGAGGAAATAAACATGTCTAAAAAAGTTATACCTGCTCTCATCGCATTGGTTGGGGCTCTGCTTTGGCTGAGCAGTGCATTTTTGCCCGTACCGATTTTTGCTATCTGCGTCAGCATTATTGCATCCATCGGTGTGTATGAAATTGAACATGCGCTCGGTGTTAAGAACAAGGGCTTTATGGCAATTACATTGCTGTTCACAGCAGCAGGTCCGATCATAGCTGAGTACATAGAGCATATTAACTTACCCGCTGCGGCATTTATTACCGTTTATATAGTTGCAATTCTGACAATGATGGTTATTAAGCATGAAAATATGGAATTCAAATCAACTGCCGCCGGTGTATTGATGAGCATTTGTTTGCATTACGGTTTTTCCTGTGTTGTTTATCTGCGTGATATCTATACAACCGATGCCGATCTTTTCGGCGGCAGAAAATCTTATGGCATGTTTTTTATTCTGTTCTCCTTCTTCTGCTGTTGGATGACCGATACCATGGCATTCTTTGCAGGAAGCTTTTTCGGCAAACACAAAATGTGTCCCAAAATCAGCCCGAACAAAACGATCGAAGGTGCAATCGGCGGCGTTTTGTCAAACGTAATCCTTACTCTCATTCTGCTTACCGTTTTCAGACATTTCTTCCATATTGAAGTCGGCTATATCTTTACTGCTGTTATGACAATTATTCTTTCTGTCATCAGTATATTCGGTGACCTCGCAGCATCCGTTATCAAAAGACAGAACGGCATCAAGGATTTCGGCAATCTCCTTCCCGGTACGGGCGGTGTTATGGACAGATTTGACAGTTCCATGTTTGTTATTCCCCTGCTCTATATCACTGTCAGCACATTGATCGAATATGATCTCGGTCATTTCATCTTTACTTAAGCTAAGTGATGTATTATGAAAAAAATAGCTATACTCGGAGCTACCGGCTCAATCGGCTTACAAGCGATTGATGTAATTGAAAAACAAGGATATAAGTCCACTGCGCTGACAGCTAATACTGACAGCAAAAAAATGGAAACATTGATCCGTCGTTGTAAACCGCAATATGCAGCAATGGCAAGTGCAACAGCAGCAAATGACCTGCGGATTCGTGTTGCGGACACTGACACAAAGATTCTCAGCGGAACAGACGGCGTTTGTGAATGCGCCGCTTTGGCTGAAAATGATATCTGCCTGAATGCAATTGTCGGTATGGCGGGCCTTCGCCCGACATTGTCAGCACTGCAAAACGGAATCACATTGGCATTGGCAAACAAGGAATCTCTTGTTGCAGGCGGCGATCTCGTCAAAAATACGGCAAAGGAAAACAATGTAAAGATTCTGCCGGTTGACAGCGAACACTCCGCTATTTTTCAATGCCTTGCCGCATCTCCCCAAAACGGCAGCTTAAAAAAAATCATTCTTACTGCATCCGGCGGTCCGTTTTTCGGTAAAACAAAAGACGAATTGAAAAATGTTTCCATCCGTGATGCTCTCAAACATCCGAACTGGAGCATGGGGGCTAAAATCACGGTCGATTCCGCAAGCATGTTCAACAAAGGCCTTGAACTGATAGAAGCCTGCCATTTGTTTGATGTAACCCCTGATCAGGTCGATATTATCGTTCACAGAGAAAGCATTCTGCACTCCGCAGTTGAATTTGCGGACGGTGCTGTGATTGCGCAACTGGGTGTTCCTGACATGCGGATCCCTATTCAATATGCACTTACTTATCCCGATAGATTTGAGTCCCCAAGTGAAAGCATTGATTTTGCAAAGCTTGCAAAAATGACTTTCTTCGACCCGGACGAAGAAACATTCGATTGTTTATCGATCTGCCGTGAAGCGTTTAAAAAAGGTGGGTTATATCCAACTGCTGTTAATGCTGCAAATGAAGAAGCAAACCGTCTCTTCCGTGAAGAAAAAGTTTCTTTCCTGCAAATCAGTGAACTGATCCGCACTGCTTTCAGCATTGATTGCGCACAAAAAACATATACTTTAGAAATGATAGAAGATGTTGAACGCGAAGCACGTCAAAGGGTTTTAAATCGCGTCGGCATATGAGGTGATATACATTGTCAGTTTTACCGTTAGCAATAAACGTACAACTTCTGTGGGGCAAGGTCTGGCCGATATTATTGGCAATATTATTCTTCGGCATCATCATTGCACTGCACGAATTCGGTCACTTTATAACCGCAAAACTTTTTAAAGTCAGAGTCAATGAATTTGCAATCGGCATGGGACCTGCTTTGTTCAAAAAAAGAAAAGGTCAGAAGATTCGTTTTTTTCCGTCTCTGATGAAAGAAAAAAAGTCAGCGAAAGATGCAGAATCACAAGCGAGTGAAGCAGCAATTCTGCCTGACGGAGTCGGAGAAACGGAATATTCCCTGCGATTGTTGCCGATTGGCGGGTTTTGCGCCATGGAAGGTGAAAACGGTGATTCAACAGACGAATCAGCATTTTGCAGCAAAAAACCGTGGCAAAGATTGATTGTTCTTGCCGCAGGCGCAAGCTTCAACATCATTCTCGGTTTGGTATTGATTTCCGTTATGCTGTTTTCGGACGGCACGGTTCTTTCCAACAAAATCAGCTATGTTTCCGATGCGGTAGCTGCGGCACAGAATACTTTGCTGGTTGGAGATGAAATTATCAAAGTGGACGGCACAAGAGTTTACTCAACAAGAGATCTCTCTTATTGCCTGTTTTACAGAAGTGGTGCAGACGGTGCTGACCTGACTGTAAGACGTAACGGTGAAACAATTGTTATTGAAAATTTCATTTTTGATGACACAAACGATGTCGCTCCATTCTATTTTGCTGTTACACAAAATGAAGTAACCATCCTTAATTGCGGTGTCTATGCTGTAAAAGAAACGGCAGCAATGGCAAAACTTGTCTACTTGAGTCTGATTGATATGATCGGCGGGCAGTATGGCCTTGACGATCTTTCGGGCCCTATCGGCACAGTCAACATTGTTGCTGAAACAGCATCACAGGCTGTCACGCAACAGGATTATTCTTCCGTGCTTTTCCTTTTGGCATTCATTACAGTCAATATCGGCCTTGTCAATCTTTTGCCCTTACCGGCATTGGATGGTGGAAGAATCTTCTTTGTGCTCATTGAAATGATCATCAGAAAACCCGTTCCGCAAAAATTTGAAGCCCTTGTTCATGCCGTCGGTATGATTTTGTTGCTTGGACTAATGGCTTTGATCTGTTTCAATGATATTAAAAATCTGGTTGTGAACTGATTATGAGAATAATAAAAAAAGAAACAAAAATCGGTAATATTTTTATTGGCGGAAATCATCCGATTGCCGTGCAATCCATGCTCAACACCGATTCTGAAGATAAACAGTCCTGCCTGCAACAGGCTCTTGCATTGCAGGAAGCAGGCTGCCGGATCGTCCGCATTTCTGTTCCGACACAAAAATCGGTTGAATCGGTATATGAATTAAAGAAGCATGTTTCCATTCCCGTTGTAGCAGATATTCATTTTGACTATCGACTTGCACTTGAGAGCATTGCAGCTGGTATTGATAAAGTTCGCATCAACCCGGGCAACATCGGCTCCGACGAACATGTCAAAGCAGTGGCAGATGCTTGCAGGCTAGCAAATATTCCGATTCGAATCGGTGTCAACTCCGGCTCGTTGGAAAAACATATTCTGCAAAAATACGGTTCGCCCACGCCTGAAGCATTGGTTGAAAGTGCATTGTACCACGCTTCCCTGCTTGAAAAATTTGATTTTGACAATATTGTCATTTCTATCAAATCTTCCGATGTTGTAAGAACGCGTGATGCCTACAAACTTTTATCTGAAAAATGTAATTATCCGTTGCATGTCGGCGTAACGGAAGCCGGAACCAGCCGTATGGGGCTCATCAAATCAGCTGCAGGCATCGGTGCTTTACTGATGGACGGCATCGGGGATACAATCCGCGTTTCCCTCACAGCAGACCCGCTTGAAGAAATTTCCGCAGGTTTTGACATTCTCAAAGCCATCGGTCTTGGAAAAGACGGAGTTCAAATTATTTCCTGCCCAACCTGCGGCAGAACCAAAATCAATCTGATTCAACTTGCGCAACAGGTTGAAGATGCCCTGAAAGATTGCAAAAAAAATATTACAGTTGCTGTTATGGGATGCATTGTGAACGGTCCCGGAGAAGCAAGAGAAGCAGATATCGGCATTGCCGGCGGCGATGGTTGCGGACTGATCTTCAAAAACGGTACCATTATCCGCAAAGTAACTGAAGACAAATTATTGGAAAATTTGTTAAAAGAAATCAATGAACTATAAACATACAGGTGATCACTTGAAAAAGATACATAATTTGATATTTTTCATACTCATATTTTCTTTGTGTTGCTCATTCATGCCGACAACACATAATAGCCTTGTGGTGCGTGCATCTGCAAATGCAACAACAGGCTATTATGAAGCAACAAGTGTGCTGAATGTCAGAACAAGTGCATCATCTTCTGCTCCTTTGCTTTACACAGATGCGACCAATACTGTTGCAGTTCAGATTCCGATCGGAACGCATTTGATCGTTACTCAAGTCAGCAACGGATATGGCAAAACCTGTTATCAGGGGTTTGACGGTTGGGTTTCCGTAGCGCATTGTGAATACATACGTTCATTTGTCTCGCCGAACGATGCAACAAGTGCGATTATGGACATCAGTCAATTTCAGAATCCGTCCAACTTTAATTGGCAAAAAATAAAAGCCTCCGGCATAACAGGTGTTATCATCCGTCTTGGCGGTCGATATGCACGCTCTGACGGCAGCGGTAGCATTTATGAAGATAGTTACTTTCTACAGCATTATCAGGCTGCCAAAGCAGTTGGCATGAATGTCGGCTTTTACTTTTTCAGCTATGCCATGACAAGAGAAGGTGCCGTAGAGGAGGCACAATATTGCCTTGATACAATGAAACAACACCACCTCGTTGCGGAACTGCCGATTTTCTTCGACCTTGAAGATTACGATTTAGATGGCGATAAACCGCATTTCAACGGCGGCAAGGAGCTGAATAACATGCTCGTAAATGCTTTTTGTTCGACCATTGAAAATGCAGGTTATTATGCGGGTGTATACACGAATTACAATTTTATAACCAATGTTGTGGATCCTGCCGTATTAAGCAACAGAGCGTTCTGGTATGCACAGTACAATTCTACAGTTTCATATACAGGAAGATATGATTTGTGGCAATACACAAGCACTGGAACGATTGATGGTTACAATGCATCAGGCGCACTGGATCTGAATTATTGCTACAGGGATTACCCGACATTTATCAAGCAATACGGATTTAACGGTTTCGAAGGTAATAACTCTACCGGCAGCGATGGCCATGTTCATCAATATTCCTCCCCCGTCATTGTTCAGAATCCCACCTGCACATCCGATGGATTGCAAAGTATTTCCTGTGCCACCTGCGGCGAGATGTTAAAAACAGAATTGCTACCGCAGGTCAGTCATTCTGAAAAACAAGTGTTTATTCCTAACAATACCGTTGACTTCAAACAGAATGATACATTTTCAATGAATACGGCGCAATATTATGACCTGTCTTCCGACAGCTCAACCTTATCTGCGTTCAATGCAATTCAGTCCATTGGCGGCACATTGCTGTCTTACTGTGCTGATTGCAACAGAATTCAATCGGTGCGTCATTTTTCGGACATTGCAGGCTGTAGTCACAAATTCAATAAGACACCTGCCGTTTACAAAGCAAACAGCACAATGAATATCCGGTCGGGACCGGCTACTTCGTTTGCATCAATCACCAATACCAACGGAACGACCATTTATGTATCTTCCGGTGATTCTTATGAAGTTTACTACACACTCGGTAATTGGGCTTATGCGCGCTACAACAATGTTTATGGATGGATCAGCCTGAACTACAGCAGTCTTTTACAGAACGACGTTTACCAAAACACGCAGATTACTGTTCAGCCTACTTGTGATTCTGATGGTTTGCAAGTGGTATCTTGCTCATCCTGTAATGCAAATGCTTACAAGTCAACAGTTCATGCGCTTGGTCATGTCGGCGGAACTGCACAAAAAATTGGCGGTACTTGCATGACAAACGGAAACTATACCACCCACTGTCAGGTGTGCGATGTTTTGTTGCGCTTTGAAATTGCCGATTTTGGCGATCATATTTACGAGAGAACAGTGCACACATATCCCACTGATTATTCTTTGGGATCTGCAACATACACTTGCACAGTTTGTGAAGACAGCCATTATGTTCAACTGCGATCACTTTATATGTATGACGCTGTTGGTGCAACCGGGTGCGACAGCGGCGATGCAAGAATGGCACTTCGCTGCTCCGTCGGACTTGAAGAGGTAACATACAGATATTTACATCGCTTGGACGTTAATTATGATGACAAACTGACTGCAGAAGATGCACGCATGTTGCTTCGAATCAGCGTCGGCTTGGAAAATGAGTACGAACTCTTGTTTAAATATTTTGAAGTAAAATAAGATAACCCCGGGGCATTCCGAAAAGAAATGTCCCGGGGTCGAATTTTTGTCTTAATCAGAAAACGATACCCAATGCAGTGCCGAGATGTGTTGTAATGAGCTGTTCATACCCGTTTCGTTCATAAAAACGAATGGCACCGTCATTATCACTGCCGCAAACAAGCATCAAAGAGCGTACACCCTTGCCCATCAGATGCTGCTTCAATGTTTCAAGCAATTTGGAACCGATTCCCTGTCCCTGATAAGCATCAAAAATATCAATATGCAGGTGGGCAGGATACTGCTTTCTGAACATGGTGTGTGTAATAATATCCAGTTTAGCATCAATATAATATTTCAGCGAAAGTGCAAATGCCTGCGGAAGATAAATTTCGGTAAACTTCTGTTCGTAAACATCGCAGTTTTCGGCACAGTAAGTATAACCGACCACTTCATCATTTTCATCCACCGCAACAAAACAGTTTTCGGGTTCCTGTTCAATATAATAATTGCAATACATCAACAAAATAAATTGCTTAAGATTTTCATCTGTTTCATCAATTTTTGCGTTTTCAATGCAAAGTGCCTGTACCTTTTCTCTATCTTTCTCTTCAAACGGTCTGATGGTAATCATTATATCAACTCCTTGATCCTACTATACCATTCTTTTTGAAAAAAGTCCATATTTATACTGTTTTTTTTCAAAAAAATATGCTACAATGGTGCGGGTGATAAAATGAAATATGCAACAATAGGAACATCGTGGATCACACAAAGCTACATAAATGCCGCAAACTTTACGGGACTGTGGCAACACGATGCAGTTTACTCGCGAAACGAAGATACTGCAAAAATATTTGCCGAAAAGAATAATGTTCAAAAATATTATACAGATCTCAAAAAACTGGCTGCGGATGAACAAATTCAAGCTATTTACATTGCAAGTCCGAATGCATTGCATTATAGTCAGAGCAAACAGATGCTTCTTGCCGGCAAGCATGTCATTTGTGAAAAACCTGCAACCGTAACAACCGAAGAATACATAGAGCTGAAAGCACTTGCAGACAATATGGGGCTGATTTACACGGAAGCCATTATGTCCATGCACGTGCCGGCACTTAATATTTTGAAAGAAAACATTAAAAATATTGGCCGTATTTCATCTGCGCATTTTGATTTTTGTCAGCTTTCTTCCAAATATCCTGGGCTCTTAAACGGCACTGTTCCGAATATTTTCAATCCAGAATTGCGCACGGGAGCATTGATGGATTTAGGGGTTTACAACCTTTACCTCATTGCGGAACTCTTCGGTACCCCGCTGACTGTTATTTCTGATTCTTCATTCTTGCATACAAATGCAGACCACACAACAAGTGCAATTTTTAAGTATGACAATTTCCAATTGTCATTCACCTGTTCTAAAATCGGACAAGGTTTTTCGCAATCCGAGATCATCGGTGATTTAGGTACAATCGGCATTGATTCCATTTCACAACTAACGGGTATTACACTTCGCAAAGCAAAACAAAAAGAAACTGAAATTCTTATTCCGTTTGAAGAAGACCGAATCGAAATCATGAGCCACGAAGCAAAATTCTTTTATGACTGCATTGTAAGCAATGCAAACAAAGAACGCTATGAGCATTTTCATGATACAGCGATAAAAGTCAGATCTCTTTGTGATCTGATCCGCAAGCAAAATAATTTTCCGTTTTAAAAGGAGTTGTATGATATGAGCAAAAAAATCAACGGCGGCGTTTACCCAACCATGATCACGCCGTATACCGCAGACAACAAGATCGACTTCAACGGCGTTGAGCAGATTCTGCAGTGGTATACCGAACGCGGTGTAGATGGCATTTTTGCCATTTGCCAATCCAGCGAAATCTTCTTTCTGAGTTTTGAAGAAAGACTTGCACTTCTCAAATTCATCATGGAGCACAAACCGCAAGGTGTCAACATTGTTGCATCCGGTCACACGGCAGACGATCTTGACACACAAATTGAAGAAGCAAAACATTTCATCGATTGCGGTATAGATGCGTATGTTTTCATCTCCAACCGCTTTGCAAAAGCCGATGAAAGTGATGAAGTGTTCATGGAAAACATGATGAAGGTATGCGATGCATTGCCCGGAATTGATTTCGGCATCTATGAGTGCCCCTATCCTTACAAACGTCTGCTTACCCCTGAAATGCTCAAAGAAATGGTTAAAACCAACCGTTTCCGATTCATCAAGGATACTTGTTGCAATCTTGACCAGTTGCAGGCAAAAGTTGATGCTGTCAAAGGCAGCGATCTGATGATTTTCAATGCCAATGCCGCAACATTCCTTGAAAGTATGAAAATGGGTTGTTCGGGATACTCGGGTGTTATGGCAAACTTCCATCCTGAACTGTATTCTGAACTGATTGCGAATATCGACAAAGATCCCGCCAAGGCGCAGAAACTGCAGGACATTGTCGGCTTCTTCTCGGTTGTCGAATGTCAGACTTACCCCATCAATGCTAAATATTATATGACACTTGACGGACTCGACATCAACATCACAAGCCGTGCAAGAAACATTGCAGACTTTCCCAAGAACCGTGCTCTTGAAATTGATCAGATGCACGCACTGACTAAAATGATCAAAGCGACACTGTAAATTACAATACATGCAAAAACACGGCAATCATTTCGACTGCCGTGTTAATTTTTATTGCTCTAATTTATTAAGGAATGCTTTGGTGCGTTCCATTTGCGGATTGCCGAGCACCGCATCGGGACTTCCCTGCTCCACAATGACACCGCCGTCAATGAAAATCAGATGATCCGAAACCAGACGGGCAAAATTCATTTCATGGGTAACAATGGCCATTGTCATATTTTCTTCTGCCAACTGACGGATTACGCGAAGCACTTCAGCTGTCAATTCGGGGTCAAGAGCAGATGTCGGTTCATCAAAGAATAAAATCTGCGGTTTCAATGCGAGTGCCCTTGCAATGGCAACACGTTGCTGTTGACCACCGGAAAGTTGATACGGATAGGCACCTGCTTTTTCTTTGAGTCCCATTTTATCGAGCAGAACTTCAGCCTCTGACATGACTTCATCCTTATTGCGTTTTTGCATGCGCAAAGGGGCATCCGTTATGTTCTTCAAAACCGAAAAATGCGGAAACAGATTAAAATTCTGAAAAACAAGACCAAAGTAATTTTTGATCTCTTTCATGTCCTTACCCTTTGCATAAACAACTTTGCCGTTATCTTCCGTCCATGCGGCTTTTTTATCGCCATACAGAATGGAACCGCCGTTGATGGTTTCAAGCATTGCAGCACAGCGAAGCAAAGTGGACTTGCCGCCACCTGAAGGTCCGATGATTGACAAAACATCGCCTTTTTTTATTGAAACAGAAATGTCCTTGATTACTTCCAATTCACCGAAGGATTTCTGTATGTTGTTCATTGTAAGAATGTTGCTCATACTATTCCTCCTTAACGGTAATAGGACATTTTTTTCTCAACGCGTTCCATAATAAAGGCAACAACGTAGTTAAAAATGAAATAGAAAACGCCTGCAATAACAAACGGCATCAGGGTAGATTGCGAAGAAGCAATCTTCTTTGCCAATGTAAACATTTCGGCATAAGAAATAGCAAACGCTAGTGAAGTATCCTTAACAAGGGTAATCATTTCGTTTGTAATGGAGGGAAGAATGCGTTTAATAACCTGCGGCAGGATAATGCGCACAAAAGTATGTGCCTTTGAATAGCCCATAATTTCAGCCGCTTCATACTGTCCGACCGACATAGACTCGATACCGCCGCGATAAATTTCTGCAAAATAAGCGGCGTAATTAAGAACAAAACCGATAATAACCGCAACAAATCTGTAATTGGAGCCGGTTTGAATACCGAGCAGATAATGCGGCCCGAAAAATACGACCATCAGTTGCAACATAAGCGGCGTTCCGCGCATGACGGATATGTAAAATTTAACGATCCATTGCAATGGCTTGAATTTGGACATTCTGCCGAATGCAACGAGCAATCCCAAAGGTAAAGAACCAAGAAGTGTTAATGAAAAAATAGCAACACTTTTCAGAAAACCTTCTGCAAGCATTGTAACCATGGTTTGCAGTTCCATAGTATCCTCCTGAAACGCTTATATCAAACAGACATTAAAACTTAAAAAAGAAGGGCGGAATCTTTCGGATTCCGCCCCGATAGCTTAAACCAATTATTTATTGAGAAGAACAAGGCTGTCAACAACAAGGCCCTTTTCTTCGTATTCAGCAGCGATCATAGCCATGGTGCCGTCATCTGCAATTGCTTCAACCTGTTCCCAAACGGTTTCTGCGAGTTCAGTATTGCCAAGCAGGAAACCGATTGCATACTGTTCGGAAGAAACAGCTTCTTCAAGAATGATGTAGGTACCTTCTTCCTGAGAAGCAAGGTTGTAAAGAGCTACACCGTAGTCAACAGCGATTGCATCTGCAGTGCCCATGCCGAGTTCCATAAAAGCATTGTTGTAGTCAGCAGTTTCAATGAGTTCACCGAAAGAAGCAAGAAGATCTGCGTTATCTTCGGAATTCAGCGCATCAAGAGCAGAAGAAGCAGCCTGGGTGATAACATTTTTACCTGCAAGATCAGCAAGAGTTGCAATGCCGGAATCAGCCTTAACAACCATAACGATGGAGTTGTCATAATAAGCATCGGTCCAGGTGTAATCATTTTCACGGCCGTTTTTGGTGAAGCCGTTCCAGATGCAGTCGATGGTGCCGTTTGCAAGTTCAGCATCCTTGGAAGCCCAGTCGATCGGCTGTGCAACGAAAGTCCAGCCAAGTCTGTCGCAGACTTCTTCAGCGAGAGCAAGGTCGAAACCGTCATAAGAACCGTCATCTGCAATGAAGCCGAAGGGCGGGAATTCTGCATCGAAACCAACCGTGAAGGTGATTTCGTCTGCATCTGCATTGCCGTCAGTAATAACATCGCCGGCGGAAGCAGCATCACCGTTGCTGATTACGTCGCCGTTGGAAGCGGCATCAGTTGGATCTGTGGTGTCGTCAGCACAAGCGGCAAATGCAAGCACCATAAGAAGAGACATGAGAATAGCGATAAACTTTTTCATTTTTGTTTTCCTCCGTTATAATAACATGATATCGCTTTAGTATATTAACACGGAAAACAAGCAAATGCAAGCATTATTTACCTTTTCAGCACTTTGTATAAAATATGACAAAATTTAAGTGCTTATTGCACAAGACAATAAGCACTTTTGCTGTTTTATTATTGTTGCTGTGGCCTCGGTAATCCACCGATAAACTCAACCAAGCCGGTCACACCTTTATATCTGGTGTAATCTGCAGTCGGGGAAATGTATTCAGCAGGCACTTCTTGTGAAAAAGACGAAACCTCAACCGTATTATCCCATGTGTCGGCAGAGGAATATGATTCAATATAAACAATATTGCCGTCTGCTGTCAGATAAAACTTTTCGATTTTTCCGTTATCATAGTAATATGTGCAACAAATAAGTTCGCGTTCACGATATGTGACGGTAGCAGTTTCAGCAGGATATGCAAACGACACTGTGTTCATTGATTGGTTGACACCTTTTTCAATGTCATCCGTGCTCATGCCAAGCAATTTCATGACAGTTGAACTCAATTCAAGGCACGTTTTGCCAACCGGGTTGACAAGATAAAAATTGCCGTCCGGGTCTCGAAGAATACCAATGGTGGCTCCGTCCATATCGGTTGTCATATAAATTGATTTTTGCTTTGTTACGGCAATTTCCAAGGAACTTTTATCATCCACTTTTTCCATAACACCAGCCATGCGATATTCTCCGAAGTGATATGCCTTTATCTGCGAATAAAAGGATTCCGGGTATTCCGATTCAACAGGATTTACAGTTTGTGTAGGTACAATATTTTCAACCGGCTGTGTCGGTGCAGGTTGTGTTTGTGTTACAACCGGGTCCGTGTGAATAATCACGGTAAAACCATCGGCAGCGGCAGTGGAATCTTCAACAACAGGAGGTGTCTGCACCGAATTGCCTGAAAATGCTTTTATAATAAGATTGGAAACAAGCAAAACCACCACAACAGTGACCCCGATGGAAAGCCATTTTTTAATAAGATTTTTATCTATCGGTTTCGGTTGATCTATCTTTGCCGCATCGCCAGGCATAACAACCACGTGGCCGGTGCGCAAGCATTCAAGCGTCGCAAGAAATTCACTCACATCAGAAAAACGCGCCTTAGCCTTGTATGCACAAGCCTTGAGCACAATTCCTGTCAATGCCGCGCTGCTGTTTTTCGGGGGCGGTAAAGGCACTCCGGCATGACGATTCTGTACAGCATAGGCAATATCATCTTCTGTCGGATTCTGCAAGTTTTGGGGCAATAGCGGCAAGCGATTGCCGTTGAGCAAGGTGTAAAGAATCACTCCGATGGAGTGCACATCACCGTTATAAACAGTGGCTTCTCCGCGATGTTCTTCCGGCGAAAGAAATCTGGTATCGGCTTCATTTCCAAAGCAACCGAGAGAATAATTACCGTCATCATCCACAAAAATGTTATCTATTGTAAGCAGACGGCGCGGCAAATCATTGTTGATAATGTAGGAAACTGCCGTGCAGAGGTGCATACCCAAACGAACCGTTTCCTCCTGTGAAAAGAAATAGTGATCAATAATGGACTGCAGGGATCTGACCTTTTTTGTCAGAATCAGAACCGTTTGCTGTTTCTTCTCTTCATCAGAATCCAGCAATTGCACAGCATCCACGGCCAACAAATTCCGGCATTCATTTTTTTCCAGATACTGCTGAATGCTACCGACAAAATCAGCAGCCGCCTGTCTGAAAAATTCAACGGCTTGTTCTTCAGTCATGCCGTTTTCCATTAAAATCAAATAATCGTCATTGGATGCAGGAAAATCGACAACCCAAAGCGAAGCCTCTTTTTCACCGTCTTCAGACTTCACCAGATACTGCATATATTCACTTTTTTGATTCACGCAATCGTGGATAAGCCATGTATCAAATACACGATCTGCAATATTAAAAGCAGCCGTAGTCAGCACCCTCTTTTTTTGGCAATTTAATTTATTATATTATAAATGTTTAATTTTGTCAATCAATCTTTTGAAACAAACGAAGGTTTTTCATACAATCAGTTGAAATTGATTGTATGTTTCGCAATTATTTCTCCGTTGCTGTTGTTAAACACGATCTCTGCACAGTTTTCACGCAAAACCAAAGCCGCACCACTGTATGTCCGTCTCCCCCATTTTACTGCTTTTGACGGGCAACCTGCAATTACAGCAGCGCAAGGTTGACCCAGATGATCCATTTCGCCGCCGACAGGACAGACGCGGCAGCAGTGATTGTGACCAAACAACAGCAACTGTGGCTTAATGTGTTCTTTCAACAAGGAAGCCCACTCGGCATATAATTCCTGTTCAATATCAAAAGGCGGTTTGTGCACATAGGTAAAAGGAATATGGCAAATTACAACTCTGTTTTTTACACCAACAGCATTGTATTCGGAATCAGCATTTGCAATTACATCTTTAATAAATTGCGTTTCCTGCAATCTGAAATGATGAAAACAGATCGTATTTCCGTATTCGGGATGCGTGTCGGGTTTGTCTTCACCACAGTCAAGAATCATGCCCCACAATGAACCGACTTTGAAAGTATAATACGTTCTGCCGTTTTGCGTGGGGGTATACATTCCGAATTCTTCCGCATGAATACCTCTTGTATCGTGATTCCCGCGCGAAAAAACAACCGGGCATTCCCCTTTTGTGATCCCTGCAGCAATGCGGTAAACGGAATTGAAATTCTGCACATCACCGCTGTGATTCGGAATATCACCATTCAGAACAAGCAAATCAATATTATCATCAAAATATCTCCCCGCGGCAACAGGCTCTTTTTCAAGGTTATGCGCATCTGACAGTAAATATATATTGATTGCTTCCTTCCGAACGGGACGGAACGCAAGTGTAAACCTTCTTTCATCTTCACTTTCGGGAAAATACGGTTTTCTGTCTGTCATCACACGGAAAATCACCGTATATTGCATTGCTTTGTCAAGAACAGACATCGGCACATGAATGCGGTGCACATGGCAATTGGAGCGAAGGATACCGTTGGAATCATCATAATAGGCATTTCCGCCGATTTCTGCCCACACAACGGCAGGCTTTTTAAACGGAATGAAAATCTGATATTCGTTACCGACTGCAAATACACTCGGCAGACAATCCATAATATCGGGATAAAAAACGGTTCCCATATCAACACCTCAAAACATAAATAATGAATATGATTATAATATAACAATTTATTTCCGCAAGGTCAATAAATATTGCTTGTTTTTTAACGGAGAATGTGCTACCTTAAAATGAGAGGTGACGAATATGAAATATTTCATTGCATCAGACATACACGGTTCAGCATACTACTGCAAACAGTTATTGGATGCTTACAAAAAGGAAAATGCAAACAAAATACTGCTTTTGGGCGATATCCTTTATCACGGACCTCGAAATGATTTACCCACCGAATATGCACCTAAACAAGTCATTGCCATGCTGAATAACATTGCATCCGATATTCTTTGCGTTCGCGGCAATTGCGACACGGAGGTGGATCAGCTGGTGCTGGACTTCCCTGTTCTTGCCGATTACTGCATTTTAAACCATGGCAATAAAATAATTTTTGCAACACACGGTCATCATTACAACAAGTCAAACAAACCCAAGTTACACAAGGGAGATGTTTTATTGCACGGTCATACACACATTCCCGCTTGTGAACAGATTGATGATTTTCATTACCTGAATCCCGGCTCTGTTTCTATTCCGAAAGAGAATTCACATCATGGCTATATGATTTTTGAAGACGGCATTTTCGTATGGAAAGACCTGAATGGACAAATCATACAAACTTTTGACATAAATAAATTTTAATTCTATGTTAACATAATTGACATAGCATTAAAAGTATGTTAAAATATTATCAATTTGCAGATTGCAAATAAAAATATAAAAAAGTCCCTACGGACATAAATAGGAGGAAAAAATATTATGGCTCGTTTTACTCTCCCCAGAGATCTTTACCACGGCAAAGGTGCTCTTGAAGCACTCAAGACTTTCGAAGGCAAAAAAGCCGTTATCTGTGTCGGCGGCGGCTCCATGAAGCGTTTCGGCTTTCTTGATAAGGCGATTGCTTATCTGAATGAAGCAGGCATGGAAGTTCAGGTTATCGATGGTATCGAACCCGATCCTTCTGTTGAAACCGTTATGAAGGGCGCAGATGCAATGCTTGCATTTGAGCCCGACTGGATCATTGCAATGGGCGGCGGCTCTCCCATTGATGCTGCAAAAGCAATGTGGATCAAATATGAATATCCCGAAGTTACATTCGAAGATATGTGCAAGGTTTTCGGACTTCCGAAACTTCGCCGCAAGGCTCATTTCTGCGCAATTTCTTCTACTTCCGGCACTGCTACCGAAGTAACTGCCTTCTCCATCATCACTGACTATGCAAAGGGAATCAAATATCCCATTGCGGACTTTGAAATCACTCCTGACGTTGCAATCGTTGATCCCGACCTTGCAGAAACCATGCCCCAGAAACTCGTTGCACACACCGGTATGGATGCTATCACCCATGCTGTTGAAGCTTATGTTTCCACTGCCAACTGCGACTTTACCGATCCGCTGGCTCTGCATGCAATCAAGATGATCAAGAACGATCTTGTTGATTCTTATAATGGCGACATGGCAAAGCGTGCTTCCATGCACAATGCACAGTGCCTTGCCGGTATGGCATTTACCAATGCGCTTCTTGGTATCGTTCATTCCATGGCACACAAGACCGGTGCTGCTTTTGAAAAATACGGTGCACACATCATCCATGGTGCCGCAAATGCTATGTACCTGCCCAAGGTCATCGCTTTCAACGCAAAGGATGAAACCGCTGCAAAGCGTTATGCTGACATTGCCGACTTCATCAACCTCGGCGGTGAAACCGTTGAAGAAAAGGTGCAGCTTCTCATTGTATTCCTTCGCAAACTGAATGATGACCTGAGAATTCCCCACTGCATCAAGAACTACGGTGCAGACAGCTATCCCTGCGAACAGGGCTTTGTTCCCGAAGAAGCATTCCTCGCTCAGCTTCCCGAAATTGCAAAGAATGCAATCGGCGACGCCTGCACAGGTTCTAACCCCCGTCAACCCAGCCAGGAAGAAATGGAAAAACTCCTCAAGTGCTGCTACTACGACACCGAAGTGGATTTCTAAAATTCAACACTGGTTTACCGGCCCCATACAGGTCCTCCTGTATGGGGTTATTTTTGTTTTTTTCTTGTCGATTTGCCCTAAAACAGATCAATTTCTTTGTTAACCTTCACGATTTTTATTGTATTCTCTGTTAACTATAGAAAATACTTTTTTATTGTGGTATGATAAAAAAAATGTATTCATTTTGGGAGGTTACACAGTGGTAAGCAAAATCAAATCCCTGCTGTCTGATGTGCGCATTTATTGGAATATGCCTGCAGTCGGACGCTATATGACATTTAAAGAAATTGCCGCTTATTCGGGCGGCGGCATCGGTGCGTACATGATCATCACACTCGGAACGGCATGTCTGTTGGCAACAAACAACACTTTGCTGTCCAGCACATTGGGCATTGACCCGACGGACATGTATGTCATGTATGTCATTGCTGTTCTTGCCAATATTCCCCTGACGGGTATCCGCGCAAATATTATTGATAACACACGAAACAAAGCGGGTAAATACCGTCCTTACATCGTTACGATGGCAATCCCCGCAGCGCTCATCTGTAATCTGATGGTCTGGTTTCCGTACAACAAATTGCCCGACATCGTCGGCGAGGGTATGTTGTTCGGAGAAACAAGAGCATACATTGCAAAATGCGCCATTATCATGGTGCTGAATCTGCTTTTGCACTTCGTTTATTATTTCTTCTATGATGCCTATGAAAACCTTATTCACGTTCTTTCTCCCGACTCACAGGAACGTGCTGATGTTGCATCCGTAAAAAGTGTTGTTTACTCACTTGCGCCTACGCTTGTAAATCTGTTCACCCCCTTGATTGCTGAGCACATTTTCCATTCCAATATGACCGATATCCGTGTTTACAGATTTTTGTATCCCCTGCTCACGGTCATGGGACTGTTGCTTTGCATCATTGTTTACAAAAACACCGAAGAAAAAATTGTGCAGGCCAAAACGCACGTTGTTCAGATTAAATTCTTTGATGCGTTAAAAGCCGTTGCGAAAAACAAATATTTTTGGATCATTTCCCTTGCTTCCTGGATCGGTTTCCTTGAATCTTCCTACGCAAACATCATGTACTGGATGCACACCTATGGCGGTGCATGCGACGGTGATGTTTACAGTATTGTTGTCACAGTATACGGCAATGCTTCCCTCTGGGGTATGCTGCTGGCACCCTTCTGCATCCGCAAATGGGGTAAAAAAGCGGTTCTGATCGTGACTAATCTTTTCAATGTTGTGTTCATTCTCATGATGCTGCCCTTTGTAAATGAGATACATAATCTTACGATCTGGCTTATTCTGGGCTGTCTGTATCTGAATGCCTTCATGGGTTCCTTTGCACACATCCTCAATCCGTCCATTCAGGCTGACATCCGTGACTATCAGCAGTACAAAACCGGCGAAAGAATCGACGGCATGTTCTCTGCGGTTACCACCATCGGTACGGTTATCACCCTTCTGACTTCTTCCGTTCTTCCCATTATCTATGAAAGAAACGGTCTGACCAAAGAAAATGCAGCCATTGTAACCTCACGTCCCGAAATACTTTCACGCCTGCTCGGTGACGGAGAAACAACGGTTGGTGAGATGCTTGCAAAACAGCTTGCTGAAGGGCAGGATAACTACAACAATGCGCTTTCCGCACTGTATGACCCGGATATTCTTTTAAGTCTTGTTAAAGTTCTGATTGTTGTCGCTGCGTTTGGCGCACTGCTGAATGTTATTCCTTACATTTGGTACGATTTCAACGAAAGAAAACAACGTTCTGTTGTCAATGTCCTTAAAGTAAGAGCCTTGTTTGAAGACTATGCAAACGGCATTTCCAAGGATTCGGAACTGGTGGAGGGCATTGACATTATCCGCTATTCCCGTCAGATGGCAACCGAAACACCAAAAACTGTCAGCAAAAAAGATTATCGCAATATCAAAGAAAAGGATGCCAAAAAAGCTGCAAAGAAGGCTTATAGTGACGCAATTAAATTCAATGAAGACATTGAGATTGCAAAATTTGTTTGTGAGGAACTTGATAAATTCTCTTCCGAAGTCGGCAGATTCAGCATTTCTGAAAGCAAAAAAGTGTATATCGCAGGGTTGAATGGTCTGTTAACAGCCAATATCAATGACCTTAAAGAAGAACTCAAAAATGCTCGCAATATGCCCAAGACAACTGGCGCAGAAAAAGAAATGCGCAAATTTGCAATTGAACTGACAAAGAAACGCATTTCTTCTGCAAAGTCAATCAAAAAGTATTTCAAGAATGCGCAAGATCTTGTGCAACCCGATTTCAAAGTTCTTGAACAATATTTTGATGAAGAAGACAACTGCAATGCAGAACTCAAAAAATGCTATCTTTGCTTGAAAGATGCAAAGAGATCTAAAGATAAAGCAGAAGTCACTTCTCTGAAATCGCAGATAAAAAATTGGAAAAAACAGCGCGATGCAGCACAAAAGAAAGCAAAGCAGGAAATGGACAAACACGCTTACTTCAACCGCGCCGCCAAGCCCTATATTGATTCTGAAAAACTGATTGCTCAGCAAGAAAACTATACGCACTTCGATGAAATTGCAGAACAGTATGAAACTGCAAAGCAGCGAGCCGAAGCAGTCAGAGAACAACAGGTTGCGGAGCAGAAGCGATTGGAAGAAGAAAAAGCCGCACAAAAAGCCGCAGTAAAAGCAAAAAGAAAAGGTTAAAACAGCAATCACCCGTCCGGTTATCAGCCGGACGGGTTGGTTTTATATATCTTCTTTTTCAATTTCCTTTTTTAGTCTTTTCAGTATTTTCTTCTCAAGACGTGATATATAACTTTGCGATATTCCCATTAAATCAGCCACTTCTTTTTGTGTGTATTCTTTATTCCCGAATAAACCGAATCGCAGAGTAATAATCTCTTTTTCACGCGCAGGAAGTTTTTCAACACACTGCATAAGCAAATGAATATCATCCTCATTTTCAAGGTCTGATCCTAAATTTTGCACCGGATCTGTCAGCACGTCGCTGAAATGCAGTTCATTCCCGTCCCAATCCGTATTCAAGGGTTCATCCAAAGAAATTTCATTCCTCAGATTTCCGTTTTTGCGCAGATACATAAGAATTTCATTGCTGATACATCGGCTGGCATATGTTGCCAGCTTTATATTTTTATCCGGGCAAAACGTGTTTACAGCTTTAATCAACCCTATGGTTCCGATCGAAACAAGATCCTCCTGCGACACGCCGGTATTATCAAATTTTTGTGCTATGTAAACAACAAGACGCAAATTATGAACAATCAAAGGTTCTCTTGCTGTGTTATCGCCTTGTGCAATACGATCAATCAAATCGTTTTCCTCGTCACTTTTAAGCGGAGCCGGCAGAATCTGCGGTCCGCTGACATAATAAAGACTCCCCTTGCCGATCAACCATAAATACAATTTGCAGAATCCCATATTATTATTGAATGCTATTTTCATATGTTACCTCCTGTTTAATAGGTAAAGTAATCAAAGACGGATGCAAAAGCATCTGACATTGCATGTCGTCAAAACTCTTTTTCGTCAATGCAAGAACACAGTTTTGGTATTTTACTATTTGATTACCTTTCATAATTTCAATTTCATCAACTTTAACGGTCGGTAACAATGCACTGCCCACTGCAAATTCTGTGCAAATGACAGATATTCTTGTTTCCCAGCCGTGATCAAATGTCTTTTCAATCTTCAGATCACCATCAATGAATGCCTGTATGCTTTTTGGTAACAGCGGCATTAAGACACATTGACACAGAATACAAACAGGCTTACCGCTGATCGGTTCATATAATGCGTTTCCGGTATCTGTTACCGCAGTTGCTTCCACAAATAAATCGTTAATATAAATTCTGACTCTGTATAATTCATTAGACGGTGTTCGATGAAATAAATTTATTACAAATTTTAAAATCACATAGCAGACACAAGTCAGAGCAATAAGAATCGGAAAATCAATATTCATGTAAATATTTGCATTACGAACCTGCACAAATTTACTGTTGAGTAAGTTTGAAAGTAACAGCATCAAACCTGAAAAAGAGATGTTAACAGCAAAAAAGCAAATACTAAACCTGCAAACGATGCGAAAATTTTTCAATTGAAACGCAACGCAGACTATGGATATGCACATAAAAAATTTCAGCAGCAGAGAGGCAATAAATCCCAATTCAGGTGCGAGTACGAGTAAAGAATATATAGAACCTAGCACTGATCCAAGAAACAGTCGCGTCTTTTTTGCATACATTTTCAGCACGACACACGTCAACAATAAAAGAATATACGTTATCAACAGGTTTACTGCCAACAAAACATCAACATATATTATTGTCTTCACAACAAGCACTCACTTCATTACTTCGGATATATTCCTATTATATCCGAGTGGAAGTTTAAAACATGTCGAATACGGTCAACACAAAAAAAGAACGCCTGTCATGAAACAGACGCTCTTAAATATACATTTTTAGCCGATAGAAACATAATTCAGCGGGTTAACTTTTTCACCGTTAACGCGAACTTCAAAGTGAACGTGCGCCCCTGTTACATAACCGGTAGCGCCGGACAGTGCAACAACTTGACCTTGCGATACGCGCTCACCCTCACTGACAAGCAAAGAGTTGTTATGAGCCATCAAAGTATAAACACCCGTGTCATGCGCAATCAACACATAGTAACCATAGGAAGAATGCCATTCGGCAGTAACAACCGTGCCATCAGCGGCAGCAACAACATTCTGATTGGATGTGCCGGAATAACGGCAAAGGTCAATTGCATAGTGGTATTTGTAAGCCCCGGTAGCAGGGTCTGTTCTTCCGCCGTAACCCGAAGAAATATAAACATCTGAATACTGCGAAAGAGGATGGATATAATCAGTTGAATAACTACCGCCGGAAGAACTGCCGCCAGATGACGAATCGCCGGAAGAAGGCGGTGTGGGATTGGAAGCACTGTATTCAGCAATCAGGCGATCAATCTCATTATCAAATTCTTCGCGTTCAGCATAATACATATCAACAAGCGTATCATACCCTTCCATATCGGAATTGAGCTTATCAATGTTTGTCATTGCTTCATGATACAATTCCTGTTGCTGCGACTGCGTATCTTCCAATTTGGAACGCGCAGAAATCACTTCATTCTGCTGTGCTGCAATGGCCGCTGTATCCTTTTCAAGTTCAGTGATAACTTTTTGCTGTTCATCAGCCTTTTCACGGAACTTGCCTTCAGCCTCATTTGCACCTTCAATGCTTTCCTGCATGGTGTTAATCAATTTATCATCGCGCTCTGCAATGGAATTGATCAATTCAAGGCGAAGAAGGAACGAGTACAAAGATTGAGAATCCAACAAAGCCTCCAATTCGGTTGTTTCGCCGGTCATATACATATAGCGCAATCTTTCAAGAAGAAGATTGTAGGTATCTTCACTCGTTTGCTGCAGATCCAATGCTTGCTTACGGTAAGAATACATATCGTCCTCAATATCTGCAAGAATGGCTTCGTTTTCGCCGATTTTGCCTTCCAGAACAACAATTTCTTCTTCGTAAGCATCAATACTTGCATTCAAAACATCAATCTGCGCAGTCAGATTATCCAATTGCAGAGTCAATTGCTCAACATATGCCTGTTCATTTTCAATATCATCTGCCAATTCGTCCATTTTGGCTTCTGCATCTGCAATTTTGTCATCCAATTCAGCTTGCTGATTGCGAAGATCCTCAATTTCAGCTCTTTCTTCATCAGAAAGATCAGCTTCACTTGCACCTGCAAGGACAACAAACGAACTAAAAACGATAATCAATGCTGTAAATAATGCAAGGAAGCGGGAGTATTTTTTATTCGTGTTCATCATCGAGAACGACACCTCCTTGTTCCTTTAAATATTTTCCGATGCTGAATACACTGCCCAGACTGCCTGTGAACACGCTGACCACAAGGAAGCCGAGGAAAATCGGGATTGCATATACCGCAAATCCAACCACTTCGGAATTGAAAATGCTGAAAACATTCTGCAATGCCGTGCCGGCAAGCATATAAAGACCAAACAGCAGCAGAATGCTGATACATGCTGAAATAATACCGATTACAACACCCTCAACAATAAAAGGCAAACGGATAAACCAGTTTGTTGCACCAACAGCTTTCATAATACTGATTTCAAGTCTTCTTGAGTGCATGGTTATGCGGATGGTGTTTGCAATAATAAACAAAGCAACAAGGAACAACATAAGAATAATTGCAATGCTGATATATGTAATTGCTTCGCTGATATTCTGCAAACGAACTGCAAGGTCAGAATTCTGACGAACATGAATAACCTGCGGCAATTCCTGAATCTGTGCAACCGTATTATCAAACAAATTCATATTTTTTACCGTTACTTTAAAGCCATCCGGCAAAAAAGCGGCATCAGCTTCCGACAACACAGAAGCGTTTTCACTCAACTCTTCAACAATTGTCTGAAAACCTTCTTCTCGGCTGACAAAAACAATTTCATCAATATTGTCAATATTTTTAATTGCTATCTCACAAGTGTCTATATATGATTCCCTGTCGGCATCTTCCGGTGCATCATCAACAAATACCATAATGACATTTTGTTGACCGACCTGTTCAACGGCAGATTGCACATTGATAAAAATCATGCAAGCGCTGCCGATCATAACAAGGCAAGCAACCAAAACCGCGATAGATGCAACAGACATCAGCCTGTTGGCATGAATATTTCTGAATCCTTCCGATACCAAATATCGGATACTGCCTCTTTGTCTCATATTACCATCTCCTCTCAATTTTCTGCTTTGCTGTCAGCTTCGCCGGTAGTAATTACCACAGGCGGACGGAGATCGGCTGTAATTTCAACATTTGCATCTTCAGAAACAGCGGCAAAAACAACATCATTTGCATCATCGGTTTCTTCGCCTTCTTCATGTCCATAGGACTGCAGGAAATCTTCAATTTCAACATTTTCTGTGGGCGGATGATAGAATCCGCTGGGCGCTGCAAGATTCACATCCTCTACTTCACCGACTTCATCAGCAATTTCGGGATGTGCTGTGTCAGAAACAACGCAACCACTCTTAATGGTGATGGTTCTCTTATTGTACTGCTTGACCAAGTCATGTTCATGTGTAACCATAACAATGGTTGTGCCGTTGTTGATGTTGATGTGGTTCAGCAAATCCACAATTTCTTTGGACATTTCAGGGTCAATATTACCCGTAGGTTCGTCTGCAATGATGATTTCAGCCTTGTTGACAAGGGCTCTTGCCAAAGCAACACGCTGCTGTTCACCACCCGACAATTCATTCGGATAATTTTTTGCCTTTCCTGTAAGACCGACAAGGCTGAGAGCATAAGCAACTCGGCGGGAAATTTCTTTGGATTTTGCGCCGGTGCAATACAATGCAAAAGCAACATTGTCATACACAGTCATTGTGGGAATCAGACGGAAATCCTGAAACACAATGCCGAGTGTTCTTCTGAAATAAGGAATTTTTCTGGGTTTAATATGAACGAGGTCAACACCATTGACCACAACAGAGCCGGAACTGGGAAGTTCTTCACGCATAAGCGTTTTCAGAAATGTACTTTTACCGGCTCCGGACGCGCCGAGAATAAAAACAAACTCACCCTTTTCAATATGCAAAGACACATCATTCAGGGCTTTTGTGCCGTTTTTATACATTTTGGTTACATTTTTAAATTCAATCATAAATCCTCCCGGTTTGTTTAAACCGTATCGGGGTTTGCCGTTCCCCGTTTAACTTCAAATCCAAAATAAAATTTTACACTTTTTTCTTAAATATTACTGAATCAATACTTAATGGGAGAGGTGTCGATATACTTCTTTACCATCAATGCAACTTTGAACACGATTGCATCATCGAATTCACGAAGGTCAAGACCTGTCAGTTTGCGAATTTTCTCAAGACGGTAAACAAGCGTGTTTCTGTGTACAAACAGTTTTCTGGATGTTTCGGAAACGTTCAGGTTGTTTTCAAAAAATTTCTGAATTGTGAACAGAGTTTCATGGTCAAGCGTTTCAATGGAACCGCGTTTGAACACCTCGCGCAGGAACATATCACAAAGGGTTGTGGGCAACTGATAAATCAAACGGGCAATGCCGAGGTTTTCATAGCTGACAATCGTTTTTTCCGTATCAAATACTTTTCCTACTTCGAGGGACATCTGCGCTTCCTTAAAGCTCTTTGCAAGCTCACGGATGCTGCGGATTACAGTTCCGATACCGGCAACGATCTGCACGGTGGTTTCTGCTGCAAGTGCATCAACAATAGAACGGGCAAGTTTTTCAAGATCTCTTGCTTCCGTTCCGGCTGCAACTTCTTTGATAACCGCAATATCTGTTTCATTGATGTTGATAACAAAGTCCTTGTTTTTGTCAGGAAACAGACCCTGAACAGTATCAAACAAGGAGGCATCGCCGCCTTCAGCAAGACGAATAAGAATCACACAACGCTGCGCCTCATTGTTAAAATGCAATTCTCTGGATTTCAGATAAATATCACCGGGCAGGATATTATCAAGCATTACATTCTTAATAAAATTACTGCGGTCATATTTTTCATCATAAAACTGTTTGATACTCATCAAAGACACAACAAGGATGGAGGCATATTTTTCGGAAAGCATATCCGTGCCTTCCACAAAAACCGCATATTCCGGCTGCACGGGAGAACCGAAACAACAATATGTATAGCCGCCTGTTGTCAGCGTCTGACCTGCTGAAAAAACAGTAACGGGAGCAATACCGCTGTTCTCTCCTATCTTGCTGAGTTCACTGCAGGCAATTACCGTACCGCTTTCATCGACAATGCCGATCGTGCGGCCGACAGAATCCTTCATCTGATGGATAACCCCTTGAAACAGTCTGTTCGACATACGAAAACTCCTTCGTTTTAGATTTTATGCAAAATCACAACATTTCACTTTCATTATACATTCACTTTTTGAAAATTGCAAGCCTTTTTTGAGAAATTAGTACAATATTTTCGTTTTTCTTTGAGCAAATTGCATTATAAATACCTTTTTAGGCAAAAAAGTTCACAACATTTTGTAGCGTTTTTTAAGCATATTGTCCATTGTGTAAAATGACTAACCACAACATATTGATGTGTAAAACAAAAAATAGTGATTAAACATTTTGACCAAAAAAAACAGACCTGCCGCCTGAATTTTTCGGCAAGTCTGTTTTTGAAATTAAAATATTACATTGCCAGCAAATGCAGGCATTTTTCAAACTTAACGGAGTACCAATGATTTTCAATATCATCCATGGTGGCCTTGATGCAGGCACAAGTAAAATCACACGCAAGGGATGCAGAATCAATCAGGTTTTTTCCGTTCATATAAGCCCCTGTAAAAGCAGAAGCATAAACATCCCCGGTACCATGCATGGCAACCGGCAATTTTTCGGTAAAGTATTCGCCGAACTCTCCCGTGCATGAATCATAAGTTGCACAGCCCAGTTTGTCATCTTCATAACTGATGCCGGTCAGTACAACTTTTTTTGCACCGAGCGCGGCAAGCTTCAGAAGTAACGCATGAATACTGTCGCGATCATAGTTTTCCTTATATTCTTCACCGAGCATAAAAGCAGCTTCGGTGAGATTGGGTACAATAACATCAGCCTTTGCGCAAAGTTTGCCCATTTCGAGTGCAAATTCAGGTGTGAAACCGGTATAGAGTTTGCCATGGTCAGCCATAACAGGGTCAATCACAACGCACATTGAATCCGACTTAAAGTCATCAATCATATCAGACACAAACTGAAGCTGTGCAAAAGAACCGAGATAGCCGGTATAGATTGCATCCAGTTCAATATTTTCTTTTTTCCAATGCGCGGTGATCTTCGGCAGTTCGTCTGTCAGATCATGGAATGTGTAGCCGCTGAAGCCGGCAGTATGAGTAGACAATATGGCTGTCGGCACACATGCAACTTCAACACCCATTGCAGACAAAACCGGCAATGCAACCGTAAGCGAGCATTTTCCGATGCAAGAAATATCATGCACCGCCGCACAACGTTTGATTTTCATTTTTTCTTCCTCCGAATCTTGATTTTTCTTTTTTTGCAAGCTATACTATACACAAAAACTGACCTTAAATAAATAGTCAATATTAACATTTTTTAAAGGGTCAGTTGAAAGGTGGTTTCTTGATGTTTGAAGAAAAACAATCTACTCTTTACATGCAATTATACAATCACTACAAAGAGTTGATCATGAACGGGACTTTTCCTGCCGGAACAAAACTGCCGTCAGTAAGGCGCTGCGCGCAGGAATTATCACTGAGCAAAACCACCGTTGAAACCGCATATATGCAGTTGGCGGCCGAAGGTTATGTGCAAAGTAAACCGCAAAGCGGTTATTATGTATGCACTGCCGATTTTGCTGATATACCAAAAGCGAAAGAAGAGACCAACAAAAAAATGCCAATTGAAGATATTGAGATTTCGACATCAGAAAGCGCATCGGACTTTGATTTCACATTGTGGCAAAGATATTTAAAAAGTGCACTTCGCAACACAAACCGCTTGCTCGGATACGGCCATCCGCAAGGTGAGCCGGATTTACGCAGTGCAGTTTGCGAATACCTTATAAAGAACAGGGAAGTATATTGCACAGCCGAAAATATCATCATCGGGGCAGGAACACAAACTCTGCTTCATCTTTTGTATGCCCTTTGCGATCAGCCGAAAAATGTTGCCGTTATCGGTCCTGTTTTCAAGCAAGGCGTTGCTGTTTTTGAAGATCATGGTGCTACAGTTCATCATTTCAATACATTACCTGCAGATCTCAATGAGTTGGCATTGCGTGATATAGGTTTATTGTATCTGTTTCCGTCGCATGCAGATGCGAACGGACACACCATGCCAATTTCACAAAGAACCAAACTTTTGCAATTTGCAAAAAACAACAACATCATTATTGCAGAAGATGATTACGGCAGTGAATTGCAATCCGGCCATATAACCCCTTCCCTGCAAGGACTCGACACCGGCAAATGCGTTGCCTACCTGGGCACTTTTTCAAAACTGCTGATTCCTGGAATTCGTATCAGTTATCTTGTGTTACCGAGAACACATACAAAAAAATATAAAAACAGAATGTATCTTTACAATCAGACTGCATCAAAATTAGAACAGTTGGCCTTGAGCGCATTTATACGTGACGGCCGACTGGAACAGCAAATCAGACGAACAAGAAGACGAAAAAAGTCGCAATAACTAAAAACCGGTACTAAAAATATTTATATTTTTCCTAAAGTGTCGATTGACTTCAGTCTTTGAACATTGTATAATGTATGCTAATATAAAATTGTTATAATGAGGAGGAATACCGTAATGGCACACTACTACAACGAACCGTCTCATACCTTCAGCGAGTATCTTCTGATTCCCGGATACACAAGCGAAACCTGCATTCCCGCAAATGTTTCTCTGCGCACGCCGCTTGTGAAATTCAAAAAAGGCGAAGAACCCGCTATTTCCCTGAATATCCCCATGACTTCCGCTATCATGCAGTCTGTTTCCAACGACACTCTTGCAATCGCTCTTGCAAAAGAAGGCGGCATGTCCTTTATTTACGGCTCACAATCCATTGAAGATGAAGCCGCTATGGTTGCTCGTGTTAAGAACTACAAAGCAGGATTTGTTGTCAGCGATTCCAACTTGACCCCAGACCACAACCTTGCCGATGTTCTGTCTTTGTTCGAACTGACCCATCACTCCACCGTTGCCGTAACAGACAACGGCGAAGCAAACGGCAAACTGCTCGGTGTTGTCACAAGCCGTGACTACCGTGTCAGCCGAATGGATCCCGAAACCAAAGTCAGCGAATTCATGACTCCCATTGACAAACTTATTACTGCTCCCCTGTCCACCACTCTCAAGGAAGCTAACGATATCATCTGGGAACACAAGCTCAACTCCCTGCCCATCGTAGATGACAACAGCAATCTTGTTTACTTCGTATTCCGCAAGGACTATGCAAGCCACAAGGAAAACCCCAATGAAATGCTCGATGCAAACAAGCGTTTTATGGTCGGTGCCGGTATCAACACCATGGACTACGAAAAGCGTGTTCCTGCTCTTGTTGAAGCCGGTGCAGATGTTCTTTGCATTGACTCTTCCGAAGGTTATTCTATCTGGCAGAAGCGCACCATTGACTTCATCCGTGCAAAATACGGCGACAGCGTAAAAGTCGGCGCAGGCAACGTTGTTGATGCGGACGGATTCCGCTTCCTTGCAGATGCAGGCGCAGACTTTATCAAAATCGGCATCGGCGGCGGTTCTATTTGTATCACCCGAGAACAGAAGGGTATCGGCAGAGGCCAGGCTACCGCAGTCATCGAAGTTGCTGCTGCAAGAGATAAATATTTTGAAGAAACCGGTGTTTATATTCCGCTTTGCTCGGACGGTGGTATCGTGCACGATTACCACATGACCCTTGCCCTTGCAATGGGTGCAGACTTCATGATGCTCGGCAGATACTTTGCCCGTTTTGACGAAAGCCCGACAAACAAACTCATTGTCAACGGAACCTATGTAAAAGAATATTGGGGCGAAGGCTCTAACCGTGCCCGCAACTGGCAGCGTTATGACCTCGGCGGCAAGGCAAAGCTTTCTTTCGAAGAAGGTGTTGACTCTTATGTCACCTACGCCGGCTCTCTCCGCGACAATGTTGCAAAGAGCCTTTACAAAGTCAAATCCACCATGTGCAACTGCGGTGTTACCAATATTCCCGATCTGCAGAGAGATGCAAAAATTACCCTTGTTTCGGCAACCAGCATCATTGAAGGCGGTTACCACGATGTAACCCTCAAAAATGCAAGCACCCCTATCTGATTGATTTTTAATTTTTAACGGAGGTTTCATCGATGCTTACCGATATTGAAATTGCACAGTCCGTTACTCCGAAACACATTTCCGAAATTGCCGCAACAGCAGGCGTTGATGACAAATATCTTGAATTATACGGCAAAAACAAGGCAAAGGTTGACCTGGCTTTGCTCAAAGAGAGCGACAGAAAAGACGGCAAACTGATTCTTGTTACTGCCATCACTCCCACACCTGCCGGTGAAGGCAAAACCACAACCACGATCGGTCTTGCGGATGGTCTTCGCAAAATCGGCAAAAACGTTGTTGTTGCACTTCGTGAACCCTCCCTCGGCCCGGTATTCGGCATCAAAGGTGGTGCCGCAGGCGGCGGTTGGGCACAGGTTATTCCGATGGAAGACATTAACCTGCACTTCACAGGCGACTTCCATGCCATCGGCGCTGCGAACAATCTGCTTGCAGCTATGCTTGACAACCACATTTATCAAGGCAATGCACTGAATATTGACCCCAGAAGAATCACCTGGAAACGCTGTGTAGACATGAACGACAGACAGTTGCGTTTTGTGACCGACGGTCTCGGCGGCAGAATCAACGGCGTTCCGCGTGAAGACGGATATGATATCACCGTTGCAAGTGAGATCATGGCTGTTCTCTGTCTTTCCTCCTCTATTACAGATCTCAAAGAAAGACTTTCCCGCATTATTGTCGGTTATACTTATAATGAAGAACCCGTTACGGCCGGTCAGTTGAATGCCGCAGGCGCAATGGCAGCTTTGCTGAAGGATGCGCTCAAACCCAACCTTGTGCAAACATTGGAAGGCACCCCCGCATTTGTGCACGGCGGTCCGTTTGCAAATATCGCACATGGTTGCAACTCCGTCATTGCAACACGCATGGCAATGAAACTCGGCGATTATGCCGTTACGGAAGCAGGCTTCGGTGCGGACCTCGGCGCACAGAAGTTCTTCGACATCAAATGCAGATATGCAGGTCTGAAGCCGTCCGCAGTTGTTATGGTTGCAACGGTTCGTGCACTTAAAATGCACGGCGGACTTGCCAAAACCGAACTCGGCAGTGAAAATTTGGAAGCACTCGAAAAAGGTCTTCCCAATCTTCTGCGCCATGTTTCCAACATCCGCAATGTCTACAAACTGCCTTGCGTGGTTGCTGTCAACCGTTTCCCGACCGATACGGATGCGGAAATTGACCTTATTATCGAAAAATGCCGTGCACTCGGTGTCAACACCGTTCTTTCCACCGTTTGGGCAAACGGCGGCGAAGGCGGCAAGGAGCTGGCAGAAGAAGTGGTTCGTCTTTGCGAAGAAGAAAGCAACTTTGAATTCAGCTATGACCTTGATCTGAGCATTGAAGAAAAGATTGCAACAGTTGCAAAACGTGTTTATGGCGGCAACGGTATCAACATTCTTCCTGCCGCCAAGAAGCAGATCGACAATCTGACAAAACTCGGTTTCGATAAACTCCCTATCTGCGTTGCAAAAACGCAGTACAGTTTTTCGGATGATGCAACAAAGCTCGGTGCACCCGAAAACTTTGAAATCACAGTCAAAAATGTCAAGATCTCCAACGGTGCAGGATTCATCGTTGTGCTGACGGGCGACATCATGACCATGCCGGGGCTTCCGAAAGCACCTGCAGCTGAAAGAATTGACGTGGACGAAAACGGAATTATTTCCGGTTTGTTCTGATTCAATTAAGATAAAGACTTGTTCAGTTTTTTTGAGCAAGTCTTTTTTTTGTAAAAAAAATAAGGGGTGCCCGAAGACACCCCAAATTCAAATCATTCAATAACAACTTTCAGGAAAACTTTTTTCCCTTTTTTAACAACGATGTAGCCTTTTTCAAAAGCGTCCTTGGAAATGACGGTGTTAGGCGCCGTCATTTTTTCATCGTCAACAGAGATACCGCCCTGTTCAATGAGTCTTCTGGCTTCGCCTTTGGACGGAGCAAGTTTGGTAGCGGCAAGAAGTGCTGTCAACTGAATACTACCATCAACGAAATCAGCTTCACTGATTGCAGCACTCGGCATGGTGGAAACATCAGCACTGTTGGAAAACAAAGCCTTGGCGGTTGCTCTTGCTTTTTCAGCTTCGTCCTCACCATGAATGAGCTTGGTAACTTCATAAGCAAGTCTTTCTTTGACTGCATTGAGTTCACTGCCGGTGCACTTTTCGTATTCTGCAATTTCTTCAAGAGAAACGAATGTCAGCATTTTAAGGCACTTGATAACGTCGGCATCATCGACATTTCTCCAGTACTGATAGAATTCGTACGGAGAGGTCTTTTCGGGATCAAGCCAAACAGCGCCGCCTTCGGTTTTACCCATCTTCTTGCCTTCGCTTGTGAGCAGAAGATTGAAAGTCATACCGTAGACTTCCCTGCCGTCGCAACGGCGGTTAAGCTCAATACCGCCGATGATATTGCTCCACTGATCGTCGCCGCCGAGCTGCATAACGCAGTTCTGTGTACGGGCAAGATGCAGGAAGTCGTAACTCTGCATGATCATGTAGTTCATTTCAAAGAAAGTGAGGCCTTTTTCCATTCTCTGCTTGTAGCATTCGGCAGCAAGCATACGGTTGACGGAAAAATGAACACCGATTTCACGCATGAAGTTGATGTAGTTGAGATTCAGAAGCCAGTCTGCATTGTTGACCATAATGGCCTTGCCGTCGGAGAAGTCAACCAAGCGGGACATCTGCCTGCGAAAGCATTCAATGTTGTGGTCAATGGTTTCACGGGTGAGCATTTTTCTCATGTCGGTTTTGCCCGAAGGATCGCCGACCATGCCCGTTCCGCCGCCGAACAGTGCAATGGGAGTATGGCCTGCTCTCTGCATATGAGCCATAACCATAACCTGCACAAAGTGGCCGACATGAAGGCTGTCTGCCGTGGGGTCAAAGCCGATATAAAAACGAATCTCTTCGTTTGTGATAAGATCCTTGATTTTTTCTTCATCCGTAGTCTGTGCAAGCAAACCTCTTGCTTTGAGTTCTTCAAAAACAGTCATTATATAATTCCTCCTAAAAAAAATAACGTCCCCGGAAAAACTCCGAGGACGCAGAATATGCGTGGTACCACCTCAGTTTATCACACCCTCGCGGATATGACCTTACGAAGTCAAAAAACTTCCGGCGCTGTAACGTGCGCACACGGCAATGCCTACTGATAAGTTCAGCATTGCGGCTCGGGGATGTATTTCACTCGCCCCTCACGGTTTCTTACACCAACCGAAACCTCTCTTTGCATCGGGCACAGGGTTACTTCTTCCCGTCTTCGCTATTGAAAGTATTATACACACAAGACAAATAATTGTCAAGTATTTTATTTAAGTCAAAACACCTGCATCCACAAGCAGTTGCCTTGCCGCATCGCGATGAACTTGCGTGAGTGTGATTCCTCCGTTCATACGTGCCAGTTCGTTGATTCTACCGTCTGTATCAAGTGCGGTGATAGATGTATATGTTTTTTCATCACGAACATTTTTCTCAATCAGGAAATGTTCATCCGCACGGCATGCAATCTGCGAAAGATGTGTAATGCAAAGCACCTGTCTGTTTTGTGCTGCTTGTTTCAGTTTTTTCCCGATTTTTTCGGCTGCTCTGCCGCTGACTCCCGCATCAATTTCGTCAAAAATCAACGTTCCGACAACATCTTTATCTGCAAGTGCATTTTTAATAGCAAGCATCACGCGTGACAATTCACCACCCGATGCTACTTTTGCTAATGGCTTCGCCGCTTCACCCGGGTTGGCTGTAATATAAAATTCAATATTATCAGTTCCGTTTTCCGTCGGTTCAACATCAGTAATATTCACAACAAAACTTGCATTGGGCATATCAAGGAAATGCAATTCTTCTTCAATGCACGTGCGCAGTTTTTCTGCCGCAATTTTGCGCTTTTCAGAAAGCGTTTGCGCAACTGCAAACAATTCTTGTTCTGCTTTTTCACATTGAATCTGTAATTTTTCAATCACAGCCTGCGCATTTACAAGAGTGTCGTATTCATCTCGACACTCCTGCAAAAATGCCAGCATCTGCGCTTCATCGTTGCCGTATTTTTTGGAAAGACGATACAAAAGATCAAGCCGTTCTTCTATTTGTTCAAGATCTGCATCCGCACCGTCCACCTGCGACAAAACAGAGGATGTTTCTTCACGGCAATCATAAAGAATAGCAATCGCTTCTTGCAAACTTGTATTCAATGCCGCAACAGACGGGCTGATTTTGGCTGCATCTTCAATGCAGCGCACCGCATGATCGGCAGATGCGACAGCCGTATCAAGCGAGGAAAAAGCTCCGTTGAGGGCTTTGTTGAGTTTATCAAGATTACGGATCATTTTCTTTTGCATATTCAATTGATCGCGCTCGCCGACTTTTATATCAGCAACTTCCAACTCACGGATCTGATATTGCAAAAGATCCATTCTGCGTTCTTTATCCGTTTCAGCCAGCATGGCTTTTTTAAGTTCCGCTTTGCCGGAAGACCATGCTTCAAAAGCAGTTTTATATACATTAAAATCTGGTTCAAGATCGCCGTAGTTATCTACAAACTGAAAATGCTGTTCAGCATTCAAAAGATCCTGACTGTCACGCTGACCATGAATATTCATCAGCAGCATGCCGATTTTATGCAACACAGATACGGTAACAGTTGCCCCATTAACATGGCACAGGTTTCTGCCGTCTCTGAAAAGTTTACGCTGTAACAGTAAGCTGCCATCCGATTCAACAGGCAATTCCATTGAAACAAGCAGCTCATTGACCTGTTTTGCGACAAAAACAAAATAAGCGGACACATTTGCCGATACACAGCCTGTACGAATAAGTTCGCGAGACGTCTTTTCTCCGAGAACAGCATTGATGGAATCAATGATAATAGATTTACCGGCACCTGTTTCACCGGTCAGCACATTAAATCCGTTGACAAAATCAACAGATGCTTTTTCAATGATGGCAATGTTTTCAATCTGTAAATTACAAAGCATAATAATTTAACTTATTTTATACTGGAAATAACGTCGTCAATCGTCTTTTTGATATCTGCTGCACCCGCTTCGTTGCGGCAAAGAATAAAAATGGTGTCATCGCCCGCAAGAGTACCGACCACGCCGGGAAGATTCATGGAGTCAATTGCTGCACAAGCTGCCTGTGCCGTACCGACATGGCATTTAACAAGGCAGATTCCCATGGCGCAATCCGTATAAACCACAGATTCCGCAAAAATAGCATGATATTTGGAGAGTTTACTGTCTGGATTGTTGGCAGGAATGCAGTATTTGTATTCGCCGGTTGCTGAAGACTGCTTAACAATACGCAGTTCTTTGATATCTCTTGAAACCGTCGCCTGGGTTACTTCAACCCCTGCCTGCGACAACATAATCATCAGATCTTCCTGGGTACTGATGCTGTTCTGCTCAATAATTTGCACAATCAGCGCTTGTCTGTTCTTTTTCAACATCATCTTTCCTTCTTTCTGCTTACCGATTCAACGACATCTTGACATTCAGCACGTCCACAAAATTGATCGGTTTGATTTTTATAAATTCCGCTTTGATATCAGCTTTTGTAATTTTAAGAACGGAGTTTGCGTTCAGCGTTACAGGCGGCTCGCCGTCATAAGATGCAACCAACGTTCCTGTTTCTCTGCGTTTGCCGCAAGAAAGTTCAAGCACAGAGTCGGGTCTGAAGATAAAGGGGCGAAGATTCAACTGATGCGGGCAAACAGGTGTCAGCAACATCGCATCCAGAGTCGGATCTGCAATCGGTCCGCCGGCCGCCAAAGTGTATGCCGTAGAGCCAGTCGGCGTGGATACAATAACACCGTCTGCAATATAGTCTGCAATCAGTTGACCTGACAAACGGACTTCAATGTCAACAAGGCTCATGTTGTTCATGCCTCTTGAAACAACAAGATCATTAACACAGATACCACTTATGACGAGTTCATCATTTTCATACAGATCTGCTCGAAGAAGCATCCGTTCTTCTACTTCATATTCTCCTGTCACAAGGCATCGAAGCATCTGCAATTCATCTGCATCCACACCGCACAAATAAGCAAGATGCCCGGCATTGATGCCGAGAATACGCTTTCCTTTGACTGCCGCCATTTTAGCGGCATGAATCATGCTTCCGTCACCACCAACAGAAATAACAAAATCACATGTAGCTGTCAGTTCAGATTCAGGCATGAACTGTGCATTTTTTACATCTTTGAATGTATTCTGCAAAGAATCCGAAAACAAATACCCAATCTGCAACAAGTCAAGTTCCTTGCAAACATTCAATGTGATATCAAACGCATTCTGACGAGTCAGATTCGGAATAATGGCAACCGTCATTCAGTATCACCGCCGTTCAATTGCGAATGAGAAGCACGAACAACAGTCTCTGCATTCACAGCTTGCGCATTGCCGCAACCATTTTGGACATACATTAAGTATTCAATATTACCTTCAGGGCCTTTGATCGGCGAAAATTCAAGCCCGAGGACGGAAAATCCGTTTTCGTTTGTAAAATCCACAATTTCGCGAACCACATCAATGTGTGTCTGCATGTCACGTACAACACCTTTTTTGCCAACCCGTTCCCGGCCTGCTTCGAACTGCGGTTTGATCAGGCAAACTCCCTGCCCGCTTTCCGTCAGCAACGGTAACACGGCTGGCAAAACAAGTTTCAGGGAAATGAAAGACACATCCACACTGAAAAAATCGATTTCATCAGGAATCTGCTCGCTTGTGACATAGCGAATATTGGTGCGCTCAAGATTCACAACGCGGTCATCACTGCGCAGTTTCCATGCAAGCTGACCATAACCGACATCCACACAAAAAACTTTTTTGGCTCCGTTTTTAAGCATGCAATCGGTGAATCCGCCTGTGGATGCACCAACATCCATACAGATCTTATCCTGCAATGTGATAGGAAAATTCTGCATGGCTTTTTTCAGTTTATAACCGCCGCGGCTTACAAACTCCATGCCACCGCGAACTTCAACACGGTCTTCTTCCGTGACCGTCATCCCGGCTTTTAATGCTTTCTGATCATTGACATACACAATGCCCGACATAATAAAAGCCTTCGCTTTTTCTCTGCTTTCGCTCAAACCTCTTTCAAAAAGAAAAGCATCAAGTCGTTTCCTTTCAGCCACACCCGGTCACCTCCTGAACGGTTTTAATCATACCGTCTGTGTCAAGACGGTATTTTGCAAGCTGCGCCTGCACAGTATCATGAATCGGAAAATCATCTTCCACTGCAACACTGCGATACAGTCCATTGAATCCTTTTTCGAGCAGACGCAAGGCAAATGTTTCGCTGATTCCGCCGTGTTGTTGACCTTCTTCAAAGAAGAGAACATATTTCTTGCTAGTTGCAATTTCTATGGCTTTTGCATCAATAGGCTTAATTCTGTTAAGTTTCAGCACTGCGCAAGGAACTTCATTTTTTAATTTACGCACTGCATTTGCAGCATTGGCAAAAATTCTGCCGTAGGTAACAAGCAGAACTTCTGCATTCTCATCACCGTAATAATCAAACGATTCAAAAGACGGTGTGAAATCATCGGGCAAAACAGGTTCTTTGCCTCTCGGGTAACGCACGGCTGTTACACCGTCCGAATGATAAAACGCATTGACAAGACTATTGTTGAGTTCTTTGTAACATGCAGGGCTGTAAACAGTGACATCGGGAATCGTATTGAGAAATGCGGCATCGAAAATCCCCTGATGAGACATGCCGTCTTCCCCGACGAAACCTGCTCGGTCGATTGCAAAAACCATTTTCAAATTCTGCATTGCGGCATCATGCACGATCTGATCGTAAGAACGCTGCAGAAACGAAGAATAAACTGCAAAAACAGGCAACATACCACCTTTTGCAAGTCCTGAACAGAATGTTGCGGCATGTTCTTCAGCAATCCCGGCATCAAAAAAGCGTTCAGGGTATTTTTGCGAAAAATTATTAAGTCCCGTTCCCACAGCCATAGCTGCCGTAACGGCACAGACTCGCTTATCTTTTGCCGCCGCCTGTACCAAGAAGGAACCGAAACAGGAAGAAAAGTTTTCGCCGCTTGCCGGCGGTTCTCCTGTAACGGGATCAAAGCGGGAAATTCCATGGAAAATATCAGGCGATTTTTCTGCCTGCTCAAAGCCTTTTCCCTTAGTTGTGTTGATGTGCAACACAACGGGAATATTCATCGATTTAGCTGCTTCCATAGCAGTGCACAACTGTTCAATGTTATGTCCGTCAATGGGACCGATGTAACGAAAACCGAGATCTTCAAACATCGTGCTGTTATATATCATATTTTTAATATTGGTTTTTAGATTATATACCGCTTTCGCAAGAGGCTTGCCGACAAGCGGAATGTGCATCAAAAAACGTTCGGTGCCTGCTTTGAATTTCACATAACGGGGATTTGCTCGCATAACGGCAAAATATCGGGCAAGTGCACCGACGTTCTGCGAAATAGACATTTCATTGTCATTGAGAATAACAAGCAAGCGACAATCTGAACGCCCTGCATTGTTAAGTGCTTCATACACCATGCCGCCCGTAAAAGCACCGTCGCCTACCACGGCAACAGCATAGGCATCGTTCTTTTTAATACGGTTTGCCTGCGCAAGCCCGTAAGCCGCCGATAAAGCCGTGCTGGAATGCCCCGAATTGAACTTATCGTGCTCACTTTCGGTTATTCGTGTAAAACCTGACAAACCGCCCGGTTGGCGAATGGTTGTAAAACGATCATATCGCCCTGTGAGCATTTTATGGACATACGATTGATGTCCGACATCCCACACAATGGAATCTTTAGGTGAATCAAACACACGGTGTAGAGCAATAGTAAGTTCCACTGCACCGAGATTTGATGCAAGATGTCCGCCGTTTACGCTCAGTGTTTCTATCAGCGTTTCTCTGATTTCCTGTGCAAGATCGGGCAACTGCTCTTCTGGTATATTTTTCAGATCCGACGGTGATTGCACAGCCGGTAAATACTTCTTTTCCATTTTATACTTTTCTGTTCACAAGCTGCAAAGCAAATGTTTGCAAGAACGACGATCGTGCGCCGAAAGCAGACAATGCTTCCACAGCCTTTTTTGTATATTCTTCCGCAAGTTGACGCGCCTGCCTCTCGCCGAGCAAAGCGGGATATGTTGCTTTGTTATTCACTTTATCACTGGAAGTTTCATCTTCATCATCCAGAAGATCGTCAATGATCTGAAAAGCAATGCCGAGATTTTCGGCAAACAAGCCTGCCTTTTCAATCATCTCATCCGACGCATCTGCCGCAATGCAACCGAGTTGACAAGCAGCCTTGATCAATGCGGCGGTTTTGTAACGATCCATCAAAAACAGATCATCAATTGTGCTTTCCCTGTTTTCCATGGCAAGGTCCACAAACTGACCGCCGATCATCCCGTTTACACCTGCACAGGAAGCCAAAACGCCGACTGCTTTAATTGCGGCATCAGCAGAAACTTTCTTCTGCTCCACAGCCTGAGCAAACAAAGAGAAGGCATGTGTAAGCAACGCATCACCTGCAAGCAATGCGTTGGATTCACCATATTTTTTGTGGCTTGCAAGCTTGCCTCTGCGATAATCGTCATTATCCATGCAAGGCAAATCATCATGTATTAAAGAATAGGTATGAACAAACTCAACCGCCGCAGCAAAAGCAAGTGCATTTTCAGCATTGCCGCCGCAAAGTTCACAAAAAGCAAGACACAAAACAGGGCGAACCCGTTTGCCTCCGCTTTCCAAGGAATACAACATCATATCTCGCATGTCTGCCTTTGCATGCTCTGCAAGCGGAACAAAAGACGGCAATGAAGATTCAAACATCTGCGCATAGTCGGAAACTGTCATCATATCAGCCATTTTGGTCCTCCGCTTCATCCAGTGTCATAATTTTCAGTTCTGCTTCTTTCAGAGCCTTATCGCAAAATGCAGACAGTTTTGCACCTTTTTCAAACAGCTTGACGGATTCATCAAGAGAGAGATTGCCGTCTTCAAGTTTTAACACAATTTCCTCAAGTTGTTTGATTGCAGATTCATATGTCATTTTGGGCATCTATGCCACCGACTTTCTCAATAATTTCAACCGATTCAACGGCACACTGTACCGTACCGTCTATCATGGAAACCGCAATCCGATCTCCGTTATGCAACGCATTCGCTTGGGTTATGATTCTTTTATTCTCGTAAACAACTGCATAACCGCGACTGAGTACTCTTAACGGACTCAATGAATCCATTTTTGCAATCAGCAGTCCAAATTTATTTTTATGCTTTGCAAGCAAATACTGCCGTGCATTCTTAAGCCGAACTGTCAAAGCATCCGTATATTGTTTTTCAGTATCAAAAAAATGTTCGGGAGAAGCGAAACTGCGTGTTCGCAACAACACAGAAAGACGTTCCCGTTCATCAACTATTTTTTCATTCACCAAAGAAAAAACAGTATTATACAAAGCCTGATTTTTTCTGATTTCTTCATTTATATCAGGTGTAACCAATTCAGCTGCGGCAGAAGGGGTAGGCGCACGAAGATCCGCGGCAAAATCACAAAGTGTAAAATCGGTTTCATGTCCGACAGCAGACACAATCGGTGTTGTGCAATGGTAAACAGTGCGCACCAGCATTTCGTCATTAAATGCCCATAAATCTTCAACAGATCCTCCACCGCGGCCGAAAATGATAACATCGCATGCCTTTTTTGCATCCAATGCAGCGATTGCTGCACTGATTTCCCCTGCCGCGGCATCGCCCTGCACGCTGACAGGACAAAAAACAACCGTTGCAACAGGCCAACGACGGGAAAGAATATTCAAAATATCCTGCACAGCCGCCCCCGTCGGTGATGTCACCACACCAATACGATTCGGATAAGACGGTAATCTTTTTTTATGTTGTCCTGCAAAAAGACCTTCCGATTCAAGACGCTTTTTCAACTGTTCATACGCAATTGACAACGCGCCGATACCATCGGGCTGCATATCTTCAACATAAACCTGATACACTCCGTCACGTTCATACACACTCACCCTGCCGCGCACGATCACTTTCATGCCGTTCTGCGGTGCAAAACGCAATTTTGCAGCACTTCTGCTGAACATAACAGCCTTAACAGCCGCCTGTTCATCCTTGAGTGTAAAATACAGATGCCCGGAACGGTAGTGCCCGGAAAAGTTGGAAATTTCACCGCAGATCATAACATCTGCAAGACGTGAATCCGCATCCAGAAGACTTTTTACAAACAGATTCAATTGTGAAACGCTGATTGCAATATTTTGCATTGTTTTCACCGGGTATTCATTAAATATGTTAAATAAGCAATTCCTGCGGCATTATCGGATGAATAAAAAGGATCTGAAAAAACACAATCAAAATGCTTTTGTAATTCATCTCTGATGATCAGATCCGACATAACACCGCCCGAAAATAAAATCGGAAGACCGGGGTGTTTCTGCACACAGGAATCTGCCATCAAACGCAAAGCTGCGGCAATATAGGCAAGACAATATGCTGCGATATCCGCGGGAGTTTCACCCTTTTCAAGCATCTGCCGGCACTTGTTTTCAAGCCCGGACAAACTCGGGGAACCGTCACGCATAAAAGGTTTGATTTTATATGTTTTATCACTTTTACCAGCAAGTTCTTCCAGACACCGCCCTGCCGGAAACGGTAAATCAAGCATTTGGCCGACACGGTCAACAGCCTGTCCCGCTTTTAAATCCAACGAAGAAGCAATCATGCGGGTTTTAATTATTTTATGAGCATCGGGTTGCACCAATACCGCTTCGGTGGTGCCGCCCGAAACATGAAAAGCAATGTGCTCTTTCTGTAACAGATCTTCCCTGTTTGCAGAAAAGGCGGCAGCGGCGATATGACCGCATTGGTGCGAAAAATAAGAAACAGGAACGTGCATTGCGCAAGCCATGCTTTCGGCTAGTGTTTTGCCAACCGTAAAACACGGCATATAAGACCCTTCTTCATCACGGGGGGCAACCGACACTCCGATCGCATCCACCGAAATATTTTCGTTCTGATACAAATCCTGCATCAGTTTCGGCAAATTCTGCACATGCTGAAACACCGCATCACTTTGACGCAGTCCGACTTCGCCGTGCTTTACCATCAGAATGCGGCGCTGAAAACCGATAATCCCATCTTCAGGTTTAAATAAAGCAAGGCTCGTAGTATAATTACTTGTATCGATTCCGAGATAACAGGACATTTTTATTCTTCCGTCGTTTTGTTAAGTTCACGCGACAAAGAACCAAGCACCCCATTGATAAAGGACGCATCTTCCGTTGTTGCATACTTCTTGGCAAGCTCAACAGCTTCGTTGATGGAAACCGACACGGGAATATCATCAAAATACAGAATTTCGCTTGCGGCAAGGCGCAAAACAGTCAGTGTAACTCTTGAAAGTCTGTTCAATGACCATTTCTGCGAAAGCGCTGAAAGTCTTTCATCAATATTTGCAACATTATCCATTGTGCGCACTGCAATCTCCATTGCAAAAGAATCTGCAGCAAACAGACCGCTTTCTTCAGCAAATTCAGCAAGCTCCTGCAGTGTGCTTTCGGCATTGAACATTTTTTCAAACAGTAAAACAAATGCCTGTTCACGCATTTCTCTTCTCGTCATAATTAAAGTCCTCTGTTATGCAATATTTTGAAGTATTATAACATACTCTTTTTATATATACAAGTTTTTTTGCATATTTTCTTGCATATTTTTGTTTTTATGCAAAGAAAAGTGCATCGCTACACAACGACACACTTTTAAAGAACCATTATTCAACTTTTGTAAAACTGTGGCTGACACCGTTGTATAAGTTTTTGGGAACACGGAACACATAATGGCGAACCGTTGATTCTCCTTCTTCGTCAACAACATCCCTTGTTCCGTTTACAAAAAATATGCAGCTGTCTGTGCTGTATGAAACCGAATCGATTGTATGCTTTGTCAGGGCGTTTGATTCTCTCACTGAAAGAACAATCAGATTCCATGAATCATAAAAAACCAAATCATGGTAAATTGCCTTTCCTTCCTGCGTTGCCGTCATTTCTGCATACAAAGCATTGGCTTTTGCGATTTCGTCCGGCTGTTCTTCCGTGGCAAAAAAGGCTTCAAATTGAGCAGGTGACTGAATGATTTCGGGGGTTACAGCAACCGTGACATGATCAAGATAGGCAGCATCATCCACAATATAGTCCAGATAACACATCAGCATGCCGGGAATAAGTTCTTGCAAGGCATTGGAAGGCTGAACAATATAACCGTTATCATTTGTAACATACTGTGTTGCAGTGTCAATCACATCACCCGTATCGGGATCGGTTACAGTAGATGTTGGTGTGGTGTCGGTATTCTTACAGGCGACAAAGCAAAAACAAACCAACACAAGAATCAAAACGCAAACAAAAATTTTTTTCATACCAAGTTCTCCTTTTATGTGGTAAATTAAAAATACGCCAAAAGAGTTAAATTATGCTTTACTTTTTGTATAAATGAAGGTAAAATATAAAAAAATGAAAAAATGGAGACGATTATGAAATCTCTGAAAGAATTATACTGCATCGGGCGAGGTCCGTCAAGCTCTCATACCATGGGGCCGGTTAAAGCAGCAAAACTTTTTGCATCAGAAAATGCCGATGCCGATCGTTTTGAAGTCACCTTGTACGGTTCATTGGCACTTACAGGAAAAGGCCACCAAACCGACCGTGCTATCAAAGAAACATTTGAACCGATATCTTGTAATATCATTTTTGATGAAGAAAACGAGAGTATGCCCCATCCCAACACAATGGATATGAAGGCATATAAAAAGGACAATGAAATTGCTTTCATGCGCGTTTACAGTGTCGGCGGCGGGGCTATCAAGGTAGAAGGCAGACCCGACATTGACACACCCGATATCTATCCCGAAAACACATTCAAAGAAATTGCCGCCTTCTGCATTGAACATAACATGCGTATTTCCGAATATTGTTTCCTACGCGAAGGTGAAGAAATCAAAGCACATTTGACAACCGTTTGGCAAACCATGAAACACTGTATTGCAGCCGGCCTTGCCGCATCCGGGGAATTACCCGGCGGACTTCATGTTGAAAGAAAGGCGCAATATCTTTTCAATCAACGCCACATCGATGAAAGTGAAGCAACAAGAGAAAACCGACTTGTTTGCGCCTATGCTTATGCTGCCAGTGAACAGAATGCAGATGCGGGTATTGTTGTTACGGCTCCGACCTGCGGTGCTTGCGGTGTTGTTCCCGCGGCATTGTATTATACGCAGATAAAAAAGGGATTTTCAGATGAAGACATTATTCGCGCACTGGCCGTTGGCGGAATCATCGGAAATTTGATCAAAACCAATGCAACCATTTCAGGCGCCGCATCAGGCTGTCAGGCAGAAATCGGATCTGCTTGCTCAATGGCAGCGGCGGCACTTGCCGAACTGTATGAAATGGGAATCGGCCAAATTGAATATGCCGCAGAAGTAGCAATGGAGCACCACCTTGGCCTTACCTGCGACCCGATCCACGGGCTTGTGCAAATCCCATGTATTGAAAGAAATGCTGTTGCTGCCATGCGTGCGATCAATGCGTTGAGTCTGGCAAATTTCCTGTCAGGTTCAAGAAAAATCAGTTTCGACATGGTGGTGGAAACCATGCACGAAACAGGCCGTGATCTCGCTTATCAATACCGCGAAACCAGCGAGGGCGGTCTTGCAAAATTGTATCAGAAGAAAAAAATGAGCATCAAAAGGCAGATGCCGTAAATTGAACAAGTGAATAAAAAAGAAAAAACATAAGCATCCCCTACGCGGGATGTAAATCCTATATAACGAGATAGAAATAACATTTTGCGGCGATTTTCGCCGCTTTTTTATTGCATCAATTGTCTAAACCTTTGCACGGCATCGGAAAACGCGTTTTCTTTTGTATCATAAACAAATTTATGTTCTATGGCCTTCTTCGTCAATGCAGATAATCCGTCAAATGTAACGAGATGCGGTTCGATGGTCGCAAAACAATCCCGGCGGAATTCACGGTCATAAGCAATAAGAATATCTTTGATTTTTGCTTCTCCGCTACCGGCAGGCACGATCGCACCGTGGTCAAAAGAATCCTTGATGTGAAAATAGGCTATATATTTTTTCAACAGCTCATACGCATCAGGATACGATTCATAGCCTTGCAGTCTGAAATTCCCCATATCAAAACAGCATTTCAATGTGCCGCCGAACCAATCCAACAATTCCATACATTTTTCGGGAGCTTCACCGTAAAGTCCTGCTTCATTTTCAAGACAAAGTTGTTTATTATGCCTTGCAGCTACATTGAGCATTTCCTCCGTTTTATCAAAAACCGCTTTTTTATACTCCGAATCCGTCATATTTGACGGCTTATAAAAACTGAAAACGCGAATCCGATTACAAGACAAAATATCTGCGACACCGCAAATATGCTCAATTGTTTTTACATATTCTGCCATGTCACAATCTGCAAAAACTTTGCCGAGTGGTGAACCGATTGCAGACACCTGCATGCTGCAATTTTTTAATTTTTCTGCAATCTCAACTGCTTTATTGTATGTCCACTGTGCAACATTGATGCCATCTGCATTGCGCACTTCAATATAATGCAAATGATTTTTCTGCAAGCCTTCAACTGTTTGTCAAAATCCTGATCATATTCATCTGCAAAAGCAGAAAGAACAAACATTTTCGCACCTCGCTTTTGATAATATGTTTATATTATATTTTTTTTGTGCAGCCATGTCAACTTTGAACATTTGATTGACAGAAGCTTTTTTATTGTGTAAAATGAACATATATTGTAAAAGGAGGATCATTCTATGAAAAAGAAGAAGGCGGCAGCTCCATCAACCGCACTCCGCCATCCGAATGCCATCGGCATCAAAGAAGGCATCGGTTACATGTTTGGTGACATCGGTAATCTGTTGGTGCTGACATTCATTTCGACCTTCCTCAAGGTATTCTACACCGACAGCCTTATGGTCGGTTTTGATGCAGACAAGGTTTACAATGACATCACGGTTCTGTTCCTTGTTGTCCGCTTATGGGATGCAATCAATGACCCGATGTGGGGATTGATAGTTGATGCCAGAAAACCGACGAAAGACGGAAAATTCAGACCTTATATCAAAGTTGTCTGCATTCCGCTTGCTGTGTCCTGCATTCTCTGTTTCCTGAATATCAGTCAGTTTATCAGCAATTACACCATTCTTCTTGCTTTTGCATACATCACTTATACCGCTTTCGGTATGTTGTATACAGGTATGAACATCCCCTACGGCTCCCTTGCATCGGTCATTACCGATGACCCCAAAGGCAGAACTCTGCTTTCCACCTTCCGATCCATCGGCGGCGGTGTCGGCGGTGCAATGCCCACCCTCGTCGGACAGGCACTTATTTACAGCAAGATCGAACAGCCGGACGGAACAATCGCATCGCAATTCAGCGACAAACGTGCATTGATTCTCGTTCTGGTTTTCTCCGTTGCCTCTGCGGCAATGTATCTGACCTGCTTCAAAACGACCAAAGAACGCATTCAGTCTGCACCGGAAAAGAAGAAAATCAACATCAAAAAAACATATGGTTCCCTTTTCAAGAGTTTGCCGTTTATGATGGTCATGATTTCAGGTGTGCTTATCAGCGGACTTCTGCAGTTCGGATCTTTCAATCAATATCTGTATAAGAATTACTTCGGCGATTCCAATCTCGGCATTTTCAACACCCTGTGCACCTATGCTCCCATGGCGGTGATGATTCTGTTTGTACCGAAGTTGGTTGAAAAATTCGGAAAGAAAGAACTTTGCGTATTCGGATTAGTCCTTTCCTCCGCAGCAGCCATCTTCAATGCAGTGTTCCTGCCCGGCAAGATTCTGTTCTTCGTCATGCAGGCTCTCATTGGCCTTGGATATTCCTTCATGAGCATCACCAACTGGGCAATCGTTATGGATTGCATCGATTATCACGAATATACAACATATGAAAAAAGCGAAAGTGCAATTTATGCTGTTTACACATTTGCAAGAAAGGTCGGCCAAACCATTGCCGACTCCGGCGGAATGCAACTTCTTAAAAAGACGGGCTACAGCGACAAGCTCAAGGATACTGTTACAACCACGAAAGGCTCTGTCGGACACAGTATTTACAGAATGTGCACCATCGTTCCTGCAATCGTTTACAGCCTGATTCTGATTCTGACCATCATTTATCCCCTTTCCAAGAAAAAACTGATTCCGATTCAGGAAGAATTGCAGCAAAGACGCGCTAAAGCGCTGGAAGAATCGCAACAGGTTGCAACCGCAGAATAATACAAATAATGGGATGTTGCATGTAACACAGCCCAAAAGAAATAATAAAAAAAGCAGATACTCTTAGGTTGATATATCACTTAAGAGCATCTGTTTTTTATGTTTTATAATCTGAAATAAGAGACATAAAAATACTTTTTTTTCTTCATTGTCATTTTACTCATAAAATTTTTCAATTCTCTCATTTTCCTCTTGACTTTTGCAATAAGTAGTGCTATTATATTGCATGTCGTCTAAACATGCGGATGTGGCGGAATTGGCAGACGCGCTAGATTCAGGTTCTAGTGAATGCAAGTTCATGTGGGTTCAAGTCCCGTCATCCGCACCAAAAAAGTGCAGCAACCCTTGTGGTTGGTGCACTTTTTTCTTTTCGATGCAAGGAACTTCACGCGGCGCAACGCGAGAGTCAAGTCCCGTCAATTTTCAAAATTCTCCACTTGACTTTTAGCAGGGCAAACATCCTGACACATAGTTGTTGTTTTCAATTCTGCATTTTCGGTGATTTTTTAATCGATTCTGTATATTGAAATTCAAATGTAAAATATGATATAATTTTTAAATAATATTTTATTAGGAAGTAACAAGGATGGATTGATTATGAATAAAAACAAGGCAGATAAAAAAGATAAAGAAACAAAAAAATTATCAAAAATTAAATACATTCTGTTTCTGCTGAAACCATATTGGAAATACGGCAAGGGATATATGCTGACAATTCTGCTTATGTCTGTGGTATTGCAACCTGTTTCATCCTATTTGACTGCACTTTTACCACAGAAAGCAATTGATGCGGTTATGAATGAGGCACCACGCAATGAGGTTATAACCATTATTATTTTGTTCACGTTGTTCATAGTGTTGGTTTCGGCACTCGAAAAAGTGATTCAGATGGCATATACACAGATGACCCTTGTGAAGGTAAGCAACAAAATCAAAAACGATGTCAACCAAAAAGCCTTGGAAACAGATTTCAAATACTATGACCATCCCGACTTTTTTGTAAAATTCATTTTTGCGCAAGACAACTTCCCTGTTCATGCGCAAAATGTGGTGATGATTCTGCCGGATATTCTGCGCGGAATTGCAACCGTAATTGCGATGATTGCAATCATTGCAACTACGGGGCCTGTTTTGCTCGGTATTACTGCGTTTTTTGTTATATTGAATGCGCTTGCAGGGCTTCCCGCGATCAAACCGTCAGCCGATTATGAAGTAAATCTCATGGATGCGTGGCGACCGATGGAATATGCCGGCAGAGTTCTTAAAACAAAGGAAAATGCGGCTGAATTGCGGGCATCGGGAGCAGGTGTTAAACTTTTGAACTCAATCAATGCGGCAATGTATAATTTTCAGACCGTGTATAAGCAATTCATAAAAAAAGTAGCCCCGTTTCATCTTTTTCAGGGGGCAATTTCTCCCATTCAGGCAGCTTGCATACTTGCTTATATCATTTTTTTTGTTATTGACGGTGATAAATCACAGATCGGCTTGTATGCCTCTCTGACAGTTGCGTCAACTGCACTTGCAGATGGGCTGAATGATGCGGCAAGCAGTGTTACACAGATTCTGCAATGTATTGCAAACGGTGAAAAGGTTGCTGAATTCTTCGAAGCCGAATCCAAAATTGAACCGCCGAAAGAAAATGCAGTTGCAGCTCCCGAAGGAAGATATGAAATTGAATTCAAGGATGTTGCTTTCGGTTATGATGAAGAATCCATGTTATTCAATGATTTCAACATGCACATAAAACCCGGTCAAAGGGTTGCAATCGTCGGTGAAAACGGCGCCGGCAAAACCACATTAACAAAGCTGATTCTGCGTTTGTATGACGTAAACAGCGGTGCGGTGCTTGTAAACGGAAAGAACATAAAAGAGTACAATATTCACAACTTGAGATTAAACACGGGTGTTGTATTTCAGGATGTTCGTGTGCTTGCCATGAGTCTTCGCGACAATCTGACCGTATACCATACAGTACCAGATGAAAAACTGATTGCAATTCTTGACAAGATTGGATTATCAGATGTTCTGAACAGAGCAAACGGAAATCTTGACACCATGGTTTCCCGCGAATTCACAGAAGACGGCATTGCCCTTTCCTGCGGCGAAGCGCAGAAGTTAATGCTCGCCAGATTGTTCACGTCGGACTTTGGACTTTTAATTCTCGATGAGCCGTCATCAGCACTTGACCCGTTGGCTGAAGTCAAACTAATGCAGAATATTTTGGATGTTTCAAACACAGCCACAACGATTATGATTGCACACAGACTTTCAACGGTGCGTGATTTCGATTGCATTTATCATATTGAAAACGGCAAAATCATTGAAAGCGGAACGCACAACGAACTGATGGAACGCAAAGGCAAATATTACGAAATGTTTGTCAAGCAAGGCGAAAATTATCAGAATTGACCATACCAATGCAGTAATAAAGCTATAATTGATGATTTCAGAAAATACTATCCGCAAAGCGAGGATTTAAAGGAGTATAACGATAGCTTCCGAAGAACAATACAGACACTTTTTGAAAAGTATGTATTCACTGTAATGCGTACTTTTCATTTTTTATTATATAGGAAATTGCTCGCGTTGTGAGCAATTTGCATATAATTCGCCTGCGGCTCATTGAATGACGCAAGCTTATTGAACAAAAACACCTTTTCGCCACCCCCAAGATTGGGGGACGGGGGGTTGATTCGTCGAAAACGATTTTTTATAAAAAAATACTTTCACCAATATCAAACGAGGTGATATGTTCAATTTGCACATATTTTTTGTTTTGATTTTTACAAGGATAACACTTGCAACTTTTTTTGCTTATGCTATACTTATTATGAATAATTATGAAAGGAGACTCGTATGTATAACGAACCTCTGAAAGAGAAAGTCTATAAAAAATTAGAAGCTCTGCTTGAAATCTACGGCAAAAAAATCTTCGTTCCCTGCGGCAACGTCGAAAATATGCAGTATGTTGATTGCGGTGCTGAACATCTTCGTCAGCCTCCCGTTGACGGCTGGAAGCCTGCTGTTCCCGGTGAAAAATGGGGCGGCGAATGGCAGAATCGTTGGTTTACGGGTACAGCTACCGTTCCCGCTGAAGCAGAAGGCAAAAAACTGTTTGCCGTTTCTGCCTGCGGCGGTGTTGAACAGTTGTTCTTCATTGACGGAAAGCCCATGGGACTTTACAATTCCAAGAATGATTTTGTCGGCGGCAACCATTGCGCTTTGCTCGTTTGCGACAATGCAAAACCCGGTGATACCTATCAGCTTTCTTTTGAATGCTATGCAGGTCATTTCTGTGTTGATTGTATGCCTTTTGACAATTACGGCTATCCCGACATTCCTGCCAAAGATTATATGCACACTTTCAACGGCGTTCAACTTTGCTACATGAATGAAGAAATCAAAGATTTCGTTTTCGACGTGCGCGAACTGCTGACCGCAAGAGAAGTTTTACCGAAAAACAATTTTGCAAGAACGAGATCGATGCGTGTTCTTGATAAAGTTGCTGACTGTGTTATTTTCTACCCGCTTCATTATACGGACGAAGAAATTCAGGAAGGTGTCCGCAAGGCTCTTGTTCACACACGTGAATTCTTCAATAAGGGTGGTAACAGCCGCACATTCGGCAGAGTCGGTCTTATCGGTCACAGCCACATGGATACTGCATGGCTCTGGCCTGTGGATGAAACCATTCGCAAATGTGCCCGTACATACTGCAACGCTATGTCGCTTATGCGTCAGTATCCCGAATACAAGTTCATTCAGTCCTCTGCATTGCATTGCGAATGGATGAAAGATTATTATCCCGCCATTTTTGAAGACATGAAGAAATATGTTGCCGAAGGCAGATATGAACCCAACGGCGGCGTTTATGTCGAATGTGACTGTAATGTTACAAGCGGCGAATTTATGGTTCGTCAGTTCCTGAAAGGTCAGTTGTTTACAAGAGAACACTTCGGCTACACTTCCGACTCTTTCTGGCTTCCGGACACATTCGGCTACAATGCCAACATTCCGCAGATCATGCGCGGTTGCGAAGTTCCCTATTTCTACACCACCAAGATCGGCTGGAACGAAATGAACCACTTCCCGTTTGAAAGCTTCACATGGAAGGGCATTGACGGAAGCACGGTTCTTACGCACTTCAACAGAACACATTGCTTCCCCGATGTGGATGACATTACGGATGCTGTGAACCAGATCACGCTCAAAGAAGCCAACGATATGCGTCTTGTGGCATACGGCTACGGTGACGGCGGCGGCGGCCCGACCTACGGAATGATCGAATCCGCAAGAAGAGCTTCTTCCATGGAAGGTATGCCCGAGATCGAAAACATGACCATCAGTAACTTCATGAAAGAGCTTGAAAAAGATACCGAATATCTGCCCACTTATGACGGTGAACTGTATCTTGAATTGCACAGAGGCACGCTGACCCAGATGCACGATGTCAAGAGAAAGAACAGAAAAGGTGAATTTGCCGTCCGCAACATGGAATATTTCAATGTTGTGTCCGACTCCCCCGCCTGTGAATATGCCGACAGATGGACCAAGATCCTGCTGAAGAATCAATTCCATGATATTCTTCCCGGCACCTGCATTACGCCCGTTTACGAAAAGTACAATGTTGAAATGGATGAACTGATCTGCGATCTCAACAACAAGGCTGATGAATATGCTGCACTTCTGACTGCAGCAGATGCTGATTCTGTCACTCTTTACAATACGCTTTCCTTTGCAAGAAATGACGTAGCTGTCATTGAAAACGAAAACCGTTTTGCAGCGGATGTTCCCAGCCAGCAGTACACAGATGTATGCGGCAGAAAGAGTCTTGCTATTGATGCAGGCGCTATTGAAGGCTTCAATGCCAAGACAATCAAAATGACTGACAAGGCTCCCGATGCTGCTTCCGTATTCAAATATGACGGCGAAAAACTCGAAACGCCGTTTGCTGTTATCACATTCAGCAAAGACGGTTACATTGCATCCTTTGTTGACAAAAAGAGCGGCAAAGAACTGCGCAAGAATGGCGGTGACCCGCTGAACTGCCTGCTGTTCGGTGAAGATGTTCCGCACGTATGGGACAACTGGGATCTTGAAACAGACGTAGTTGAAAGACTGAAAGTTGTTGACGGCTTTGTTTCCCGCGAAGTGGTCAGCGATGGTGCTGTTGAAATGCGCATTCGTTCCGCATTCAAATTCGGCAAATCCACACTTACACAGGATATGGTTGTTTATGCAAACAACCCGCGTGTTGATTTCCAGACCCTTGTGGATTGGAATTCTCCGCACTCTCTGCTGAAAGTCGGCTTTGATCTTGATATCCGTACTCTCAACGCAAAGAACGAAATTCAGTACGGTTTTGTTGAACGTCCCACCACCAGAAATACATCCCTTGAATATGCAAAATTTGAAGTCTGCAACTACAAGTGGACCGATGTTTCCGAAAGCAGATTCGGTGTGGCGCTTCTCAATGATTGTAAATATGGTATCACCGTAACGGATGCCAATCTTCGTCTTTCTTTGCACAGAGGCGGCACACATCCTGATGTCACGGGTGACAAGGGTGTACACGAAATGACCTATTCCCTGTTGCCGCATGACGGCGATTTCAGTGCGGACAATGTTGTAAAACCGTCTTATGAGCTGAATATTCCGACCGTTATCATTCCCGGTGCAGTAAAACAGACTAAAGCATTCATGGAAATTGATGCTTCCAACATCATCTGCGAAGCAGTCAAGCCCGCTGAACTGATTGAAAATGCGCATGTTGTTCGTCTGTATGATTGCGAACGCAATGCAACGAATACAAAAATTACAATCAACGCACCGTTCACAAAGGTATGGCTTACCAACATGCTTGAAGACAAGAAAGAAGAAATCACAGCTGTTGACGGCGTGATTGAACTTGCCTTCAAACCGTTTGAAATCAAAACCTTGTTGATTGAAAAATAAAACATAACAAAAAGGCTTGCTGTCCTGATGGATCGCAAGTCTTTTCTTTTTAATACTCAACAAATTGCAACAATTTGTTAAAGATTGACTTTTTCTGCGCATTTGTTATATAATATAGCCGATCTATGCATCTGTTTACAAAATATGATTCATTTCTTTTTTCAAAATTTGTTTGGAGGCTCCGAAATGTTTAGACAGAAACCGACAAAAAAGCAAATTGCCGCATTGGTATTTTCTTTGCTGATACCGGTAGTTGATTTGCTGATTATGATTGCCGTATCGATTATCCAACATCCGTATTTCCTTGTTGCAGCAATGTTAATTCTTCCCCCGCTTCTTGCATCAATTTTCATCGGTCTTATCATACCATCAAAAATTAAAACATGGCAAAAGGTAATTCTTACTATTATTCTATTACTGATTGTTATTGATCACGCAGCATCTTTTTTGCTTATAGAGTAACATCCACAACAGGCTTGCAATCCATTTCGGACTGCAAGCCTGTTCTTTTATTAATATCAGAAATATTTTTTCCAATCTTCCACCGTGATGAAAGAGCCCTTTGCAAGGTCGAATGTGAAGGACGATACAACACCGTCTTTTTCGGTTGTGACTTTGATAACTTCGTCACGCAGATATTCGGCATCAATGACTTTTTCGTTTGTCTTGTCGAAGAACTTCTTCAGCAGTTCGCCCGTTTTGGCATCGTAATCGCCTGCATTATCGGAAACAAACAGAACATCACCGCAGAGGTTGTTGATCTTGCCGAGCAGATATTTCTGTTCATCGGTAAAGGTGAGATTGTCTTTGCGCAGGAAGAAAACGTCGGGGTCGTTCATCCATACACGCTTGCTCAGATGGCGACGGAACAGCGAATTGTTGATGGCACTTCTTGCATTGAGCATTTCGTTGCTGACCTGAATACGGCTGTAGAATTTGCCGAAGTAAGTCAGGTCAACGTCACAGCTGATGCGGCAGGCATCCACAACACCGAGCGCGGGACCGATGGGTACACCGCAACCGAGGAAGAGTTTGTCGCCGACCAACTCACGCAGGAATGCCATGGCATCGCACATAATTTCACCGCGGCACTTGCCGTAACGGGGTTTAATGCACTGGCTGTAGAGGAAGTCGAGTTTGACCATGTCATAACCCCATTCATTGAGGACAACATCGAAAACTTCTTTCAGATAAGCACGGACCTCTTCATTGTAAATATCAAATGTATAAGCGCCGCCCCATGCAATGCAACCGACCATCGGCTTGCCGTTGTCATCCTGAATGAGCCAATCGGGATGTTCCTTGGCCATGCGGGAAACCTTCTGACAGTTGAAAGGTGCAAGCCAGATACCTGCTTTATAGCCCTTCTTGTGAATTTCGTCGGCAATGTACTTCATACCCTTGGGGAACTTCTTGGGATTGGGATCGAGCCAGTCACCGATAAAGGTTTCATAACCGTCGTCGATCTGGAAAATGTTGACCTGATCTTTATAGGGATCCAGACCGTTGAGATCGCGGATGATGATATCTTCGGTGATATTCTGGAAATAGTTGTACCAGGATGTGTAACCACTCATCATGCCGAAACGGGTTTCGGGCATTTTCCACATTGCAAAATACTTGTCGAAGACTTCTTCGTAAGTACCTTCAAAAGAAACAATATCAAAAATCTGCCAGGGTTCTCGAATCAGCTTGCCTTCAAGGTCTTTAACAAAGAAGAAGCGGTTGGCGTTCATCTTGACTTTGAAAAGCGTATAACCGAATTTTTCGCTCAGAGAACCCCACAGCTTTACATGATCGCCGTTGCGGATGTAGGTATAGCAATGGCTGTGGAATTCACCGGGCAGTTCAGAATAATCAACAAACCAGGCATCACTTGTCTTTCTTGCAATGCCTTTCGTAAATTCACTGATATCGGCCAGATGAATAATGCCGGGCATGATTTCATCTGCGGTATATTCCTTTGTTTTGGTCCAGGACTGATAACCGTTGCCAAAGAACTTGTCGCCTTTTTTGAAAGCAAAGGGCATATCAACAATGAAATCAACGATTTCAAAGGTTCTTTTGGGAATCAGGGTAACGGTATAGCGATTGTCCTTTTCAACAATGTCGAGTTTGAAAAAATCGGTTTCGGTTTCATGGGTGGTAATGACTTCATTCGCATTTTTATAGCGGATGGTATAGAGTTTATCCATTTTATCTCCTCCTGAAAGGTATTGTATATATAATAGCAGAAAAGCAAGCTTTAATCAATATAAATTTAATAATTTATATAAGGATTGCATTTTTTATTCCTTTAATATAAAATAATAGCAACAAAACAAAGGAGCTGACACGATGGCGGATTATCTGTTGGGAATTGATGCAGGCGGCACAAAAACAGATTTTGTGCTGACAGACCGACAATTCAATGTCATAAAGGAGTGGACACTCGGCAGTGCAAATCCCGTGGATGTTGGTATGGGACAAATGCAGAATGTTCTGAAAGAAGGAATTGAACATTGTTGCATTGGTATTGATTACAGCATTGTTTCTTGCTTTGCAGGCATTGCAGGCGGGATTTCGGGCGACAACAAAGAAAAAATCCATTCCTGTTTATCGCAATTCGGCTTTGGCAGTTTTGACAACGGCAGTGACATTGACAACTGCATTGCCATGACAATCGAAGCCAATGACGGTGTTTGCGTTATTATGGGAACAGGCATTGTTGCATTTTGTCAGCAAAACAATTGTTTACATCGCATAGGCGGTTGGGGATATTTGCTCGACAAAGCGGGAAGCGGTTATCACATCGGTGCAGATGCCTTATATTGCGCATTGGGATGCTATGACGGCAGAGATGGAAGTATTTTAATCAAAAACATGATTGAAAATATATTAAATAAACCCATTCCGGAATCAATCCCTGAAATTTATGAAAGCGGGAAGGCAAAAATTGCCTCCTTCGCACCGATCGTTTTTGAAGCTTATAAGCAAAATGACGATTATGCAAGAACAATCCTTAACAGAAATGTCCAGGAGGTTGCAAGTTTTATTAAAACAGCTTATAAGATTGCACAAACAGAAAATTTACCTGTTTTCATCTGCGGCGGATTGGCAAACGAAAAAGACGTCTTGCTTCCATTCTTTAAACAGCATATTCCCTGCTGTGATCTGCATTTTTCGTGTGAACGCCCTGTGAATGGTGCATTAAAGAAGGCACTGACCATTTCCGAGAACGGAGAATAAATGATGCTCAAGACTGAAAAAAGAAATCCGAATACAACAAACCTGGAATCCATGTCAACACAAGAGATTGTGAAGATTATAAACGAAGAAAACCGCACCGTCTGTGCGGCTGTGGATAAGGAATTGCCCGCTATTGCCAAAGCATGTGATGCTGTGACAAATGCCATTCAGAACGGCGGCAGAGTATTTTATGTCGGAGCCGGCACATCAGGCAGACTCGGTGTTTGCGATGCGGCAGAGTGTCCGCCGACATTCGGTGTGCCGTATGTTCTTTTCAACGGTATCATTGCAGGAGGCAATGACAGCATGTTCAGAGCAAGCGAAAACAAGGAAGACAGTGCAGAACTTGCTGTGATAGATTTAAAAGAACACAACGTCTGTGCCAAAGATATTGTTATCGGTATTTCTGCATCGGGATCGGCAGCTTATGTGATCGGGGCGCTCGAATATGCAAAAAGCATTGGTGCAGTAACCGTTGCCATTGCAAACAACCCCGAAACCAAAATGCAATCCCTTGCCGACATCGGAATTTGTGCAGACACAGGCCCCGAAGTGATCACGGGTTCCACCCGCATGAAAGCAGGAACGGCACAGAAAATTATACTTAACATGATCTCCACCACTGCCATGGTAAAATGCGGCTATGTGTATGAAAACCTGATGATCAATCTGAAGCCGACCAACAAGAAACTGAAAAACCGAATGATCGGAATTGTACAGGAGATTTTGCAATGTACCGCAGAAGAAGCAATCAATCGTCTTGAAAAAAGTGATTGGGTTATTCGCGAAGCAATCAAATAACAAAGTTAAAAGCCTGCTGCTGAGCAACAGGCTTTGTTTTATGGTTTATTTTGCAACAGGAACATTGATTACTATGTCAGACAGCGGGAATGTGCAACAAGGATGAATACAACCAAATTTGTAGTCTGCAAGGCGCCTGTAATCAAGATGCTTCGGTACATAGATCTGCCCCGAAATCAAATGGGAATGGCAGAATCCGCATTCACCGCTTCTGCAACGGGCGGGAACGGAAATGCCGTTCTTTTCAAGAATCTGCATAATAGAATCATTGCTCGAACCGCTGACAGTTGTTGTAACATCCTGAATGGTAACAGTGATATTGACCGTTTCGGGAACACCTGCGGGATAGTCTGCCTGTGTAGAGGGATTGTGGAATTCACCGAACATCTCGTGGCGGATGAACTTCTTGGGCAGATTCAGTTTTTCGAGTTCCTTGTCTACAAATTCATACATCTGTTGCGGTCCGCAAAGGAAGACGGAATATGCTTCATCTGCAGGTGCGTATTTTTTAATCAGTTCCGCTGTGATAAATCCGCTTTCAGCGCCTTCAAGTGCATCAGCGGCACCATTGTCGCTCAAAACATGAACAACCTTGACCTTGCCGCATTTTGCTGCAACTGCATCGAGCTCATCTTTAAACAGAATAACATCCTTGTTACGGCTACCGTAGAGAAGAGTCATTTCAAAATCTTCATCGCCGTCGGCAATGGCATTTGCCATGGACAAAAACGGGGTAATACCGCTGCCGCCCGCAAGGCAGATGACTTTCTGTGCATCACGAAGGGGCTGATATTCAAAGTTCCCCGAGGGGGCGGAAACTTCGACAGAAGTACCGACTTCCCAATTATCAAGAATATAACGCGACACTAAACCGCCTTCGACCAATTTAATGGTCAGAACATATTTGCCGTTCAGCGCATCATTGGGAGAAGAAGAAATGGAGTAGGCTCTTGTAACAGGCATATTTTCAATCGTTTCAAAAACAGTCAGATATTTGCCAGCCCCGAAATAAGCAAGTTTTTCGGTTCCGCGGTCTGCATCGGGAACAAGCACAAAACTCTTGCAATCATCCCCTCTTGCAATAACTTCCGATACTTTCAGGTACTGTCTTTTTGGATGCAATGCACGTGCAAGCACAGCGGCATTATCTGAAAAAGAGGGGAATTCTGCCTTTGCTTCTTCAAATCTTTCCTGTCTGTCGGAAAGCATGGATAAAAATTTTCTTGCTTTTAATGCTTTGAGATCAGCCATCTTATTTACCCTCCTTCTGCATTGCTTTTACAACAAGTCCGCCGGCTTTTTCACCCGTGTAATAGGCACAGCCATAACCGTCACCGCGCTCCTGCGAAGCACCGCAGAAGAAGAAATTTTCAAACGGCTGGTCTTTGAGGTATTGCACGGTACGGGGGATCATGCTGTCCCATTTTTCGAGTATATATCCGTAAGGTGTGCCGAAAGGAGTATTGAGGTATCTTGAGAATGTGGGCGGAAGTGCGATTTCAATTTCCTCAATGTAAGGCATAATGGAAATATTGAGCGCCTTTTCGCAGGTCTCGATCATATCCTTTGCAACCTTGGTCTTGAACTTCTTGTAATCTTCGGGTTTTACATCCTTCATGACATCACCGAAGGTCATGGTGGTCAGGAACAACTGGCTTGTTCCTTCGGGGGTGCAATCGGGGATAATCTCATTCAGACAGTTGATGATGCAATAACCGCTGAAGAAATTCTGTGCGGCATTATACTGTTTGTCGGAATCGGAATCGGGAGCAATGAAAGTGGAATAGTCCTTGATGCCGAGTTCTTCCTTTGTTTTGTTCATACCGAGATAAACGGTAGTAAGAGAACAAGCAGTCTTACGAGCATTGAGCATTTTCAGCTGTTGTTCGGGAATGTCTTTCGCATCGAACAGATCTTTGAAAACAGCATAAGGATAAGAATTGCAAATGAAGTATTTACCCGATACTTCCTTGTTGCCGTTGATGACAACGCCTGCAGGCTTGCCGTCTTTGACAATCACCTTGGTGACTTCCGAATTGTACCAGATGTCACCGCCGTTTCTGCGGATGACTTCATCCAGAGCAAGGCTCATTTCGTGGCTTCTCAGCTTCGGAATACCCGTACCGTTTTCGACATAGCTGTGAAGCATGGCCAAATAATACAAAAAGTCAAGCTGCGAGGCAGGTGAACCCAGATAGCACCAATAGGTATTGAAAATATCCTGTGCCTTCTTGGGCATTCCCAGTGCATCTAAAGCCTCTTTCATAGTGTGTGAAATCATGCGCATCAGATTGGGAATATCTTTCAGAGAACCGGGCAGTTGGGCAGGAGCACTCAAGCAATCTAAAGCCTTGAACATACGGGTTGACAGTCTGAATGCTTCCATGCAGCTTTCATAAGAGCCCGGAACGAGTTCATCAAGCTTACGGGCAAATGCCTCAAATCCGACAGGCATACGCGCATCAACAACCACTTCAACCCCATCTTCATTGATAAATGTATCAGTATCTCCTTCCTTTGCAGGGACAACCAGACGGAAAGTGGAATCATGCTGACACCATTCAACATTGCCTTCCATACGGATGAACATATCTTCAATCTGACCGGATTTGTCGGGTGCTCCGACCCCTGCCAGTTCATGCAGAGAGGGTTCAAATTCAAATCTGCCGCGCACAAAAGAAGATGCAGAGCCCCCGGGAATGTTGTGACGCTCCAAAAGCAAGGTCGAAAGTCCTGCTTTTGCACAGGTTGCAGCTGCCGCAAGACCGCCGTTGCCTGCGCCTATTACAATGACATCATATTGTTTGCTCATAGATAGACTTCTCCTTTACAATATTGTTTATATTTTAACACAATTATTTTTCATTTACAAGCACTGTTTGTTTTTTATTGCAATAACCTTAAAAATTCTTCTTGATTCTTCAGCAGTCTGATTATATAATAGATGTAATACATTTGAGGAAGTGATTTGTATGTTGTTTACTGAAAAAATCAAAGATGTAAAAACACAGCTTTCCGACTGCACTGATTTTGCAATCAAGGGCATAACCAATATTTGTCAGAAATACGGCCCTCGCGCCGCCGGTGCTGACAGCGAAACAATGGCACAGTATGAAATGCTTGAAGAACTCAGCGCATACTCTGACACGGTTGCAAGAGAAACATTCAAAGTCAACCGCGATGCCTTCATGTCCTTTGTCCCGATTGCAGGTTCTGCATTGATCGGCGCAAGCGCACTCAATACGGTTGCCGCATTCAAAAAGAAACCCAAGACCGCGCTCGGTTCGCTCGGTCTTATCGGCGGTGCACTTGCCGGAATTGCAGGCGAATTTGTTCTGTACAAAAAAATGCTTGATCCGCTTTTCAAAGAATATGAATCGGGCAATGTAATCGCAGTCAGAAAAGCCAAAGGCGAAACCAAACGCAGAATCATTATTTCCGGCCACACCGATTCCGCACCCGAATGGACTTATACCTACAAACTCGGTTCGCACGGTGTTATCATGGTTGCAGGTTATGCCATCGCAGGCCTTGCATATACTGCCGCGACAACCGCTGCTATTCTGAAAAATAAAAACACCTGCACAGCAAAGAAAATGGCAATCGGTCAGGCAGCATTCCTGCCTGCATACGGTGCACTTTATAAGTTCACAAACAGCAAGAAATATGTTGACGGCGCAAACGACGACCTTTCGGGTTGCTATGTTTCTTCTGCAGTTATGAAGTATCTCAGCGACAATGACATCCGCTTTGAAAATACGGAAGTTGTTTGTATGCTTGCAGGCAGTGAAGAAGCCGGGCTTCGCGGTTCCAAAGCCTATTTTGAAGCACATCCGGAGCTTAAAAATGACGGAGTGGAAACCATTTTCATCGGCTTTGATACCATTCGTGACGAAGAATACATGATGATCTACGAAAAAGACATGACCGGCACGGTTGCAAATGACAAGCGTGTTTGTGCTCTTCTGAAAGAAGCCGCAAGAAAATGCGGCAAGGATGTACCCGTCGGTGCCATTCCGCTGGGCTCCACCGATGCCGCCGCAGCTTCCCAAGCAGGCATTGCCGCCGCAAGTTTTGTGGCAATGGATCCCGCACCTGCAAGATATTATCACACCAGACTTGACACCGCCGAAATCCTTGAGCCCGAAACCATTGAAAAGACTTTGGAAATTGCACTTCAGACTATCTTTGATTTCGACGAAAACGGCATCTAAGACTTACACACAGACAAATCCCCTTGCTCACACCACACAATGTGAACAAGGGGATGTTTTTTATTCTTCGGTTGTTTCTTTGGTTTCAGAAACAGGTTCTGTTTCCTGCAAATCACCTGATTCGGGCATGTTTTCAACTGTTTGAGCAACATCTTCTACAACTGTTTCTTCCGTTTCTTGCTCGATTTCGGTCGACTTGATTTCATCGTCAAAGCCCTCGCCTGCTTCCAGAACCTCAAGGCTCTTTTTCTGGCGATTGTCACGCGGATTTTTAAGCTCGCGCTGTTCATTCGGATCAATAGGATCGCGCTGCGTGCGCATATTCGACTGCGGAACGGGATCGGTCAGTTTCAGGAAATCGATCTTTGCCATCTTGGTACGCGGGAACGCATCAAGAACAACGACTTTGCGAGGAACCGAAAATTTATCAAGTGTCTTTTCGCAATAATCGCGGATTTCTTCTTCGATCTTCTTCGTGTTGGCAACGGGTTCCCGAAGTGTGACATACAACTTTACGATCGGTTTTTCATCCACATATCCTTGCACTGCGCATGCTTCGGATATGTATTTGAGTTTCAGCACTTCCGATTCAATATTGTAAGGATAAACATTGTAGCCGGAAATAACGATCATTCTCTTTTTACGGCCGGTAAAGAAGATAAAGCCGTCTTTATCCTTGTAACCGAGGTCTCCGGTCATGATCCATTTTTTTCCGTTTTCATCTGTATAAATACCATCATCCTGCACGGCATCATCCTGGAAATAACCATTCATCATGGTATCGCCACTGACAACGATTTCACCGATTGTGTTACGCGAAAGGCTGTTCTGATTTTCATCCCAGATTTCAATTTCAAGGCCTTTAAGCGGCATGCCGATGGAGTTTTCGCGATAAGCATTGTAATTATTGACACAGCAAACGGAAGCGACTTCCGTAAGACCGTAGCCGCGCATCAGTCTGCCCATGCCGCCGTATTCGGCAAGGGTTGCATTGAAGACATCCACAAAACTTTCACTCACGGTATCGCCGCCGCTGAACAGCAAACGAAGACGACGCAGATGCGGACCTTTGAAATTTGCCTCCTGGTGCATCTTCTTGAACATATTCGGCACACCGACTATGAATGCAACGGGATATTTTTTAATGAGGTCATTTGCTTTTTTTGCATTAAATTCATGCATAGTAATGCAACCGTAACCGGCACAAAGGCTGAAGTGCATGGCAACTGCAAGGCCGAATGCGTGAAAAATCGGAAGAACCACAAGCGACAGTTCCCTGCCGACTTCGTGCGGCACATCAAGTTCATTGATTTTAAATGCAACCGAGTTGATAGCAAAAGCAGACAACATGATGGTTTTGCTTTTGCCGGTTGTGCCACCGCCGTGCAGATAAACAGATGTTTCTTTTGCATCGCATTTACACACGGAAACATCTTCAATTTTGTAAAGTTCATTAACAATATCAATATAACGGATAACGGTGCTCTTTTTAAGCGTTTTGGCAGGACGTTTGCTGATTGCCGCCAACTTATAAAGCGGTCTTTCGGAAAGTTTGGCATAATCAGCCAGAGAGCAAAGAATAACATGGCATCTGTGTTTTTTGATAACACTTTCATAAGGAGAAATAAGCATATCAAGCACAAAAACAAATTTTGAACCGACATTGGTAAGAATGCGGTCAATAGCCTCGGGCGGAAGCAGAGGGTGAACAATGTTAGCAATGGCACCGATTTTGCTCAAGGCATAAAAAGCAACAAACGCCTGCCCGCAGGTAGGCATAAAAATTGTGCAAACATCTCCTTGTTTTACACCGGCCGCAGACAGATAAGCGGCAACAAGATCAACGTCTTTGATAAAACGGGAAATTCTTACATTGCCGCAAGTGCCGGTCAATGCAACAAAATCACCGATGCGATTGCTGTTTTGCACAAGATATTCATAACAAGATTGATTCAAAGTTGTTTCCATTCTGTTTTCTTTGCGGAAAATCCCGCAATCCTTTCAGTTTAATGCCTTTTTAATTCCAAATAAAATCTGTGTAGTCAAGATGGTTGATCATAGTAGTCTGTGCAGAAAATGCGGATTCGGTCAAAATAAGATCAAAATTTACATTCATATTCACCTGCGTAATCATTTTTTGATGCAGGGAAAGAAGATGACCGCTGTTTTTATCAATATTACAACGGATTTCACAATTATAATAGCGTAATGCTGTTTTGCAATTGTTCTTGTTCAGCGCAGGAAAATACGCATTCAGATTATGAATCAGCACTTCTTCAGAAAACGGGGTCATCATCTGCGCGAACTCTTCATTGATTCCGCTTTCTGTGTTTTGTTCATGAAACAGAATTACAATATCATAAGTCTGTTCGTTTTCATAGCACATTGCATCCTTCACAGATGCACCGTCATAGATCTTGCAACCGTAATCGGTATCATACACAGGAAAATAAATACGACAAGCGAGGTCATCACCGTTCGCAACTTTTGTAACACTGTCTGCAGATCGATCATCTTGTGTCAGAATTTCACCTACAGTATGCAAAAAAGACGAATCATCACCATTTGCATCTGTTTCGTAAATTTCATTTTCAATTGTTCTGGTAAAACCGGGACAACGCAGTTTGACATTGTCAACCACCCGCTTATACATCATAAGCACCTGTGTTTTTGTGTGCGAAGTGCGATTGCTTGTTTTGGCAGTTTCGGTAAAGACCTGTTGGGTTGGCGCCATTGTGTCTTCAACAATCGTTGCAGGTTCCGATGATACGCTGCTATCTTCCTGCGGCAAAACGCAGGAAGATAGCAGCACAACTGTAATAATGAATATGATAAAACAAAATGCTTTATTCAGATTTAAACGCCTCCGAAAACGGCGTTTATTGCATTTTTGCCTTTCCGCCGTCCCTGTAATATTGGGTATGTGTCAGCGGATGCTTCGTGGTGGCCCAAAGTTCATCGGCAACAGGTTGCCATGCGAGTGCAAACTCTTCACAACGGCCGCAAAGAGTGTCAACATCTTCTTTCACAAGGAAGTCTGTGGATTTTGCACCCGTTTCTTTGATCATATTGCGCAACTTGTCCGGGTTTTCAAGCATGGGACAGGGACGCAGATGATTGTCATTAAAGGGCTGGCCTTTGTAGTAAGCCGTGAACAACGGGCTTTTAAGGCCTTCAAGAAGCGTATGTGTACGGATATTTGCATCCGAATAGTGAATAAACACGCAAGGTTCCATATCCCCTGCGGAATTGATGTGGAAATAGTTTCTGCCGCCGGCAATGCAGCCGCCGACATATTCGCCGTCATTCTGGAAGTCGAAAACAAACATGGGCTTGCCGGTGTTGCCGTTTCTTGTCTTTTTGATCCAATAATACATATATTTACGGTCAGCGGGGGTAGGAATCAAAGCCTTGTCAGCATCGTGGCCGACGGGCATATAGTTGAAATAGAATGCAAATTTGACACCCTTTTCAACCATGCTGTCCAAAAATTCGTCACTTGTGACATAAGGAACATTGTCATGCGTATAGCAAACGGAAATACCGAAGAAACAACCGTTTCTTTTGAGGGTATCCATTGCCTTCATAACCTTATCGTAGCAACCTGCACCGCGTCGCGCATCGGTGGATTCTGCAGAGCCTTCCACGCTCAAAGCAAAGGTGAGATTGCCGACTTCAACAACCTGTTTGCAGAATTCGTCATCAATAAGAGTTGCATTGGTGTATGCAAGAAACACGCAATCAGGGTTATTGCGGCAAAGAGTCAGAATTTCATTCTTTTTGATCAGCGGTTCGCCGCCGGTCATCATGTAAACATGCGTACCGAGCGCTTTGCCCTGATCAACAATAGATTGCATTTCAGCGGGAGAAAGATTCAGAGAGTTGCCGTATTCGGCAGCCCAACAGCCTTTACAACGCATATTGCAAGCGCTTGTGGGATCAAACAAAAGCAGCCACGGAATATTGCAACCGTATTTTTCACGGTTCGCTCTAACGGTTCTGGTGCCGTAAAGCCCAGCATCAATACCGGCCGTCAGCAAAAGATGCTTCAACTGCTTGCGATTGACATCCTTAAGAACATTTTTACCGAATTTCACATAGGCATTCTCGGGATTTCCTGCCGCTATTTTCATTTTTTTCAGATTCTCTGCAGGAAAAAGACGATCCGCAAAATACTTTTCCGCAAATTCAAGAATGTTCTGAAATGCTCTTTCGGGATCTTTGTCGGCATACGCAATAACACGGTCAAATAAGACGCCTGCGGCGGCACGTGTTAACTCGTTTTTAATGGCCATTTGAACTCTCCTAACCAAGAATATACTATTTTACAGTATAACAGAATTTTTTAATAAAGTAAATAGAAAAAAGATATAACTTTCAATGCGAAAAACAAAGTTTTTTGTTCTATTTTTCCTTTTTACGGACTTGCGTTATTTTACATTATATGCTAAAATTTTAATTAAAGTTTAACTTGTATTATGCAAAGGAGGATTTGTTTATGATTTTGAAAATTTTGTTCGGCATCTGCATAGTTGCCAGTGTTATTCTGACTCCTTTTTATCTTGAAGCACAAAAAAACAAGGGGCTGAAATCGCTGACACTTAAAATGCTGGATTCCACCTGCTTTTTAGGCGCAGGGGTTCTTGCCATGTTTATTGCAGACAATCGTTCTCCGTTTGCAAAATACATACTCATTGCATTGGCAATGTCCTGGGTCGGTGACTTTTTGTTGCATGTTATCAAACCGAAAATTCTTAATGCGATCGGTTTTGTTTCCTTTATGGTTGCTCATGTATTTTATATTATTGCCTACAACACAGCGGCGCAATCCATAGATCCCGACAGAGCATTCCTGCAACCGTGGGGATATGCAATACCTGTTGTCTGTATTGTCGGATATGCAGTGTTCATCGTAAAGAAAATGAACTTTGAAAAATTAGGCATTTTTGCAAGTGTTACATACGGTGTGGTTATTCTTATTATGTTTGCAAAAGCGGCAGACCTTGCAGTTCTCGGCTTGCAGAACGGTGTCGAAAATGCAGTTATTTCCGCAGTTTTGCTTTTTACGGGTGCCGCATTGTTTGTTGCATCGGACTTCACGATTTCTTTCCTTATTTTCGACAAACGCTTTAAAAAGAATTATCCGCTGAAAATATTCAACATCGCAACCTATTTTGCCGGCCAATTACTGCTTGCATCTTTAATTCTGACAGTGCACTGATAAGGAGTTTTCACCATGAAATACGATTTTACAACAATCCCCAACCGCAGAAATACAGGGTCGTTCAAATGGGATTTCTCTTCTGAAAAAAAAGATGCGTTCCCCTTTTCCGTTGCAGACATGGAATGGAAAACCGCGCCGCAGATCATTGAAGCCATGAAAGATTTTGCGACAAAGGGTTTTTTCTGCTATTCTGCTGCGGATGAAGCATATCGCACTTGCGTAAAAGACTTCATGTTGCGTAGGCACAATTGGGCAATTGAAAACGATTGGATCGTGTGCACACCGGGTGTGGTTGCGGCTGTCAACACCGCAGTAAGGACATTCACAAGCGAAGGAGAAGGAGTTATTATCCAACCGCCCGTTTATTACCCTTTTGCCAATGCAATCAACAACAATAAAAGAAAACTGATTGCAAACTCCCTTATCAAAACCGAAAGCAGTTACGACATGGACTTTGCCGGGCTTGAAGAACTCGCAAAGGATCCGAATAACAAGCTGATGATTCTCTGCTCGCCTCATAATCCGGTCGGAAGAGTATGGACAAAAGAAGAACTGCAAACGGTTGCGGAAATTTGCCTTCGTAATGATGTGATGCTGGTTTCGGACGAGATTCATTTTGACATCACACGTACACAGCATACATGCCTGCCGACCCTCGGCAAAGAATATGCCGACAATTGTGTTGTCTGCACCGCTGTTTCAAAAACATTCAACATTGCAGGTCTTGGAACTTCCAATATTATTATTCCGAATGAACAAGTAAGAACCGCTTTTGCTTCTCAGCTTGCAACTGACGGCTACACTTGCATCAACTGCTGTTCTTATCCCGCCACCCTTGCTGCTTACACACAGTGTGATGATTGGATTGATGAAATGAACCGCCATGTGGATGAAAACTTTGCACTGCTTGGTTCATTCCTGAAAGAAAATCTTCCGCAAATCAAATTGTTCGACCGCGAAGGCACCTACCTTGCATGGCTTGATATGTCTGCATTGGGGATGGATGATATTAGTCTTGAAAAGTTCATGATCGACAAATGCGGCATCATTCCCGATCCGGGGTATTGGTTCGGAGAAGAAGGAAAAGGATTTACAAGACTGGACATCGCCGTACCGAAAGAAATTTTGAAAAAAGCACTGATTGAACTGAAAAATCAGATTGACAATCTGTAACAAACCAATACACACAAAAACTCCGCTGTCACGATGACAACGGAGTTTTTGTGTGCTTTATTCTGCACCGATTTCTTTTAAAATACCATGCAAAGCTGTTGCGGCGGCATTGAAAGCATCACGGTTTGTCGGATAGGTATACAGTTCATTGACCGACACCTCACCGCCTTCTTTTTCGAGCGCCTGCAAACCGTCAAACACTTTCAGGTGCGGTTCCAAAGTCAGAAAACGCTTGCCATCTTTTTTTGCAAAGCGGGAAAGCAGTTCTTTCAGACAGCCGTCACCTTTTCCGGGAGGAACAACAAAACCGTCTTCAAAGCGGCAATCCTTGATGTGCATGTACTCGATGTAATCTGCAAGCAGATCATAAGCAGGCAGAATCTGCACACCGCACTGAATAAAATTGGCAGGATCAAAAATGCCTTTCAGTTTTCCTTCAAAGGTTTTCAGAAGATCCAGACAGCGAACATCGGTATCACCGTAAATATCTTTTTCATTTTCATGGCAACACCAGATACCGCTTTGCAAGGAATAATCACAAAAACGTTCCACCCTAGCAAAAACTTCATCTCTGTAATCTTCCGGCTTCTGATCTTCATTAAAGAAGAAACTGAACATACGGATGTTCTTGGTGCCGAGGATGCAGGCATTTTCCACACATTGTTTGAATTTTTCAAAATGCGGTTCAAAATCATCTGCAATGTTGATCTTGCCAAACGGCGAACCGATGGAAGAAACACCAATACCGTGATAATCAAGAATCATGCGCATTTCTTTGCAGTCTTCTGCGGTATAATCGGCAATGTTGCCGTAATCCAGACCGCGGGGTTCAATATGTGTCAAGTCGTTTTCCTTAAGGGCTTTGATCTGCGGCAGCAATCCGCCTCCTGCTTCATCCGCAAATGCGGAAAGTAAAAATTCAGCCATAACGTCCCTTTCTTACTTGATCAACGATTTATACAGACGAATGTAATCATTCGCGGAACGCTTCCAGCTGTAATCGCATTCCATTGCTCGTTTGCGCAGGATTGCCCAGCCTTCACTGTCTGCATAACCGCCGATGGCTCTGCGGATGCAATGCAACATATCGTGTGCATTGTAATTTGCAAATGTGAATCCGTTTCCTTCGCCAAGCCCGCTGTCAAATACAGAATCTTTCAGACCACCTGTTTCACGGACGATCGGAATAGAACCGTAACGCAGTGCGATCATCTGCGACAGACCGCAGGGTTCGCTCTTGGACGGCATCAGGAAGATATCCGTACCCGCATAAATGCGTTTTGCAAGCGTGGGAATAAATCCGCAACGGAATGCAAGTTTATCGGGATAACGGTCCGCCATATCACGCATAAAACTTTCGTATTCCCAGTCACCGGAACCGAGCACTGCAAACTGCACATTTTCCGTACAGAGCAATTCTTCCAGCACAGCCTTTACAAGGTCGAAACCCTTGTGGGAAACAAGGCGGCTGCAAATACCGATAAGCGGAACTTCTTTGCGTTCAGGCAGTCCCATCTCGCGCTGAAGTGCAAGCTTGTTTGCAACCTTCTTCTCACTGTTTTCGGAAGTGTAATTCTCGGCAATATCCTCATCGGTTTCGGGGTTATACATGTCGTAGCTGATGCCGTTGAGAATACCATGCAATTTCCATTCACGCATCAGCAGAATGGAATCAAGACCATGTGAATACCACGGATCGAGAATTTCTTTAGCATACGACGGGCTGACGGTAGTGACTGCATTGGCACATTCAATGGCACCTTTCATAAAGTTGACACAACCGTCATACTCAAGCAACGAGCCGGCTTCCTGCGGAATGCCGACAACATCGTTAAGAATTTCGGGGCCGTATTTGCCCTGATACTGAATATTATGAATGGTGAAAACGGTTTTGATGTTTTCCCATCCGGGTCTGTTTGCATAAAACTCGGAATAATAAACGGGAATCAAAGCAGTCTGCCAGTCATTACAGTTAATAACATCAGGCTTAAAATCAATGTGAGGAATGATTTCAAGAACGGCTCTTGAGAAGAATGCAAAACGTTCAGCATCATCATAGTGACCGTAAATTCCGTCACGCTTGAAATAATACTGATTGTCAATAAAATAGCAGATGACTCCGTCTACTTTTGTCTCAAAAACACCGCAATACTGTCTACGCCATGCAACGGGCACTGTGATATGGGTGATGAACTTCATATTCTCACGGAATTTTGCGGGAATGCCTTCGTAAAGAGGCAATACCACGCGGCAACCGATGAGTCGTTTACGCAAAGCAACAGGCAGAGAGCCTGCAACGTCGGCAAGACCGCCGCTTGCAATGAACGGACGGGCTTCGCTGACAGCATACAATACTTTCATATTTTACCTCTCCTTTATACGCGGATTCCTTTTGCAAGGTAAACGGGATAGGTTTCGGCTCCGGACAGAGCTCTGCCGGAACGAACCGTAACATCCTTATCGAGAATACAGCAATTGAGTGTTGCATCGTCAGCAATGAAACCGCTGGGCATGATAACGCAATTTTTGACAACTGCACCTTTGGCAACACGGCAATTACGGAAAATAATGCTGTTTTCAACAATACCATCAATGACACAACCGTCTGCAACAAGAGAATTCTTCACATCGCTGCCGAGTCCGTAAATTACGGGCATATCATCATAAACCTTTGTGTAAATGGGGCGACCGCAACCGAACAGTGACTTCTGATTTTCAGCATCAAGCAGAGCAAAGTTTGCATCAAAATAAGATTGAATGGAATCGATGATCGGGCAGAATTCCTTGAATTCATAGCCGAACACACGCAGATTGGCAATATTTTTGAGCAACACATCACGTTCAAAGCTTGCTGCACCCGAAGCACTTGCTTCACGAAGCAAAGATTCAAGCAACGATTTGCGCATAATGGTGATGTTTGCCGCACAATCAGCTTCTCCGTCTCCATTAGAAACAATACTCATGGCACAGACTCTGCCATCGGTGATTTTATCAAGAATCAAGCGGTTATTGAGTTTCGGAATACTGCCGTGACGATACACCATTGTAATATCCGCGTTCTTTTCAACATGGAAACGGAATACATCTTTCAGGTCGATGTTAAGAACAGCATTGCAGTCGGACATGACAACATATTCTTCGTTGGACATTTCAAGGAATTGCGTGTTGTTCTGCAATGCGCCGAGTCTGCCTGTATTATAGCGTTCAAGTTCCTGCGCACTGAACGGAGGCAGGAAGAAAAGACCGTCATGCTTACGGGCAAGATCCCAGGGTTTGCCGTTTCCGAGGTGATCCATGAGGGACTGGTAATTGTTGCTTGTGATGACGCCGACCTTGTCGATCCCGGCATTGACCATATTGGAAAGTGTAAAGTCAATCAGTCTGTAGCTGCCGCCGAACGGAACAGAACCCATGGCTCTGGGGGCTGTCATGCCGCCGAGTACACTATCATACGCATTTGCAAAAATAATACCTAAAATATTATTGGCTCTCATTGTGCGTCACCTCCCTTGACATCTTCCGCAATCATTGCTTTTGCGGGAATTTTTACATTTTCACCGATATTGACCTTTGCACCGATAACGGTGACACCCCAGTTTGCAAGATCATCGATCTTTTCGGGGTCTTCGCCGACCACAGCACCGCTTTCAATCACGGCATCTTCGGCGATCATTGCATACTGCACGGTGGCACCTTTTTTGATAGTAGCCCCCGGCATAACGATGGAATAACGAACATTGGCGCCTTCTTCAACCGTTACATTGGCAAACATAACGGAATAGTCAATATTGCCCTCAATTTTGCATCCGCCGGAAACAAGCGAGTTCTGCACGGTTGCGTCCTTGGAAACATAATGCGGAGGCAATGCGGAATTCTTTGCATAAATTCTCCAGTCTGGATCAGTAAGGTCGATGTTGGCTTTTGGATTGAGCAGGTCGAGGTTTGCTTCCCAAAGGCTGTCGATCGTTCCGACGTCTTTCCAATAACCGTCAAACTGATAAGCAAACATTCTCTCCCCTGCATTGTGCATAGCGGGAATGACGTTCTTACCGAAGTCGTTGCTGGAACCTTCTGTTTCTTCGTCAGCGATCAGATAAGCGCGCAGTTTCTTCCATGTGAACATATAAACACCCATGGAAGCCTTGTTGCTGCGCGGATTCTTGGGTTTTTCTTCGAATTCGGTGATAACTCCGTCGTCATTCACAAGCATCAGACCGAAGCGGGATGCTTCTTCCCACGGCACTTCCATCATAGCGATGGTGCAGTCTGCATTGTGTTCCTTATGGAATTGAAGCATTTCGGCATAGTCCATCTTGTAAATATGGTCACCGGAAAGAACCGCTACATATTCGGGATCATAACGGTCGATGAAGTTGATATTCTGATAAATGGCATTGGCTGTGCCTTTGTACCACTCACTGCCCTTGATCTGCTGATAAGGCGAGAGAATGTGCACACCGCCGTCCATACGATCGAGGTCCCACGGCTGACCGCTGCCGATATATTCATTGAGAGCCAGCGGCTGATACTGTGTCAGCACACCAACCGTGTCAATACCGGAATTTGTGCAGTTTGACAGCGGGAAGTCAATAATGCGGTATTTGCCGCCGTAAGGTACGGCGGGTTTTGCGATGGAATGCGTCAGAATACCGAGTCTGGAACCTTGTCCGCCGGCAAGCAGCATGGCGATACATTCTTTTTTAGCACCCATAATAAATCATCCTTCCTTTGAAGTTTTTTTCTTTGTTTGTTTTTTTGCTTTGGGTTTGAATTTTAAATATATAACCGACATCGGCGGAAGCGTCAGCCGGAATGAATACGAATAGCCGTGCATGGGATTGTCTGTGACAGAGATACGCTTTTTCAATTCAATGCCTTTGCCGCCGAAGCGTTCTTCATCGGAATTGAATAAAGGAGTTAATGTTCCTTCTTCGGGGAATCCGATGCAGTAATCATCGCGTTGAACGGGAGTAAAGTTACAGACAACCGCAACCGTATCCCCTTTTTCATCCTTGCGCAAGAACGCAATACAGGAATTGTTGTTATCGTCACTGACAAGCCAATTGAAACCTTCCCATGAATAGTCAATCTGCCAGAACGGGGCATTATCTTTATATATATGATTGAGTTCTTTAACATAGGACTGCAGTTTTGCGTGTTTTTCATAATCAAGCAACAACCAGTCAAGCTGTTGCTTTTCATTCCACTCAATGAACTGACCGAATTCCTGCCCCATGAACAACAATTTCTTACCCGGATGTGCATACATATAACCGAGGAATGCACGCATACCGTCAAATTTCTGTTCATATTCGCCCGGCATTTTATTCAGCAACGACTTCTTGCCGTGCACCACTTCGTCATGCGAAATGGGAAGAACAAAGTTTTCGGAGAAAGCATAGAAAAACGAGAACGTGATCAGATCGTGATTATATTTTCTGAAATAGCCATCCAGTGAGAAATAGCGGAGAATGTCATTCATCCATCCCATATTCCACTTAAAATTGAATCCGAGACCGCCGATATTGACGGGCTTGGAAACAAGCGGCCAAGCGGTGCTTTCTTCGGCAATCATCAGAGCATCGGGATATTCACGGAAAACCGATTCATTCAGAAAGCGCAGGAATGACACGGCTTCAAGATTTTCATTACCGCCATTCACATTCGGCATCCATTGCCCATGCTCTCTGCCGTAATCAAGATAAAGCATCGAAGCCACGGCATCCACACGCAGACCGTCGATATGATATTTATCAAGCCAGAAGAATGCAGAAGATGCCAGAAAACTTCTGACTTCATTTCTGCCATAGTCAAAGACTCGTGTTCCCCATTGCAGGTGCTCACCTTTGCGAGGATCGGCATATTCATAACAAGGTTTACCGTCAAATTCATAGAGACCGTATGCATCTTTTGGAAAATGTGCCGGCACCCAGTCAAGAATTACGGCAATACCTGCCCCGTGACACTTATCCACAAAATACATAAAATCGTGCGGAGTACCGTAACGCGAAGTTGCAGCAAAGTAGCCGGTTACCTGATAACCCCAGCTTCCGTCAAAAGGATGCTCCATAATTGGCATTAACTCAATGTGTGTATAACCCATTTCGGAAAGATACGGTACGAGCTCATCTGCCAATGCACGATAGGAATAAAAATTGCCGTCAGGATATTGTTTCCACGAACCTGCGTGCATCTCATAAATATTGACGGGAGAATCATAAACCCTGTGGTTCTTTTTATCGGCAAGATATTTTGCATCGTGCCATTCAAAACCGTCTAATTCATAATACTTGGAAGCATTGTCAGGTCTTGTTTCGCAATGATAACCATACGGATCGGTCTTATATCTTTTTTCACCGGTCGGTGCAATAATGCAATACTTGTAAGTATCATACAACTGTACTGCATCCGACACAGCTTCCCATATCCCGTTTTCACTGATTCTGGTCATCGGACAGGCATTTTCATCCCAATTATTAAAAGATCCGACAACGCTGACCGCCGCCGCATTCGGAGCCCAGACACGAAAAGCAACACCGTTTTGCACACGGTGCGAGCCGAGGTATTCATAACTGCGGCAATTGCTGCCCTGATGGAACAAATAGATCGGTACGTTGTAATCCGTACAGGTATTATCGATTTTGGTTGCTTTCTTCGGCAAACAAATCACCCCCATTTGACATTGTAGCAGTATTTTGATCATTTTGCAAGTGTTTTTTGACCATTTTGTTAGAAGCAGTGTTACAAAATTTTTGTAATTTTTGTCGATTTTGACGAAAGATAAGTAAAAAAGAAAAACGGGGTTACGAAAAACCCCGTCAAAATCCGATTTTAAATATTCAAAAAGTCTTTTCTGTAGTTTACACCGAAGAATTCGGCAAGCTCAACCATTTCACTGTCCTTGATGGTGTTTACTCTCGGCAGATGCGCAGTCAGCATGTAAATCTGTGCAGCCTTTTCAACTGTTTCAATCAATCCGAATGCTTCATCAAGGTTTTTGCCGACACCGTAGATGCCGTGCATTCCCCACACAACAAGGCGAAATTCTTTCATCTTTTCAGCCGTTGCCATGCCGATTTCATTGGTGCCGCAAAGCATCCACGGAAGAACACCGATACCATCCGGGAACACAACAATACATTCCGTGCACATTTCCCAAAGAGTATGTGTGAAACTCTTTTCATCCAGTTCATGCACATAGTTCATAGCCAGCGTGTTTGTGGGATGGCTGTGCATAACAACACGGTTGGAAGGATCGACCGAAAGTCTTGCCATGTGGCTCATCAGATGCGCGGGCAATTCGCTTGTGAACTTGCCGCCGTCAGCATAGCCCCAAAGAAGTTCGGCGGTCGTGCCGTCTTCTGCGATGCGGATAATGCCAAGATTGTTTTCGGGATCATCCTGCACATTCTTGAAATACTTGCCCGTCCCCGTGACGATAAAGATTTTTCCGATAAGGGCTGTTGCATCAAATCCGGTCGGAATGGTGCGGATAACCTGATTCAGATCAAGATACTGTGCAACTTCAGATTCTTCAAGCATGTAGCTGATATTGCCGCCGTTGCGTTCATCCCAGCCGAGACGATACATATTAGCTGTAGTCTTTTTCATTTCTTCCACAAAGGGTGCAGTCAGAATGTCTTTCATTTTCATACCTCACTATTATATTTCAGTTTAATTTCTTTTAAAATTTCTTCATCCGCAGGGCAAAAATCAAAATCATCAATCTGCGAGGGGGTAATCCATTGAATAGCAGCGTGTTCAAGTTTTTTCGGACTTCCCTGCTTTATCGTGCAGTTAAACAGCGTTAATTCAATGGTAAGATCAGGATATTCATGCACCAATTGCATAAATATATCGCCCACATTGACAATCACATCCAGTTCTTCACAACATTCACGCACAAGTGCTTCTTGTTTTGTTTCACCGGCTTCTACCTTACCGCCGACAAATTCCCACAAAAGCCCCCTTGCCTTATGTGCAGGGCGTTGACAGATCATAAATTTTTTATCCTGCCAAATCAAAGCGGCAACAACCTGTGTCATCATCCACCTCTCAACCGCAGGCCAGTTTAATGAGTAATTGCACGATTTGTTCCATAGATTCGACACAGATATATTCAAACCGACTATGGAAATTATGCCCACCCGTGCAAAGATTCGGACACGGAAGTTCCATAAAAGAAAGCGCCGCACCGTCCGTACCGCCTCTTGCGGGGCGAATCAGCGGTTTAATGTCCAATTCTTTCATTGCAGCAACTGCATTATCAACAAGGAACGAAAACTGCGGAACGATTTTTTCTTTCATATTATAATAAGAATCTTTCACATCCGCAATAACGGTTCCTGCACCATATTTTTCATTGAGTTTATCGGCAAGAGAGAGAACAAGTTCTTTGCGTTGTGCAAAAATTCTGCTGTCGTGTTCACGGATCAGATAATGCAATGTCGCTTTTTCAATATCACCGTGCATATCGGTCAAATGAAAAAATCCTTCATAGCCATCGGTACATTCGGGTACTTGATTCTGCGGTAACATGGCATTGAATTCCATTGCAATACGATTGGCATTCTTCATTTTGTTTTTTGCGCTACCGGGATGCACACTGACACCATTTACCGTAATGACTGCTGATGCGGCATTAAAATTCTCATATTCCAGTTCACCCAACTCGCCGCCATCCACAGTGTAAGCAAAATCAGCACCAAAACGGGCGATATCAAAATGTTCCACCCCTGCGCCAACTTCTTCATCGGGCGTAAATGCCACAACGATTTTACCATGTTCAACTTCAGGATGAGAAAGAAGATAAGCGGTCATTGTCATAATTTCCGCAACACCGGCTTTATCATCAGCACCAAGCAAAGTCGTCCCGTCTGTCACAACAAGAGTCTTACCGATATAACTGCGAATTTCAGGAAATTCAGAAACATGCAAAACAATATTTTCTTGTTCATTCAGCAGAATGTCTTCACCATTATAATCTTCAATTACATTCGGTTTTACATCTTTTCCGCTGACATCCGGCGATGTGTCCATGTGCGCTATAAAACCGAGCACATCTGTATTACGGCCACTGTCGGTTGCAGGAATAACAGCATATACATAACCGTATGCTTCATCAAAAAATACATTTTGTGCGCCCAGTTGTGATAATTCATCGGCAAGCACAAGGGCAAGATTTTTCTGTTTTTCTGTACTCGGAAAACAAGAAGCATCATCCTGCGACTGCGTGTCGATTTTAACATATTTCAAAAATCTTTCAAGAACTTCAGAAATCATAAAACAGCACCTGCCATGGCATTTAATAAGTGGTTTTATTATATTCTCATATCAAACTTTTGTCAACGAAGAACACAAAAAATGCGGATGAAAAATTTTTTGTATTTTTTTTAATTTACCTCTTGACTTTTGCAACAAATAATGCTATTATTAGTGCCGTTGAGAAATCCGGGTGTGGCGCAGTTGGGAGCGCGCTTGACTGGGGGTCAAGAGGCCGTGAGTTCAAGTCTCGCCACTCGGACCAACGCAAAAGCCTTTCAGATAGCCGTTTGTGGCTTCTTGAAAGGTTTTTTTCTTTCTCCCTATTCCCGCGCAGGTGACTACAACGATTTTCCATCGTTGTTTTGTCACACTTTTTGCCCGTGTATCAACAACAATTTGTATTGCTCAAATGCTTGTTCAACAGAAAAAATCAAAAACCGACAGATTGAGTCCGTTTGATCGGACGCAAATTGTCGGTTTTATTGCATTATTATATTGAAATATTATTCAGGTGTGATATAATGTAATTTGTATAATTATATCACAAAGAATCAGAAAACGGAGAGAAACGCATGATTACCGGTGAACTGAAAAACAAAATTGACAAAATCTGGGAAACGATCTGGACGGGCGGCATCTCGTCGCCGACGACGGTGCTGGAGCAGATTACCTATCTTATGTTCATGAAGCTGCTTGACGACAACGAAACAAAGAAGGAAGGCGGAGCAGCGGCACTCGGCATCACCTATCAGAGCAAGATCTTCAAGGAAGGCGACTTTCTGGTGGACGATGATCCGAACATGGCAAAGCCCTATTGCGAGCTGCGTTGGAGCAAGTTCCGCAATGCAGACCCGACAAGCATGTTCGAACTTGTCCGCAATTATGTTTTTCCGTTCATCAAAACCGTCAACGGTGCCGGCAAGGACACCGCTTTTTCCCGTTTTATGACCGATGCCGTTTTTATGATTCCGACACCCAAGGTGCTCGCCGTGTGCGTGGACTGTCTGAGCGACATTGACATGAGCGACAAGGACATTATGGGCGACGTGTATGAATATTGCCTGAACAAAATGTCTTCTGCAGGCAAGCTCGGACAGTTCAGAACCCCCCGCCATATTATAGACCTGATGGTCAACCTGACTCAACCCACCGTAACCGACCGCATTTTGGACCCTGCCATGGGCAGTGCAGGCTTTTTGCTGGGTGCGGCGAAGTACATCAACGAGCATTACGAAAAGGAACTGCTGAACACCAAAAACAGAACGCATTACAACAAAACCATGTTCAGCGGCTTTGACACCGACCCGTCCATGCTTCGCATCGGGGCAATGAATATGCTGCTGCACGGTGTGGAAGAACCCACCATTGCACGGCAGGATTCGCTGTCCGACGACAATACGGTGAGGGATGAATATGACCTGATTATGGCAAACCCGCCGTTCAAGGGCAGCGTGTTTGAAGAAGACATCAGCAAGGATATTCTTTCCCTGTGCAAAACCAAGAAAACGGAGCTGTTGTTCCTTGCTCTGTTCATCAAATCCCTGAAGCTCGGCGGCAGATGTGCGTGCATTGTTCCGGACGGCGTGCTGTTCGGCTCTTCCACGGCACACAAGGCTATCCGTAGGGAGCTGATTGAAAACAACTGCCTGAAAGCGGTTGTTTCCATGCCGTCGGGCGTGTTCAAGCCGTATGCAGGGGTTTCGACCGCCATTCTGCTGTTCACCAAAGACCCGTCCGGCACAAAGGATGTTTGGTTTTATGACATGACCGCCGACGGCTTCACCCTTGACGACAAACGCACCCCGACACAAGAAAACGACATCCCCGACATCATTGCAAGATTCAACAACTTGGCAGCGGAACAAGACAGAGCAAGAACCGAACGGTCTTTCTTTGTCCCCAAGGACGAAATCGTTGCCAATGACTATGACCTGTCTGTCAATAAGTACAAACAGACCGTCTATGAAGCCGTGGAATACCCGTCCACAGCGGAGATTATGGCGAACTTGCACAGCCTTGAAATCGAAGTTTCCAAAGCATTGGCAGAGTTGGAGGAGTTGCTGTGAGCAATAAAAAACCCGTTAAAGTTAAGATTATTAAGCATGAGATTGACTATGAAAGATTAGAAAATATAATCTCAAACGCTGTAAATAACCATGATAACCATGTTCAGGATACAATACCAACAAACAAAAAAGAAAACTTTTTTAAACTTGTCTGGAAAATCATTACGAATAAGAAGCCACCAACTGGAAAACAAACTGCCGAACTATTCGGTAGTTTGCTGGTCATTGTTTTTAATTGTTTAGCAGTTCTCGGCGCTTTTTGTGCCATTTTTGGAGTTATTGGTACTGTTGTTTTTTGCATAAACGCAGACTGGTCTTATGATGTTGCTTTTAGTAATATGGTGAATGCGATTTTACTTGTTGCAATAAGTGTACTGCTTGGTCTGTTTGCATTGCTATTCAGAAGTTCAGCTAATGAATTATCTATTGAAAAGGATAGAAATTATATTATTGCTGTTTTTTCAGGGGTAGTCAGTTTTGCAGCTCTGATTGTTGCCTTAATTGCATTAGTCAAAGGGGTAGGATGATGGAAAAACTCTTATCAGATATTTGCAAAATCCAATATGGATATGCATTTGATTCTGCTAAATTTTCAACAGATAAAGAGAATGGTATGCCACTTGTCAGAATACGCGATGTTTTGCGTGGTTTTTCTGAAACCTATACAACAGAAGAATGCAGTAAAGAGTATATTGTTCAAAACGGTGATATCCTGATTGGTATGGATGGCGAATTTAACATTGCACAGTGGAAAGGCGGAACAGCTTATCTCAACCAGCGAGTATGCCGTTTGATTCCCTCTATCGAAATTAATGCATTATATTTGTTCTATTTTATGAAAAAGGCTTTGAAAGCAATTGAAGACAAAACACCATTCGTAACAGTTAAGCATTTGTCAGCAAAGGAATTAAACAAAATTATTGTCCATATTCCCCCCATGGAAGAACAAAAAAGAATTGCCGATAGCATAAAAAAGACCGAGGAAATAATTGGTATCCGTAAAAAGCAACTCCAACTGCTTGACGATTTAGTAAAAGCCCGATTTGTCGAGATGTTTGGTGATATTCTTAGCGATAACAAATTGCCGTTAGTGCAGCTTAAAGAACTTGCAGACATAGGGTCAAGTAAAAGAATATATGCAAATGAATATGTTGATTCGGGCATTCCTTTTTATCGCAGTAAAGAGATAAGGGAATTAGGAGCCGGATTAAAACCATCTGTTGAATTGTTTATTAAACAAGAGCGTTATGGTGAAATAAAAGAAAAATATGGAGTGCCTAAAATAGGCGATATTCTTATTGCGGCAATTGGTGCTACAATAGGTTATTCATGGATTGTAGATACAGATAAACCGTTTTATTATAAAGACGGAAATTTGATCATTCTTTCAACGAAGAACAATGTGAACCCTATTTTTCTAAATCACACAATAGGTATTCTTATTGAAGATTTTAAGAGCAAAGGTGTTGCAGGAAGTGCTCAATTGGCACTGACGATTGAAAAACTTGAAAAAATGCAGGTTGTAAATCCTAACATAGAACTACAAAATAAATTTGCAGCCTTCGTCGAACAGACCAACAAATCAAAAGTTGTCGTACAAAAAGCCATTGACGAAGCACAATCTTTGTTTAACAGTTTGATGCAAGAATATTTTGGATGAGGTTAATAATTATGACACAAAAACAACTGATAGAAATTTTAGCAGCCTTTAGGAAATTAGAGATCGAAAACAATCCGAATTTAACTCCTTATGAAAAAGAGTTATTCAAGGCTTTAATTGATAAATTGAAAGATATGGCTAAATAAAAAACATGAAACGTCGATAAACTATTAAAAGGAGAGAAAATAGTGTCACAGGAAATATTTCCAAACGATTCATTGATAAAATGTTTTTCGCAAGCAATACTTACAGATAAAACTAAAGATGTCTTATTTGATTTTTCTGAAATAGGCATTGATTCATTATTAGAGTACTTAAAGAGTTCTGATATACTTAAAGAAATACCATTTATCAAATCATTGTTGGCTACTATAAATATTACTAAATCAATCATTGAAATTCATAACACTCAAAAATTGCTCATCTTTTTACAACAACTCCAAATGGGTATTTGCGATCAAAAAGAGATAGATAAAAGAAAAAAAGCATATCAAAAGGGTAAGGAATGGTATTATCGTGAAGTTGAACAGACTGTTATTTATTTGCATCGGGCTTCAAGAATTGAAAAAGCTAAAATTATAGCAGAATTATATAGAAATCTAATCAACAAGGATATTTCAACTGAAGAGTATGGCGAATATCTTGATATTGTTGACCAACTTTTCATTCAAGACATTCCACATTTGTTAGAGATATATGACGCACAAAAAGCGACTGCAACCTTATTAAATGGGAAAGATTTTTTAGATTCTGACACAGGAAAAAACTTTTCATTTCAAAGCATCAGATGCAGCAGATTAAAATCAATCGGATTATTAAAACAATACCATCCAATGAGCTTTGGTTTTTCATCCGACGACCATTTTGCGTTAAGTAAACATGGAATTTATTTTTGTGAAATTATCCATCGGATTGATAACTTGAATGTAAAATATGAGTTTAAGAAAGCAAAATTATTAAATACATCGAGGTGATCTTATGCACCATATTAAATTCCCCGCCACACCTGAATACGCTGCATTAAATTATTATTTTGCTTCTGCCGAAGATGCGGCATCCCCTGCTGACAAGGCCATTGCCTGCAGGGCGGCTTTGGGTGAACTGATCGCATTCATTTACGATCGGTGCGGCTTATCCATGCCGCAGAGTGCCACCATGCTGGAGCTGATTGACGGCAGGGTGATTGCGGATTTTGCGGACAATGCCGTTCTGCTGGCTTCCCTGCACTTCATCCGCAAGGCGGGCATGAATGCCGAGCATGGGCTGAAGGTCACCAAAAAGGAAGCACAGACCGCCTTCGACAATCTTGTTTTCTTTGCACAGTTCACGGTGCGAAAATTCGACGCCCCAGAAACGGTCAAGGATCTTGTTCTGCCCAAATACATGAGCGAGGCGGAAACAAGAAAAGTCTATATTGACAATTACCTGCGTGAAGCCGGTTGGGAGATCTGCTTGCCGAACACCACACGCACCCTTGCAGACGGCAAACAAGTTGCCTGCGGAACGGTGTTTCCCGGCAAAGCCTGCTGCGAAATCCCCGTGGAGGGTCTGCCGCACGGAACAGGTGTCGGCTTTTGCGATTATGTGCTGTACGGCAAAGACGGCAAGCCCCTTGCCATTGTGGAAGCCAAAAAGACAAGCGAGGAAGCCCTCAAGGGCAGCGAACAGGTCAAGCAATACGGCGATTGCATGGAAAAGCAGTACGGCTATGTGCCGGTGCTGTATTACACAAACGGATACGACATTTTTGTGATCGACGGCATCTACCCTGCCCGCAGGGTGCTTGCGTTCCACACGGCGGACGAGCTTACATACATGCTGCAAAAACGCGAACGCGGCGACATCACCGACCTGAAAGTGCGTGATGATATTTCAGGCAGACCCTATCAGAAAATGGCAATCACAAGCATCTGCGAACGCTTCAACCAAAAGCACCGCAGAGGCCTGATCGTCATGGCAACGGGTACGGGCAAAACAAGGGTTTCAATCTCCTTGGTTGAGCTGCTGCTACGCAACGGTTGGGTCAAAAACGTGCTGTTCCTTGCCGACCGCACAAGCCTTGTTTCACAAGCTTTCAAAAATTTCAAAAAGATACTGCCCGACATGACCTATTGCGTGCTGTCGGAACGCTCCTTGGCAAACGAGCCGAATGCAAGAATCACATTCAGCACCCACCAGACCATGATCGGCTTCATTGATGCCGAAAACAAAGAGTTTTCAAGTGCCCGCTTTGATCTGATCATCATTGACGAAGCACACCGTTCGGTGTTCAACAAATACGGTGCTATTTTCAAATATTTTGACTGTCTGCTTGTCGGTCTGACTGCAACCCCCAAGGACGAAGTGGATGCAAGCACCTATCAGCTTTTTAACTGCGAAAACAGCGAGCCCGATTTTGCTTATTCGCTTGAAGAAGCGGTCAGGGACAAGTACCTTGTTCCGTTCAAGGTCTGCCCGAAAACCACGCAGCTTTTGAGCCACGGCATTCAATACAAGGACTTGTCCGATGCTGACAAACAGAAAGTGGAGTCCATTCTTGTTGACGAGGAAACACCCGACAACGACACCGTTATCGGCAAAGAAAAGCTGTTCAAGATCATTTACAACATTGACACCTGCCGCAAGGTGCTTGAAGACCTGATGCAGAACGGTCTGCGTGTGGATTACGGTCAGAAGCTCGGCAAAACCATCATTTTTGCCTACAACCATAATCATGCAAAGCTGATTGTGGATGCATTCAGGGAGATCTACCCTGCTTACGGTGAAAACTGCTGTCAGCTGATTGACAATCAGGTCAAGAACGCAAATGATCTGATCACCAAATTTGAAGAAGATGAAAATTTCAGAATTGCCGTTTCGGTGGATATGCTCGACACGGGCATTGACGTTCCGGCGGTGCTGAACCTTGTGTTCTTCAAACCTGTCAAGTCAAAAATCAAATTCATGCAGATGATCGGCCGAGGAACACGGCTTTGCGAAGGTGTGCTTGACGGCAAAGACAAAACGCACTTCCTCATTTTTGACTACTGTGCAAATTTCGAATACTTCGGCAGCAATCCCGAGGGTGACAAAACCGCCAACGGAAAAAATCTTTCGCAAAAGCTGTTTGATGTCAGGCTGGATATTCTGATTGAATTGCAGAAATACGAGCATCAGATCGTGGATATCAACAAAGCCTATTACGACAAACTCAGGCCCGAACTGTTCGGCAAGGTGCAGGATATAAAACGCAACAGTGCAAGAATCTCCGTGCGTGAGCAAATGGCGTATGTGGACAAGTACAACGACTACGAAAAATGGTCGCACTTGTCGCTGCTTGAAAAGAAAGAAATGCAGCTGCATCTGACTCCGCTTGTTGACAGTGACGCCGACGAAAACAAAAACAGCCTTGCTTTTGACCTAAAATTCATGGACATTGAATTGTCCGTCCTTTCAGTCGGCGGTTTCACTGCAAAAGCACACAAGCAGGTGGAACGAATCAGGAGAATCTCAAAAGTTCTGCTTGATACCGCCGCAGGTGTTGCAGATGTAATGGCAAAATCGCAGACACTTCTGGAGCTTGTGTCGGTTGAATTCTGGGAACACCCAACGATTGACAAGCTTGAACAATACCGCTTGGAAGTGCGTGATCTGTTGCAATACATAGAAACAAGAAAAAATCCTGTTACAATAGATCTTATTGACACTGTGGATGACGATGAATATTCGGGCGACGGCCTTATTGACATCCGCACCTACAAAGAAAAGGTGCTTGACTATCTCGCCGCCCACACCGACAACGAAACCATTCGTAAAATTCAGAACCTGCAGCCCATCAACGCACAGGATGTGCAAGAGCTTGAACGCATTTTGTGGCAAGAACTGGGCACCAAAGAAGATTACGAGCAGACCACTGAAATAGACAATCTGGCGGCATTCATACGCTCCATTGTCGGCATTGAGCAGGAAGCAGTCAACGAGAAATTCGGCGAGTTCCTCAGCGGAAATATTCTCAATTCCCAACAGCAGGAATTTGTAAAATCCATCATTGACTACGTCCGAGAAAACGGCGATATCCGTGCCGAAGACCTGATTGAAAAATCTCCGTTTGACTCTTATGACATCGTGGAGCTGTTCGGTGCAAATATCACGGTGATCACAAGCGTCATCCACGCCATGCACAACAGCATCGTTGCGGCATAAATCTCTGCATAACTTTTTTAACAATCTCCGAACCGATTTCATGTATACTTTTTTCTGTAAAATCTACAACAATCAGCACAACAGCCGTCGGCATAGAATTGTCGACGGCTGTTATACATAATATGCAAAAACAATCAGGCCTTGTTTGCCTCAATGGCTTCATTTTCTTTGTGACGTTCTGCACGCATGACTTCGAGATCACGATACATCTGTTCTTTTCTTTCACCCTCAACATCGTACATGGTCTTGAGAATGATTGCTTTGAGCAGATTGCTGATAGCATAACCGAACAGCAGGAAGGCAAGAAGCCACAGACAGGTCTTCAGGTAAGTCGGTTGAGCCTGCATGGTTGCAACAAGGTCGCCTTCAGAAGAAGACTGATAGCCGATCCATGCGATCATGAACGGAACGGCAAGTTCACGGAGATAGTTGATAGCGGTATTGATCCAACCGGGAACAATGCCCTGAATGGCTTCAATACGCTCGCCTGTTTCCCATTCAAGATAGTCGAAGTATTCGACGTTGAAGTGGGAGTTGGAAAGTTCCTGCACACCGATACCGACACCAAACAGGAAATAAAAGGCATAGAAGAAAATACTGTTCCATCCCTCAAAGAAATAGATGCCGAATTTGGCTTCTACTGCACAGATTGCAAACAGAATACCGGCAGAAATCATGGAATACGGACCGCAGAATTTGAGCAACTTGGTAGGTTCGTACTTTTTGGAAAGTTTGGTGGTAATAAGATTGCCAACAACCGTGCCGATTGCCGTGGGAAGAGTCAGAAGCAGGTTCTTTGAAGAGCCGACGGTGATGGCGGCGAGGTAGGTGGACATTTTTCCGAGCATTGCAAAGTTGTTGACCCATGCCATAATCTGATATGCCCGGTAATTTCTGAGCTTGAAAAGCGAGAAAAGGGTCTTGGAAATCTTGACCTTTTCCTTTCTGGGAAGTTCAATACGTTCTTTACAGAACAGACCGCACATCAGATTACCGAACAAAGTGACAACAGCGGCAAGGGTGCCGAGTATCATATACATCTTGTTCTTGTCATCACTGAACATACCGTACACAAAAGTGGACAGATAAGCTCCGCCGTAACCGAGATAGTAGGACAGCTGCCAGATGGTGGCAACTGTTTTCTTTTCTTTGGGATTGGGGGAAATGACCTGTGCCACATTCTGTCCGAGGTTGTTAAAGGCATTGAAGATGGTCTGACAGCAAGCAATGCCGTAACGAAGCATCGTCATCTGCTGAACCGACCAGCCTTCGGGTACATAGAAATAGAAAACGGTCAGGAAGAAAATCGGAAGTAAACAAATAATGTACCACTGTCTGTAGCGACCCCATTTGGTCTTCCATTTCTGCACCACAATGGCAGAAATAAAACCGAACAACAGACCGAGTACAGTGGTAAGCGTGGTCTGCACGGCAAGAATTTCTGCAATTTGTTCTGAATCAACGCCCGAAGGACCATAATACAGTTCATGCAGGAAAGCCGTTGCAAGGGTACCGGTGAGAGTGGTACCAAACATACCGCCGACACGGGCAAGCATCAAACAAAAGTATTCAAACTTGTTGATATGTTTGCCATGCTCCGGCGAAAGTGCGTTTGCGGGCGGAATATTGTTAGCCGCTTTTGTTTTTTGCATAGAATCAACTCCCAATTCATTTTGTACAATGTTAACATAATATTTCGCAAAAATCAAGTAACAAACGACAGTATTGATAAATTTTATACAAATATTTCTGAATTGTAAAATACCATGTTACAAAAAGGCATAAAAAAACAGCCCTTCACCGGGCTTGAAACTATTGCAACAAAAATAGAAATGACCCTTGACAGTGTTTCTTCACACATCTGCCAAGGGTCATTTCCGATCAAATTTGGTATCTAACATCTGTTTAACCTCTCTTTCTGCTATATCGTCTGATCTTCCGATTGCAACATCCCTGTTTGTTTTTCACATTCTCACAACACACTGTTTCTGTTTTTACATACTCACAAATGGGTTGCTTTGTTGTTTTTTTGGGATTTGCAGTTTCTGAAGACCATTTCTGAGACTCTTAAAAGTACTTTAAACCATCTATATCGTACTTACTTTACTTCGGTACGCGACTATGTATTTGTTCACTTTTTTATGGCAAGAATTTGGTTTTGAAAAAACAACCTGTTCTTTTCTATTGATCAACTTTCTTCTGTTTATCAACTTCATTTGAATCGGGGTTGGTTTTTACTTTTAAGATTCTCTTGTTTACCTGTTCATTGGTATCACCTCTTTCTGTCTATACTATAACACGAGATTTCATGTTTTGCAAGATGGAATATTATACAAATTACACATGGTATTTTTAAACAAATCAGAGAATTATAGTAACAATGCACATAAGTTTTCAACAATTTATTGACTTTTGCATTCTCATTATGATATTATAAAAATGTTGGCGGTTTCAAAACCGTCTTTTTTTATTGCACGATCAATCCACAAATTACTTACTGAAAAAATTCATAATGATTTAAAATCAAAACAATACTATTTTACATTATGAAAGGATGTGTTGCGAATGTGCACAGCTTTAAGTTTCAGTGCCGGTAATCATTATTTCGGAAGAAATCTGGATGTGGAAAAGTCATACGGTCAAAAAGTTGTGATAACACCAAAAGGTTTTGAAGTTGCTATGCGCTGTCTGCCATCATTCAGAACAAAATATGCAATGCTTGGTATGGCAATTACACCTGACAACTTTCCGTTGTGTTTTGAAGCGACTAATGAAAAGGGATTGAGCATTGCGGGCCTTAATTTTCCCGATAACGCACATTACAATGTTACTATTGCAGGTAAAAGTAATGTAACACCGTTTGAGTTGCCGTTGTGGTTGCTCGGTCAGTGTGATAATGTGCATCAAGCACGGATTTTGTTGACAAAATGCAATATAGTGAATATCAATTTCAGTGCATCTCTCCCTTTATCCCCTTTGCACTGGATGCTTGCAGACAAGGACGAATGCATTGTGATTGAAAGCACAAAAGACGGACTGAAAATTTATGACAATCCATTCGGAGTACTGACCAACAACCCACCGTTTGATTGGCATCTTATGAATATGAACAATTATCTGCATTTGCACAATGCAGGTTCGGTTAATGCAAACAACAACAGCATGGCACACAATTACAGTCTCGGTCTCGGTGCCTTGGGTCTTCCGGGTGATTTTTCATCCGCTTCACGTTTTGTGAAAGCCGCTTTTGTGAAAAACAATTCCGTAAAATCAGAAAACGAAACGGAAAATGTAAGCCAGTTTTTTCACATTCTGGCAAGTGTTGCCATGCCGAAAGGATGTGTAAAAATGCCGAATGGTGAATATGAATTCACACTCTATTCATGCTGTTGTAACACAGACAAAGGAATTTTTTATTATAATACCTACGATGACAGCACGATCAGAAGTGTCAATATGAATGACTATAACACGACCGACAACACAAAACTGATTATTATCGGAGAAGAAATATGAAGAAAAAAGCAAAAAAGAATAAAAATCCGCCGTTGTCGCAAACGGATAGATTTTTGTATGGTTTTCTTTGGATAGTTGTTTTATTGTCAACAGCTGGCTTGTTATATTTATACTTAGCTCTACTTGATTTATTTGCATTTTCCGACAAAAATATAGTTGCAGTTGATAACGGAATGTCTGCTCTTTTCATTATTCCGTTTCTTATCACATTTCTTTTTACCGGAATCACTTTGGTTGATTATAGTCGTAGCAGTCGCACTGCATTGCTTGGCTACGGCAAAAAAGCAACAAATGTACCTCAAAAAGACATTCCTATCTTCCGCAAAGGCGGTTTCAGAAAGTTTATTTCAAAAAAGGGGAAAAATCATCACATAAGAAGTGCAGCAAAAGTTCTTGCTGTTCTGTTCAGCATCACCATTCTGTTTTCAGGCTTCGGTGTCTGCAAAAGAACGGTACTGAACACGAATGATCAGATTATTACATATAATTCATTCAACCAAGAAACTTCTTGTGTTTATTTGCAGGATGCAGACAGTATCACCGTTTCTGTTCAAAAAACAAGACGCCGGCCTCACATCAGACGTGGAATTAACAATATTATTAGCAACATAGCTGCAATTGCACAAAAACGGATTTATTATATTCAATTAAGCATCCGCTACGGTGATGATTCAATTACCGTCACACCCGGTGATTTCAGCAATATGGAAACCGAGCAGATATTTGCACATCTGTTACATATCAAAAGCTATTTCACTTCCGACCAATGTACATTTTACAACACAGATTATCTAGATGCACTGCAAGAATATAAAAACTATAATGAACAAGAACAAGCCTTACTGCTGCAATTATTTGAACAATAGAAAACGGAAAAGCCTGCATCATGACGGTGCAGGCTTCTGTTTTTATTCTTCTGTATGTGTGTTGGGTACAAGAACCTCGTTTTCTCTGAACAAAAGAGAAATACACCAGATACCTGCCAATGCAACAAGCGTAAAAATGATACGGCTTACAATGGCATCCTGACCGCCGAAGATCCAACCGACAATGTCGAACTGAAACAGACCGATCGAACCCCAGTTGATCGCACCGACAATAACTAAAATAAGTGCAATTCTGTCAATCATGTTATTCACTCTCCTTTTTCAAGATGTATTATGCGCAAAACAAAAAAGAAATATGCAAAAAATATAATAAATATATTGTAACCTTATAAAAATAATGCTACAATGAGTTAATAATTTTTTTCGGAGGGATTTTCAGATGAACACAATTAAAATTCAGAACGGAAAAACAAAAATGGTCGCACACCGCGGTGTCAGCGGAATTGAAAAAGAAAACACCAATGCCGCTTTCATTGCCGCAGGTAACCGCAGCTATTTCGGCATTGAAACCGATGTGCACAAAACACTCGACGGAAAATTCATCTGCTTCCATGATGACGATACCGCACGCGTTGCTATTGACAACATGGTTGTGGAACAAACAACATTTGACACATTGCGTTCCCTGCAATTGACCGACCGCAACGGTGAAAGAGGCAGAATCGACCTTCACATGCCGACCCTTGCGGAATATATTGACACCTGCAAAAGATATGAAAAGAAAGCGGTTCTTGAATTAAAGAACGAATTTGAAAAAGAAGACATTGCCGAAATCTGCGAAATCATCAAAGAAGCGGATTATTTACAGGAAGTGATTTTCATTTCGTTCTGCTTTGACAATCTTGTGTACGTCAAAGAATTGTATCCCGAACAGACCGTTCAGTTTTTAACAAACATGTATACAGATCACCTTCCCGTTGCACTGCAGGAAAACGGTTTTGATCTTGACATTGAATACAGACAACTTACAAAAGAAAACATCGAAAGAATGCACTCGATGAACATTGAAGTCAACTGCTGGACCTGCGATGATCCCGCATATGCCGAAAAACTTGTCGGTTGGGGGATCGACTATATCACAAGTAACATTCTTGAATAAGGAGAAGGAAGTATGCTTATCAACGAAACCATGATGGGACTGGGTAAACAGCGTTCCGTTATCCGTGAAATTTTTGAATATGCAAAAAAAAGAGGTGCCGAAATCGGTGCCGAAAACGTGCTTGATTTCAGCATCGGCAATCCGAGTGTTCCTGCGCCCGACAGTGTCAACGAAACAGTCAAAAGACTGGTAAACGAAACCGACTCCGTTCTTCTGCACGGTTACACATCCGCACAGGGTGATGCAAAGGTTCGAAAAGCCATGTCCGATTACACGAACAAGACCTACGGCACACACACAACGCCTGACAACTTCTACATGACCGTCGGTGCAGCGGCTTCACTCGTCATTTCCATGAAAGCAATGGTGCTTCCCGGGGATGAAATCATCACCTTTGCACCGTTCTTCCCCGAATACAGAGTGTTTGCAGAAAACTGCGGTGCAAAACTTGTTCCCGTTATGTCCCTGCCCGGTTCGTTCCAGGCAGATACCGATGCTTTGGAAAAGGCAATCAACGAGCACACAAAAGCGGTGCTGATCAACTCCCCGAATAATCCCTCGGGTGTTGTGTTAAGCAGTGAAACCATTACAAAAATTGCTGATGTTCTTACAAGAAAAAGCAAAGAATACGGCCATGTCATTTACCTGATTGCGGATGAACCTTACCGTGAACTTGTATATGACGGTGAAGAAGTCCCCTGCATTCTCAATTATTATAAAGAAAGCATTGTTTGCTATTCGTTCAGTAAATCGCTTTCTCTGCCGGGTGAAAGAATCGGTTATATCCTGGTTTCCCCCGACATGACCGACAGCACCGATATGTATGCGGCTGTCTGCGGTGCCGGCAGAGCTTTGGGCTATGTCTGTGCTCCGAGCCTGTTCCAGTTTGTTGCCGCCGAATGTGTCGGTCAGACGGCTGATATTTCCATTTATAAACGCAACCGCGATCTGCTCGTCGGCGGTCTTGCAAAGTTCGGATTTGAATGTGTGCGTCCCGACGGTGCGTTTTATCTGTTCATGAAAACACCCGAAGCAGATGCTTCCGTCTTCTGCGAAAAAGCAAAGAAATACGAACTGCTTCTTGTGCCTGCCGACTCATTCGGTTGTCCCGGTTATGTCCGAATCGCCTATTGCGTGCAGACCGAACAGATTGAACGTGCACTGCCTGCATTTGAATCTCTTGCCAAGGAGTACGGCTTATGCTGAGCACAATAAGAAAAGACAAAGTGCCGTTCATTCTCGGAACGGACTGGTGGTCGGATTGTGACGACTGCATGGCTCTGCGGCTTCTTTGCTGGGCACACAAGCAGGGATACATAGATTTCAAAGGTGTTGTCATCAATGCCTGCATGCAATATTCCGTACCGAGTGTTGTTTCTTTTCTTCGTCTTGAAAAGGTAGATATTCCCGTCGGAATTGACATAAATGCGACCGATTTTCACGGCATCGGCAGATACCAGAAAAAACTTGCCAACCGTTTTTCAGACTTGCCGCAAAATGAAGATGTGCTTGACGGCGTAACACTTTACCGCAAACTGCTTGCCGAAAGTGATAAAAAAGTGGAAATTGCCGAAATCGGCTTCACACAGGTGCTTGCAGACCTGCTCGACTCCCCCGCTGATGAATATTCCCCACTGACGGGAATAGAATTGGTGCGTGAAAAATGCGAAAAACTGTGGGTCATGGCAGGCAAATGGGATAACCTGAAAAGCGGAAAAGAACACAATTTCTGCAACAACCAAAGAAGCATTAACGGCGGTATTCGTCTTTGTAAGAACTGGCCGACCGAAATCGTTTTTCTCGGATTTGAAATCGGCTTTGATGTCATATCAGGCGGCAATTTAAAAAAGGAAGACTTTTTGCATGTGGCTCTTGCTGACAATATCTGTCCGCTCGGCAGAAGTTCATGGGATCCGATGCTGGTTTTGTTGGCACTTGTCAATGATTTTGAAAAAGCAGGTTATGAATATAAACAAGGAACTGCAAGCCTTGATGATGACGGCGCTAACCATTTTGTTTTTTCGGATGACGGAAAACATCGGTTTGTTATAAAAACGCACAGATCGGTATGGTATAAAAACCGTATCAATGAAATTCTTGCTGATGACTATAAAAATATTGTCAAATAATTTTAGCGCGCTACTTGACTACTACGCTAAAGTATGCTATGATATCACAAAATCCGAAGAAGGAGAAAACCAATGCAAAATCTTACCTCTATTTTAGGCGCAGACGAGCGTGCCGTTCTGCAACTGCGCGCGCTGTATGAAAACAACGGGTTCAGAAAATTCAGAATGAACCGTTTTGAATCGTATGATCTGTACACAGAAAACAAGAATTTCCTGCGCAGTGACCATATTATTACGTTTTCTTCTCCCTCGGGAAAACTCATGGCATTAAAACCTGATATTACATTAAGTATTATTCGCAGTATGCAGGACTCAGACGAAGACAGCCGTGTGTATTACAATGAAAATATCTATCGTGCCGACAGTGCAAATGATGAGATCAAAGAGATCATGCAGGTCGGCGTTGAACAGATCGGCAAGATTACAACAAAAGACGAAGGCGAGATTCTTTGTCTTGCATGCAAAAGCCTTGCTACCCTGTCTGAAAAGTTCATGCTGATTGTGTCTGACATGCGCCTGATTTCGACACTGCTTTCCGCTTATGAATTATCCGATTCAAAAATCACCGCTGTTTTGTCACTGCTTGCAGACAAAAATACACACGAACTCAAGGCAAAATTGACCCGTTACGGCATTTGTGAAGAAGATGCAGAAAAAATTGCAAGCCTTGCCGCATTGACGGGTGATTACAGAACAGTGCTCGGTACACTTGAAAAGATGTTCCCCGAAAACATGACCGCCCTCGGCAGGATCGCACAGTTGAAAACCTTGTTTGCATCCCTTGACAATACCGAATATGCCGATAAAATAACATTGGACTTCTCGGTATTGAGTGATGTCAATTATTACAACGGTATTGTTTTTCTCGGTTATATTGATTCCGTCAGCGATTCCGTACTTTCCGGCGGCAGATATGACGGTCTTTTAAAGAAAATGAACAAAGACTGCGGCGGCATCGGTTTTGCGCTTTATTTTGACAAACTGCAACGCTTCCTCACCGAAACAAAAGAAGATGACGGCAAAAAAGATCTTCTTTGTGTGGCACTGCCCAAAGGCAGACTCGGTGAAAAGGTCTATTCCCTGTTCAAAAAAGCGGGCTACGGTTGCCCCGAAATGGAAACCGATTCAAGAAAACTCATTTTCACAAATGAAGAAGCCGGCATCTGTTATTTCTGGAGCAAGCCGAGCGACGTTTCCGTGTATGTAGAACGTGGTGCGGCTGACATCGGCATTGTCGGTAAGGATATTTTGGCAGAACACGGTTCTGATGTGTTTGAACTTGCTGATCTCGGACTCGGTAAATGCAGAATGTGCGTCTGCGGTAAAAAGGGTGAAAAATTACCCGAAAATGCAACCATCCGCGTGGCTACCAAATTCAAAAATATTGCAAAAACTTATTTTGAAGAGCAGAGTCGTGACATTGAAGTTGTGCCGCTGAATGGCTCCATTGAAATAGCTCCCCTGCTCGATGTTTCGGATGTGATTGTTGATATCGTTGAAACAGGCACAACATTACGAGAAAACAACCTTGAACCCTACACGGATATTATGCAGATCAGCACCCGTCTGATTGCAAACAAGTCCGCTTATCGCTTCCGCAAAGATGCGGTTGACAAGGTAATATCCCAAATTCTGACCGCAAAATCGGAGGAAACAAAATGATTCCCATTTATGAATATGCCAAAAATAAAAACATTGCAGTGTTTGACCGCACGGACGATGCGTTTGATGTTTCGCGCACCGTTTCCGATATTATTACCCATGTCAAAGTTGACGGCGACAATGCTCTTTTTCACTATTGCGAAAAATTCGATCATGTAAAATTGGATACACTTGAAGTTTCGCAAGCAGAAATTGATGAAGCCTTTGCTTCGGTTGATGCTGATTTTATCGAGATTCTGAAAGAAGCCGCCGAAAACATCCGTGCGTTCCATCTTAATCAGGTTCGCACGGGCTTTGAAATGAAAAAAGAAGACGGCATTGTGCTCGGTCAGCGCGTTTTGCCGCTTGCTAAAGTCGGCGTTTACGTTCCGGGCGGTACGGCAAGTTATCCGTCCACCGTTCTTATGAATGTTATTCCTGCGAAATTGGCAGGTGTCGGTGAAATCATCATGGTTTCTCCCCCCAAGGCGGACGGCAAAATCAAGGCAGAAATTCTTGCCGCCGCAAAAATTGCAGGTGCGGACCGCATCTTCAAGGTCGGCGGTGCACAGGCAGTTGCCGCACTTGCTTACGGCACCGAAAGCATTCCCTTTGTTGACAAAATTGTCGGCCCCGGCAACGCATTTGTTGCGGAAGCAAAAAAACAGGTTTTCGGCAGAGTTGCCATTGACATGATTGCAGGTCCGAGCGAAATCCTTGTGATTGCTGACGGCAAATCCAACCCCGTCTTTGTTGCGGCAGACCTTCTGAGCCAGGCTGAACACGACAAGTTTGCCTCCCCCGTTCTTGTAACCGACAGCATGGCACTTGCCGAAGCGGTGCAAAAGGAAATTGAAATTCAGCTTTCGCAACTTCCCAGAGAAGAAATTGCAAGAATTTCGGTTGACACAAGAGGTTGCATCCTTGTCAGTGAAACAATTGAAGAAGCGGTGGAACTTTCCAACCGCATTGCCCCCGAACATCTTGAACTTTGTGTGGACAATCCCTTTGAAATTCTGCCGTTAGTCAGAGCCGCAGGTTCCGTGTTCCTCGGCAGATACTGCCCCGAAGCATTGGGCGATTACTTTGCAGGCCCGAACCACACACTCCCCACAAGCGGCACGGCAAGATTTTCGTCTCCGCTGTCCGTTGACGATTTCGTGGTTCGTTCCGCTTACAGTTATTACACCCCCGCAGCGCTCGGAAAAATCGGCAACAAGGTCGCTGTATTTGCAAACCGTGAGGGGCTTGATGCACACGCAAACAGTGTTCTTGTCAGACTCAAGGAGATGGAACAATGAGCCGCTTTCTGAATTCATTCCACAAAAATTTATTGCCCTACACACCGGGTGAACAGCCCGTTGATATGCAATACATAAAACTCAACACCAATGAATCCCCATTCCCGCCCTCGGAAAAAGTGATCAAAGCAATCAACGAAACAGAAATCAGCAAGTTGAATCTGTATTCCGATCCCGAATGCACGGCACTTGTAAAGCGTTTTGCGGGGCTTTATAATGTAAAACCCGAAAACATTCTGTTCGGCAACGGTTCGGATGAAATACTGCAGTATTGCTTCTATTCCTTCTGCGGAGAAGACAAAAAAGCCATTTTTGCGGACATTACTTACGGTTTTTACAGCGTTTTTGCTGACCTTTTCCATATTCCGACCGACATAATCCCTCTTAATGATGATTTTACGTTACCGCTTGACAGATTCAAAAATGCAGGCGGAACGGTATTTATTGCAAATCCCAATGCCCCGACAGGACTTGCACTTACAAAAAATGAAATCATTGAAGTGCTTGAAAGCAACAAAGACGATGTTGTGGTTATTGACGAAGCCTATGTCGATTTCGGTGCTGAAAGCGTTGTCGATCTCATCGGCACATATAAGAATTTAATCGTTGTGCAAACATTCTCCAAAGCCCGTTCTTATGCCGGCGGCAGACTCGGTATGTGCTTTGCGGACAAAGAACTCATCAACGATATGAAGATGATCAAATATTCGCTGAATCCGTACAACATTGACCGTCTTTCCATGGCGGCAGGTATTGCAGCGGCGGATGATGATGCTTATTATAAAAACAATGCAAAGACCATCATCGAAAACCGTGCATGGCTTGTCGATGAACTTCATGCCCTCGGTTTTGAAATTCTTGATTCCAAAGCAAACTTTATTTTTGCACAGCATCCGACCTATGACGGCAAAAGAATGTACCTGCAATTAAAAGACCGCGGTGTGCTTGTGCGTCATTTTGACAAAGAGAGAATCAGTAATTTCAACCGTATTACCATAGGCACAAAAGACCAGTTGACCGTTCTTGTCGATACCATCAAAGCAATTATAAAGGAATAAAATTATGCGAACTGCAACCATCAACAGAAAAACAGCAGAAACCGACATTTCCCTTTCTCTGACACTCGAAGGCACGGGTAAACACAATATAGACACAGGGTGCGGTTTTCTTGACCATATGCTGACCCTTTTTGCGGTGCACGGCAGATTCAATTTAGATGTAAAATGCATCGGGGACACTCATGTAGACGACCACCACACGGTGGAAGATGTGGGAATTTGCATCGGTGAAGCGTTCACAAAAGCACTCGCCGATAAAAAAGGCATCACCCGTTACGGTTTTATGGCGGTTGCCATGGATGAAGCGTTGCTTCTGTGCGCCCTAGATATATCAGGCAGGGCATCGCTCAATTACGGCCTGCGTGTACCCACACAGAAAGTCGGCACATTTGACACGGAGCTGACCCTCGAATTCTTTGAAGCCTTTGTCAGAGCCTGTCCGATGTCTTTGCACTTAAAACAGGAAGCAGGCAAAAATTCGCACCACATTATTGAAGGTGCATTCAAAGCATTCGGCAGAGCCATGAAAATTGCCGTAAAAATTGACGAACAGACCAAAAACGAAATTCCCTCAAGCAAAGGAGTATTGTAATGACAGCAATCATTGATTACGGTGTGGGAAACCTCTATTCCCTTTGCAGTTCCTTTCGCTTTATCGGTGAAGAAGCGTTTGTGACAAAAGATCCCGAAATGATCCGCACGGCAGACAGGCTTATCTTACCCGGTGTCGGCGCATTTGAAGATGCCGCGAAAAAGCTCTTTGCAAGCGGTCTTGTGGATGTCATACGTGAAGAAGTCAACAACGGCAAACCGCTGCTCGGCATTTGCCTCGGCATGCAGTTGCTTTTTGAAAAAAGTTTTGAATTCGGTGAACATGAGGGGTTGGGCTTCCTGAAAGGTGAAATCCGCCCGATTGCGGATGTGATTGACAAGGATCTCAAGATTCCGCATATCGGCTGGAACGGTCTGCATTTCCCGAAAGAAAAAGAAGTGCATCCGCTTTTTGCCGATTTAAAAGAAAACGACTGTGTGTATTTTGTGCATTCATTTTATGCTACCAACTGTGAAGACAGTGTGATTGCAACCACCGAATACGGTGCTGAACTGACAGCGGCGACAGCAAACAAAAACTGTTGCGGCGTGCAGTTTCACCCCGAAAAAAGCGGCGAAATCGGCATGAAAATTCTCAAAGCCTTTTGTAAAATGTGAGGAAACAATATGCGCATTTATCCTGCTATTGATTTATATGAAAAACAGGTCGTCCGTCTTTACAAGGGCGACTACAATCAGATGACCGTTTACGGCAACGATCCGACAAGCGTTGCACTTTCGTTCAAAGAAGCCGGTGCAGAATACTTACACTGTGTTGACCTTGAAGGTGCAAAGGACGGAACAACACCGAACCTTGAAGTGGTTGCCGACATTGTAAAAAAAAGCGGTTTAAAAACCGAGATCGGCGGCGGCATCCGTTCCGTTGAAGTAATTAAAAAATACCTCTCCGCAGGGGTTGACCGTGTGATTCTCGGCACGGCGGCTGTCACGAACCCCGAATTTTTGAAAGAAAGTCTGCGTCTGTTCGGCTCATCCATTGCCGTCGGTGTGGACATCAAAGACAACTATGTTGCAATAAAGGGTTGGACAGAACAATCCGCACTGACCTGTGATGAATTCTTTGCACAACTGCAAGAACTTGGCGTCAAGACCGTCATCTGCACGGACATATCCAAAGATGGTGCCATGAAAGGCACAAATATTGAACTGTATAAACACTTATCCGAAACATACTCCATTGAGCTTGTGGCATCAGGCGGAGTTTCGTCACTGGAAGATGTCAAAACACTCAACACCATGAATATCCACGGTGCGATTTTAGGCAAGGCACTGTACACGGGTGCGATTGATCTGAAAGAAGCCATTGCCGTTACAAAGGGGGAAAATGTATGATCACAAAAAGAATCATACCCTGCCTTGATGTTCGTGACGGCAGAGTGGTAAAAGGGGTCAATTTTGAGGGAATTCGCGATGTTTCTTCTCCCGTGGCACTCGCATCGTTTTACAGCGATGCAGGTGCAGACGAACTCGTTTTTTATGACATCACGGCTTCGTTTGAAGGCAGAGCCATTTTTACGGACATACTCAAAGAAGCTGCGGCAAATGTGTTTATCCCATTGACCGTCGGCGGCGGCATCAATACATTGGAAGATTTTGACCGTGTTTTAAAATGCGGTGCAGACAAGGTCAGTTGCAATTCAGGTGCTCTTCGCAATCCGAAACTTCTTGAAGAAGGTGCAAAGCGTTACGGCAGTCAGTGTGTTGTGCTTTCGGTTGATATCAAGCGAGTGGACGGCAGTTTCAAGGTATTCTCTCACGGAGGCAGACAAAACACGGGGCTTGATGCGTTTGAATGGATCAAACAAGGCATTGACCTCGGTGCAGGCGAGCTTGTTATCAACAGCATAGATACTGACGGTGTCAAAAACGGATTCGATATTGAACTGTTGCAAAAGATCTGCGACTTCTCCCCCGTTCCCGTCATTGCTTCGGGCGGTGCGGGCAGTATGGATCATTTTACACAGTTGTTCAAAGAAGTACCCAAAATCGATGCAGGTCTTGCCGCTTCCGTTTTTCACTTCGGAGAAATCGGCATCCGCGACTTAAAAACAAAACTCAAAGCAGACGGAATCAACGTCAGATTGTGAGGAAAAAATATGAATTTAAAATTTGATGCAAACGGACTGATCCCTGCGATCGTCATTGACAATAACTCCGGCAAGGTGCTGACCCTTGCCTACATGAATGAAGAAAGTTTTAACAAAACATTGGCAGACAAAACAACATGGTTCTATTCCCGTTCCCGTCAGTGCCTGTGGCATAAAGGTGAAACCTCGGGCAATTTCCAGCATGTTGTGAAGATCGTTGCCGACTGCGACAACGATGCACTTGCCGTATATGTCAACAAAGACGGCCCTGCCTGCCACCTCGGCACAGATTCCTGCTTTGAAAATGAAATTCTGTATACCCCTGAAGATGACAAAAGTTTTAGCATGAACGACCTTGCGGCTTTGATTGCAGATCGCAGAGCAAATCCCAAAGAAGGCTCATACACGAACTATCTGTTTGATAAAGGTCTTGACAAGATCCTTAAAAAAGTCGGTGAAGAGTGCACGGAAGTCATCATTGCCGCAAAAGCAGAAGACAAAAAGGAAACCATTTACGAAATTGCCGACCTTGCTTACCACACCCTTGTGCTGATGGAACAGGCAGGCATTACGGTGGATGAAATTAAAACGGAACTCGCCTCACGCCATGTGATTGACAAGAAAGTGAAACAGGAAAAGATGACCTGATAAAAAACAACCGATCGGCTGATCGGTTGTTGTTTTATCAGATTTCAAATTGTTTTAACGGAACGTCATTATCGGCTGTAATCAGTTGACCTTGCGCATTCCACGAAGCCTCATATGCAACATAGTAAATATTACCGTCCGCATCCATGTACGGATAATCATAATAGCGATACTCCGAAATCGGATCTTCAAGAACAGAATTATAATACTCGTCAAGTTCTTCTTCGGTCATGGTGCTTGTATCAACGGTATACAATTCGAGAAGCCCTGCCTTGTCGCAGTAGAACCAGCCATCAGTCGTTACATAACAATCATAGGCGAAATACTTCTGCCCGTCATCACGAACATAAAATTCATCATAGGTGTAAACATCATATTCTTCATCATATTTTTCTTCCGCAACATATGTATACACTCTACCTTGTTCGTCATACAACAAAACATCCTCGGCATTTTCATATGAATTGCCCTTTTTATCATAGTAAACACCATTCACATCAATGCGGTCGGCGGCATCATAGTAGTTCAACTCATCGCCCAAAAAGTAATCCAGATCATCATAAATCGTTATGCCGAGTGCTGTGCCGAAGCCAATACCGACAAACAAAGAAATGACATAAACAATAATCACGACAATACCGAATCCTTTGCTTAACTTCTTGACTTTTTTCTTTTCTTCAACATCAATTTGCGGCAATTCAATTCCGCAATTGGTGCAGACATTATAGGTATCCGGGAATGTTATACCGCAATTGACACACATTTTTGTATCGGGTGATGTAAAATCCTTTCTTTTGAGCAAAAAGACGATCAATGTCAGTCCGCTGAAAAAGAAACCGCAGATATACCATGCAATTCCGAGCGTGTAATTCCTGCTTTTAGCGGAAAAGTGCATGTACAGCAGTGTAAAAGTGATACCGGCAATCTGCAAAAGGCTGATAATGGGGGAAATGATCATCATAAGGTCGTATAATTCTTCCATTGGTTTTTCTCCTTTTTTCTTTTATTATACCATACATTACAATTCTGTACAATAACTGAAAACAAAAAAAATCAAGACACAACAAAATAATGCCTTGATTTTTTTGTTTTATTCTTCTGTCTGCTTGCCTAAAAAAGTGGCGGCAACCTGCACGAGTTTGATATCGGTCGGGGTTGGATACTGTTGCTGTTCGTTTTCGCCCATCAGGAGCACAACCGCACCCGAAATATCGCCGCCGCCGATGATAGGATATGCCGCCGCAACAAGGCGATCAGATCCTTTGAGAGCTGTCATAGTGCGTTTTTCCTGTTCGGATGCAATATAGATGGAACGGCTTTCCATCAGTTCTTCCATTTCTTCGGATACCCTGCGGTCAATGGTTTCTTTTTTGGAAATCCCGCTGCAGGTGACCACATGATCACGGTCGGTAATCAACACGGGCAGATTGGTGGCACGGCTAAGCACTTCGCAATACTGTGCCGAAAACTGTGCCAGTTCACCCATGGGTGAATACTTCTTAAAAATGACTTCCCCGTCTGCATCGGTGTAAATTTCCAACGGGTCGCCTTCGCGGATACGCATGGTTCTTCTGATTTCTTTCGGAATAACAACTCGTCCGAGGTCGTCAATCCGACGTACAATTCCTGTTGCTTTCATATAAATAAATCTCCTTCAAAACAAAATCGTGTTATAAGTATTTGTGTTTTCAGGGGATTTATACTAAACGATTTACTTTTTGGTGCAGGCCCGACATAATGAGAAACATTTTTAAGATTGTTTAAGTTTTTTGTTATACTGTATTTACAAATTGACATTTTATTTTTTTTATAATATAATAAAATAATGTAGTACTTTTACAGGAGGATTTTATGTTTCGCAAAACAGTTTCTCTTTTATTATGTCTGCTGTTTCTGTTCGCATGTATGGGCGGTTGCACGTTTTTGCACCCTGACGAGCAACCCACAGGCGGTGAAACAAACAGCGTTAATGCAACCGAACTCGTTGACACCGACGGGAAAATAAAATACAAAAAACTCTTTGTGGAATCCAAAACTGCAACTCTGCCTTTGATGAAAACCGATTTCGACGGTATTTTCTACACCATGGATATTGGCGGCAATGTAAATTTCTACAAACTTGTTGACGGCGTTCTGACAGCAATGGAAGAAGACGGTGTTTATTCTGTTGCACCACGTTGCAGCGGGCAGAATATTCCTGCGCAAGTGCACTACATCACGGTTGACGGAAAAACAAACGGCTTCGGGCTTTACACTGCGGCAAACAATTCCGGCGTACTGCTGTTTGATTATGCTTTCTTTAAGGTCTGTGATCTGCCGGATTATTTTGCAGCTGAAGACGAATTGCTGCTGCTTATTGATACAGACAAAACCCGCTTTTACGGCGAAAAATTGTATAGTGAACAGTTTTATCTCGACAAAGAAGACATGTCCACATCTTACTTTTTGAGTGAGGCACAGCGGCATTCCGGTATGGACGGACTGAAAGTAAAAGACTACAAAATGTTCACGGATGAAATTCTGCATCAACCCTACAGGAATGTTTACTTCTTCACATCCCGTGCTTATGTTGCCGATGATATCAAACTGGTTGATATTTACACCAGTGGCGGTTATGACACAAATATTGACAATATCCGCGTTGTGCGCAACATGCTCGGCATGACATTCTATCGAACAGACGAAGGGATTTATTACTACAGTGCCGAAGATGAAGGCTTTGTCATTTACTTCTACGATGGCGAAGATTACACGGTGGTGCGCAGTTTTGAAGGAGATCTCGCTACAGATTATCTTCGTTCGGGCACGGCAACACTCCAAAAAAACAGCGGTATTATCTATGATATCGCAACTGACAAAGAATACACAATTGATTATTCTGCATTCGGTACTGCTTTTGTTGTTTCCGATTTTGTCATGAACGGCCGCTATGCTGCCATCATCGGCGAAAGCCCGATCGGCGGAATTCAGGTTGGTGTGTTTGACACACAAGACGGCGCATTGACCGTTTTTAAAGATTTCAGCAATAAAAATATGGAGCAATTCCATATCACGGATGACGGACACCTTATTATCAGCGTATGCTATAAGAGTGATTACACCGCATTCCAGCTCATTTGCAATATGAATCGATTTTAAAGGAGAATACAATAAATGATAAAAAAAATAATCACCATTTCTCTCATTCTTACAATGATTTTTGCTTTTGCAGCCTGCCAAACCGAACAAAATACTGAAGATGAAGCTACCGAGAATTCAGCAACCCAATCTGCTATTGCAGAATTCGGCACAAATCCTACCGTATATGCGGTTGTATCCAATGCAAACCCTGCTATTGGTGAAGAAATCACAGTAGCGGTGAAACTGTGCAATGCTGGATTGTTCTCTTCCATTGATCTCGTTGCTGACTATGACAGCAATGTGCTTGATGTTGAATACACGAGTGTCGGCACCATTCCTGATCTTGTTGACACTTTAAAAGTAGACACAGGTAAAATTTCCTATGGTGGATTTGTTATGCGCTCTGCCGAGGTAACAGATGAAACCTTGTTTGAACTGGCAGTCACACCATTGCCGGGTGCCGGCGGCACGCAAACGATTCAACTCAGTGGTATTAACTTCTTGATCGCGCTTGATGCAGAGGGCAATGAAACAGCAGACAAAACCAACCTGTTGCAAACTGAAAACATTGTAATTAACGTTCAATAAGGAGTTGTTTTCAATTTGAAAAAACTTCGCAACTTCATTTCTGTGCTGATTACGGCAACCGCCATCGGGCTGTGTGTTTTGCTTTTATTGCCCCTGCAATATGCAGGACCATCCCCTGTTGCTCGTTTTTTGCGTTTGAACGACGGCGGAAATTTCGGCCAAGCCATATCCGACAGCGCCGCAATTGTTTTTGCACGAAAAAGCGGAATTTTTGACATCAGCAAAAACGGAGAAAACGGCATCTTTATTTATCACTTGGAAGAAGATAAAAACACCATTGAAACCTATTGGCACCTTGGTGAAGGGAATAACCGAACTGCATCCTACATACTTATTAAGGACGGGGTTCGTTATCAGTTTTCCATGGATGCAAACAAATGGCATTTTGACAGCAGTCGAGTTTGTTTAACAGACCTGCATCGTCTGGCAAAAAATATGGCAAGAATCCTTTCAGACAGAGAGGCAGACACTGCGACATTGGCAACAGATATGAATGGTATTTTCGGAATTGATTTAACAAAATATTTCAATTTCGCTGTGGTTCCCACTGTTATCCGATCTGCAATGAAAGTTTTTGAAGATGAAAGTTTTCGCCAAGCAGCCGGCTATTCATTTGCAAGAGAAAATTTTACTTTACAGTACAATTTCGCACCGGCCGACAGCAAAAGGCTTGCAGAACACATTCACGAGGTTACAAAACCTGCATACACAACTAATTTGCAAAATCTTGTTAATATTGCAGGCATTGCAGGCGGGCTGGCTGATTTAATCGGATTTGACATATACGATTTGCTGTTTCAAGGTGAACTTACGTTTTCGATTGGTGCTTTTTCGGGAAAACTGATAAAATTCACATACACAAATGACAACAAAACGCTTTCCGCAACAAACAGAAAATACGGCGGGTGCCAGATCAATATTGAATCTGAACAATTGAAAGCGTTGCTTGCACAATACGTTGTATGACCCCGTTACAGAAACGGGGTTTTTTAATGAAAAAAAAGAGTATACAGATATGCTTTTATATTGCACTGATTCTCGTCTGCATAATTGTTTTTTTATGTTGGAAAAACAATATGCAGGCAAATTTTTTATCTCTTTGGACAGCCTTGCAAAAAGACAGCACATTTTCCTTGCAAAATCACAAAACAGATAATGTTTATATTTTGCAAACAAATAAATCAACCGCTTGTGTTTACCTTTACCGAAAACAAGCAGACGGTTCGCTGTTGCGATACATTCTTTCTGAAGATTCAATCACTAAGGATATAACAAAAAACGGTCAATGGAACCAATACACATCACTGTCATTGCCGGCATCGCCATACTTACTGGCAGAAGAATGCGATGCACTGTTAAACGGTAAATCAAATGCAACAAATATTATAAAACAATATGCAGATCTGCTGGTTTCTTCCATTTCAACAGTTTATAACGATTCATCATTTTTGATTGATTATTCCATCCTGCCCACTGCAATGGAAGAAATCGGTTCATTTTTGAAAAAACACGAAACAATAAAAAAATTGGAGATGGATAAAGACTTTTCTGCAGCAAAAGTTGTCAGTACGTTTTCGCCATTTGCCGATCCGGCAACAACACAGCAAGTCATTAAAATATTATCAGTTGCAGTGCAACCGAATTTCAGAGAAACAATATGCGCTTCTCTTATGAACTCCTGCAGCACCATGAACGAATACCGCATTCAGATAACAACATCATGTGTTGGCAATTTTATCAGTTTGGAAATTTTTAATAAACAAGATTGTATGTTTACAATTAAAAAACTGAAATGACCGCCTGCCATTGCTGACAAGCGGTCAATGTTGTTATTTTTTTGTTGCGGCGGCAGATTTCATTTCGATGAGTTCTCTGTAACTGATGAGTTTTATGCCGTGCGATTCGAAGAAACGGTGCGTAATGGGATCCTTCATCAATTGGTATTCCCACACTCTACGCGGCCAAGAACCCGTAATTGCCTTAATTTCATCCGTTTCAACAACGGGATGAATAAAGGTTTCAGTAATGCCAAACGGAATTTCCGCATGGAATTTAAGGAAAGCATCGCGGAATTCTTCATAAGTCTGCTTATGTTTAAGTGACTCAACCTGGTCAGTCAGAATCAGGTAATCGGGTGTGTATACCTTATACTTCTTTGACAGGAAGCGGCTGATGTAGCAAAAAGCCTTATACAGCACAAGCGGAACACCATCGGGACAGAAAGAATCTACAGGCGTTGTGCACATGCGGAAAGCATATCCCTTTTCTTTGCAAAGCTTGAAAACTTTGGGCAACATAAGGTATTTGCCATTCATTCCATACAAAGAGCCCATATGATTGTCTACCTGCGAAGGTTTCATACCCATGTTTTCTGCCTTTTCAATCTGGGCTTTTGCTTCTGCAATTGCTTCATCGTAATTGCAATGCAATTCAAAATCTTCATTTTCGGGCCACATGCGACCCTTTTCGTTGCGTATTGTCTGCCCATCCGTAAGCGGCCCCCACGGGCAATTGTCTTGCCATTCGTTGGTCAAGGTAAGATGTACACCAATGGCATACTGTGGATTTTCAGCAGCAAATTTGACAGCATCATCCGTGCCCGGACAAGTCATCATGACGGTTGAAGAAAACACACAACCACTGCGGAACAAATCAATAACCGCATCATTGGCGGCTTTGCAAAGTCCGAAATCATCTGCATTGATAATTAAATATTTCTGAGGCATAACAAAAGCTCCCCCTTTCATATCATTTTTATTTTAGCACTGCATGGCATTTTTGTCAAGCATAAGCAGCATGTTTAAAAAATGGTTTACAAATTGTAATCATAATGATATAATTATTATAATTTAGAAGAAAGGTGTTTGATCTTATGAAAAATTCAAAGCGACTGCTTGCGTGCATTCTGAGTTTTCTGTTCCTCTTCACCACCCTCTCTCCTGCTGTTATTGCAACAGAATCAGAATCTGATATCAATGCTGTGGATATAACATGTCCGACTATTTATATTCACGGTTTTGCTTGCGGTGACATTTATGCTGATATGGGCACGGAAAATGAAAAGATTGTTTGGCCTATGCAGAATGATCTGATTATGACTGCCGTGAAAACAGCAATTGCACCTATTGCAAACTATCTTCTGACTCACAACTGGGCTGCCTTTGAAGATGCCCTCATTGAAGTAGTAAATCTTCTTTTTTCCGGCGCATGGAACAACCCCGACGGCACGACAAAAGAGAACAGCGGAATCAAATGGACATATCCTACCGATATTACCACGACCTCCAAAATCAGTTTTAACTATGATTGGCGCGCCGATCCGCTTGTAATTGCAGATGAACTCGCCGCATACATTGATTATGTGCTTGCTGAATCCGGCTGCGATAAAGTTGCAGTGGAGTGCCACAGCATGGGCGGTATCATTTTTATGAGTTATGCCGCAAAATACGGATTGGATAAAATTCACGGGGCTATTATGGATGCAACCGCCATTTACGGAGCAAGCTACATGGGCGAACTGTTTGCAAACAGATTCATGCTGGACGGCGAAGCGGTTTATGCCTATCTGCTGTATTCGTTTTCCGGCATAAAAGGCGAAGCGATTCTTGATTTATTGATGGATTCTTTGTTTGCATCCGGCGTGTTTGACCTTCTTGAAGCAGCCGGTGAAGAACTGGTAAGGCGTTCCTATGAACGTGTTGCAAAAGAATGCCTGATTCCCCTGTTTGCCTATTGGCCCTCTGTTTGGGCAATGATTCCGGATGCAGATTGCAAGGCAAGTGAAAAATATGTGTTTGAAACCGTTCTGTCCGGAAATAACAATGAAGCCCATGCTGCATTAAGGAGCAAAGTACAAGCATACAATTCTGAAGTCCGCGCGAACCGCGATGATATTTTGCAGCAACTTGCCGACAGCGGAAGATTGATGATCATTGCACGCTACGGATTCTCAATGGCTCCCGTCAGTGCAAACTGGACTTCACAATCCGACGGTGTTATAGACACTGTTTACGCATCTTACGGTGCAACAACAGCAAATTACGGCAAAAATCTGAGTGACTCTTACATTGCAAAATATGCAGATAAAGGCTACATTTCGCCTGACCATATGATTGATGCTTCCACCTGTTCTTTCCCGGAAATCACATGGTTTATCAGGGATTTGCAGCACTCCACCGATTCCAATGACCTGAATGCACTGAAAGATGCTGTTCTTTTTGCAGACAAAAAAGTGGATATACATACCTTTGCGGCATATCCGCAATATATGATCCGATCTCAAGGTAAAATCGTTGCATTCGAAACGTACAATAATCCTGCGTTCAATCCGCTGTACGAGTACGGAAAACTGATGCAAAATATCAGAGATCAAATCGAAGCTCTTTTTAAATCAATATTCGAAAAACTTTCAGAATTCTTTATGCTCCACGCATAAATCATAATACATTCAAAACTGCGGCAGAAAATGCCGTAGTTTTTTATTATACTTCATGGGTGGAAAATCTATTTGAAATAAAAAGCTAAAGACTGCATTGATGTCCGATTTTCGCCTGCAAAATTGATCTATTACAATGACTTACAATCGATACCAACCTTTTCACTATAACACAAAAATACCCCCTGCACCATAAGATGCAGGGGGTAAGCATTATACAGTCAAGGTTTCAAATTATCAGGTAATGAAGAACAGAACTTTGAAGAAGTCAATCAATCTCTTGAAGAATGCCTTGAGTTTACCAAAGAACGAATTATCAACAGGTTCGTCATCACCATCGGTTTCACCTGTGGAAAGGTTTGTAGAGATGTACTCTGCAACAATTTCCATATCACCGTTGACCACACTGAAATCAGCGGACCAACCCTTGAATTCATAACTGTATTTTTCATCATCCGGTCTGACAGGATCTGCGGGAGCCGTTGCAGCACCGCCATAAACGATGTGCTGTACAGAAATTTCAGTTCCGTCATAATCGCGGAAGATAACCGTGTAGGTATTTACAGAATAGGTTACGGTAAGCTCGGTATCACCGGTAATTGTGCCGCTTACATACGGACTGCTTGCGGTATAACCGTCAACAACTGCCGATTTAACGTTGTAAGCGTAACCGTATTCAACTTCTGCAACATAATCATCAGCAGCTTTCGTGCCGTCAGTATAAACATAGTGAATGGTCAAGGTGTGGGTATTGAGGCCATAAATAACATCAACAACAATATTTTCATTGCCCATTACACCTTCAACAACAGCCTGACTCGGCGTGTAACCGAGAACGGGTTCACCATACTTGTCTTTCAGTTCGGGACTTGCAATGGAGTAAGAAGAACCATAAGGAAGAGTTTTGGTTACCGATTCAGCAGCAGCTTTACCGTTTGCATAGATATAATTGACTGTAAGTTTGTAGGAAGCAAGAGAATAAGTGATGTTTTCTGTTACATCTTCAGTACCCATCTTACCACTTACAGTAACGGTGGAAGGATTATAACCAACAATTTCAGGAGATTTGATGTTGTAGGTCTGACCAAAACGGAATTTTTCAGAAATTGTTTTAACACCATCGGGAGTATTATACGTGATTGTGACAGTATGTTCGTCAAGCAGATAGTAAAGCTGGATGGTGGTGCTGCCGTCAGCAGCAACAACAGCAGAATATTCAGGTTCAGCAGAACCGTTCACATAAGCCTTTTCAAGCGTATACTGATCTTTAGCATGTTTAACAATTTCACTTACGTCCTTCGCGTTTTCAGCCCAAATATCAATCTCATCACCGACGGGACGAAGCAAGGTTGCCTTGTCGATCAGAAGATATTTATCACTCCATGTATCCTGCAGATAATGCTCGATATAAACTTTAACTTCAACAGGAGCCCAGGCAGCCTTCAGCACAACATCACCATACAGGCCCTTGCCAAGATTCATGCTGCCGGAGTAGGCCTGCTTCCAATTGCCATCGCCTTCAAGTGCTACTGTCCAACCGGAGAATCTGTAGCCTTCCTTGGTAGGTTCAGGAAGCACAATGGGAGTTTCCACTGTGTAGGTTTCTTCATTGAAGTAATACGAACTGGGCATTGTGCCGCCGTTTACATCATAAGCAAATGTGTAAGTGAGGGCAGTCCATGTTGCTTCAATAGCAACATTGCCATATTTACCGGACAGTTTATTTTCAGCAACAATGTCATCCTGTGTCCAATTGCCGACTTCTTTAACAAGTTTCCAACCATTGAATTCATAAGCATCTCTGGTTGCCTCAGCGGGAATGGTGACATCACCTTCAATAGTGTATTCAACAACCTGCGATTCACTGCCGTCTTTTGTGTCCACCGTGAAGGTGTATACAACAGGCTTGATGACTGCTTCAAGTGCAACATCTGCCATCGGCATTGTGAATGTTACAGTTGTGCCGTCTGCTTCGATACCGTTCCAGGAATCAAGTGCATAGTGATCCGCAACATTGATGACGACTTCAACAGGAGCACCGAAGTAATATTCAACATCACCGGATGCAACAGTTGCGCCGTTGCCGTTAATTGTCACATCAACTTTATACTTGTTACGTGCATAGTATGCTTCCAGAACCGTGGAGCCATCTGCAAGAATTTCGGCAGAAACAATGCTCTTTTCTGCATCAAGATGATAACCATCTTTTGCAACTTCAGTATAGGTTGCATTGTCACCGACATAGCCGGTAATGGTTTCAACGGAAGCAGCTTCGCCGTAAGCACCGGTTTCATCCATGAAATAGGTTTTAACGGTGTAATCAGCCTGTGTTGCACTCCAAACTGCCTTCAGTTCAACATTACCGTATTTAGCGGAAACTTTACCCTTGACAACATCAGCAACAGTCCAGTTGCCTTCTGCGGAAACAACTTCCCAACCAACAAAGTAGTTGTTTGCAAGTGTGGATTCGGGAAGAGTTACCACATCTTCAATGTCATAAGAAAGAGCTTCAACAGCAGAACCGCCGTTTGCATCGAAGGTGATAACATACGGGATCGTTTCGAATTTGGCTTTATAAGTGAGAGACTCATTGGGCATCACGTCGAAGATTGCAGGTTCCCAAGCAATGAAGGTATAGCCGGTAACTTCCGGATCTTCGGGAGCAACAATTTTTTCACCAACTTTGTAAGTGTCGGTTTTAACAACTTCATCGAACACTTCATAAGAAACGGTGTTTTCAGCAAGATAGTAACGATATTCAACAACAGTAGAACCGTCGCCGGCAATGGTCTGCTTGGAAGCAACGGGTGTTACATAATTTTCAACGTCCACAGGAGCAGCCACTTCTTCATCTGTGTAACCAACACTTTCAATGGTTACCGCTTCACCAAATGTTCCGTCAACGTTTTCAAAATACTGTTTAATGGTATAAGCAACTTCATTGGCCTTGTATTCCGCACGCAGGGTAACATTACCATATTTTCCTGCGTTGAAAAGAGTACCGGGCATGTAGAAACCGGCAGTCCAACCTTCGGTAGTTTCCGCAAGTTGCCATACAACTGAATAACCCACTCTGGAAATTACAGGAATCAAAATCTGATCATCAATGTAATACTTAACAGGATCAATTTTGCCATTGATAACACCTTTATAGGTCACTTCATAAGGTGTGCGTTCCATCACAGCAGTATAAGTCAGGTTTTCAGCACCCATGACAGTTGCAAGTTCGGTTTCATAATCGTTCCACCATCTGAACTGATAACCTGTTTCAGCAGGATCTTCGGGATGTTCAATCGTTGCGCCGAACTTGTAAGTATCAACATCTTTTTCACCCAGAACAACATACGTTACGGTGTAGGTGTTACGGTCGTATTTATAGTCAACAACCGTTGAGCCGTTACCCGCAATCTTCAGTTCAGAAGCAGCAGGCAACTTGAAGCCTTCAATTGCTTCAGGAGCAGCAACAACCGTATCGGTTGTGCCCTTCTTCTCGATGGTATCAACAAGTGCGTATTCATCATTTTCAAGGTTCTGTTTGTAGATGTTTACAGTGTAAACGGTATCATCTTTTGCAACAGGCTGAGCAATAACCGTGATGTTACCGTACATGCCGGTGAATTCAGCACCGGGAGCATACTTGCCGGCAGTCCAGTTGCTTTCTTCAACCTCTTCAATTACCCAATAGGGATCGTAACCTGCATCTGCAGTAAGGTCTGCAAAGGTTACAGTCTGATCAGGAGTGTAGGTGACAGTGGAAACCACTTCATCATCATTCATATAGACGATGGTATATTCGTTAGCTTCAGATGTTACTTTGAGTGCGATATTCTTTGTATCAACTTTAACAACAATTGTATCGCCTTCTTCTTCCGCATCGCCGGTCCAGCCAACAACACTGTAGCCGGGCTTTGCAGTTGCAAGCAAGGTAACTTCTTCTTCATAATAGTATGTGCCGTCACCTTCAACAGAAGCAATATTTGCGTCTGTTTCCACAGATACGGTGTACTGATTTCTTGCATAGTACACTTTCAGGGTAAGTGCGCCGTCTTTAGCAACAGTGCCGCTGAGAACACTCTTTTCAGCATCCAGCGTGAAGCCTACTTCAGCATCAGGAGTAACAGAAACAGCGTCACCAACAAATACTTTGTCGTGAATATCATCGTTCTCAGTCTTTTCATATTCACCGTCGGTATTCATATAGTATGTTTCAACGGTGTAGGTGGTGGAATCATCAAATACAGCAGTCAGACGAAGGTCATTAGCCTTTGCAGGATGTGTTCCGGGTTCAAGGGTATCTACGCTCCAGCCTTCTGCATTCCAAGTGACAAACTTGCTGCCTTCCTTGGTGGGGGTGGGAATCTCAATTTGCTCGCCGAGTCTAAATGTAATGGGTTGAATTTCTGTGTCACCCGTGTTTACAAATACAACTCTGTATTCTCTGTTCCAGTTTGCTGTGTATGCTCTGTCGCCGATGCTGCCGGTGGAAATTGTAATCGACATATTATCTGCAGCATCGCCGGTGAGATCTGTTCCCTGCCAACCGGCAAATTCATAACCGCTTCTGACAGGAGCACCGATCGTGATCGGATCGGATTCAATTGTATAAGTGGTTGCAAAACCGTGGTTAGCGTAAACCTGATCGTAGGTAATGGTATATACGATCGGGCTTGCTGTGACGGTAATGTCAAGGTCGCCGACAACAGCAGAACCAAATACTTTCAACGTTGCACTTGAACGGTCTGCATTGCAGGCATATTCATAATTGGCTCTGTAAAGAGGTTTGTCGTCCACAAGAATGGTTACTTTTGAGCCGAGTTCATAACCTTCTTTTGCAGTAAAGGTGGCTTCAAAGGGTTCGCCTGTTTGGATGGCATCAGGTCCGACATATGTTACGATGTTTTCAGGAACGGTGACGGCAAGAGCCAAATCAACTTTGGTCCAATTTGCCTTGAATGCTGCATTACCAACCTGTCCTGTGAGAGCAGAACCTGCTTCATAGACGGCACCTACAGTCCATGTGTAACCGGGATTTGCAGGATTATCAGAAACAGCCGTACAGGTCCAACCTGCGAACGCATAACCGGGGCGAACGGGAGTGGGAAGCACTGCTTCTGCACCGATGGGACGGAAGACTGCACCGGTGTTTGAATAAATTATGGCATCTACACTGTTGCCGCCGTCAACATCAAAGGTAAGCGTATAGGCAAGTTCACGATAGTCTGCCTTCAGCGTAATGTCGCCATACATGCCGGATACAACTTGATTGCCAGCATAGGTAGTGCCCCAGTTGCCTGCCGTTTCATCTACATACCAGCCTGCGAACAGATAACCATCTTTTTCTGTTACAGGAAGAGTGACAGATGTTTCAATATCATAGGTAATTGGAGCAACGGGTGTGCCGCCAGAGGTTTCAAATGTAATGGTATATGTATTTGCCTCGTAAACAGGAGTCAGGATTACATTACCAAACAATATGGTAGGATCAAACTGTGAATCGGGAGTAATGACGCCGCCTTCAAAGACATCAAGCCAGTTATTTTCACGGCTGTCATCGACAGTGATTCTCCATTCTTTGAATGTATAACCAACCTTTGTTGCATCAATGCCGGAGAAATTGCCGCCGTAATAGTATTCAATTACGTCGCCGCCTTCAATGGTGATTGTATAGCTCTGCGGAACAACAACAGGAGTGAGAATAATATCTTTTTCGACAACGAATTGGAAACCGGCAAGATCAGAAACAACATTGTCCTCTTCATCTACCCATTTGGTAACAGCATAGCCGGGGTCACATATTGCGCCAACCTCTGCCGTTTCACCATAGCGATAAGACTTTCCACCGAGTACAGTTGCATGTTCAACATCAGTCAACTCAACCTTAAAGGAAACACGATCATAGTAGAGATAGATTGCAAGAGAGCCGTCGGGCAGAAGTGTTGTGGTATCTTGGAATTCAACACTGTTTGCTTCGGACTTTGCAAATTCATAGCCGTATATGTCGGTAATGATCATATCGCGGACATCAACAACAGAATCAGCAACACCTCTTTTGATGTTTGCACGATACTGTTCATAACCTTCGCCGTCTGCAGTCTGCAGCATGTGGTAAACAGCATATCGGATGCCGTCATTGGGAGTCCACTGTGCCTTGAGGGTAACGTCACCCTTGTTGCCGAGCAGTCTGGTGCCGGCTTCAAATTCCGTGCCTTTAACCCACGTGCCGGGATTCTCTTCATCTACAGCATCTACAATCCAGGAAACAAATGTGTAACCGTCTTTCTTGGGGGTTGCAAGTTTTGTTTTCTTGTTTTCGGTGTCATACGTCAGCGGGGCAAGATCTTTGCCGCCGTTGGTATCATAGGTAACGGTGTATTGCGTGGGAATCCAGCAAGCATAGAGGATTTTATCGACATCAATGCTGAAAGTATCACCTGCATGCAAGGTAGCATCTGCGCCTCTTTTTTCAGCCCAGCCGGTAAAAGTATAACCTTCGCGTTCCGGGATAACATCTGTAATAGTAAAGGACTTTGCTTCTCTCTTGTTTGCAGCACTGATATACTGACTTGTTTGCTGTGATGCAGGAGCAGCCGGGGCATCATCATAATTCAAATCGTAGCTGAGGGTCAGATCATCACGGCTGTAAACTGCATAATAACGATAAGACGGGTTAGCAGTATCTGCATCGTAAGAAATTGAATTTTTAATTGTTTCGTCAGCGGGGCCGGGAACATTGTCTGCACGGAAACCAAGCAGTGTAAAATTACCCTTTTTGGAAACATTTTCAAATCCTGTCAAATCGGGAACTGTTGCAGTCTTCGTTGTTTCATTATTATAATAAATGAGTTGCTCTCTTGCAGATGCAACGGAACCGACGGGAGTCAGATAAGAAAACTGCACATCAACAGTTTTGGAGAAAATTGCATAAACCGTATCTTTAAAGCCGACCGTGAAAGACATTTCGCCGGTGGTTGCATTGGGGTCGGCGTTCCAACCAACAAAGCTCCAACCTTCTTTGGTTGCTTTCTTGGAGGTATTGTAGTCGAATGCGCCGGAGTTGTTGATACCAACAATAAGGTCTTCCGTAGCATTTTCGCCATCACCGCCGTTTTGCTTAACATTAAAAGTAACGGTGGTTGCAAGTGACATTGCTGCAGAAGAAATTTCCATAGCAGCCTGGGAAATCGTTGCAGGCGTATAGACAGAACTGTAATAGTCTTTATAATCTTCAAAAATATTAGCAGCCTGGGTCAACGCAGTTTCCAATGCTTCATAAGATGCAGAAGTATAAATGTCACTTTTCAAGTAATCATTATATCTATTAAATGTGGTCTCGAGACTCTGCAATGCAGAAGAAACGTCTTCAGAACCGGTAGTGGTAAGATATTTATGATCTTCGTGCATGGGCAATCCGGAGAACGCATCATCAGTCATCCATAAATAAACATAACGGCCGCCGGCATCTTGGTTCAAATCTGCAACAGAAGTGTTATCCAAATAACGAGCGAAATGCAGATTAGATACAGGATCTTCATACTCATCAGCACGAACCATAGTCAAAGGCGCACCGACACGCGTATCTGAAGTTTGGCAAAAATACAAATAAGTATCACCTAATGCATTATCACCACTCAAACCCTCAGCATTAAGATTTACATTGCTTGATTTTTTCCACGAAACATCGTATGCTTTTCCTGAATCGCTGAATCTATAGTAAGCAGGCCATGTAGGTTTGGTATCAATATTTGAATTAGAATTATGAGTTGTGGAAACAGCAATTTTTGTAATAAACTCCGACGGATTGCTACTATTCATAAAACCAAATTTAATCCTGTTACCCGTAGTGCACCCTTGATTCAAGTCTATATCATTTGGATAATAATAGCCTTCATCTTTAAGTTGATTTGCAAGATTTCCGGCTTGCCATTGACTTCTTCTTTTGACTTCGATTTTAGATAAAAATTTTGCACTGTTTGCATCAAAATAAAAATAATGATAGCCCCCATCTTCATATTCAATAACGTTCAAATCATCCGTAAGGGCGGCGGATGCTTCCGTTGCAAGTGCAGCTTTCAGTTCCGCGGCAAGGGGAACCAAAGCCGCCGAGAACAGCGGCAGCACGAGGCAAAGGCAAAGAAGGGCAGAAAGCAACTTCTTTGACAGTCTTTTAGCGTTTTTCATTGAGCAACACTCCTTTTTTCTATCCCACGGCAGAATAATCCCGTAGGAATTACAGTTACTTATATTATACTGATTTACACAAAAATGTCAAGAAAACATATTTTCACAAGCCATGTAAAAATGAACAAATTTTAAGAAGCATTTTTCCAGGTTTTGCACAAAAAAAGGGGTTTGACTATTATTTTTACCCGCAAAGACAGCTTGACTTCGGAAAAAAGAGGTGTATAATAAAATACATCATTACATTATAAAACAGAAAGGATTTTTAACTATGTCCGAATGCAATCATGATTGTTCAAACTGCTCTGCAAAATGCAGTTCGCGCGAGCAAGCATCGAGTTTTCTTGCGCCCATGAACGAACATTCCGATATTAAAAAAGTGATCGGCATCGTCAGCGGCAAAGGCGGTGTCGGCAAATCCATGGTCACTTCCCTGCTCGCCGTTGAAGCAAAACGCAGAGGGTTTAAGGTCGGTATTCTCGATGCGGATATTACGGGACCGTCCATCCCAAAAAGTTTCGGCATCACCGAACGGGCGACGGGAAGCGACCTCGGCATTTTCCCGGTTTTGACCAAAACGGGAATTGAAATCATGTCCGTCAATCTGCTGTTGGAAGATGCGGGTGCGCCCGTTGTGTGGCGAGGTCCCGTTATTGCCGGCACGGTGAAGCAGTTCTGGACGGATGTTGTTTGGAACGAGCTTGATTACCTGTTTATAGACATGCCTCCCGGAACGGGCGATGTACCGCTGACCGTGTTTCAATCTATTCCGCTGGACGGCATTGTTGTGGTCACCAGCCCGCAGGATCTGGTTTCGATGATTGTTGAAAAGGCGGTGCGCATGGCAGGGCTTATGAACATTCCCGTGTTGGGTATTGTTGAAAATTTCTCTTATTTTGTCTGCCCGGATTGCAACAAAAAGCATTACATTTACGGCGAGAGCAAACTGGATGAAATTGCCGCTAAATTCAATATTCCCGCAACGGTGCAAACACCCGTCAATCCGAAACTTGCCGCGGGTTGCGATGCAGGCATGGCCGAGCTTGCCGATACGGAAATGTTAAGCGATTTTGCGGATGCAATCATCGGCAAATAAACCAACAGAAAGGATGCAAAAGCATGAAAATTATTATTTATAATGAAAATGTTATGCAAAATCTTCCTGCGCACAAAAAAGCATACAGCAACGGATTACACAATGAACTGAAAACCATTTTTGACAAAGAACATGATGTAAGCTGCGTTACCCTTGCCGACATTGAAACAGGTTTAAGCAAAGAGGAACTTGACAAGACCGATGTGCTGATCTGGTGGGGGCATATTGCACATGACAAAGTGCCCGACGCAATCAACGAATATGTCTGCAAGCGGGTCAGCGAAGGCATGGGCGCTATTTTTCTGCATTCGGCACATTTTTCCAAACCGTTTACCACCCTTTGCGGCACACCTTGTTCCCTGCGTTGGCGCGAAGCCAATGAAGCTGAACGCGTGTGGACGACCGATCCGTTCCATCCGATTGCACAGGGCGTGGAACAAGGCTTCCGCCTTGACCATGAAGAAATGTACGGCGAACATTTTTACATTCCAACACCCGACAGTGTTGTATTCACGGGTTGGTTTGAAGGCGGCGAAGTGTTCCGCTCGGGATGCTGCTTCCACAAGGACGAGGGCAGGTTTTTCTACTTCCAGCCGGGACATGAAACATTCCCCATTTACAAGAATGAGAATGTGCGCCTGATTCTGAAAAATGCCGTAAACTGGGTTGCAAAAAAAGGGCCGGAAACATCCGATTTTGTCGGCAACGACAAATGCCTGCACCCCATCAAGCCCCCTGAAAAATTCAAACGAAACAGATTTTTATATAAAGAAATCGAAAATAAAGAATAACAAAAAATTCGGAGCTTTCGCAAAGGCGAGGCTCCGACTTTTTATTATTTTGCTGTGATTTGTGCAAGTTCTTCCGCTGACAATACTTTGCATGCACCCGGTTGCAAAGCGGGATCTAAAGGCAAGTTTCCCATCTGTGTGCGATGCAATGCAACAACAGGATTGCCTTGTTTGGCAAACATCCGCTTAATCTGATGATATCTGCCTTCCATCAGCACAACACTGTAAATAAAATCTTCTTCGCAGATTACCTGCACAGCTACAGGCAGCAATTTTTCATCATCCAAAACGGGGCCGTCGGCAAGTTCGGCAATTTCCGTTTCAGACGCCGCCCTTGTGAGTGTAACACGGTAGGTTTTTGGCACATGCTTTCCGGGTGCCAATATGCGGTGCGCAAAATCGCCGTCATCCGTGATCAGCACAAAGCCCGTGGTATCTTTGTCGAGCCGTCCTGCCGGGAACAAGCCTTTTCTGCGAATTTCTGCCGGTACAAGATCAACCACCGTTTTTTCATTCGGGTCTTTGGAAGCAGAAACAACGCCCGCGGGTTTGTGCAACATGATATAAACATGTTTCTGATACACAATAGTTTGCCCGCTGACAGATATGACATCCACAGACGGATTCACTTTCACATCTGCGTTTTTGCAGACTTTGCCGTTGATGGACACTTGCGAATCACGCAATTTCTTTTTTGCATCGCTGCGCGAAAGCAAAAGAGCCTGCGACAGCAATTTATCAAGCCGAATCAATTCCATACAATACTTCCTTGTTAATTTGCAAGATAATCAAAACCGTGCATAAAACCGTTCAGTTCTACCGAGCAGATATCGCCGCCGATAATAATCCCCTGACAGACCAATAAAGTGGCCTGCACATAGGCTTCGCTTTGCGCATAGCCGGGGTAATTGGTTACGGCATACACCCATTTTTTTACGCTTCTGCCGGCATAGGGCAAAAGATCAAACCCTTGCGCCAATTGAATTGCATTATAATTGTTGTAAACATCCCCGAATTGCGCGGGAATAAAAATTTCCTGCACACTGACGGGCTCTTCCTGCACAGTCCAACCGAATTGCGCAAGATATTGCAATCGCTCTTCCTGCGTTGCGCCGCGCGGAAATACATTTCCGTTTGCGGGAAGATTGCGGGCAAATTCCTTTACGGCAAAAACGGTCAGCAAAATCAATAAAACCCCGCAAAGCACCATAAAAAAACGGTAGCGGGCAGACTTCAAGGAAAAACAGAACATAAATTGAACACCTCACATCATAATGATATGAGGTGTTGTTGAAAACTATGTACAATTAAAATTCGTCAGCAACTCTCTTTGCTGCAACATTTTCCAACTGCTGCTGAACAATGTGAATCTTGTTCAGGCTGGTATTGAAATTATTGATGCCTTCAACCAGAATGCCTTCTGTATCGCCGATGATGGAATCAACAAAATTACTTGCACCGTTGCGAAGATCCGAAGACCACTTCTGCGCATTGTTTACGATTTCGGAATAATTTTCCTTTGCCTTTTCAATAATATCAGCAGCCTGCGAACGAGCATCGGCCACGATTTGTGCAGCTTCTGCTTCGGCAGTTGCCTTCAGTTGTGCGGAATGGTCGTGTGCCATTTTGACAATGCTGGTTTCTTCAACCATCTGTGCTGCAAGCATTTCACCCTGCTTGATCTGTGCGGCAGCCTTGGACTGCGCCTTGTCAAGAATCATTTTGCGTTCTGCTGCAATTTTTCTTGCCTGCTTGACTTCTTCGGGCATTTCAAGACGAATGTCTTCAAGAATGCGGCGGATAGAGTCGGAATCAACCTTCACCTTCCCGGAACCCATCAACGACGGTTTACCGTCATCAAGTAAATCCTCAATCTGGCTCAACAAATCCTCTACGCTCATAATTCATTCATCCTTCCGTTATTATTGCTTTCTTTTTTATATCTTCTATTATCGCTTCGGGTACAAATGCACTGATGTCGCCACCATAACTGCACACTTCGCGCACCAAAGACGAGCTTAAGAACATGTATTCGGCACTGGTTACAAAAAACATGGTATCCACCTGCGGGGCCAATCGTTTGTTCGTGAGTGCCTGCTGGAATTCATCTTCATAATCAGACACAGCACGCAAGCCTTTGACCACTGCGACCGCTCCGATTTTCTGCACATAATCTGCCAACAATCCGCTGTGAAAATCAACTTCCACATTCGGAAGATGTGCAACACTTTTTCTGATCAGTTCCACGCGTTCATCGGGTTTAAAAAGACCTGTGTTGCGTTTTTTGCTGTTGTACATAACCGTTACAACAACCTTGTCAAACACTTTTGCGGCACGGGTAATTACATCCACATGCCCCAATGTGATGGGATCAAAACTACCGGGACAAACAGCAATTTTCTGCATAAGAATGACCTCTCATTCTGATTTGCATCTGTATATGGTTACCTTGGTATGAGAATAGTTACGAACACGATCGACTGTAAAGTTCCCTGCCTGTTCGGGTAACTCCTCTTTCAAATCTGATTCACAAATAATGATTCCGCCCGGGGTTACATGGTCTGCAACATAGGGCAAAACCTTATCGATCCATTTCTGACCGTAGGGAGGATCCAGAAAAACAATTCCGAATGTCTGCATGCAGGATTTGATGTAACTCAACGCATCTCCTGCAATCAGCCCGGATTGCGCCTGAAAACCGCAAGCGGCAATATTTGCCTGAATGGCATTCTGCGATTTTCTGGAACTGTCAACAAAAACACAAGATGCGGCACCGCGGCTCAATGCTTCAATTCCGAGCTGCCCTGAGCCTGCAAAAAGATCCAGAACATCCCTGCCTTCAATTTCAAACTGAACGGCACTGAAAAGACCTTCTTTAACCTTGTCAAGTGTTGGTCTGACTTCCATTCCTTCGGGGGTAACAAGTTTTCGTCCCCTTGCAGAACCTGTTATAACTCGCAAACGAACTCTCCGTTCATAAATAAAAATTTACTTATTTATTATTACACAAAAGAATATGATTTGTCAACCGTAATTTTTTACAATATTGTATATATCCTCACTTTTTTCAGCAAATAACGATATTCCGGCATCCTCTAACTGTTTTTTGTTGCGAAACCCCCATGTAACGCCGATGGCTGTTAAATCGGCATTGTGCGCGGTGAATGCGTCCGCTTCGGAATCTCCGACATATAATGTTTCTGCTGCCGAAACATTCATTTCACGCAACAATTCATCGATAACAGCGCGATTCGGTTTTAAAGGTCTTTGCCCGTTGTCACCTTTGACATTGCACAAAAGCGAACCGAAGAAGCGCAAACAGATTTCCTTAGCAGCCGCTTCCCTTTTGTTTGTCGCAACGGCACAAAGAATACCGTCACGGTTCAATTTTTCCAACAATGCAAAGATTCCGTCATACGGTTTTGTTTTCACGAGGGAATGTTCTTTGTAATATGCAGTCAGTATATCCGTACACGCTGCGGCAACATCATCAGAAACATCCGCAGGCAAAGCCCGGCGCATGAGCATATACAAGCCGTTACCTACAAAAGAACGGACTTCATCCCGTGTTCTTTGCGCATAATGATTGCGGGACAAAACATAATTGACAGCATCTGCAAGATCATCCAAAGTATCCGTTAATGTGCCGTCAAGATCAAAAATTACTGCTTTGATCATTTTTAATCATCCTCATCTGCATGATAATCATGAAAATACTGATACACCTTTTCAGCGGCCGGTTTGCTGATTCCGTTCACAGCTTCCAAGGAAGCCAGGTCTGCGTTCTGCACCGCTGCTAATGTGCCGAAATGCTTCAGCAAGGCTTTTGCTCTTTTTTCGCCGATCCCTTCAATTTGTGTCAGATTGGAAGACAGGGTGTTCTTTTTTCGTTTCTGGCGATGGTAGGTAATTGCAAATCGATGCACCTCTTCCTGTATTTCGGCAACCAAAGTGAACACCGCCCTTTTATCCTGAATGGATATTTCATCGCCACTTGTTGCGATTGCTCGCGTCCTGTGCTTTCCGTCCTTTACCATACCGAACAACGGCACAGATAAACCTTTTTCACACAGAACAGCATGAACTGCATTGATCTCTCCTTTTGCGCCGTCGAGCAAAATAAGATCGGGCAATCTGCCGAATCCGTCTGCGTCGTCGGGATTTTTCAGATATTCATCCATTCTTCTTGATAAAACCTGCGCCATGGCCGCGCAGTCATCGTTTTCTATTCCGCGAACGGCAAACTTCCTGTATGCCTTTTTATATGGCTTCCCGTCTTTAAAAACGATCATGCCGCCGACAGTCTCACTGCCTGCTGTATGAGAAATATCATATGCTTCTATATAAGCAGGTGCTGTTGGCAATCCAAGCATTTCGCCGAGTTCTTCAATCACACGCTGTTGTTTTTCATTTTTGCCTGTGTATTTTGACAGTTTTTCGGAGGCATTTTCACGTGCAAGCTGCATCAATTTCATTCCTTCGCCTTGCTTGGGAACAAAAATCTGAACCTTTTTACCACGTTTTTCAGAAAGCCACACCTCTAACAATTGTGAATCTGCGGGCTCAATATCCACACTGACACGCTCGGGAACATCATCACGGATGGTATAAAACTGTGTCAGTAAACGACTGCGATCTTCTTCAGGGCTTTCCAGTTTATCGAAAATAAAACTTTCGGAATCATAGAGTTTTCCGTCACTGTAGCGAAGCACTGTCAGGCAAGATTTTTCACTTCCGTCTGTCACTGCAAAAACATCCTGCAAACCGCTGCGAACAGCAACAACACTCTGTTTCTGCCATGTTTTCTGAATGGATGCAATGCGGTCGCGCAAACGGGCGGCACGCTCAAACTCAAGATTTTCGGCAGCTTCCTGCATATCGCGTTTCAACTTACGCATAATTTCTCCGTCGCCGTTAAGCAACAAGGCAAGTGCATCGCGATGTGATTCCATATATTCTTGTTCTTTCATTTTGCCGCAACACGGCGCGGCACAGGTTTTGATGTGGTAATGCAGACACGGGCGAGCTTGCCGATTGATATCGCGCGGAAAATGCTTATTGCAGGTCGGCAAGCCGAAGATTGCTTTTGCGTCCTGCACAGCTTTTGCAACATAGCCTGTAGACGCAAACGGGCCGTAATAATCCGCACCGTCTTCTGCTTTTTGTTTTTCGGCTGTCAAAGTCGGCCAACCGTCTTTTGAAACTTTAATATAGCCGTATCCCTTGTCATCTTTCAGCAGAATATTATACTTGGGGTGATGTTGCTTGATGAGTGAACATTCCAGAACCAGGGCTTCAAATTCGGAGGCAACAAGAATGTAATCAAAGTCATGCACATTTTCAACCATTCGGCGCACTTTGACGGTATGGTTGCTTTGTGAACCGAAATATTGGCTTACACGGTTGCGCAATGCCTTTGCTTTACCGATATAGATGATCTCGCCCGTTTTATTTTTCATAATATATACACCGGGAGTCAACGGCAACTGCATTGCCTTTTTGCGCAATTCGGCAATATTCATCCTGCTTCCTCCTTAACAAAATGAAAAAATCCGCCCTGCGATGCAGAACGGTTTTTCACTGAAATCAAAACAATTATTCGGCAAAACCGGCTTCGACCATCTTAACAAGTGCTGCCAAAGCTTCATTTTCATCATTGCCGTCTGCAATAATGCGAATGTCTGTGCCGCCGGTGATACCGAGAGAAAGAACACCAAGAAGGCTTTTTGCGTTTGCTCTGCGTTCTTCTTTTTCGACCCAGATAGAAGATCTGAATTCATTTGCTTTCTGAATGAAGAAGGTTGCAGGACGTGCATGCAAGCCAACCTGATTCTGAACTGTAATATCTTTATGGACCATATTTGACTCTCCCACGGCAATAATTTAATTTCTGCAATGCACAAAACAAGCATCAGAAACTCTTTGCTTGTTACATATTATAACACAAATCTTTCACTCGTCAATCACAAACCGATGTGTTTTGAAAAAATCGTTTGATAGGCTAAAGTATGACAATTTTTTCAAGTCCTATTTGTGCATTTTGACAAACAATTTCTCATGATTCATCCGCTTCTGCACACTTTTGCGCTTGCAAAGCGAAAGAATCAAGCATTTGTTGCTCTTTTTTTGTTAATTCTGCCGTCTGCAACAAATCGGGTCTGCGCTCAAACGTGCGCAACAATGACTGTTCACGACGCCATTTTTCTATGTTTGCATGGTGCCCCGAAAGCAAAATCGGCGGCACTTCCCTGCCGTTCCATACTGCGGGTTTTGTATATTGCGGATACTCAAGAAGCGAATTGTAGTGGCTTTCCAATGTGTAGGCGTCTTCATTGGCAAGCACACCGTCGATCATACGGGCAATGCTGTCTGCAAGCACCAACGCCGGTAATTCACCGCCTGTCAGCACATAGTCACCGATGGAGATTTCTTCATCCACAATTTCTTCAAGAACTCGTTCATCCACACCTTCATAATGTCCGCAAAGAATGCAGAGATTCGGCAATTTTGACAATTCAACAGCTTTTTTCTGCGTCAGTACTGTTCCTTGCGGAGACATATAAACAAGATGCGGCTTTGTGCCGAGTTCTTCACACAATGCTTTGTAGCAATCATAAATCGGCTGCGCCTGCATGAGCATGCCGGTGCCGCCACCGTATGGTGTATCGTCCACACGGTTGTGTTTATCCAGTGTATAATCACGGATATTGATTGCATTGATCTGCAATATTCCGTTTTTGATGGCACGCCCCGTTATGCTTTCATTGAAAACGGTTTGGCACATTTCGGGAAACAGGGTCAGAATATCAATCCGCATCATCAAAAATCCCTTTCATCGGACGAATCAGAATTCTGTCTGCCGCCACATCGGTTTCGATGATAACCTGTTTGATTGCAGGAAGCAGATACTCATTCCCTTTTGCATCGGTAATATGCCATACATCATTGGCACCTGTTTCAGACACATCCGAAAGAATGCCGTATTCCGTTGCGTTGTCGGCATCATAAACATGACAGCCGATGAGTTCCTGCACAAACCATGTGCCTTCCGGCAATTTTGCATCGCTTCTTTTCATGAACAGAATTTTATTCTTCAGCGAGGCGGCTTTTTCTACGGTATCAATACCGTCCATTTTCATAAGCACAACATTGCCGTGCACACGGGAAATTACTTTCACGCTGTTATTTCCGCTTGCGTCCGTATACAGAGTTTTAAACTTTGCGGCAAAAGCAGGTGAATCTGCCCACGGATTAAAACGCAATTCACCGCGAACACCGTGTGTGCCGACGATTTGCCCCAATTCAAGATATTCTTTAACCATAACAACCTCAAAAAAACGGGACACTCAAAAGAATGCCCCGCACATATTTTTTTAGATTTCGGGAATTTCGACAGTGACTTCTCTGCCAGCCTTTGCAGAACGGGCAATACCGTCAATGATAGCCTGATTGTAGATAATCTGGCTTGTGGGAACGGGAGAAGCAGTGCCGTTCTTAACAGCATCAATAAAGAAACGGATCTTGTTGTAGAAGTTATCGTGGCTGTTCTTCTTTTCGGGAACCTTGGTTTCAACATGGGTACCAGCAACATCACGATAAATAACAAGCGGACCGCCGATGGAACCGTTCCAGCATTCGGTGGAAGGAATACGAAGACCTGCTTTGGTGCCGAGAATGATGGTATCACCGGGGGTGTCCATATTCATAGCCCAGGAAATACGGAAGTCAAGAATGATGCCGCCTTCCAGACGGACAAATGCAGCTGCAAAATCGTCAACACTGAACAGATCTGCATATTCGGGATGACCGGGATAAGTTACGGGGTCTTTACCGAAGCAGTCATTGGTGTAGCCGGAAACCGTAAGCGGCTTCGGGTAACCAACTGCATTGAGAACCATATCAAGAGAATAGCAACCGATATCGGCAAGCGCACCGATACCTGCGGTTTTGTCTTCAATAAAAGAAGTGCCGTAAGGAGTGGGAATGCCTCTGCGTCTGCCGCCGCCGGTCTGGATGTAATAAACATCGCCGAGTTCTCCGGACTGCACGATTTCTTTGACCATCTTCATGTTTTCATCAAAACGAGGCTGGAAACCGACAGAAACGATTTTACCGCTTTCCTTTTCAGCCTTACAGATGGCAACCGCTTCTTCAAGAGTAACACACATGGGTTTTTCAAGAAGAACATTAACCCCCTTCTGCAGAGCATAAATGGTGCATTCCGCATGGGTGCGGTTATATGTGCAAACACTGACGGCATCGAGTTCTTCAGCATCGAGCAGTTCCTTGTGGCTTCTGTAAAGACGTACACCTTCAATACCGTTAGCCTTGCAAAATTTTTCTGCTTTGCCTTCAACAAGATCGGCAGCAGCTACGATCTCAACATCAGGGCACATAAGATACTTCTTAACGTGTTCTTCTGCGATCCAGCCTGTACCGATAATACCGACTTTTACTTTCTTTTCGGTATCAATCACAACTTCTTCAATGCTGCCTTCTTTGAAACGATCAAGAACATTATCTGCCATAGTAATAATCCTCCGTTATTTAATGATTTAACTTATTATAGCATTGCATTATGCAAGTGTCAACATTAAAAATGATCTGCGAAATAAGTTCTTTTTTTCGGGAATGCACGAAGCAGATCGGGATTCTCGTTAACAATTTCAATACCTTGCCAATATGAAAGTGCATCATAGTCACCGTCATGTCCGAGCAAAACAAGCGCACTCATTGCAGCAGCATCAAGTTTCACATCATAAGCACCATCTTCACGTCTTGAAACTTTTGCCTTGCCGTTTTCATATTCCACATCAAAAATGCCGTGATTTTTTGCAATCGGATCATCCGAATAAAAAGAAAACTTGCCATACTCTGCAGGATATGCAGCCATGTTCAGAATTTTCTCAAGATTATGAATTCTGACAGAACCCATATCACGCATAGTGCGGTTGATGTCCTTTGCGGTATTCGGCAAAATATCAAAAAACGGCGACCATACAGTAAGCTGATCAATTACGAGTGTCTTGAAATTACCGTCATAGGTTCTCAAAAATGCAAGAAGATTGAAAAGCGACTGTTTGTTTTCATACACAAGTTCAGAAACAAACACAGTGGAAGAAGGACGGTCGCAACGGAATGTGACATATCCGTCCACAACACCGTTTTTATTTTTTCCCATATATGTATAATTGAGTTGCTCATAGGGTTTATCTTTGAAATAGCGGTTATTGTTGCGAATAAATGTCAGATTTGTTTTAAAAGCATTCTTATTATGAAAAGCATACAGTGCTTCGGATTGCGTTCCGTCATATAATTCGACATCAAAATCACGCGGAATGAAAGAGAGATGCGCAAACGGCATTTCGACATTCACATAATGCCCGGCATTCACATAACCCAATTTACGGTAAAAAAGCGTAGAAAACGGATAGAGTATAGAAATATCATGTTTTTCACTTTCGAAATAAGCATCAAAGATCTTGCGCACAGCACCGCCTCTGCGATATTCGGGACGGGTACACACGGCACCGATACCGCCGCATGCGAGTTTTTGCCCGTTGAAGGTAACTTCAAAATCTTCAACTTCCATATTCGCGGTAAGCGTTTTATTGTCATCTAAAAAAGCACCGATAAAAACCCCGTCGGTCATTTCAAGTTCATCACCGTGCGAATAGCGATAGATAAACGAAAGCGATGCAACATATTCATGCTGTTCAAGGTCATCATGTGTAAGATTTCTGATAATCATTTTTTATCCCTCCCGAAATCATATTAACATACAGAAAAATAATTTGCAAACATTTTTGCACAAAAAGAAAAGAGCCCGAAATAAAATCCGGGCAAAAGAAGAACTCAGGAAAGTCTGTCGGCATTGTAGCCGAGTTCTTCGGGAGTGATGTAGATGTGTTCAAAGGTGGTTGTGCCGTCGTCATGGATTCTGAGCACGGAACCGCCGTTTGTGTTGCCGGTTTCATCTGCATAGCTGCCAAAACCGGTTTTCAGACAATAGCTCAAACGAACACCTTCAAAGAGAACGGAGAAGCTGTTGATATGGTCGTGACCGACAATGATGTCCTTGGTGGAACCAAGTTCCTTAACAAGCGCGAAGAAACCGTTGTTAACAGGAGCAGAACAAACATCTTCACCTCTGACACCGAAACAAACATCAGCATATTCAGGCTTGTAAGCATTTGCCTGTGCATCAAAAGCAGTATTATAAGCTTCCGTATATTCATAAACGGGAATGTGGAAAATAGCCGTGCTCTGTACGGTTCTGCCTTCGATTGCGGCAAGACCTTCAACAGCCCATCTGTACCATTCCTGCTGGTTGTTCCAAAGATGATCATAGCCTTCAACCGTTGATCCGTCCTCTTTTGTATGAACAGCATGATCGTGCGTATCCATCATATAAAGGGTATGAACAATTTCATCACCCTGCTTGATATTGATGATATAGTTGCCGTACCCCATGTCTTTCGGACCAAATTCAAACAGGCTGTTTTCGGCATTGGCGGCAAGATAAGCTGCCCAGTCTTCCGTGATGGTATCCTGTCCGTCGTGGTTGCCCATAACGATTGCATAAGGAATGCCGAGAGAAGAAAGTTTTTCGATGGTGGAATAGCTACCGACGAAACCAAGAAGGTTGTCGCCTGCAACAGCAATCAGATCGGGATTGGTTCTCTTGATGAGTTCATCGATCAGATCAAAAGCAAAGTCACTGTTGGTGGTAAGTGCTTCGCCTTCACCCAACTGAATGTCGGTCAGATTGAGCACGACAAAGTCTTCACCTGCTGTCTTTTCAAGCACAGTCGTATTTTCAAGAACATATTTATCTTCCTTTGACCATTCGCTGAAATTAGCATCCGCATTGCTGCCGAGCGTATAAAAGAACGGCAGAATCATCTGCACAAGGCACATGATGAAAACAATAATTTTTTTAGAGAAAGAAAACATACTGAAAACCTCCGTTTTATTAGTGTTTCCAATATATCACATTGTTTTTTAAAATGCAAGTTTTGTATTGACAAATTGATAAAAATATAAAATAATATTGTCGAGGGATCATTATGCTTTTACTGTATGATTTTTTAAAAACTACAAAATTGTTCCAAAGTATGGATGCAGAAGAAACACTGCAAGCACTCGATTTTTTTTCTGCAAAACAGGCACATTACAACAAAAATGAAACCATAAAAAAAGCCAATGCAAAATTATCCGCATTCGGACTTGTTTTAAACGGCAGTATCACCGTTTACATGGATGATTTTGACGGCAACTGCCTTGTGATGAGCAGTGCGCAAAAGGGTGACACGTTCGGCGAATCGCTTTGTTTTTTACAACGCAATGAGCCTGTTTACATCATTGCAACACAAAACACGGACATCCTGTGGTTGCATTGTGAACGCTTGCAGGATGATTGCAATTGTTCAATCTCCTGTGCATTGCGCAACCGTTTTATTGCATTGCTCGCAAATCGTGCACTGGACATGAACAACCGCATTCAGGTTTTATCAAAGTTCACGATCCGCGATAAACTGATTACCTATTTTTCACAATGTGCAAACCGCACAAAAAGCGACACATTCACACTTGCTCTTGACCGTTCTTCCCTTGCCGCTTACATCGGCACAGAGCGAAGTGCACTTTCGCGTGAATTACACAAAATGCAAAAAGAAAATATTATAGAAATAAGCAAGAACAAAATCACGTTAATCAGAAAATAAAGTTGCTTTTTGTTGCAGATGCAACATACATTTTCATTTTCTCCTGCTAAAATAAGGATATAAAAATATTTATTTACAGGAGTAAAAACATGAAAAAGTATGTAGCACTCATCCTCGCTCTTATTCTGATGCTGACGGCATTTGCCGCTTGCACGCAAACCACCAATGATCCGTCGGAAAAAGTTTCCGATTCCGATGTTGTCACACCCAATGATGTTGTTGAATATGTGACACCGTCTGACGTGACAGCCATCCGTGTTGCCGGCATGAAAGGCCCAACCTCCATCGGTATGGTCAAAATCATGGAAGACAACACCGCAAACGGTAAATATGACTTCACCATTGCAGGTACGGCAGATGAAATCGCCCCGAAACTCATCAAAGGCGAACTTGACATTGCCGCTGTTCCCGCCAACCTTGCAAGTGTACTTTACAACAAAACAAACGGCGCAGTAAGTGTTCTTGCTGTCAATACCCTCGGCGTGCTTTACATTGTGGAAAAAGGCGATTCTGTCAACAGCCTTGCTGACCTGAAAGGCAAAACCATTTATGCAACGGGCAAAGGCACTACCCCCGAATACAGCCTTCGCTATCTGCTGAGCGAAAACGGCATCGATCCTGACAATGATGTCACCATCGAATTCCGCAGTGAAGCAACGGAAATCGTAAGCGTTCTCGCAACAGCAGAAGAAGGTATTGCACTTCTGCCCCAACCCTATGTTACGGTTGCCTCCAACAAGGTGGAAGGCCTTCGCACAGCAATCAATCTGAACGACGAATGGAACAAACTTGACAACGGCAGCAAACTTGTAACGGGTGTTGTGGTTGCAAGAAATGATTTCATTGAAAATAATCCCGATGCTGTTACTGCTTTCCTTGCTGAATACAAACAAAGCGTTGACTATGTAAACAGCAATGTGGAAGAAGCCGCAACACTTGTTGAAAAATTCGATATTTTCGCCGCCGCAGTTGCAAAGAAAGCCATTCCGCAGTGCAACATTGTTTTCCTTGACGGTGAAGAAATGAAAGAAGCTCTGACTTCTTACCTGACCATTCTTTACAACCAAAATTCTGCCTCGATCGGAGGAAATCTCCCCGGTGAAGACTTCTGCTACTAATTTAAGAAAAATAATACTCAATACAGTTGCGGTGCTGCTTGCCATTTTTCTGTGGCAGGCGGCATCGCTTTGGATTGATGCGGATGTGCTGATTGCATCTCCGTTGCAAGTGCTTGCAAGAGTGGTTGAATTGTTGCAATCGGAAACTTTTTTAGCAACCGTGCTTCGATCCACAGGACATATCATCGGCGGATTCTTTTTAGCGCTCGGGTGTGCAGTGATTCTTTCTGCCGCCGCAGGCAGATTCCCGATTCTCGAAATCTTTTTCCGCCCGTTTCTGCTGACTGTCAAAACCGTACCTGTCGCATCATTCATCGTTATCAGTCTTATATGGTTAAGCGGCAATAAACTGTCTGTATTCATTTCATTTTTAATGGCTTTGCCGATTTTGTACAACAATCTTCTGCAAGGGTACAAAAACACCGATCCGAAAATGCTGCAATGCGCAGAGCTGTTTCACTTTTCACCTTTCAAAAAATTCTTACTTGTGCGCTTTCCTGCCGTCAAACCGTTTTTGCTGTCGGCTTGCTCAACAGGTATGGGACTTGCATGGAAAGCAGGTATTGCGGCAGAAGTCATCGGCATTCCGAAAGATTCCATCGGCGAAATGCTGTATTATGCAAAACTGTATTTCGATTCCAAAGATCTGTTTGCATGGACTTTGATTATTGTGGTGTTGAGTGTCGGCATTGAAAAACTGTTTTTGGCTGTCCTCAAAGCAATTTTTGCAGGATTGGAGAAAAAAATATGAATATTATAATAACCGATCTTTGCAAAGCCTACGGTGAAAAACAGGTGCTTCAGAATTTCAATGCAGTTCTTGAAGAAGGAAAAACAACGGCACTGATGGGTGCTTCGGGTATCGGTAAAACAACGCTCGCGAACATTCTGCTCGGTCTTGAACAGCCAGACAGCGGAACAATAACAGGATCGCCCGACCATAAAAGTGCGGTTTTTCAGGAAGACAGGTTGAGTGAAAATTATTCAGCCTTGACAAATGTGCAAGCCGTGTGCAAAAATAAAGCAGACAAAGAAAAGGCAAAAAACATACTTTGCAGATTAGGTCTTGAAAAAGAGCTGAAAACACAGGTGCGGTCTTTAAGCGGCGGCATGAAAAGGCGTGTAGCCTTGGCAAGAGCCTTGTGTGCGGAATATAATTTTCTTGTGCTCGACGAGCCGTTCAAAGGACTTGACGAGCAGACCAAAGAAGCGACCATGCAGACCGTGAAAGAAATGACACAAGGTAAAACGGTACTTCTGATTACGCACGATAAAGACGAAGCACAATTTTTTACAGATACAATCATCAATCCGAAGGAGTAAAAAATGGGAAAAATTGTAGCAATCGGCGGCGGTTATTACGGCGACGGCGAAATCAAAAACATCTTTGAAAAAATCAAAAAATTAAGCGGCAAAGAAAATCCGAAAGCGGTTTTTCTGCCCACTGCAAGTTTTGACAACTGGAGCGAAGATGACGGCGAAATCTTCATGCTCAAGGAAGTCGGATGCAGTGTAACAACACTGTGCCTTTCCGATGAATCGTTGACTGTAGAATACATAAAAGACACCATCCTCGGTGCGGATATTATTTATGCCGGCGGCGGTCATCTTGCATTTTTAATGAACACATTCAAAAAGAGCAAAGCCGACATTTATTTGAAAGAGGCTTTTGAACAAGGTATTGTTTTATCGGGATACAGCTCGGGGGCTATGTGTTGGTTTGAACGCGGTTACGACGACTGTGCCGAAGACCATTCGTTTATTTTTGTGGATTGCATCGGTATTCTTCCCGGTTGCCACTGTCCGCATTACGAAAACGAAAACTGGCACAAATTCTCCGTGCGTGTTGCCGAACAGGATTTGTCGGCAACTGCTTGCGACAACGGTGCGGCACTCATCTATGAAGACGGACAATGGAGCACCATGCAAGGCAATGACGGCGGCGAGGTTTGGTTCTTCGACAAAAATCAGAATTTCAAAGAATTTTGCCTGTCAGTCAAAGAAAATCTTGCATTTTTCAATAGTATTGCAAAATGAAAATTTATAAATGTTAAAATTTTCAATAAAAACAATTGATTTTTGTTTATAATGATGGTATAATTTGTTCACGGTTTAATTTTTGTTGCTCAAACAGAAAATGCTGAACTTCTTTTTGAGCACATCTTTTACTGTAAGCGGCAAAATCATTTTATTCTTTGCCGGTTCACAATCAGGAGAAAGAAACAGGAGGCTCTATCATGAAGAAAAGAATCAAAAAAATGTTTATTGTAACAGTTGTTTCGATGTTATGTTTGTCGATGATATCGGGAAGCGTTTTTGCAACATCTGCTGCAATGCCCGCCAATAATTCAAATGTTGCTTATGACGGTGACCCGATCGTTGTTGTAAGAGGCATCGACTTTGCAGGTCTTGTAAAGGAAGACGGCTCCAAGGCACTTGCAATCAATGTTGGTGATATTTTCAGACTCTTAATTAACATTATTTTCAGCTCTTTGGCCGGCAATAATGAAAAAACTGTTGATTCCATAATTGACTTCGCCAACAGTCTGTTTAATGACATGTCCCGCGACGAAAACGGCATTCCTGCAAACGCCGGTGTTCACATTCCCAAGTTCCTCACCTCAGCAGATAACATCGATTTAAGCGGCGATGAATGGGCAGACACTGCAGTTGGCCTGTTCCGTTCTTTGGCAAACAAATACGGCGGCAAGAATATTTATCTTTACACCTTTGACTGGAGATGCAGCCCTTCTGAACTGGCAGACGACCTGAACAGTTTCCTTACCCTTGTCAAAACAGAAACAGGCAAAGATAAACTCGACATTGCAGCTTGCAGCATGGGTGGTATGATCACCACTGCCTACATTGACAAGTACGGCACTGATTGCCTGGACAGTGTTGTATATCTGTCTTCCGCGCACAACGGCGGCATTATTGTTGGTTCCGCATTTACAGGTGACCTTGTGGTTGACAACAATGCAATTGCAGATTTTCTGCTTGAAAAAACCGCCAACAATGGTTTGGTTAACTTCTTAATCAAAATTCTGAACGGCATCGGCATTCTGGATCTTGTTGTTAATTTCCTGAATGACTTTATTACAACAAACAAAGACAGACTGTATAATGAATTCCTTTTCAAAAACTTCTGCACGGCATTCGGTCTTTGGGGTCTGATTCCCGATGAATATTTTGAAGCAAGTATCAACTACTTCTTCGAAGGTAAAGAAGAATCCTACACTTACGCTCTCAGCGAAATCAATAAAGTGAAGGATTTCGTTTTCAGAACCGATGAAATTCTGGCAAAAGCATATGCTGATGGTGTAAAGGTATCTTTCGTATCGCACTACGACTCCAGACAGTTGCCCATTTATTCTAATTTTGAACTGCACGGTGACGGTGTTCTTGAGAGCGAAAAGACATCCGGCTACGGCACATTTGCAAAGTACGGTGCAACACTTTCCGATGAAGAACTTGCAGGTGTTGATGCCCGTTACATTTCCCCTGACCGTGTTGTCAACGCATCTACCTGCCTGTACAAAGACACCACATGGATCGTCAAAGGCGCCGGCCATGTTGGTTGCAAAGACAATAGCGACCACACTGAATTTGCAATTTGGCTGCTTACACAGGATCTTCAACCCACTGTTACCACCAATGCTGACTATCCGCAGTTTATGAATGTTGATGAAAATGAGAATTTTATTGAATTCTGATTTGCAATCTACATAAAATGCAACCGCACGGAACCATTTTGATTCTGTGCGGTTTCATTTTGCTTAAAATTCATTGCTTGCAACATCATAAAAACATTGCAATATATCATCCAAAGAAAGTGAGAAATGCAAAGGTATATCATCCTCATCCGTACCGTCAAGCACAAGCCGATTATTTTCGATCTTAAAGGAATCAACCGACCACATTCCAACATACATTGAAACATTAGCGGATAATTGATTTTTATAATCAAAAGCAAACACTTCACACGGACAAGCCCAATAACAGCCGTGAAAGATTAAAAAATCACCGAATGTATACGCATCGCAGACAATGAATGACTCCTCCCCATGTTGTACCTTTTCAGGAAAATAATCATACACTTCCGTGAGTGTTTCAGCATCCAGCAATGTAAAACCGTACAGCGTTTTGCGAAAACAAAGAAAGTTCTGTCCGCTTAAAGTCACAGGATAAAACAGTTCATCCCAATTATGTTCTTCAATGCATTCACATTCATATTGTATTCCGCCTTTTGAAAGCACGACATCTGCTTTTTGACGGTGTGCATGTTCTCTCCGATACTCTGCAACAGAAATCCGAATACAAACACCACTGACCTCGGTTCTAATTTGTCGGCTGAATAAAAAATCAAAACCTGATATATAGCCGGCAATATAATCTTGCAATGCCATTATTGCATTTCCTCAAACTTTTTGCACCATTCGCGGGCAATGAGTTCATGACCGAATGCGGTGGGATGCACACCGTCGGCCAGCCAGTAGACGGCGGGTGCTTTTTCGCAGGCTTCATCAAGCAAATTCTGCAAGGGCAAAAATGCAAGGTCATATTTTTCTGCAATGCGTTTAACAGCTTCGGCGCGCAGTTTTGTTTCGTTTTCAAAATATTCCCAATTTTCAACTGTTGCGGGGCCGGGCAGAACAAACGGTTCCATCAGCATAATCTTAATATCGGGGCATGCATCCTTGATTTCTTCAATGAGCATGGAATAAATTTTTTCAAATTTCTCAGCAGGAACACCGTTCCGGCAGCCGAGTTCATGCCAGACATCATTGATACCAATGAGAATTGACAAAAAATCGGGTTGCAGATTGGTAATGTCGCATTTGATTCTGGCATAAACATCCACAATGCGATTGCCGCTGATGCCGCGGTTGATGAAGTTATATTCTTCGGGATTGTCAAGACCGAGTCTTGCAGAAACAAGATGCGGATAACCAAGTCCTCTTTCATTGTCATTGCTTCTGGAACGGCCGACATCGGTTATGGAATCGCCCTGAAAAAGAATTGTTTTCATAGAAATTACCTCCTTTTGGTTTATATTTTAACACTTTCAAGAGTATGAGTCAACACAATATTGACATTCCGATTATAACAATTTATAGTATAATTAAGAACATTGCAAGAGGTATGAGTTTATGTTAATGGAGAAATTTTTGTCTTACATTCCCGACGACGGGCATCCCCTGTTTGATGTCGGCATCGCTTCGGCTGACGGCGTGGAATGGCATCGCAATACAGATTCAAACGAGTGCAATAACAGCCATTCCGCAACAAAGGCAATTATTGCCGCAGGCATCGGTATTCTGCGTGATGAAAACAAATTGAGTTTGAATGATTGCGTGTTATCTTTTTTCAAAAAAGAAGACCTGCCCGAACAGATCGACGAGCGTTGGAATTGTGTCACGATCGAATATGCCTTGCAGCATAAAATGGGACTCGGCGAAGGAAGCGGATTAAAAGGAATTGATGAGCCCGATTCAAGAGATACTATCGGGGATGACTTTTTAAAGCATATCTTCTCTGTAAAACTTGTGCATGAACCGGGCACATTCAGACAGTATTCCGATGCGGCATATTATCTTTTGTCACGCATTATTCATGCGGTCAGCGGTCAGACTGCTGATAAATTCCTGCTTGAAAAGCTGTTAAACCCCATCGGCTTCCACGAATGTGCTTTTGGTTGTTGCCCGCAAGGACATCCCATCGGCGGTGGCGCTCTGTATGCCCGCAGTGACGACATGGCAAGATTTGCGTATCTTTATGCAAACAAAGGCATTTGCAACGGCAAGCAGCTCATTTCAAAAGAATGGATCGAACTTTCCGCCGCGAACGACTACGCATGGACACCGTTCAGAGAAACCGACATTTTCGTGAAGACAGGTGGAAGAGGTCAAATGGTTGCCTATTCAAAATCAAAACGAGTCGGCATATCCTGGCACGGTTGTTGTTCAACGGGCGGCAATGACCGAAATGACAGATTTTTGGAAGCATTTGAAAAGGTATTAGCTGAAATATAAGCAAACAGCATCCGGCAAAAGTCGGGTGCTGTTATTTTATGAATTCAGATATTGCAAATAACATTGTCATAATAACCGGCTGGTGTGCGAGATAAAACCATAGTGAGTACCGCCCGATAAAGGAAAACGGTTGTATATTGATTGCGGAAATCTTTTCAAACATTCTGCTTTTCTGCAAAACAGGATACAGGCAAAATCCGAACAGATACAAAAACATCCACGGGATGATCGGGAAATAATCGGAGGATGCGAAATCTGCTGGCGGAAAACCTAAAATTGCCGTCAAGGTATTGGCATACAAAACATCGGGCAATGTACCGAAATGCAATCCGAACACTCCGAATGTACCGTATGCGGCATTAAATAAGAGCAGAAATATGGCAAGCAACAATAATCGTGTGATAATATAATTGTATTTCAATATGAACTTTTTCAGCGGTTGCAAAAGGATGGATGCGATACCTAAAAATGTCAGAACACCGAACACAACAGGCTGTTGGGGCATAAAAAGATAAGAAATCAGACTGATAACCGCACCAAGCAAAAGCAACATAACGGCACGTTTATATTTTTGTTTACCGAAGTGTTCGCACATACCAGCAAGCAGAACAAACAGCATACAGCCGAAATCACGGATATACAAAACAGGCTGCATCATTTCCGCGGAAATATCGAACAGACCGAACATAAATACACAGTCAAAAAGGGCATGGTAAAGCACCATGCCCGCAATGCACAAACCGCGGACGGTATCAAACAAGGGATACCGTCCGTTTTTGTTCTTTCTCAATGTCATCACAGATCGTAGAACGAAACGTCCTGCAAGCAGGCTTTCAGGAAGTTGGCAACATCTGCAAACACACGTTCCTTGTCGTCTTCATGCAGAATTTCATGGCGATCTACGGGATACAGAATGACAACGGGGTCATGCCCTGCCGTAACCAACTGATCGGACAGATCGAGTACCCCTTTTCCATTCATGCCAACAGGGTCTTTTGCACCTGAAATCAGCATAACGGGAAGGTCTTCGGGAATCTGTTCTGCCCATTTGGGGTCACAACCCTTGATGCCGATCATGGCGACATTCTTGGTGCCTGCGTTTTTGAGTGCAAAGCCGCAAAGAGGATCATTGCGGTATTCTTCACGGTTTTCCTTGTTCTGAGAAAGCCATGCAAATTCATCATCTTCGCCATAGGCTTTGGCAGATACCTTCCCCGTCAAATTGTTAATAAACTGCAACTGCGAACCTGCACCGCCGAGTCTGCTTACGATATCTTCCAGTGCACCGTCAAACATGGATACAACGGGCGGCAAAAGCCCAGTGCCGCAGAGAATCAGCCCTGCAAGTTCATGTCCGAAATTGGCGGCATAGATTTTGGCAAGGAAGGAGCCGAGGCTGTGTCCGAACAGAAAATACGGAAGATCTGCAAAACGCTTGTGCATGATCTTATAAAGCGTGTTCATATCACGCACAATATAAACATAACCGTCTTCTTCGTCAATATAGCCGAGTTCATCTTCATCCGCAACGCTTTTTCCGTGTCCGAGATGGTCATTGCCGCACACAACAAAGCCAAGACCTGCAAGAAATCTTGCAAATTCATCATATCTGCCGATGTGTTCCATCACACCGTGTGCAATCTGCACCACGGCAACGGGGGCAATTTCATCATCCTGCCAGATGAGTGTGCGGATCATGTTTCTGCCGTTTGCGGAAGAATAGTATGCTTCTTTTCTGATTACAGCCATTGCTTCACAGCCTCCTGCGAAAATTTAGAATCAATCAAACATATAAACGCGGCACTCATAGGGTTGCAGGCAGAAGCCGTTACCGTACAGTGCATCAATATCGTAGTTGGTCATTGCCAGTGTGCCCTTAGTAAGATCAAAGCCCTTGGGTGCTTCAAACAGGAAGGGTTCTTCGCTGAATGAGCAGGCAACGAGCATTCTCTTGCCGTCGAGAGAACGGGAGTAGCAGAACAGCTTGTCGCTTTCTGCAAAATGTTCATCATAGTCACCGTAAATGACGATATCATTTTCTTTTCTGAATTTGAGAAGTTTACGGTAGTAATTCAGAATGGAATTTTCATCGTTTTCCTGCGCGGCAACGTTGATTTCTTTGTAGTTTTCGTTAATAAAGAACCAAGGCTTTTCCGCCGTTGTAAAGCCTGCGTTCTTGCTGTCGTCCCACTGAACAGGGGTTCTTGCGTTGTCACGGGAAGCATAGTTGGCAAGTTCAAGTGCCTTCTTTTTACCCATGATGGCTTTTGCAACACCGTAGTTGTTGATGGTGGAAACGTCCACATAATCGTCAATGGAGTTGAGTCTGATGTTGGTCATACCGATTTCCTGTCCCTGATAAATAAAGGGGGTACCGGACTGACAAATATACATAGTTGCAAGCATTTTTGCACTTGCTTCTCTGTATTTCAGACTGCCGTAACGGTTGACAATACGGGGCTGGTCATGGTTTTCAATATAGTTTGCATTCCATGCCCTGCCGTACAGTCCTTTCTGCCAACGGGTGTAAACTTTTTTCAGTTTTTTCAGGCTGAACGGTGCTTTGAACCAGCTGTAGAAAAGACAGTCGGCTGCCATGTGTTCAAAATGGAACATCATATTCAACTGCTGTTTCGGGCCTTCCGTAATATGATGCAATGCCTTTTTGATGGTCATCATCGGTGCTTCACCGACGGTCATGCAATCATACTTGCTCAGAACATCATCCTTGAATTCCTGCAGGTATTCATCCAGATGCGGGCCGCCCATGTAGTGTTCCATGCCGGTAGCCACGGGGAACCAATACGGACTCGAGGGCAGACCTTCGGTTTTTGAAATGAACGTGATAACGTCTTCACGGAAGCCGTCAACACCCATATCGAGCCAATAACGCATAATGTCCTTGACTTCTTCACGGACTTTCGGGTTGTCCATGTTCAGGTCGGGCTGTTCAACGGCAAACAGATGCAGGTAGTATTCCCCTGCTTCCTTGTCATATTCCCATGCGGGGCCTGCAAAAGTGGACATCCAGTTGTTGGGTCTTCTGTTACCTTTGCCCTTGCGCCAGAAATAGTAGTCATAATAGGGGTTATCTTTGCCCTTTTTACTTTCAAGGAACCATTCATGCTGATTGGAAGTGTGATTGACAACAAGGTCCATGATGACTTTCAGTCCGCGTTTGTGGGCTTCGTCAAGCACGGTCTTGAATTCTTCGAGCGTGCCGTATTCGGGCTGAATGTCACGATAATCAGCAATGTCATAGCCGTAGTCAGCCTGCGGGGATTTATAAAGCGGTGAAAACCAGATCGCATCCACACCGAGGCTTTTGATGTAATCGAGTTTGGAAAGAACACCCTTCAGGTCGCCGATGCCGTCGCCGTTACCGTCACAGAATGAACGAGGCCAGACCTGATAAACAGCCATTTCTTTCCACCATGTTCTTTTGATTTCAGACATTTTCTTTTCCTCCTTAAACATACAAACTCAGTTCGCCTAAGTTCTTAAAAGCGCCCGTGGCGCGGATTTCCGATGTTTCATAAAGTTCGGGAGAAGTTACACCCGTGTAAACAAGTGCGGTTTTCAGCCCGTTCAAGGCACCGATGGCAATATCGGTTTCCAGTCTGTCGCCGACGAAAGCAATTTCGTCACGGTTGCAACCGATCTTGTTGCAGACATAATCGACAGTGAAGGCATAGGGTTTGCCCATAATGAGATCGGGTTCTCTGCCGGTCGATGCCGCAAACATAGCGATCATGGAACCCGTGTCAAGCATAAATCCGTCTTTCAGCGGACAATTCTTATCGGGGTGCGTTGCAATGTATTCTTTGCCGTCTGCAATAAACAGGGCGGCTTTGCGGATCTTTTCGTAAGTCAGCGTGGTGTCAAAACCGAGCACGACAATATCGGGATTTTCATCAACCATCGGAATGCCGGCTTCAATAAAATCTGCTGTCATATTTTCATTGCCGAGCAGATACACGGTCTTATCCGGACGGTTGCGTTTAAGAAAATCAATGCAGACATGGGAAGAAATGATGATGTCCTCTTTTTCAGCCGCATAGCCCAGACGATTAAGCTTTTCTGCAACCTTCCCGGCTTCGTGGGAAGAATTGTTGGTAAAAAAGAAAAAGCGCTTTCCCTTTTCTTTGACGGCTTTCGCAAAATCGAGTGCACCGTCAAGAAGATTATCACCAAGATAGAACGTGCCGTCCATATCGACGATAAAGCATTTGATATCGGAATACAAATTTTTGTCCATTTTTTTACTACCTCTCTTTAAAAGATATCATACCAAATCTTGACAATCATGTCAATGCACATAATTTTAAATTTAATGCTTGATTTTTTTAATATTTATGATATAATATTTCGGAAAACGCAAGGAACGGGAGAGTAACCGTAAACAAGTCGTCTTGCAGAGAGGAATGCCTGTGGCTGTAAGCATTCTGTCGGCGATACGGTGAAGTTCACCCGGGAGCGGCTCACTGAAATAACAGTAGGTGCAGACGGAAGACCTCCGTTACAGGGTCAAAGAGTGCCTGCAAAATTGTATTTGCAGGAATTCGGGTGGTACCGCGAAGTGATACTTCGTCCCGTTGTTCGGGACGGAGTTTATTTTTTTCAGGAGGACAAAGATATGATTGCAAAAACGCAACAACTCAAAGCCGCATTTGACGAAAAGCTTAGCCTCGTGCAGGCATCTGCCGAAATTGATGCAGTGCGCATTGAATTTATGGGCAAAAAAGGTGCTGTCGCCGCATTGATGACAGAGCTGAAAAATGTTCCCAATGAGCAGAAAAAAGAAGTCGGTCAGCTCATCAACGAGCTTAAACAGCACATTGAATCTTCCATGCAGGCTAAACTTGCAGAGCTGAAGAAGGCTGAAGAAGAAGCCCTGATCAATGCAACCGAGAGCTATGACGAATCTCTTCCCATGTTGACGCAGGAGGGTTCTTATCATCCCATCACACTCGTTCAGAGAGAACTCGAAGACATCTTCACAAGCATGGGCTTCCACATTGAAGATTATTCCGAAATCACGGATGACTTCAACTGCTTTGAAGCACTCAATATTCCGAAACATCATCCCGCAAGAGATATGCAGGATACCTATTATCTGAGCAGCGGTCAGTTGCTTAAAACCCATACAAGTGCTGCGCAGAATACAATTATGAAGAAGTACGGTGCACCTGTTCGTGCGATTTTCCCCGGCCGTTGTTTCCGTAATGAAAAAATCGATGCCTGCCACGAAAATACATTCTTCCAGATGGAAGGTCTAATGATTGACGAAGGCATTTCCATTTCCAACCTTATTTACTTCATGAAGACCATGCTTTCAGAAGTTTTCAAGAGAGATATCAAAGTGCGTCTTCGTCCCGGTTTCTTCCCCTTTGTTGAGCCCGGTTTTGAACTTGACATTCAGTGTCTGATCTGCAACGGTGACGGCTGTCCGTCCTGCAAGAACTCCGGCTGGCTTGAGCTTTGCCCCTGCGGCATGATTCATCCCAATGTTCTCAAATACGGTGGTATTGACACCGAAAAATACACGGGTTTTGCATTCGGTCTCGGTCTTACCCGTCTTGCCATGATGAAATACGGCATCAAGGATATCCGCGTATTCAACGAAGGCAACCTGAAAGCACTGTCCCAGTTCAACGACAAATAAGGAGGGAAAAAGAATGTTTGTTTCTATGAATTGGATTCGCGATTATGTGAATCTTGACGGATTGGATATTGAAAATCTCATTCACCGCTTCACCCTCGCTACAGCTGAAGTGGAAGACATTATTTATAAAGGCAAAGAACTGAAAGACGTTGTTGTCGGTCAGATCATTTCTATTGAAAATCATCCCGATTCCAAAAAGCTGCATCTGCTGAAAGTGGATGGCGGCGACAGAATTTATGATGTTGTCTGCGGTGCACCCAATGCCGCACTGAACATTAAAATCCCCTTTGTCAAAGCAGGCGGCTGCGTTCCCGGCATGGAAATCAAAAAATGCAAGGTAGCAGGCTTTGAATCGGAAGGTATGTGCTGCTCCGAACACGAACTGGGCATCAGCGATGACCACAGCGGTCTTATGATTCTTGATGACTCTCTTGTTGTCGGCACTGACATCAAGGATGTTTTTCCGATTGATGATATCATTTTTGAAGTGGACAACAAGTCCCTTACAAACCGCCCCGACCTGTGGGGTCACTACGGCATTGCACGCGAATTTTCGGCACTGACAGGCAGAGAACTCAAGCCCCTCACCCTCGGTGATCTTTCCTGCGATAAAGACTATGCGGTTCCCGTTACTGTGGTCCGCGAAGATCTTGTATACCGTTATTCCTGCATCCGTATGGATAACATCAACCGCACCACAAGCCCCGATTATATCCGCATCCGTCTTTTCTATTGCGGTATGCGTTCCATCAATCTGCTTGCCGATATCACCAATTACGTCATGCTCGAAATCGGTCAGCCGACCCATGCCTTCGATGCAAACAACATTGATCATATCCGCATTGAAACCCCTGCACAGGACATGAAGTTCACAACCCTCGACGAAACCGAACGTGAGATCGACACCAACACACTTATGATCTACAACAACGACACGCCTGTTGCTGTTGCAGGTATTATGGGTGGTCTTGATTCCGAAATCGTTGACAACAGCAATTCGGTTGTGCTTGAATCTGCCAACTTTGACGGTATCTGTGTCAGAAAATCTTCTTCCCGCCTTGGTCTTCGTACAGATGCCAGCGCAAGATACGAAAAAATGCTCGATCCCGAGCTGACACTGACAGCCGTCGGCAGATTCGTAAGCCTTGTAAAAGAATGTGATGTAAATGCAGTTGTATCTTCTCAACTGACTGACGTTTATGTCAAGAAATACGACACCATCACCATTTCTTTCGACAAAGCCTATGTGGATCGTTACACGGGTATTGACATTTCCAACGAGCGTATTTTTGATACTCTTGTTTCTCTCGGCTTCGGTGTCAAGCGTGAAGGCGATGAATTCACCGTCACCGTTCCGTCATGGAGAGCGACAAAAGATGTTACCCTCAAAGCTGACATCATCGAAGAAATCACCCGTATTTACGGCTATGATAACTTCGAAATCACCACCACTTCCAGCAACCTCTTCCCTGTCCGCAAGGCTGTTGCCAAGACGGAAGACAATGCGATCAAAGACATTCTTGTCAAGAAGTTTGCCGCACACGAAGTGCATTCTTACATCTGGTGCGACGGCATCAAATACAAGAAACTCGGCATTGAAATTGAAGACAATGTTCGCATTCTGAACATTGCTTCCCCTGAAAACAGTGTGATCAGAAACTCCATGCTGCCCACCATGCTGAGTTTCACTTATGAAAACAAGAGTTATGCTGACAACTTCACATTGTTCGAAATCGGCAGAGTGGTTGCATGCACAAAAGAAGACGGCACTTGCAACGAAGTACGCAGACTCGGTCTTGTATCGTTCGACAAATCCGCAGGTGAAAAGGCAGTTTATTTCAAGTGTGTAGCCATGGTCAGAAAATTGTTTGACGATCTCAAACACCTGCCTGTAACCTTTGAAAAAACCACACCTGCTCACAACTGGCAGCATCCGAGAAACACATCCAATGTTTACTGCAACGGTGTTCTGTGCGGTGTTATCTGCACGTTGCATCCCACCAATGCCGCAAAGTTGGATAAAAAAGGCTATGCAGTCTGCGTGGAACTTGACATGGACGCATTCAACAGCATTGCTCCTGCCGCAGTAAGCTTCGATGCTCCGTCTGCATTCCCCGGCATTGATTATGACCTTTCCCTTGTGCTGACCGAAACTAAGCGTTTCAGTGAAATTGCCACCGCATGGGAAAAACTCAACATTGCGGAACTTAAAAACGTAAGCCTTGTTGATACCTATGAAACAGAGGGATTGAAGAGCATTACCGTAAGACTGAGTTTCTCTTCTTCCGAGCACACACTCGCCATGGACGAAATTCAGACAAACATTGATACCATTCTCAACAATCTTAAAGAAATGGGCATCACACTTCGCGCATAAGTCCATTGCAAAAAGCAACACCCGATCGAAAGACCGGGTGTATTTTTATGTTTGTATTATTCTTAAGCAAGTTTGAACCAAACCAGCATATCGCAATCCGAACGGTTTGCAAAACCAAAATACGGAATAAAGCGTACGTCTGCTTCCACTGTTTTAAACTTGTCAATCGGTCTGTACAATGCGTTGCAGTCACCGATGGCTGTTCTTTGCGCTTTTGCGTCAATCACATTCGCACCGAAGAATTCATCGTAATGCACGGTAAATGTTCCGTTCTTCAGCACTGCAATGTCACGAAGATTTTCGCCGTTGTCTTCCGATTCGAGGCAATAAACAAGCGGACCTGCCTGCAATGCAAATCTGCCGTTATCAGCAAACACAAGCGGATGGGCGGCGATGATGCGCGGCATCATATCGAATTCAATTTCAACCGCAAACTTATCTGCATCCACATCAATAAAAGCATACCCCTTCTCAATTTGATATGCTTTATTGATTTCTGTATTAACCGACCAAGACGGAATTCTGACTGCCACTTTTTTGCCGTTCATACCGTTTACTGTCAGCATAAGTTTTCCGTCATGCGGATATTCGGTCTTCTGTGTAACCGAAATATCGTTGCCGCCGATCACAAAATTGGAATTGCTTTCGGCAAACTGATGCACATAAAGTGTTTGGGCATCAAAGGAATACATATAATCACCGAATGCGGCGATAAAGCGGGTGATATTGGGCGGACAGCAGGAACAGCCAAACACTTCCTGACGGCGCGTGATCGGAAAACGCTCATGCGATCTGTTGATGGAAGCGTGACGATCATGTTCGGCTTTTAAAATTTCAAGCGGATTTTCATAAAAGAATGCTTTGCCGTCCAGCGACATGCCCGACAAGAAGCCGTTATAATATACTCTTTCAACAATATCGGCATATTTGGAATCCATGTCGATTTCTTTGAGTCGGTTTGCGAACATGGCAAGACTGATAGCGGCACAGGTTTCAGCATAAGCGGTATCATTTGGCAAGTCATAGTCCACAGTGAAGGCTTCCCCTTCATGGGTTGAGCCGATTCCGCCGGTGATATACATTCTTTTTTCAACAATATTATCAAACAAAGCCTTGCAGGCAGTGCGCAGTTCTTCGTCTGCAATTTCTTTTGCAAGGTCTGCCATGCCGCTGTAAAGATAACAAGCACGAACAGAATGCCCTTCTGCCGTTCTTTGTTTGCGGACGGGCATGTGACTCTGATTATATTTGAAATTGCACCATGCCATGATGTCGTCATTGTCTTTGCCGCGCTCGTCAATAAAGAACTGTGCAAGTTTCAGAAAACGTTCATCTGAAGTGCAACGGTAGAGCTTAACAAGGGCAAGTTCGATTTCTTCATGCCCGGGTGTTGTGAAGGCGGCACTCTTTTCTTCCACAAAGACTTTTGCAATATAGTCCATGTATTTGCACATCAGTTTCAGGAACTTGATTTTGCCCGTTGCTTCATAGTAAGCAACCGCCGCTTCGGTCAGATGACCTGCGCAGTAAAGCTCATGCGCATCACGGTTTTTCCAACGGTTTTCGGGTTCGCAAACGGTGAAATAGATATTGAAATAACCGTCTTCTCCCTGATTCTTTTCAATCAGATCAACGATATCGTCCACTCTTTTTTCGAGTTCGGGATCGGGATTTTTGTGCAGGATCATAGCGGCACTTTCCAGCCATTTTGCAATGTCGGAATCCCAAAAAATATGCGGTTTGTGCAGATCGCTGCCTTCTGCCCAATTGAACTTAAAAGCTTCAAATCTGCCTGTATTTTCAAACTGTTTGCGCACGGCTTCAAGGGTTACAGTGCGGTTGAGCTTCTGCTTTTGTGCCCAGAAACCGCCCGTAATATCCACTCTTGCAAAACTGACAGGTGTTGTCTTTTTCATAAAAAATAAAAACCTCACTTTATCTGAATTATGCGGTCACCTTTCACTAAAAAAGCATGCTTTGCCATATCAATCAGGGGTTTGTCATTTTTTTCTGAATCAGTATAAAAATTGTCTATTTCCACATCGGGAAAAGCTTGCAAAAATGCGGGAATTTTTTGCGAGCGCATGCAAAGACGGGTGATTTTGCCTGTATCCTTGTCGATAATACTGCCGACATAATGTTTGATGCCGAGCCGTTCGCAGATAACTCTGACAGACACTTCGGGTGAGCCGGTGACAATGATATCATCGGGTTGCTGAATTTCCTTATAAAACGGGCGGATCTTGTGCATGTGCTGATCCCAGAAGTCTTCACAATCCGCTTCTAAATCAGCAACGGATGCAAGATATTCCTCTACCATCGGGGCATATTTTTCCAATGCCTGCTCAACCGTGACCTTGCCCATTTTATAGCGCAGCACAGCATACAGTGCACGCGGAATATATTTTATAAGATAAGGTGTTTTTTTGATGTAATAAAAGAAGAAATCAAGGCAACTTTCACCATCATAAATGGTGTCATCAAAATCGTATACGTTCATATTTTTTCAGTTCTGTGTGAAGTTATAAGCAGTCAGGTCGGGAGTGATATCGGCATCTTTTACATTGCCGACGCTGAAATCCTGCAGTTCCCAGGAAAGCACAACATCGCCGCCGCTGTAGGTGATGCACTTCGAGCAGAAACCGTAAACGGCATCAATCCAAAGGTAGGCAACCTTATCCACTTCGCCGGATTCGGTGTAGGTGCGTTGCAAATACATCCAGCAATTGCGGTCGGCAACCGTTTCTGTGCCGGTGTACACAATATCGGGACCTTTGGTGAAGTTTTCGGTCACTGCGGAGATATTCTCAAACATGGTATTGATATCACGGCTGACGATTTTACCCTGATGAGAAGTATACTTAAACAAATTCTTTTCGGGATTAACAGCATATTCATCCAAACCGATATCGCTGTTCACATAATATTTAAAAGAAGCATCCATCGGATTTGAAATGATGAAGCAATTTGCAGTTTTTCGTTCGGAAATAACCGTTGCCGTGCTGTAGCCCTGTGCGGGACAATAGTAGGTAAACATTGCATAATAATTGTCAGACCATGAATTATTGAGATTCAGATCGGGGTTATTATTCAGATTTACATCGGGCGAAACAAGATTATTTCCCGGAACACGGGTGGGAACATTATCCTCATCATCATTACATGCGGTAAACATAAAGAGAGTCATAATTGCAACAAGCAGCAATGCAATTGCTTTTTTCATTTTGATTTCCTCCATTCGGATTTCCTGATATATTATTATCTTATAAAAAGACGGTTTTGTCAACCTTAAAAAAAGATATTTTGCGGTTGTATATTTATTTATTTTATGTTAAAATGAAATAAATTCTTTGAGGAAAGGAATCATTCTATGAAATACACAGTAAAAAAGACCCTGCACAGTGATTTTTCCGTGATGGAAATCGGAAAACTTCCCGGCCGTGCATACCTGATCCCCTACCAAAACAAAGCAAAATTGCAGCAGACCGACATTTTTGCCGAACGTTATGCTTCGGATATGGTAGAAATATTGTCGGGCGATTGGAATTTCAAATTCTACAAAAAGGCTTCTGCCATGCCCGATGTCATTGACACGGCAAAAATCAAATTTGATACGGTTCACGTGCCGAGCGTATGGCAGAGAACAGGATATCTCCCCCCTGTTTACCTCAACTGTCCTTATGAATGCAAAACCAAAGCTCCCGAAGTGCCTGCCGACATACCTGCGGCTGTGTACAGAAAAATAATCAACCTCAACACTGTTGCCGAAACTGAAATCATCAGTTTCCTCGGCATGTCTTCCAACTTAAGCCTTTATGTAAACGGTGAATTTGTCGGATATTCGGAAGGCTCGCACAATACGGCTGAATTTGATATCACTTCCCTGTTGAAGGCAGGAAAAAATGAAATCATTGTCATCAGCTGGAAATGGTGCAACGGCACCTTCCTGGAAGCACAGGATATGTTCCGCGAAAACGGCATTTTCCGTGATGTTTACCTGACCCACTACGGCAAAACGTACCTCAATGACCTGCAGGTCAATACCGAAAAAGAAGAAAACGGTTATCATTTTGCCATTGATTGTGCTGTCAATGGAGAAAACGCAGGTGTTAAAGTAAAGGCTGAACTGGTTCTGAAAGGCGAAGTCGTTGCCGCTTGTGAAGCAGATGCGGAAAACAACACGGTGCTTGATTTCGGCACACTCGATGTCATTGAATGGAATGCGGAAATTCCGACTGTTTACGATCTTTATATTACTTTGGAAAATGCTGACGGTGAAATCATGACCGTCCGCAATGTCACAGGCTTTAAAACCATTGAAATCAAGGATGCAGTTTTCTATTTCAACGGACAGCCAATCAAAATCAAGGGTGTCAACCACCATGACACCAACCAATACCGCGGCTATGCAATGACATTGGAAGACATGAAGCAGGATGTTGAAATTATGAAGTCGCTCAATGTCAATGCGGTTCGCACTTCTCACTATCCTCCCGATCCGTTCTTCCTGATTCTTGCCGATGTATACGGTCTTTATATTATCGATGAAGCCGACATTGAAACGCACGGTTGCGGCGAAATGTTCGACGATGTCAGCCACCTGAGCAAAAACCTCAAATGGGCTCCGCGTTATGTAGACAGAGTTGCCCGTATGTATATGCGTGACCGCAACAGAGCCAGTGTTATTATGTGGTCTTTGGGCAATGAATCGGGCGGTTATCAGTGCCACGACAAGTGCTACGAATGGCTCAAAAACACCGGCACAAAGATTCCCGTTCATTACGAAGGCGTTGTACGCACCAAGAGATTTGCTTACGATGTGATTTCCGAAATGTACACGGACACCTACTCCATGGAAGCCATGCTGGAAGGCAAACGCAAGGAGATCCGCGACGGCCATATATTCACCGCAAAAATGTATCGCAGCAAGCCGTTCTATCTTTGCGAATACTGCCATGCAATGGGTGTCGGCCCCGGCAACATGGAAGAATACTGGGACATCATCTATGCTTCGGATTCCTTTATGGGCGGTTGCGTATGGGAATGGGCTGACCACACAGTCTACCACGACGGTGATGGCTACCCTTATCGCTACACATACGGCGGCGACCACGGCGAAAAACAGCATGACGGCAATTTCTGCGTGGACGGCCTTATGTATTCCGACCGCAGACCGCACACGGGGGCATTGGAAATGAAAGAATGCTATCGTCCCGTGCGCACCACACTCGTCAGTGACAAACTGTATTGTTTTGAAAACACCAACCGTTTCAGAAACACAGAATATCTCACCGCAAAATGGGAACTTCTTGAAAACGGTGCATGTGTTGAAAACGGCACACTCAATTTCAATATTGCTCCCATGAGTGCACAGTGCATTGAAGTTACACACAAAGATATTGACGAAACCAAGGATGCACACATCAATTTCACATGGTTTGACGGCAATCAGATAATTGCCAAAGAACAAATCCTTCTCAACGATGTGCCTTTTGAATATGACATCGAAATCGGCTCCAAGATCGGTGTTATTTCCGATGCAGGTATTGTAACCATCAACTTCGAAAACGGCGAAGCAAAATTCGATGCAAGAACGGGTGAACTGACCGACTATACCGTCAACGGTCTTTCCCTGCTCAACACTGTTCCCGCCGAATTCAAAGGTCTGCAACCCAATGTCTTCCGCGCACTCATTGACAACGATTCCCGTCAGCGCGACAAGTACTACAAAGCAGGGCTTGACAAAATAAAGACGGAACTGAACACCTTTGATGTGCATGTTGATGACGGCGAAATCAAAGTGTATGCAGATTACATTCTCAAGGGTAAGAATAAGGCTCTTTACGGTGCAACCGTTCAGTACACATTCACTTCCCTCGGTGCGGTTGAAATCGAAGCCAATCTGCGTGTTGTCGGTAAGAGCGCACCGCTGACCATTCCGAGATTCGGTGTGATGGCTGAACTGCCCGCCGATTTCAGAAATGTCCGTTACTACGGCAGAGGTGAAGCGGAAAACATGCCCGACTTCAAAATTCAGTCCCCTGTGGGCATTTACGAAGCCAAGGTTGAAGATATGTTTGAGCCTTATGTATTCCCGCAGGATTCGGGCAACCACGGCGACACAAAGTGGCTTGAAATCACCAATGCTGACGGCAAGGGCATCAAGGTATTTGCCGACGACAGGATCTCTTTCAGCATTCATCCGTTCACGCAGAATGCCATTCAGAAAGCAAAGCATCAGGAAGACCTTTGCGACATGAACACCACAGTGCTTTCGCTTGACGGTTGGGTCAGAGGCATCGGTTCCTCGAGTTGCGGCCCCGACACAAGAGAGGAATACACAAAATCCGCCGCAGACAGATTCTCTCTTAAATTCACAATCATTCCCATTGCATAAGATAAACGAAGACCTCTCACTTAATCGGTGAGAGGTCTATTTTTATTCTTCAATCATTTTGTAATATCTTGCCATCCAATAAGGCAACAGCCAGTCGGTCGGAGCATGGGACGAAACATTGTTACCGCCGTTAAGCACAAAAGCATTGCTGCCGAGTCTGCCGTATGTTCTCTCATCTGCAGGCAGTGCATCTTTTGCCTGCACACCGCCGCCGAATGCAAGCGGGGAATCATCTTTGACAACATCGGGTCTTTCGCTGTTGCAGACCTTATAATTGATACAATCAAGCGGATATTCCTGCAAGGTTCGCACGGCATTTTCAAGATCGCAGAAAGCACCCGTCAGTGAACCGAAAATAATATTCCAACTCGGATTGCGTTCAATGCGCTGGTCTTCAAAATGCTGACGAAGCCCCATTAAATAATACTTACGAAGTGCAGGGTCGTCTTCATATCGCAAAAGCATCTGCACACTGTAAAAACCAAGACGGTCGTCGATGTGGCAGGCATGGTTATCATGCAGTTTATAAAGCACAGTGTTCATTGCGTAATGGTATTTTTTAATGAGTTTATAGTAAACATCCAAATACTTTTCGTCATTCGTCAGATGGTGTGTTACACGCATAAAAGCGAGCAATTCGAGGGAGTTTGTTCCCTTTTCCCATGTCCAACGATCGTCGTTATTCAGGTCGTCCGGATGCCAATGTGCCCATGTGGTCGGCTCGCCCGTTGCATCAATCAGCTGAAACTCATTTTCAATCATGTGATCGGCAATGGCGGCAATGGATGCGGCAATTTCAGCCTTTTCATTTTCATCCGCACAAAGGTCATAATACCAACTTGCGGCAAAGAAATGACCAACCATTTCATCGGAAGAGGTCTCCCCTCGCCATTCGAGTTCGCTTATCTCGTCTTTGGCTTTTCGCCATTCACTGTGCCCGTTGCCGAAACGATCTTCCCCGGGACGTCGGTAGGCTCTTGCGGTAAAACCGGGAATACCCGTGATTTTTTCAAGTTTCAATAAGGCTTTCTGCGACTCGCGGGCATTGCACAAAGCCTGCTCGTCACCCGTTACGGCATAATGCAAAGCCTGCGAAACAACATATTTGGAAGTCCACAGACCGTCATTATCCGTAATCTGCACACTGCCGGTTGATAAATCACCGTTTTCAAGGTGCACTCTACCGAGGATATATCCCTCTCGGACATTGTGCTTGCGGATGTGATCTTCAAAATATGCCGCTTTTTCAGCAAGGGACATTTCAACAAATGTAACAAGAGTCAGGCCGTCTTTCGTACCGATCCAGAGCTTGCGGCCGTCTGCGGTTACCGCAAGGGCAGTCACATAAGCATTGACAAGATAGCGGTCTGTTCCCATGAAGGATTGGCCGTTGACACTCTGCATATAAAGCCCGATTTCGGTGCCGATATAACGGTTACCGTTGTTGTCAAATGCTACGGTTGTAACTTTTGTTTTTGGAAACATTCTCACTTTGCTCGGTGTCAGCCATTCGCTTTTGCCGTCAAAAAGATAAAGTCCGTCTTCGCCTGCACACCACAAATGACCGTATGTATCGGCTTTGATGGCAGAAAATGAAACATCGAGCATGCGGGAACGGCCACGCAGGATATTCCCCCACTCAAAGCGTTTTCCTCTTAAAATCATCAAGGCATCCTTGCCTGCGGCATACACAACGCCGGGTTCGGCGGCGGAAATGCACTGCACATCAAATTCAGTATCATTGATATATGCAAACGCATCATTCTGCCAACGGTAAAGTTTACTGTCGGTCATCATCCAGACAGTTCCTGCCTGATCTTTTGCAATGCCTCTGACGGTCTGATCGTATGTGAATTCATTGATAATTTTACCGTCATGCAGAACAGCAATACGATTCTGTGCGCAGACAAACACTTTTGCATCGTCTGCAAACAGTTTATCGACAGCTTTTATATTGCTGATTGCAACAAATTGATCATCTGCAAAGTATGCAAGCCCTTTGGCAGTACCAACATACAGTTTCCCGTTTTCGTCAAAACAAAGATCGGTAATGCAAGTATCGGGCAGACCGTCACAAAGTGAAAACTTGCGGACTGTTTTCTGCAGACTCTTTTTGAGTTTCAGACAATTATATTTCATAAATACCTCTTAGTATAAATGCCGCAGAAAACGCATCTGCGGCATTTGATTTTTTAGTTATAGAATTCGGGCAAATGTGCCTTGTGGGCTTCTTTCATTTCTTCATAGCAAGCCTTGGCTCTTGCAAAGTCACCGACAAGCGGATGTAACATCAAAGCATTGAGAGCAGCTTCATCATCACCGTTCATAGCGGCATCGACCGTCAGTTTTTCGTATTCCTTGACAATACGCATAAGACCGATGATATGGCGGTTATCCGAATGCGGAACCGCAACGGGTGTGCAACCGTTTGCACCGACATGGGCGGCAATTTCAACAATATCATCATCAGCCATGAAGTCAAGTGTGCCGTTGTTGCGGATATTGACGACGTGCACATCCTGCTTGTCGTTTGCAATGGAGTCAATCAGGGAAACAGCGGCAAGAGAATACTTATGTCCACCACGCTTGTCAAGCAAAGCAGGTTTGACGATCAGGCTTTCGTCTGCATACATCTTCAGCAAATCTTCTTCAATTTCCATGCAGACTTCGGCACGGGATTTTTCACCTTCCAGAAGGTGTTCAAGTTTTGCATCACGGCAGTAATAATACTGCAGGTAGGAAGACGGAATACCGCCTGCGGCTTTCAGACATTCGATATCAAAACCGTCATCCTGAATATTTGCCATAACGGCAGGTGCAAAGCCCTCATCAAACAGTTTATCGATCAGTTCAACGCCGTCTTTTTTGACGGAGGTAATCCAACTCAGGTGATTCAGACCGAGGTAAACGATTTCAGCATCCTCGCCTGCGGCTTCCTTGCAATCGTCGATCATATTGATGGGCACATTGCAAAGACCGATGGACTTGACATTGGTGTGATTGATAAGGAATTCCGAAACGATACCGGACGGATTGGTAAAGTTAATAAGCCATGCATCGGGGCAGATGCGTTCGATTGCATCGGCAATGGCCTGCATAACGGGAATGGTACGAAGTGCTTTGAAGAAACCACCAATACCGGTCGTTTCCTGACCGATGAGGTTGTATTTGAGCGGAATGGTTTCGTCAAGATGACGGGCAGGCAGTTTGCCGACACGGATCTGCGTGACTACGAAATCGGCACCGACGAGTGCTTCTTCGAGGTTGTCAGTCATAACGACTTCACAATCACAACCTGCGTGCTTGAGCATACGCACGCAAAGACCGCCGACGATGGTGCGTTTTCTTTCATCAATGTCCATCAGGACCAGTCTTTTGAGTTTCAGAGAATCGGCGGCTTTGAGAAAGCCGTCCACAAGTTCGGGGCAATAGGTGCTGCCCGAGCCGATTACGGTTACATTGATTTCTTTCATTTTATTAACCTCCGAAATTTTCTTCAAGCATCCAGTTGATGCAACCCGTTACGGGGGCGACATCAAGACAAACGAATTTGAACTTTCTGCCGCTGAGTGCTTCCGTGCGTTCTTTAAGAAGATTCTTGTAAATCTCGGACGGAAGTTTGGTATGGATGGAACCGGACAAAACAACATTAACGGGATCAATATTGAAATTGGAATTCTTGACATGCGCAAGGATGTATTCCGCACCGCGTTCAGCCATCTGCTTGATCACACCCATGGCAGGAGCATCACCTGCGGCTACGGCTTCAAAGAAGATGTCAATCAGAGTGCGGATGGTGCTTTCCATCTCTGCTTCGTCTTCCAGTCTTGCAATCAGACTGAGCAGTTCGTCGCGTTCTGCCTTGATGCCGAAATTCTTGACAGCAAGGTCGGTCAGCATGGTTTTTCTTGCTTTCAGGCAGATATCATCATAAATCAGTCGGAAAGTCTGCGTTGCAATCCAATGGCCGTTGCCCATATCGCCCGACAGTTCGCCAAATCCGCCGACCTGCAACATTTTGCCGTCGCAGTCAACAGAGTTACAGCATGTACCCGTGCCGCAGTTGTAGCCGATGCCGACACCGTTGTCGGAACCTGCTTTGATAACAATAAAGCCGTCATTATAAACGGAATAATTCTTCATGCCGCGTTTGTCGAGTTCAACACGCATTTCATCATGCTGATAAACATGGTCAATACCTGCAAGAGCCATCAGTGTATGGGTAATATCATCAATGGCAAGCGAATTCTTTTCGAGCAATGCATTCACACCACTCATGATAATATCGGCGGCTGCGGGAATTGCACCCTTCAGATTTTCATGATTGCTGCCTTCTGTTTTGACAGAATCAAGCATATTTCTGTTTTCATCAAACAGCGCGTACTGTGTTTTTGTACCGCCGCCGTCTACACCTATGTAATAACTCATTTGCCTTCCTCCTCTTTATCAGTAAAGAAATCATCACAAACTTCATCAAGACAATAAACACCACGTCTGTAGGGTTCACGGTCGATCCATGCACCGTTGGTGAAATCGGGGAATGCAACGGGATGTCCGCCCATCGCAACAGACTGTTCGGAAAGGCAGGTAATTGCCATCCAGGTTGCGGTATCATACACATCAATGGGGGGAACAAGATTATCTCTTGCCGCTTCCACAAAAGCGGAAAGAACGAGATAGTCCATGCCGCCGTGACCGGCTTTGATTCCGTCTTTGGTATATTTGCACCACAGCGGATGGTCGAGTTTGTCAATGTGTTTATCAAGATGTTCCCATTCATGGGTGCTTTCGGTTAAGCCCTCAACTGCAAGAAGCGAGTTGCGGTCGCTGATTTCCATGAAGATACCCTTTGTGCCCTGCACAACATAGTTTCTTGAATAGGGTCTGGGCAGGCAGCAATCGTGATAAATGGTAACGGTTTCGCCGTGTGCACACTTGAGAATGGTGGTCACAACATCGCCTTCTGCAAAATCATAACCGTAAAGGTCATAATCGGTACCCTTGTTTTTGCCGATCCATTCGTTAAGACCTCTGGACTTGCTGGCAACGGAAACCAAAGAAACATAGCGGTTACCGCGGTTGATGCCCAGTACTTTTGAGATCGGGCCGATCTGATGAGTGGGATACAGTTCGCCGTTACGGTTCTGGAAGTTATAAAGTCTGCCGTGAATATTTTCTCTGCCGAGAGAGATTTCATCCCGCAGATCATGTCTGTAACCGCCTTCGCAGTTGACGATCTCACCGAACAGACCTTCTTTGACCATTTTGAAGACTGCCATTTCCTTGCGGTCATAGCAGCAGTTTTCAAGAAGCATGCAGAACTTGCCCGTGCGTTCACTGGTGCGAACCATTTCCCAGCATTCTTCAATGGAGGCTGCACCGCCGACTTCCATGGCAACATTCAAGCCGGCATTCATGCCTGCAATGGCAATCTTTGCATGTGTGATCCATGTGGTGGCAATGAACAAGGCATCCAGCTCTTCGTTTGCAATCATTTCTTTATAATCCGTATAGCCGTGCACTTCATAATCCATACCGGGCACGGATTCAACAACATCAATTCCTTCTTCCACACGTTCGGGAACTTTGTCACAAACAGCAGGACAGACCACACCGGGAACCTGCAAAAGCAGCCCCAACATACTTCTTCCTCTGCCGCCGAGACCGACTGCACCGATTCTTACCTTTTTCAATTCAGACATAAAATATTTCCTCCGATTTATTCCATTTGGATTTTAGTATAGCACAGCTTTACAGCAAATTCTATAGTTTTATTAAAAAAAATAAGATTGACAAAAGGAAAATTTTATAATATGGTAAGTATGGTGATGAAAATGAAAATATTTAAAAATGCAAAAGTTATTTTTGAAAATGAAATCAAAGAAACAACCGTTTTAACCGACAACGGTAAAATTATTGCAATCGGTGAAGATGCAAATTGCAACGATGCACAAGTTATCGACTGCAAAGGCAATTATTTAGCCCCCGGTTTTGCGGATATTCATGTGCACGGCGGCGGCGGTTTTTCTGCCATGAGCGAAAAGCCTGAAGAAATCGTTAAAATGTGTGAAGCACATGCTTTCAGAGGCACTACAAGTATTGTTCCCACAACACTCGCCGCGCCCGTAAAACAGTTGCAGAAAGCCATCGACAACATCACAAAAGCAATGGAAAATTGTCCGATGATCCGCGGCATTCATCTGGAAGGACCGTTCCTTTCCATGAAGATGAAAGGTGCGCAAAGCCCCGACAATATTTTACCGCCGACAAAAGAAAACTACCTTGCTTTGCTCGATTATTCGGACAAGATCGTTATGATGGGTGCCGCAGTCGAATTAGATGGTGCGTTTGAATTGGCACAGGAAATGAAAAAGCGCGGCATTGTTGCATCCTGCGCACATTCCGATGCAACATACGAAGTTGCGGAAGAAGCCCTGCAATATGGTTTCAGTGATGTTACACATCTGTATTCCGCTTGTTCTGCCATGCGCAAAAACGGCATTTTCCGTGAAGTCGGCGTGGTTGAAGCCGCATTGGCAAATGACGGCTACACAACGCAGTTTATTGCAGACCTTCGCCACCTTCCCGCAGGGGCATTGAAACTCATTTATAAGTGCAAAGGTGCGGACAGAGCGTATTGCATCACAGACGGGCTTGAATATGCCGCAACCGATATGGAAGAAGGCACCGTAATCATGCAGGAAAACGGACTCTCTGTTGTGTATGAAGACAATGTCATGAAACTTGCAGACCGTTCATGCCTTGCAGGGAGCGTCGCAACAAGCAATGTGCTTGTGAGAAACCTGTGGAAAATCTGCGGTATTGACCTTACTGAAGTCATCAAAATGGCCTCCACAACACCGTTGAAGGTCATTGGCAAGGACGACACAAAGGGCAGAATCAAAGTAGGGTTCGACAGTGACTTCGTTATTTTCGATATGGATGTCAATGTAAAATACGTTTGTGTCGGGGAAAGAGAAATCCGCAACGAACTGTAAAACAAAAAAATGAAGGACAAACTCTCAACCGGGTTTGTCCTTGTTTTTTATTCGGTTTTTGCTTGTTCTTTTTTTGCTTTGCGTTTGGGGAGATAAAACTTCTTTACAAGATACCATACAACACCGACCGGGATAAAGCAAATCACAATCAGCACGATTTTGTCGATCGGAATCCAGTCGAATACTTCACTGCCGATGATGGTGAACAGAATCACGCGCCACGAAATACCGACAACCGAAAGAATGGCATACTGCCAGAATTTACACCCGGATGCGCCGTAAAACAGACTGACAAAATCAATCGGAAATGCCGGCACAGCGCGGATGCCGAGAATAACAGCGGGGTTATTCTGAATATTTTTTTCGAGCAACTTCTTCCCTGCCGGTTTCTTTTCTAACATTCTTTTAACAGCTTCATAGCCGAGAAAATGGCCGAGAAGATATGTTACACAGACTTCAATCAGTATACCGATCAGATTCACCGCAACGGCAAGTCCTTTCGGCAATACCATACCGACAGCAACATAAACCAATGAAGCAGGTACAACGAATACAAGTGCTTTCAGCAAATAAATGCCTAAAACCACCAGAATAATCAGCCATTGTTTATCCGTGAAAGAAACAAGGGAAACAACATCAATTGTAGACAAAGTATCATAATTAACGATGGCAACGACAAACAAAGTCATTGCCACCGCACATTTTACAATACTCAGAATAATATCTTTTTTTGTAAACATCAGTCTTTTTGTTCCTCGCCGGGTTTTCTGAAATGCGGAATTTCCACTTTATAAATCTCTTGTTTTTCGATGTCAATGGTCGGAATAATAACGGGCGGCATGCCTGCATTGGTGGTCATGGTTGCAACGATGCTGCGCACAAAGGGAAACAGTTCGCGGAAGGATTCCACATGCAGTTTTTCCTTTGCAAGCCCTTCTTCGCACTCAAAAATACCGACCATTTCAACCGAAATCGAAAACTGAGCAGGGTTTTCCTTATCGCTGACATCAACCGTAAACACGCCGCGGCAAAGATTACCCTTTGTGTATCCGCAATTGTAAGAATACTTGTTGGTCAGTTCAATCTTTTTGTTCGGCGCAAGATTGTTTGTGAATTGAAATTTAGTGCAACGATAGCTTTTTAAATTGACCGTTTTCATGCTTATTTGTTTTCCTCGACGGGCTTTTTCTTCTGATGCATAAGAATCTTATCAAAGGGGAAATACAGAATAAACTGCAGCGTGGAGCAAACTGCTGTTGCAATGGTCAGCGAAAGACCGCTGGTGAGTGCAAACTTTTCAACGCAAAGCTGGAAAATAACAGGATTCAACCATGCAGAGAAAACAATCAGTCCAACAGTAAATGCAATGTAAATGGGAAGAATAACGGCAGTATTTGCATCAGAATTGAAGGTTTTGTTTTTGTTAATGAAGAACGAAACAATCTGTGCAAGAATGTTTGCAACATTCGCCGAAATAAACAGAGCAAGTCCGCAACGTTCACCTTCAATAACGGGATAATCAAACACAAACCAATGGAAAGCCGTATCGCTCAATGCCTTGATTGCGGGGATGTTGTAAAGAATTGCAAGGGAAACGACCTGCACAATACATGCACCAAGACTGACAACGATAAATTTTACGAACTGCCAGAGAGTTTTGACCTTCTCGCCTTTTGCTTCAGCACTTTTGTCAAGTTTTTCTAAAATTGCCATAAATATATACCTTTCCTTTTCAAATTATTTTCATATAATCGGCTTTGCGTTTTTAGGAACAGCAAAGCGAATGGCCTTGGGTATAACGGTTGCAGTGAGCTTCTGCGTCGGCAACATCTCACCGTCAAGACAGGCTTCAAATTTCGGATCGGTCGTTTCAAGTTCGACCGTTTTGCCTCTGCGGTAAATGATGTATTTTGCGAACTTCGGATCTGCAAGATGCTTGCCGTTTTTGTAGGGTCCGAGCAGTGCAGGGAATTTGAGTCGGGACAGCGGCTTAACCAGGCAAACATCCACATAGCCGTCGTCATTGGTCGCATCCGGTCCGCAACGGTAGGCACCGCCGACATACTGACAGTTGGCACAGGTGCAAAGCAAAAATTCACCGTCGGGATTGAGTGTTTCACCATCCACCTTAACAATGCAATTGTTGCGCATACCCGTGATAAGCCCTTTTACGATGCCCGTTGTGTAGGCATTTTTTCCGCCGATGATCGGCTTTCTTTTCACAGCGATCATAGTGCTGCAGACAATACTGTCGAAACCGAAATTGAGAACATTGATTGCATAATGACCGTCACCGCAATCAATGATATCGATTTCTTTTTCTTCACCGTTGATAAGTGCTTCAATATCCATAAACGGTTCGGTGCCGCCATAGTATTTAACAAAGTCATTGCCGCTGCCGCAGGGATAAACGGTCATGCTTGCATTGTCAAAACCGACACAGCCGGAAGCAACTTCATTGATGGTGCCGTCGCCGCCGCAGGCATAGAAACGCACCTTTTCATCAGGATTCTTGGTGCAGTAATCACGGATAAAAGCAGTTGCATCGCGGGGACCTTTGGTTTCATAGAATTCATAAGCTATTTTTTCATACTTTTTGAGAACTTCAAGAATTTTTGCTTTGGAATCGGTTTTCCCCGCCATGGGATTGATAATAAAAATATGTTTCATTTTTTGCTCCTTATATGAAGGTAAAACTTACAGCAGCCAGCAGCATACCCGTAAAATATGTGCCGCTGTTGCAACGAAGCACCCATTTTTCATGTCTTATAAACTTATGCGTGGTCAGGAAATAGTCGGAAATCATAAACAACACCAGTCCGGCAGAAAGCAAAATCATGTGAATTCCGCCGACTGCATTTGCAACAGCCATGGAAAGCATGCCATGCGAGGTTACAGTGGTCACATAAATCGGCATAAGAATACCTGTTGTTTTGAAATCCACCTTTTTGGTAAAGTGCAGAATGTAAAACACACTTGCCACAACGATTGTCAGTGGGATTGCCCACCAAACTTGCGCGAATGTCACATTATTCTGTGCGGCAACTGCAACCAGATGTGCCACAAAGAACGCATTGCCGACCATAAATGAAATGCCGCCGTAAAGGAAGCTGAACAGCAACAGCACATCGCCCAACCATGAAAAAATGAATGCCGCCATGCAAAGGAAAAACAAAGGTTGGCTCCAATAGCCGTTGCGGTGCGATTCAAAAAGGAAATACCCTAAAAACATGGTTGCCATGATACATTTATTCACAACACGGCGTTTGTGGTTTCCGCTGGTTTCGGAAAAGAAATAACAGACCAGAACGATCAGATAAGCAATACAAAAAATAATTCTCGGCAGATTCATGGTTATATCACCTTATCCGATGATGTCGCCGCGGGAATTGAACAGCGGCAGTTTTTCAAGATAAATGATATCATCTCTGTTCTGAGCATCACCTTCGGCAAGAATACACATTTTTCCGCAGACCTCACCGCCGGTACGGCTGACGAGTTCTTCCAACGCATGCAGGGATTCACCTGTGGAAATAACGTCGTCCACAAGAAGAATCTTCTTGCCCTTCATCATTGCAGCATCAGCAGTATCAAGATACAAACGCTGTTCTTTTGCTGTTGTGATGGAGCGCACTTTTACTTCCAACACGCCCGTCATATACAATTTGGGAGCTTTACGGGCAAGCATATATTTTTTATCGCCCTTCTGACGTGCCATTTCGTGAACAAGCGGAATTCCCTTTGCTTCCGCGGTCAGAATGTAATCGTATTCGGGGGCCTTTTCGAGCAACGCCTTTGCACAGGCAACGGTCAGTTCTGCATCACCGAAAATAACAAATGCACCGATATAAAGGTCATCTGTCAGACGACAAAGGGGTAATTTACGGTCCACACCGGCAATATTCATAGCATATTCCATAGTTGTCCCTCACATTCAGCAAAAATTAAGCATCAAGTCTATTATAAATACCCGAAGCACAAATGTCAAGAAATGACAAGAAATAATTTGGTGTGTATTCACAAACGTAAATTATTGATTATAATTTATTTTGTAATAAAAAATGCAAATTGCCACTACCATTTTCTGTTTTTATGTGGTATAATAAGATGAGTTTTTATATCGGAGGTGCAATAATGGCTGCACAAAAAGGCAGTGCTCCTGCACAGAAAACAAAAAAGAGAACCAAAAAACGCCGCAAGCAGCATCGCGTTGCTTCGACCGTTATGACTTTCCTGCTGTCCTTATTTCTCATTATAGGATTGACGGGTTGCATGGTCGTGTTCAATGTATTCAGTGATTTAGGTTTGTTTGAATCGCTTTATTCAACCTTCGGCATCACTGCGGCATCGGCAGAAGATGACATCGCAGGCGTTGACTATATTGACCTGAACGAACTGATTCAGAATCAGAGCCAAACCACGATCATTTATGCCCTCAACTCCGACGGTGATGAAATTGAAATTGCCCGCCTGCACGGTACGGAAAACCGTATTTGGGTAAGTCTCGGCGAAACATCCAAACATTTGCAGAATGCCTACATTGCATTGGAAGATGCCCGTTTCAGAGAACATCAGGGTGTTGACTGGATCCGTACCATCGGTGTTGTTATTCAGTACAGCTTTTCACAGGGCGGTTCAACCATCACACAGCAGCTCATCAAGAACCTGACCGGTGAAAACGGCAGAACCTTTATCCGTAAGTACAATGAAATCAAAAACGCACTCAAGCTCGAACAGCATTTCTCCAAAGATACGATTCTTGAGGCATACATGAACACATTGTATCTTGACATGGGCTGTTACGGTGTCAAGACAGGTGCTGAGTATTACTTCGACAAGGATCCCTCGGATCTCACCATCATGGAAAGTGCCATGCTTGCATCTATTACAAATGCACCTCGTTATTACAATCCTATGGTCAACTTTGAGAACAACCGTGAGCGTGCAATTTACTGCCTTGATTGGATGCTCAATGAAGGTTATATTTCTCAGGAAGAATACGATGATGCACTCAAAGAAAATGTAAAATTCACCGACGGCACATCCGTCGCTTCTCACCTTGGCTGGACAGAACTTGCAGATCCCGATGATGAGGATGAAGAAGATACGGAAGAAGAGGAAGATGAAGATCTGAACGAAGACGAAAGCGTTGAGCTGGTTTATGTTGACGAACTCAACCCCGAATATCAGAGCTATTACATCGACCTTGTCATCGATATGCTCATTGAAGATTTCCAGAAAACGCAGGATCTGTCCTACGAAGATGCTTGGAAGAAGGTTTACTACGGCGGCCTGAAGGTGTATGCCGCAGTTGACCTTGATATCCAACATAAAATGGAAGAAGTTTATTATAACCGCGTTACTTTCCCGTATGAAGACGATTCCCCTGATGATCCCGCTATTCAGTCTGCAATGACTGTAATGGGATACGACGGAAGAATTGTCGGCATCGTCGGCAGACTCGGTCCGAAAGTCGGCAACCGCGTTCTTAACATTGCATCTTCCAGCCCCCGTCAGCCCGGTTCTGCAATCAAACCGCTGGCAGTTTACGCACCCGCAATCGAGCTGAACTATTATTATTGGTCTTCTTATGTTATGAACTACGGTTTTGAAATCGACGGCGATGTATGGCCGCAGAACTACGGCGGTTCAAAAGGTAGTCCGACCGATTTCAGAAACCTGGCAGAAGCCATTGCCCCCTCCCTGAACACAATCCCTGCACAGATTGTAAAAACAATAACACCGAGCATTTGCTATTCTTTCCTGAAAGATCGCTTCCACATTTCAACACTCAAATCCACGGATGCTGACTATGCACCGCTTGCTGTCGGATCCATGGCAGAAGGTTTGACAACACTTGATATGGCTGCGGCCTATGCAGTATTCGGCAACGGCGGCTATTACTACAAACCCTATTCCTATTATAAGGTTACAAACTCCTCCGGCTCCGAAGTTTATTTCGACAACACAACCCCCTTCGGCGAACAGGTTATGTCTTCCGGTTCTGCGTATGTTATGAACCAGTTGATGCAGGAAGTTGTTACCTCTTACATCGGAACCGGTTACGGCTATGACATCGACAACGGTTACAGCACCATTCCATCCTACGCAAAGTCCGGTACAACATCCGACAACCTTGACAAATGGTATGCCTGCGGCACGCCGTACTATGTTTGTGCGGCATGGGTCGGCTATGAATATCCCAAGGAAATCGACATTGATTACTTCGGCATGTACCCCGCTGCAGAGGTTGTTGAAGAAGTGATGGATCGCATTCATTACGGATTGGATTACACCGAATTTGTTGAACCCGACGATGCTGTTCAGCGCACATTCTGTACCGTTTCGGGAAGACTTGCAAGTTCTTCCTGCAGAAGCAAGGATGTCGGCTGGTACAAGGTCAGCAACATTCCGTCCTATTGCACATCTTGCACGGGTGGTTGGTACAACGGCAACTGGGGCGATTGGGGCGATTCCAACGGCGACGATAATGACGACGAAGGCAATAGAACAGATTCCCCTGAAATTGAATTCGAATTTTAAAAATTATGATTATTTTATCTGTTGATTACGGCGATGTGCGCACAGGCATTGCCGTGTGTGACAAAAATGAAATGCTGGCTTCGCCCGTTACGGTCATCAAACAGCAGGATGCACAAAAATTGAGTGCTGACATTGCAGAACTCTGCAAACAGTACAAAGCTGAAATGATTGTGTGCGGTCTGCCGAAAAACATGGATGGCAGTGAAGGATTTCGTGCAGTTGCCTGCAAGGAATTTGCTGAGTTGCTGAAAGAAGCAACGGGACTTGCAGTTACAATGTTTGATGAGCGACTTACTACCGTAAGCGCACATAATTATCTCAATGCCACAAACACACGCGGCAAGAAGCGCAAAGAAACCGTTGATGCAGTTGCCGCAACACTGATTCTGGAAGATTACCTGACTTACAGAAAAAACAAGCGATAAAAGAACGGCTGCAGGATTTTTCCTGTAGCCGTTTTTCATTATCAAATTCAATTATAATATTTTGCAGTAATTTTCAAAACTTCTTTCGTGTTTGTTGCATTGGTGCAAACAACGCAATCTGCACGGTCAAATACAACAGGAGCACCTGCGTAATTATTCATGCAACCGCCCGCCTCGGTGATAATAACATACGAAGCCATGTAGTCCCAGGGGGAAAGGCGATTTTCAAAAAACACATCCATTCTTCCGCAAGCAACTGCACACATGTCGATGGCAGCCGAACCGCCGCGGCGGATATCGGAACTGTTTACAAATAAATCCTTGGCAAGTGCAAACGCATCATCCGCCAGTTCATCTTTGTAATAAGGAGATGTTCCGAAACATACAAGCGAATGGAAAAGATCGTGAGCGCTTACATGGATGGGCTGACCGTTACAAAATGCACCTTCACCGATATGTGCCGTAAACATTTCATCCTTATACGGATCATAAACTGCGCCGAATACGGGTTTGCCGTCAAACAGCAAGCCGACCGAAACGGCAGAAGACTTATAATCGTGAATAAAATTGGTCGTTCCGTCGATGGGGTCAATTACAAAACACAAACCGCTTTTGGTATCATCACCCGAGTTTTCTTTTTCTTCGGCAAAGAATTTGGCTTCCGGCAGAATTGCAGCCAGCCTTTCCATTAAAACTTGTTGCACGCGCACATCGTATGCGGTTACAAAATTGGCAGAACCCGGCTTTTCAATGATGCCGCCGTCCACATCATCTTTTTTGTGCGCACTGCGCATGATTTCCCCGCATGCGCGCATGGTCTGCATCAGAATATTTTCCTGTTCCTGGGTAAGATAACGCATTATTTTCTCCTCCGTTTCTTCACTGTCATTATCATACATCAATATTTTGTATTTTTCAACCATTGATAAAAAAAAAGATAATTGCAATTTAAAACAGAATATGCTAAAATTTATGTTCAGAGGTGATTTGCATGGGGAAATTCAATAATGTTCTTCTTGCAAGCGATTTTGACGGCACTTTGGCAAATGAGCAAGGCATGATTACGGACGATGTAAAAGAAGCCTTACGGTATTTCATTTCCGAAGGCGGCAGATTCACGGTTTCAACAGGCAGAACCTATATGGGGTTTCACAAATATGATCCGCAATACATCAATGCCCCGGTTCTGCTTTGCAACGGTGCCATGGCTTATGATTACAGTGAGAAAAAAGCCGTTTTCTGCAACGGTATAGATGAGCACGGAATTGCGGCTATTGATGCAATCTTACACCGTTTTCCCGATGTGCCGATTGAAATGTATCCGTTTAACAGCACCTATGCTATTCATCTGAATGCAGATTCCCAACGGCATTTTACAAGTCAGAATATTCCGTTTTCTGTAGTGGATTCCCCCGCTGAAACTGTTTTTCCGTGGGTCAAGGCAATGCTGTGTGCCAAAGAAAAAACGTTGGAAGTGCAGGCATTTTTGCGTGAAAAACAATTTGACGGCATTCATTTTCTTCCAACAACAGGTAGCTACATAGAATTGCTGGCACCGGGGATTGACAAAGGAACAGGCTTGTTGCAACTTGCAAAACACTTGCAGATCGATAAAAATGACATTTATGCAGTCGGCGATGATTACAATGATACTGATATGCTTCGTGTCGCAAATGCCGCATTTGTACCCTGCAACGGCAACCCCACCGCACTGAAACTTGCCAATTACGTTGTTCGTTCAAACAATGACGGTTGCGTTGCCAATGTTATTGAAATTTTAGATGAAAAATATTAAAATAAAAAGGTAGTTAAAAAAAAGGAGTATTAAAAATGAAAAAAACACTTGCACTTTTGCTTACCGTTGTCCTGCTGTTCGGAATATGCGTATTTGCAACACCTGTTACGGCAAGCACATCCAATCGATTAGGCGATGTTGACAATGACGGTTGGGTAACAGCCGGCGATGCCCGCCTTTGCCTGCGTTATTCGGTTGATTTGGAAGAACTGGATCAGGCATCTGTTTATGCCGCCAATGTGGACGGTGATGATAATATCTCTGCGGGTGATGCAAGAGAAATCCTTCGTTTCTCGGTCGGTTTGGAAGTGGAACACATCAAACAGCATCCTGCAGAAGATCCTGACTACGATCCCGATGCACCGACCGAACCCGACGATGATGACGAAATCACGGCAGACGATCTGCCCGAAGGAAGCAAGATTCTGTATCTGACCTTTGACGACGGCCCGTCCAAATACACGGAAACCATTCTTGACATTCTTGACGAATACAACGCAAAGGCGACATTCTTTGTTATCTATCAGTCCAATTATTCTGCACAATACAAAATGATCGTTGACAGAGGGCAGACCATTGCCCTGCACGCCTATTCACATGAATATTCGGATATTTACACTTCCACCACCGCTTATTTCAAAGACCTGCAAAAGATTTCCGACCACGTTTACAATCTGACGGGGGTTCGTTCTAACCTCATCCGCTTCCCCGGTGGTAGCAGCAACACTGTCAGCCGCAATTATTGCTACGGCATTATGACACAGCTTTCCAAGCTTGTTGGTGATTACGGTCTTGTTTACTTTGACTGGAATGCAGACAGCACCGATGCCAGCGGCAACAATGTGGCAGCAGAAACCATTTACTATAACTCCATCGGTTACACAGAGGATGAAGTTGTTCTGCTGATGCATGACACAAATGCAAAGGGCACAACCGTGCTGGCTCTGCCTTACATTATTGAACACTATCAGGATCGCGGTTATTATGTAATGGCACTGACGGAAAATTCCGAAACCGCACACCACCCCATTGCAAACTGATATACTTACTTTTCCGGGCACTGTAACGGTGTCCGGTTTTTTTTGCAAAAAAAAATAAGCCCCTTTCGGGACAGTTATTACACAAATAGAAATGACCCTTGACAGTGTTTCTTCACACAACCGTCAAGGGTCATTTCTGATCTATCTTGATATCTAACATCTTTTTAACCTCTCTTTCTGCTGTATCGTCTGATCTTCCGTTTTCAACTTCCCTGCTCCTGTACAAACAACACGCATTTTCCTTTTTCTGCTCGCCAGTGAGCCACTTTGATGTTTTGCGGATCATTTCGGTTTGAACGAAGATCATTTTGAGATTCCTAAAAGCTTTCTCCAACCATCTATTTCGTACTTACTTTACTTCTGTACGCGACTTGTATTTGTTCACTTTCTTATGGTAAGAGCTTCTTCTGAAAACAACCTGTTCTATTTAACTGCTTAAACTTTCTTCTGTTTGTCACTGTTTTTTGAATCAGGGTTGGTTTTCGCTTTTAAGCATCTCGGCTTTACCTTTTCATTGGTATCACCTCTTTCTGTCTATACTATAACACACGATTTTGCATTTTGCAAGATGGAATATTGTACAAAGAAAACATAATTTTTTAAGCAATACAGAGAAATATAGCAACAATGCACATAAGTTTTCAACAATCCATTGACTTTTATATATGAATTATGTTATGATAAAAATGTTCGGCGATCAAAAATTCATCATTTATGTCGATATTAACATCAATGGTGTTCAGGCAGTTGATAAGAAGAAATCACAGGGGAAGGTAAAAAAATGACGAACGAAAACAATCACAGAATGATTGAACTACCAAAAAGTATCTGCGCTTGCTGTGGAATGATTGAGGTAGATTTTTATGATATTTGCGATGTGTGCGGTTGGCAAAATGATTCATTACAGAATAAAAAACCGGACTATAGAGGCGGCGCTAATCAAATGAGCCTTAACGAAGCAAAAGAAGCCTACAAAAAAGGCGAAAAAATTTATTAGTTAAAAACAAAAGGGGCTGTTGCAAATCCGCAAGCGGAGATGCAACAGCCTTGATTTTTATGAAGCAATCGGCGGTTTGTTGAAAAATTGGAAAATTGTTGAAAACTTTTCCACCGGATGTTCATTCACTCCCGCGCCGCTTCAAGTACCTTACAACGAAAAGAAAAAAGCGCACCAACCACAAGGGTTGCTGCACTTTTCTTGGTGCACCTGACACTTTCAAATCCGAACCCAATGCCGACTTTTCAAGGTCGGCAAAGGTTATGGTTTCAGTACCGTCTTTGAAGTTGAAGGTAATAACCATTCTGTCTTCAAATAAAAATACTGAGTTTACAAAGTTGTTTATTAATGTTCTTCTGTGGTCGAGCTTTTTGGGATTGAGTTTACGGAACTTGTAGAACCAATATAAAATCTCCTCACGGGTAAGCTTTGGTCTTGACATTTCCTCTTTCATAATCCTGATTGAAAGCTCGCTCTTTTCCGCCTCAAGCTCTTCCATACGCTCTTTGGTCGTAGGTGTAATGATACCTTTTTCCATTGCTGTAATGAGATTGTTGATTGCAGTTAGAGTCTGTGCATATTGCTTTTGCAGTATTGGAAGCACTGTGCTTTCCTTGTTAAAGGTTTCAAGAGCTTGGTCAGTTAAAAATTCAATAGTTTCATCGTTCATAATGAGCCTGCGGATACTGTCAACAACAATATCCTCAATCCAAGCCTTTTTAACCGTTTTCTTGTCACAGCCTTTGTGATTCTTTACACTTACACATTTGTAATATCGGTGAACGAATTTTGTTCTGCTTGTACCGCTTTCACCTACCATAAGACACTGACACTTGCCGCAATAGAGCTTTGTAGTCAGAAGATATTCATCTTCCGCTTTGTGCTTTGCAGGGGCTTTCTTATTCTGCTTCATTTTTTCCTGTACCAATTCAAACAACTCCTTATCAACTATTGCGGGAATTCCTCCCGGTGTAATAACATCCTTAAATTTGTATTCACCGATATATTTTCTGTTGTGCAGCATACGGGCAACAATGTCAACATCTAACTTGGTTTTCTTGTGAGTGCGTACACCTTGGTAGTTGAGCATATTTGCAATGTGCTGCATAGACATACCCTCTGCATAACTCTTAAAAGCTAAAACAACCGCAGGTGCAGTAACCTCGTCAATCAAATAATTCTGCTCTTTGTCTACCTTGTAACCAATCGGCAAGGTACCGCCGTTGTATTTACATTTAAGAGCATTTTCCATCATACCTCTTGTAACCTTTTCTGCAAGCTCAACTGAGTAGTATTCAGCCATACCTTCAAGCAGAGATTCAAGAAGAATACCCTCTGCTCCCTGAGATATTGTTTCGGTAATAGATACAACCTTAACTCCGTTCTTTCTAAGCATATTTTTGTAATGTGCAGAGTCATATCTGTTACGGGCAAAACGGTCAAGCTTCCATACGAGGATAACCTCAAAATGTTTAGATGCACTGTCTTTTATCATCTGCTGAAATCTTGGTCTGTTATCGGTTTTGGCAGATAAGGCTCTGTCGATATAGGTATCAACGATCTGGATACCGTTCTTTTCGGCATAGGCTTTGCATTCACGGAGCTGACCGTCAATACTTTCTTCCTTCTGATTATCGGAAGAGTATCTTGCGTAGATAACGCCTATCATATTTATTTACCTCCTTTAAATTCTGTAAATATTGTAATTCATATACTTGTTTTTGTTAAATGTGCGGATGCGATTTTTACATCGCACCCGCTGTTTCTTTATTCGATTTCCTTTAATCTGTCCCAATCCTTATCCCATTCTTCAAACTCTTTTCTGCCGCTTTCACTTTCAAAGAATGACACTATATCGGGAAGAAAACATCTGACAAGAGATTCAGCGGCATCCTCTGAAATGAGAATACCGCTGAGATTATCGGAATTAACCTCGCTTTCGCTAAAATTTATCTTTACATCACCCATAGGCTACCTCCTTATCTCGCATCTCTATCACGGCTTCGCATCAGATGTCTGTAGTAATACTCACAAGATTTTAATATAAAGTCTTCCAAATCATTTTCCCTTATTTTAGGTGCAATTTTCTGTATCTTTTCCATAGGCATCTTTATCATAGGCTTCTGATTTGCCTTTTCCTCAGCCAAGATTTCACCTATATGCTCAGGTGTTAATCCTTCCTCTTTGCTGATTGCGCGAAGCCTTTGTGCCTGAGATAAGTTAGGAGTAGCATCACAGACACGGATTTCTTCAACTAAATCAGCTTGTTCTACCTCATTCAGATAAGAAAGCTCTACCGCAGGGGTAAGAGCTATTTTTTCTTCATCAACAAGTTCAAGGAGTTCAGGTATGAGGTTAGTTAATCTGATATACCTCTGAACCTGACTTCTACTATCGGGTGAATCTTCTGCGACCTGTTCAACTGACCACTTCTGCCCAACTTGGGCAGAAGTTTGACCTTGGTGCTTAAGAGCATCTAATTTCATCTTGTATGCGTGAGCTTTTTCCGAAGGCAAAACGTGCTCTCTCTGCAAATTAGCATCAACCATTGCAATAACAGCCTCTTCATAGGTGAGCTCATAAATAAAAGCTGGTATCATTTCAAAGCCTAACTTTTTTGCTGCATAAAACCTTCTGTGTCCAGAAATGATTTCATATTCCGTGCCGGAAATTTTACGAACAGTAAGAGGAGTAAGAATACCTCGCTCATCAATACTGTCAATAAGGTTTTGCATTTCCTCATTGTCAATCACCTTGTAAGGATGATTTTCAAAAGGTCGTAAATACTCAATGGGTATTTTATTAGCCCACACATATTCTGTGCGGGCTTTCTGTACTTTGTCGTATAAGGTTTCTTTTGTGGGATTGTTTTCTTCAATATCACGGGATATACTTTTGATTTTGGTTTAATAGCCATATTATCGGCTCCTTTCTAATTTACGAATTTTGTTAGTTTCTAATTGATGCTCTTTCTGTAAGAGCTCATATAAGTGCGGAGATTTATCGAGAATATCTTTTGCCTGTTTAAGCTTCTTTCTCAAAGGCGTGATTTCCTGAGTAATCTCCTTACGCAGGGCTTTGTACCTCTCTTTATCTTCGGGAGTAGTTGCTCTGCGCTTTTTGTTGTCTGCCTTGTTTCGTTTTTCTTCAAGCTCGGCAATTTTTAACTGTGTTTCTTCAATGGTGACCGTTAAATCATCAGTAGTCTGAATCTGATTGTCGGTTAAGAAATGATAGTCAGCCACATACTGCTTAATATCCTTTGCGGTGTGCCTCATTTCAGGTGTCAGGAGCATTGCATCTGCAACCTCTTTCAGCAGTTGAAACACCAAAATTATTAAGAGGAACATAGTATCAACATAAATAACCTCAGGTCTTTTGCCGTGCTCAATGCTGAACTCCAATTGCTTTCTTACCGATTCAAGAGGAAAGTATTTACGCCTTGCATACAAGAAGTTGTTCCAACCAGCAATATGATATCCGCTGTAATAGGCTTCGTTGAATCTTTTCTCAATGCCCTCTACGGTATAACCAAGACTTTCAACTCTTACGTCTCTTTCCCAATCCTTTGCCTTGATTGTAAAACGCCTGTAATCAACCTCATATCCCATAGTGAAAAGAACTCTTCGAAACTCATCCCAACTTGTTGCAACGGTAAGACAAGTTTCAATATCTTCTCTGAGCATATCTCTGTGAGTTTTCTTGCCTTGCTTATGAAGCCAGTATGCTTTCTTTTCACCGCCGTAGAAGGGTGCGTTTTCAAGAACTGATTTCCCTCGTTCTTTGCAGATAGCGTCAGAAATCTCACGTAGCTTGTAATGGTCAGATATATGGTTTTCAAATTTCCTTCCTGTTCTGAAGGAAACAGAATTAACTACAAAATGGTTATGCAGATGGTGATGCCTATCAAGGTGTGTTGTTACAACAATCTCATATTCATTACCCCACATCCTTTTAGCAGTTTCAACACCGATACTGTGACACTCTTCAGGTGTTACTTCATTTTCTTTGAAGCTCTGAAAACCGTGATAAGCCACATTTCCGCCAAGCTTTCCGTAATGAAGTTTGGTTGTCATCATATGCTCATAGGCTCGTTGAACGGGACAGTTAATTGCTGATACATAAAGCTTCTCATCAGTTTTCTTATCGTTCTCGGCATATTGCAAAGTTTGGTACAAATCTTCATCAACATATTTTTTGTCAATGGTTTTGTCGGGATTTTCAGCATACTGAATAATCTCTTTAAGTCGGCTCTTTACGGGCCAGAATCCTGTGGTAGCAATAAGTCATTCACCTCCTTTTTCGGAGAGAGTATTTCGCTGTGGATTTCATCAATGAGAGCGAGTAATTTTGCTTCGGCTTCGGGTGTCATTTCATAATTGCAGATTTCACATAACTTTGAGTAGAAAGTAAAAAAGGCATCGGGCAACACCGTTCTCGGTGCAAATCCCAATGCTCTCTTTGTTACATATTCAGTTGTAGTTAATCCGCATTTTGAAGCATTACGTTCAATCTTCTTTTTGTTTTCAGGTGTTATCCTGATTTCAAGCCTTTGTTTCTGTTAAACAGCTTGCTTGTGATAAGCTTTCCGTTTACAGATTTCGGTGAATGCTTGCAGGTGTTTGAGACTTTTATAACACTTATTTTGTCGCTGATATGATGAATACCTATCATTATGCGGGGATCATTCGTTTTCTTTGCCGCATCAACGGCGTTATCAAACAGATTTCCCAAAAGAGAAATAACATCCGTGTTATCCATAAATCCGAGTCCGGTAATGAGAGGTTCAATTTCAAGCTTTATACCGTCTCTTCTGCAAAAATGTACATACCTGTTAATCATTGCATCAACTATCTGACAGCCGCTGTATTTTATTCTGTCAAATATACCGAATTCACCGGTTATATCGTTAATATATTGCATAACCTCACGGCTTTCACCTCCGGCAGTTTTATCAGCAATGTAATTAAGGTGCTTTTTTATATCGTGAATGAGGATTCTTGAATTATCATATTCCTTTGACAGTGCCTCATAAAAATCTGCACTTATATCGGCATATTGCCTTTCAAGCTGCAGCTGCAAATTTTCTGCGTTTGTTTTTTGTACCAATTCGTAAACATAAAATACCAATATATTGGAAAAGAGAAGAAGAATTGAACAAATTGAGAGTGCGGTATTAAAGGATTCATTCACCACCATCTTGACTCCCCAGAATGTCATTATAAGAAAAACTCCTATAGAAGTCAGCGGTAACAAACTGAGCAGGATAACGGTTTTTGTATCTTTAATACCGTAGTTTTTATTTTTGAAAAGCTTTGATATAATAATGATTACCACAAAAAACAGAAGCTTTGATGAAGACGATATTATAATTAGCGCAAAAGCATTTTCTTCCCAATTATATAAAGAATTGATTTTCAGTAATTCAGTTGTGGGGTATATAATTATGAGTTCTGTTATCAGCATAAAAAACGAGAGCATAAGAGAAGTGAATATGCAGGTTTTAAGCTTTGAATCATAACAGAAAAAAGCTATAAGAAAATTGCTTATTAAAAATGTGATAAGATTTATAATCGGTATATTCATAAAAATCATACCGAGAAACTGTATAGCAAATGCAAACACATTAAACAGCAAAAGTATAGGTCTGTTGACTTTTCTCAGATAAAAATTCTCGTGGAACATAAGGCAAGCCAAAACCTCAAAAAGATAAAGAAAACCGTAGCAAACTGTTTGTAACATTATTAATTCCTCCTGAAACTGTTTAAAACAACGAAAGCCATTCGCAGAGTAAATATTCTGCGAATGGCTTGATTTTATATATGATAACAGGATAAACTTATCCTGTTACAGAGGGCTGTTATGCGAAAGCATGACAGCCCTCTGTCTGTCTGTCTGTCTGT